>NZ_AP018207.1:4051082-4949937 GCF_002367995.1 Calothrix brevissima NIES-22
AACCCTTTAGTATGCGGGAATTAGTAGCTCGCTGTCGGGCATTATTGCGTCGTCAACGGTTTAGCACTGTCACCCAACTACCAATTTTAAAGTACAAGGATGTCAGCTTAAATCCCCAAGAGTGTCGCGTACTAGTTCGTGGTCAAGAAGTCAATCTTTCTCCCAAAGAGTTTCGCCTTCTGGAACTGTTTATGAGTTATGCGCGCCGAGTTTGGTCGCGAGAACAACTGCTAGATCAAGTCTGGGGGCCAGATTTTGTGGGAGATAGTAAAACTGTCGATGTTCACATTCGTTGGTTGCGGGAAAAATTAGAGTTAGATCCTAGCCGTCCCGAATATATTGTCACTGTTCGAGGATTTGGCTATCGTTTTGGATAAAAGGGGACGATAATTGTTAGTTTTTAGTTGTGATCGAGCAACTAAATAACTTAAATGTTCTTATTGGGATTTTCTCTGGGTTTAGGATTAGGTATTGGGTTTTGGATGTGGCAACAGGTACAGCTAGAGCATTACCTGAAGCGAATCTTCAAACCTTTAAATTCTCATTATACTGAGGTAGCGCTGCCGTTGATGCCTCGTCTGCGGGAGCAAATTGCCGTGCTGATGCAAAAACGGCAAAATTTACAAGAGTCACTAGAAACGTACCAAGAACTACTGAATGTTGCACCATTGGGATATTTGCAGGTAGATGAAGAAAATCAACTGCTGTGGTGCAACAAGCTGGCTAAGGAGATGTTGTATCTGGAGCGATGGCAACCAGGACAAGTAAGATTGTTACTGGAGTTAGTCCGGTCTTATGAACTTGATCGCTTAATTGAGCAAACTCGCGATTGTCAACAACCAAGGGTGAAAGAGTGGGTGTTCCACCCCTCTTTTGAGAATGCAGCAGCAATGTTAGAAGTAAAGTCTCTGGCTTTACGTGCATCTAGTTTCCCTTTACCGAAGGGACAAGTGGGGGTATTTTTGGAAAATCGCCAACCACTGCTAGATATGAATCAAGCTAGAGAGCGTTCTTTTTCCGATTTAGCACACGAACTGAGAACACCCTTAACTTCGATTCGTTTGGTTGTGGAAACTTTACAAAACCGCTTAGAACCACCGTTAAATCGTTGGGTTAACCGCCTGATGCAAGAAGTCGATCGCTTGATTAACTTGGTACAAGGTTGGTTAGATCTAACTCAAATGGAAACAGATCCAACCATTCAATTAAATCCGGAAACGGTGGAAGTGCGATCGCTCATTGCTTCTGTTTGGGAAACTTTAGAACCTTTAGCGCAACAACAAAACCTGAATCTGAGCTATTCGGGAATAGAATCTGTGTTCATCAAAGCAGATCGTTCCCGCATATACCAAGTTTTTCTGAACTTGCTAGACAACTGCATTAAATACAGTCTTGCTGACACAACTATTCAAGTTCAAACCAAAATAGTATCTACAGAAGCTACTGAAATTAGCAATTCTACTTCCTCTAGTTTAGAAATCGATATCATCGATGCTGGCGTTGGTTTTTCATCAGCAGATTTACCCCATGTTTTTGAGCGATTTTACCGAGGGGATAAAGCAAGAGCGCGTAACCAAATAGCAGATTCTCATTCCACACCTACAATTGTAGGTAGTGGTTTAGGCTTGGCAATAGTCAAACAAATTATTCTCGCTCACGGTGGTTGGATCAAAGCTATGAATCACCCCGAAACTGGTGGCGCTTGGATACAACTCCAACTACCAGAAGTCATGGCAAATAACTCCAGCCAAGATTATAGTTAAAAAAATAACATCCAGTTTAACAAGATAAGTGTGAACGCTGCCCTTGATAGCCCTAATTCCGATGAAAACCAGCTAGCACGCGCTATGAGGCGCTTGGAGCGGGATGTATTGCGCATGGGAGCTTTAGTAGAACAATCGTTTCGTCTCAGCCACCAAGCCTTATTTTCCCGCAATCTCACAGCAGCTGAAGCACTTCCACAATTAGATAAAAAAATCGATCGCTTTTACAGACAGATAGAGTCAGACTGTACAGCGATTATGACAACGCAAGAGCCTACACCACAAGACTTGCGCTGTTTGAGTGCTTTTATGCAATTAGTGCGAGATTTAGAAAGAATTGGTGATTATGCCGAAGATATTGCCGATATTGCCATTAAAATCTTTCCTTATCCCCCTCATCCATCTTTACCAGAGATTGCAGTTATGTCCCATCACGCGCAAGCAATGTTAGCTACTAGCTTAGTAGCTTTAGCTGATTTGGATGAAGCTGGCGGGCGCAGTATTAAGCATTTAGATGATACTGTCGATAATGCCTATGAACGTCTCTATCAAACTTTAGCTTTCCAAAAAGATGTTCAGGGTGTGGTAGAACCGATTGTGCTGTTAGCTTTAGCTATTCGCTACCTAGAGCGCATGGCGGATCACGCTACGAATATTGGACAAAGAGTGGCATATATTGTAACGGGTCAGCATTATTAATTAAAGTTCCTAAAATTTAGATTTGGATGGTCAAAACTCTATAGTCAATAGTCAATTTAGCCTTGTCTACATCTAGCGACAACGAAAAATTAAATATGAAAACTTTGTGAACTAGCATACATTTCACTAAAAGCTTACCTCTTCTTAAACTTGCAAACTTAAAATTAAGCCAACAATAAAAAGTGATACTTTCAAAATTTGAAACTCATAAGTATCACTTTTTTGATGTTTATTTGATGTTTAGAGGAGAAAGTCAAAAAATGCAGTATAAAACAGGGCTAGTATTATGCTGAGATCAAGCTATTTAATATTTACATATTAAAGTTTCGAGAGAAAAACTACGTAGGAGTTAAATGTGTAATAAGCAACATCATTTTTGCTTGTTCTTTCAGTAGAAAAATGTATGGAGCATAACAGCTTTCTTTAGGAGGAAATTCAAAAATATTGTCAAACCTAATAATTAAGCAATAATTTAATCAAAAATATCTGTCAAATATTTCTATGTTGCTAAAATGCCGATCAAATCAAAACTTGATTAGTAAAATATGGCAACCAGGCAAATTTAAATTAAATTGCATCATACAAATCATACATTCTCATAATAGATATCAATTACCAATCAGCATTGAACATAGATAAACTCTGACTATTTTTTAAATATAGACCGAATTATTGCCTATCCTCTATATAGATAATTAGATATTTAAATATATACATGCTGAGATATCTATAATTTGGGGATCAAGGATGTAATGCGAGAATGTAATATAAATATTACTTAGCGATCGCGCATTTAATTGGAGTTAGCTCAAACAACATCAAAGGGTAAGGTTAATTGAAGATTCTGCTAAAAATTATTGTTGAAAGATCTGTAAATATTGATCTGAAGCCAGTAGTTTGTATAAACAAAACTCAGTAACAAAATTTTTTGAGCGATGATTCTAGTATTTATTCAGTATTTATACAGTATTCCCCTATCCCTATTCTCATAAACTTACCTCTGAATGTATTTCACAAGTCCTACCACAGAATCTGCTAGTACATTGAATCATGCTCTGATCAATGGACAGTTACCTCAAAGAATATTTGCTCGTGGGGAAATAATTCCCCCACGCAATGAAGTTCTTTGGCGCATTGAGCAGGGAGCGGTTCGTACTTTAACTTGGAGTGAAGATGGAACATATATTACTCTAGGTTATTGGGGGCCGGGCGATATTATTGGCTATCCCTTATCCAGAGTTAAACCTTATCAAATTGAATCGTTAACTAAAGTAGAAGTGAGTGTTGTTCCACCTCATCTCTGGTCTGAAGATATCGGTGCTTTATTAGCTCATATTCAACAGGCTGAGGAATTACTAAGTATAGTTCATCGTAAACCAATGTCAGTACGCTTGTGGTATTTTCTGTTGTGGTTAAGTGAAAAATTTGGTATTGAAGTAGAACAGGGCAAATTGCTCGATCTAAATATCACCCATCAGGAAATAGCAGAAGTTTTAAATACTACAAGGGTGACGATTACAAGACTTTTACAGCAATTTGAAGAAGAGGGAAAGCTGCTGCGTCAAAAAAGACGGATGATAATTTGTTTGCCTAATAATATTTGCAAATAATAGGGTAAAATAATTTTGGTTTACTCGTGAAAAGTACCAACTAACCTTGGTAAAATTATGAGTGAATTAATGTAAGTAAATTCCTTAATGAAAAAAATATTTAGGGCAAATTTACTTAGGATTTAACTAGTTTAGGTGTGTGTGAGAGTAAAAGTAATGAAAAAAGCATTGTGGGAGCTAGTAAAAATTGGCCCTTTGGTTGTTGCTGCGACATTTTTGGCGGCTAACAGCAGCTTGGCGGGTGAAACCAATGAGAAGGTAACTGGTGTAAGCCAGTTGGCGCAAGACTCTGACAGTATGGGTCAGGTGACATCTGTTTCCCAATTTTCGGATGTACAGCCTACAGATTGGGCATTCCAGGCTTTACAATCTCTAGTTGAGCGTTATGGCTGTATTGCAGGTTATCCCAATGGTACTTATCGGGGTAACCGTGCTTTGACTCGTTATGAATTTGCTGCTGGGTTGAATGCTTGTTTAGATCGAGTTAACGAACTGATTGCTACAGCTACCGCCGATTTAGTAACCAAGCAAGATTTAGCGACTTTACAGCGCTTACAAGAAGAATTCTCTGCTGAATTAGCAACTTTACGCGGTCGTGTTGATTCTTTAGAAGCACGTACTGCTGAATTAGAAGCGAATCAATTCTCTACTACTACCAAGCTACAAGGGGAAGCGATTTTCAACGTTTCTCAGGCTTTTGGTGATACGAGAGCTGACAATGGCGCTAAATTAGACTCCAATACAGTTTTCTCCGATCGCGTTCGGTTGACCTTAAATAGCAGTTTTACAGGGAAAGACCAGTTGCAAATCCGACTCCAAGGTCGCAACACTATCTCTAATCAAACTGTTACTGGTACCAACATGACCCGTTTAGCCTATGACGGGAGTGAAAACAATAGTGTTGGTATCGATAAAATTAACTATGCTTTCAACTTAACCGATGCAGTTAGGGTGAAAGTTGATGCGACTGGCGCTGAGTTGAACGAGAACTTTTATACCTTTAACCCTGACTTTGCTAGTTCTGGTAGAGGTGCTTTATCTCGTTACGGACGCTTCAGCCCAATCTATCGCCAAGCTGGTGACGGTGCTGGTATAAGTGTGAACGTCAATCCTAACGGGCCTTTGTCCTTCGGTGCAGCTTATATCGCCCAAGGTACTAATGCTAGCAATCCGGTTGATGGTAGCGGCTTGTTTGGTGGTAGTAACACCTTTTTTGGTCAAATAGCTTTCAAACCCAACAAAGCTTTAAATATTGGCTTTAGCTATGCGCGTACTTACCAAAGCGTTCCTAGCTTATTCCAAGGTACAGGTAGTGCATTTGCTAACAGACCTTTTGGTAATAACACTCGGACTGAAGCTAACCATTATGGTATACAAGCTACCTTCCAACCTAGTGCTAAGTTGGCTTTGAGTGGTTGGGCTGGTTATACTGAGGCCGATTCTGCTACTGACAACAGAAGTGCAGATGCTTGGTATTGGGCTGCTTCACTGGGCGTGAGAGACTTAGGTGCAAAAGGTAACGTTCTCGGTCTAATCTTTGGTCAACCACCAAAAATCACTGGTGGTAGTGGTGTTGCTTCTGAATCTGGCACATCCTACCATTTAGAAGGTCTATACAAAGTCAGAGTTTCTGATAATATTCAGGTTACCCCTGGTTTGTTAGTGATTTTCAATCCCGAACACAACGACAATAATAACAATATCTACGTAGGTACTCTACGTACTACCTTCAGTTTCTAAAATCAGTAATTAGGTTGTCAGGGATGGGAAAATCCTGCCCTGACTGACTGATTTTTGACTTTCTATCAATGGCAAGATTTAACCCGCTTCAAGGCGGGTTTTTGTTTATGTATAAATAGTTATAAAGGATTAATATTTTGTTGACTAGATAGATCGGTTGGCGGGCGATCGCTACTCCAAGCCCACCAAGCACAACTACAGTGACAATTGTAGAATTCTTGCCATTTACGGCGACGGTCTTCTGTAATAACAGGCGATCGCCTATTTAGCCAAACTTCTGTAGCTTCTCGGCTACTGGCTTTGCAATTGGGACAGCAAAACTGATAAGCATGAATTGCTTTGTTTGTCCATTCAGGCGGAGTAGGAGCGAAAGCGTCCATGTATCTGGGAGATTATCACACATCAAAGGGTAGCATGAAAAGTGATTTTTTTGTCAATGGTCAATGGTCAATGGTCAATGGTCAATGGTCAATGGTCAATAGTCATTTGTCCTCCTTGTCCTCCTTGTCTTCCTTGTCTTCTTTGTCTTCCTTGTCTTCCTTGTCTTCTTTGTCTTCCTTGTCTTCCTTGTCCCTCTTCCCTTGTCATTGGCCATTGGCAGGAGATAATCAAATAACCAACTATTTAAGCGACTTATAGATTAATTTTATGGAGCCTAGTGTTGAGATTCGCCGTTTATTAGATGTTATGCCGGCTGCGGCTAGAATGCTGATAAAAATAGTTAGCAAACCAGAACAGCCAAGGGTGATTGAGGTATCTTTCCCGCTTCCCTGGAATCAAGAACGACCGATATATATTAATTTTGATTTATGGTTTCGCTTGTCGAAATCGCAAAGAGATTTACTACTGTTACAAAAAGTTAGCTGGTTAACAGGGGTAAAGTGGTTTAAACCGGATATTTATCAAGGGGTAGTGCTACTCGGTTTACTGGGTGGTGTAGTGGAATCAACACAGTCAGATGTGGTGGGTGTAGCTATTGGTGTAGGCTTAAGTGCGATCGCTTGCTTTCGGATCTGGCGTAATCATCAATCTCCAGAGTTAGAATTAACTGCTGATGCAGATGCAATTCGGATTGCGGGGAGAAGGGGTTACTCTGAAGTTGAAGCAGCAGAGTATTTGTTATCTGCAATTGCAGCTACCGCTAAGATTGAGGGACGTACTGAGTTAAATTTTAGCGAGTTAATTCGTTGTCAAAATTTAAGAGCGATCGCGGGTTTGTCACCTGTGGGTGTACCAGAAAATTATACAAGATAGGAAAAACAGCCAAAAATAGTTGTTAATTTTGGTAATTGTTGATCAACTTCACTATTTCACATCAGTGACTCGCCAGCTAAGTTTTAAGTTTACCCAAAAATTCCAGATGGTAGCAACTGCGATCGCAATTAGGTTGGCAATGTAGCGGTTGGGAATGAGAAAATTAAATACTAGGTTTAAAATCAGCACATTTAATATCAAACCCGCCAAACAAATTAAATTAAATTTGAGAAAGCGCTTCAAGCGTTGACGCCATTCCTGCTGCTTCATAGAGACATCAGCAAAAGTCCAAGCGTCATTCCATAAAAAATTATTGAAAATGGCAATTTCGCCAGCGATTATTTTACTACGAGTTAAAGGTAAAGCTAAGGTTGTAGGGTCACTCAGTAAATAAAGTATTGCCATATCTACAAATACTCCACTGAGTCCGACTAATCCAAACCGGAGAAATCTACCAAGGGGAAAACCTATGTTTTGACTCAATTGTTCTAAATGTCCTGTAGCTTGGCTAACTCGTCGCCAACCGCCTGTAGTTAGTCGCAAGCGCAAAAGGTGGTGAATATAATCGACATATTGCTTCCATGTCACCTTGCTTTCGCCTTCTTTGCGTTCGCAGAATACATAGCCGACTTCCGCAATTTCATTGACATTTCCCCTCCCAATTACCTCTAGGAGAATTTTGTAACCTACAGGATTGAGAATTGCCCCGGCGATCGCATTTCGTCGTACCATAAAATAACCGCTCATGGGGTCAGAAACTCTACCCAAGACTCTGGGTAAGATAATTAATCCTAAAACTTGCGCCCCACGGGATAGAAAACGTCTGATAACACTCCAACTGCTGACACCACCGCCTTCTACGTGACGACTCGCTACTGCTAAATCTGCACCCTGCTGAATTTGGGTTAACAATTGCGTCAATACTTCTGGCGGATGCTGTAAATCTCCGTCAATAACGCCTAAAATACTACCTCTAGCGACTTGCCAGCCCCGAATTACTGCCGAAGATAGCCCGCGCTCCTGTTTTCGCCGCATTACTTGCAATTGCGGGTATTCTTCTGTCAAAGATTGTGCTACTTCCCAAGTGCGATCGGGACTATCATCATCTACTACAATTAGTTCATATTGTCCAGGAATCGACTCATCTAACAACTGACTCAAAATATTGACAACTTGATGAATATTGTCACGTTCTTTATAAGTGGGAATTACGAGGGAAAGGATAACAGCTTCTCTGTTTGTTGAGGTAATTTGCGGCGGAAATTCTGGTATTTGTAATTCACCAGTTGGTGCGGGTAATAATGATGTGGGTTGGCGTTGAATCATTAGTGTAAACTTCCACTGAATTGATTGGGGATTTTAATTATTTTTATTAATTTAGTTGGCGTTTAAATTATGTTAGATTTTAAATCTTGCAGAAATCTTCGAGTTTTAAAATTCCCCAACATAAAAGTATAGCAATCCTCTTTGATATATGAACGAAAATTATCAGTTAGATATATATTTGTAACTCCTTTGCAGATTACTATATGGCAACTAGTTTTAGGATGGACTCAATTCATACTATCTTATTTCCGTAATTTCACTAATTCAAGACTATAACCTTGACTCTTGTATAAGGGATTAAAATCATAATCTTTCTGCATGTTTTTTTCTAAATCTGCTGATGGTTTAAACAAAAATATATTTTCTCTCTGCTCGGTAATAACAAGTTTACTAGGCTGCTGTGTAAGTTGAAAATCAGTATCCGACTTGAGCAGATGCATGAATCCTAAAATAGTAGTGAATTCAGCATCACTAACTATCAGAGGAGCAGCAGTTTTATTAATGATACTTGCTATTTGATGTAAATTTCCATTGTTTGCATCTCCTTTATTCCACCAGGTTTCAGAAGAAGATATAATTACGTTAGATATCACACCATTCGCTAGTAATAAAATAGTTACTCCTGTCCATATTTGGCGACTGATTTTTACTCTACTCTCAATTATTTTACTAGAAAGTAAGCAAGCAATCATTAATTGAATTCCTAAAAAAGTAGGTATCATATACCTGGGTACTCCTGAACGTCTGCCACCAGATATGACATCAGGTACGATGAGGAATATTGCTGTAGTTAGAGTTAAAGTTAAGATAAACAACCAAGAAGATTTAGGAGTTGAACGGCAGAGATAGTAAATTGAATAAGCAATTAAAATTAATAAAGCTAGAGCCAAGGGAAAAATTAAAAAAAATGCTTTTAGCTGTGCTTGCTCGTTAATATTTATCCAATCGATAAAAATCCGAGTTATGTTCAGTATCCACTTCCCAACTAGGGAGCTTAAACTAGTTGATTTTTCAATCCAATCTAATCTTTGGATTCTACCTTCAGCTTTACCTGTGCTAACAATTATCAGCCAAGGTATAAAGATGATAATTGCTGCAATTAAAGATGTGAAATAACTAAGCAGCACAGGAGTTAATCGTAAACGCTGCATTAGCCATACATAAATCCCATGTCCGATAGCTATAAATATTGATAATAAAAATGTATAGAAGCTGAGAGTGATGGTAATTGTA
The DNA here is from genome assembly GCF_002367995.1 of Calothrix brevissima NIES-22. Classification (GTDB taxonomy): domain Bacteria; phylum Cyanobacteriota; class Cyanobacteriia; order Cyanobacteriales; family Nostocaceae; genus Aulosira; species Aulosira brevissima. Next base: position 4,060,708 of record NZ_AP018207.1, read on the forward strand.
TAAATCACCCAACTCGAAAATGATTTTTTTCTTAAAGCTCTCAGGAGAGCATAACTAGAAATCAAAATAGTCAATATCCACAGGCTATATTGTCTAGCCTCCTGAGCATATAAGATATGAAAAGGCGAAATTGCCATTAAGGAAACGGCTATTAAACTTGTCAAAGGCAGTGCAAATAACTCTTGGCATAAATAATATATGCTGATTAAAGATAATAAGCTAATTGCAGCAGAAAGACTTCTAATGGCAGCTACAGAATTACCAAATAATTGCGACCAAAACCAAGCGATAACATAATAAAGTGGCGGATGTTGGGGATCTTCTAATGCTAGGCGCTCAATTGTACTGCTTACTCCCTTTTCCAGATTAGGCTGTTGATATTTCTTGAGTTGATTGATACTAATAACTTGACCGTTGTAAACTTGATTTACAACTTCTGAACTTGAATGTCCAGAAAGCCAGAGTGATGTATAAACTTCATCTGACCAATAAACTTTACCATTGAGATTAGTAAATCGAAAATATATTCCCAGTAATAAAACAGTAACTATAATAATTTTGAGCCATCTGGGGTATACCTGCCGACGTTTCTGATGAAGAGTGTCCATGTTTAGGGATTTTTGAGAACGTCTGTTATTTCAGTAGGTAATTTAATTTCACTAACCAGTAACTAACTCAACAACAGTACTCGGTCAAAGTAAAGAGTAAAATCTACCTTAATATAGATTTAAAGATAAATAGGACTTACGCACAATCATTAAAAAACGAACCGCGAAGTACACAAAGAACACGAAGTAAAGAGGGTTTGGGAGAGTTATCGCGTAAGTCCTAATAAAGTTTAAATTTATTGTAGTAACAATTATCACTTATAATTTGTCACAGAGATTACCATTCAGATTCCTGGCAAAATAAAAGAAGTAACTTGATTTTCACTCCTGTGAAGTATAAAACTGTTGATAATATTCTCGACCGTGCCTTGCTGGGATACGATATATCCCCAGTAGAGGGAGTTGTGTTGTTAAAACAAACACAAGAAGAAGCGATCGCTCTGATTCAAAATACAGCCGATAAACTCCGCCAGCGTCAAGTTGGTGATGTCGTCACCTACGTCATCAACCGTAATATTAACTTTACTAACATTTGCGAGCAGCATTGTAGTTTTTGTGCATTCCGGCGCGATGATGGAGATAATGGTGCTTACTGGTTAGATTGGGCGCAAATTTTAGAAAAAGCTACAGATGGGGTAAAACGAGGTGCTACAGAAATCTGTATGCAAGGGGGATTGAACCCACAAGCCTTGATTAACGGCAAATCGCTGCCTTATTATCTCAAATTAGTAGAAACTATTAAACAGGAGTTTCCCCAGCTACACTTACACGCTTTCTCACCCCAAGAAGTGCAATTTATCGCCAGACTTGATGGACTGGAATATGCTGATGTGATTGCGGCTTTGCGCGATGCTGGTGTTGGTTCTATGCCAGGAACAGCCGCCGAAGTGTTAGATGATGAAGTGAGGCGGGTACTGTGTCCCGAAAAAATTGATACAGCAACCTGGTTAGAAATTGTTAGTACAGCCCATCAATTAGGCTTGCATACCACAAGTACCATGCTGTCAGGACATATTGAAAGCAAAGAACAGCAAATCGCACATTTAGAGAAATTGCGATCGCTACAAATAACAGCCATGAAAAACGGCTATCCGGCAAAAATCACTGAGTTTATTTTATTGCCTTTTGTTGGACAGGAAGCACCCAAACCTTTACGTCGGCGGGTAGGACGCGATCAACCAATTTTAAGTGATAGCTTACTGTTGACGGCTGTAGCGCGGATTTATTTGGGAAATTGGATACCTAACCATCAGCCAAGCTGGGTAAAGCTGGGGTTAGATGGAGCGACAACAGCTTTATTGTGGGGTTGTAACGATATTGGCGGCACATTGATGGAAGAACATATTACCTCAATGGCAGGTGCAATTGGTGGTACATCGATGGAAGCAGAAACCTTGCAAAATGCGATCGCTTCCTTAGGTAGACCTTACCAACAAAGAGACACTCTCTATCAAAAACATTGAATTCAATACTGATGCTTCATCCTTCGTCATGATCCCCCGGATACCAATCCAAGATACTATGGACGTTGATTTATGCATTATTTCAGTACATGCTTATGAAGCGCTATTGGTCGCGTCTGCTTGCCCTGGTTTTAGTTGTAACCATCGGCTTAATGGGCTGTTCTAGCCCTGATAGTTTGACAGGAGATTATCGCCAAGACACCTTAACGGTAATCCAAACTTTAAGAAACGTCTTAGAGTTATCAGATGATTCACCAAGTAAAGCAGCAACTCAAGCAGAAGCGCGTCAAAAAATAAATGACTTTTCAGCCCGCTACCAAAGAGCTAACTCTGTTTCTGGACTTAGCTCCTTTACTACCATGCGTACAGCCTTAAATTCCCTAGCAGGACATTACAGTTCTTACCCCAATCGTCCTGTACCAGAAAAACTCAAAAATCGTCTAGAACAAGAGTTTAGTCAGGTAGAGGCGGCGCTAAGACGCGGTGCGTAACTGTCAATAAAATACAGTCAGACAATTTTGGATTTTGCGAACAGCTCTAAAATCTAAAAATTGGCACAGTCAAGAGTCTTATTCAATTGGGACTCTTGGCAAATTTGTTTAGTTTAGTAGACTCACTAAACACTTTTTAAATTTTGCATTTTAATTCACCAATAAGAAAATAGCATTTTCTCAGCCATCATCTCCAGCGCCTAAATTTGTTGATGAGGATTAACTTATCTCCTCTACCTGATGCCATAAACGAGTAATATCTTTGATGACAAGCAAATCACAAAAAATTGGGTAATTAGCTGAGTCTGCTTGAAAAATCCAATTATTAATAAAATCCGGCAACAGAAATAGGGGTTTGAAAGTCTGAAAAAATAGGCTTCAAAGCCCCTATTTACTCAATAGAGAATTTGACATCCATCAATCTCAGTTATGTAATTGAAAGTTGATGGTCAGACTGCTTGGATAAAAGCTTTTAGCCCAAAAATCTGGAAAAGAGCAATCTATCAAAGATTGTTAAATTCCAGCCTGTGCCCAGCTTTTACAGCAAGTCTACTTTTCCTGCTACCTTGAAGTATGTTTAACCTTCCCTTGAACGTTACGAAATCAAAGTCATTTACCCGAAGCCTCTTAGCTGCGATTTTCACTAGTAATCTATTGATTCCCTATTTGGCAAATCAACCAGCACAAGCGCAAGTGCAACAATATTGTCAGTTATCGCCAAAAGCTGTCAAAGAAAAAGAAAACTTACGTTTGGCAGCACTAAGAGGTAATCCAGAAGCGCAAAAGCGTTATCAGCAGATAATAAAGCAACATGCGCAGGAAATGCAGGCTTGTCGTAATCGCACCTGGCCGCAAACTCAAGCAATTTGGTTGCGCTTGTATCCTTGTGATATCCAGCCAGGATTACTCGACCATATGATGGATCGGATTGTAAATCTGGGCTATAACGAAGTTTATGTAGAAACCTTTTATGATGGACGAGTGCTATTACCAGCCGCCAGTAACCCGACAGCTTGGCCTTCTGTAATTCGCAATCCAGGTGCAGAGAAGGTAGATTTGCTAGCAACTGCGATTCAAAAAGGGCGACAACGGGGTTTAAAAGTTTACTCTTGGATGTATACAATTAATTTTGGCTATAGCTATGCCCTACGTAAAGACCGAGAAGCGGCGATCGCGCGTAATGGCAAAGGTCAAACTAGCTTGTATGTTGTAGATGTGGGTACTCATGTCTTTATCGACCCCTACAACGAACGAGCAAAACGTGATTACTACCAAATGGTACAGGAAGTACTGCGCCGTCGTCCCGATGGGATTTTATTTGACTATGTGCGCTATCCCAGACAAACGGGAAGCGATTCTATCGCCACCAAAGTCACAGATTTATGGCTATTTACTGCTGCAACTCAAGAAGCTTTATTTCGACGGGCACAAAATAATAAAGGCTTAGATTTAATTCGCCGCTTTTTAGGTAAAGGATATATTACCCCCGCCGATATTTCCGAAGTCGATCAACTTTATCCTCAAGAGGGAGAACCTCTGTGGCAAGGACGGACTGTATCCTCTGCGCAAAAATCCCTGATCAATCCTGTAGAAAGACAACCGCTTTTACAATGGGATTTGTGGCAACTCGCTGTTGCTCATGCCATGCAAGGTATCTTAGATTTTGTCGCCTTAGCAACTAATCCCGCCCAAGAATTAAATATTCCCGCCGGGGTGGTATTTTTCCCTGAAGGTAACCAAAGTGTCGGACAAGGCTATGATTCGCGCTTACAGCCTTGGGATAGGTTTCCTAGTTCTTTAGAATGGCATCCTATGGCTTACGCGACTTGCGGCGATGTTAGTTGCATTGTGGCGCAAGTACAAAGGGTTTTAAATATGGCGAAACCAGGTACCCAGGTAATGCCTGCTTTAGCTGGTAAATGGGGTAGCTCAATTAGTAATCGTCCATCTTTAGAAGCCCAAATGCAAGCACTCCGGCAATTTGCCCCACAAATCAAAAGTGTGAGCCATTTTGCTTATTCTTGGCAATACCCCGATCATGATAGCGATCGCAAATTATGCCGCGCTCAATAATTTAAAATAATATTTTTTACATTTTTTACTCTGTTGGGCTAAGGGACTTACAAAAAATAAATTACCCATATTCCGTAGTGCGAGCATCTTGCTCGCTGATGTTCCAAAGCGAGCGAGACGCTCGCACTACAAATTTATTGGGTATTTAAAAAATTGGATGTCCCTAAATACATCACTCCAACAGCAAATTCTCATACAAATTTAAAAAGACAATGCCACAGATACACAAGCCTAAACCCTTATCCTGTCCGGATTCTTAATTTTGAATTTTGAATTTTGAATTTTGAATTTGTATCAATTACACCAATCCCCTAATTGCGTAGCCAGAAAATAGCGTACATGGTCAACAAATGCAGGCCCCCACTGTCTAGTTCCATGTCCCATCCCCGGAACGACATAACAAGCACCATCAGGAAATTTTTGGGCACAAGTACGGGTATCTTTAATTCTGACAATGGGGTCGTTAGCACCAACTAAAAAGCGCACTCTACGAGGTAACTGCACTTGCTCAACATAATTCATGGGATTGCAGTTCCAAGCATATTCATCGTGATATTTCAGATTTTTGGCTAACTGTAAAAGCTTGACTACAGGTTGTAAATCTGGCTGTACTCTTTGTAACACTGCTGTTGCTAATCCACCTAGAGGTGAAGCTGCCAAATCTGGTAACAAGCCATAACCCCAACTATTAGCAAAGGACTGGAGATCGGTATGACCAATTGTCCCCAGTAACCTCTCTCCCAAACCTTGAGATGTAAAGGCGTAGCCAGATAGCAAAACACCCATACTCACGCCAAATAAAGCCAGTTTGGAATTACTCAACCCATAGCGATCGCTACAAAATTTACTAATGCTATCAATATTACTGGCTGTATTACGGAATATACTTAAAAGCAATGCCGTATCAAAGGCAATACCTTGGTTAATTAATGGCTGAATCTCATTTTGTACAACAGCCGTAAAGGTGCGTACTAAACTGCGTTCTCCCGCCAAAGGCGTATCAAATAAAGCAACTGCAATACCCATTTGTGTCAGTGTGGGCACAATAAAAGCATTCCAGCCATAAGGCGCACTCATCCCTTGTAAACCAATAACTAACGGTGTTTCCCTTGTAGTTCGATGTGGTAAAAAGACAGCTACAGGAAAACCGCTTAACCGTTCGTCAATCTCCTTTATACCAGTATAAGGATAAGGCTGATAGAACCAATAGCGATCGCCATTCACACCGTCAAAATTAATTGTATCTGGCCCGTAAATCTGCATATTCTCAATGGCAAATCCTAGCTAAATAGCTAATTTATACCTCATATATGTTAGCTAGCTGCTGTAACCAAGCTTCTAAATCAGCCACAGCAGAAAAATCTAATAAAGCTACAGCCAAATCTTCTAACTGTGATAACGATAACTGCTGAATACGTTCTTCTAACTCAGGGGTAAGCGTACCAACTCGGCGCGGAAGTTGACGCAGTACTAAGGTTAGTGTTGCTTGTTCTTTTCCTTGTTCAATTCCCTGTTCGATTCCTTCTTCCATCCAACTTGTAACTATTTGCATAACCACCTCCTGTTCGCTTGGTTCTATGCTAGCAAGATCAGCTTGTAATAGTTTTTGTTCTTCTGCATTCAAGCGTAAATAAGTATCAATAAATCCAGAGATTAACCGCATCCTAGCTGGATCTAATCGCAATGTTGCTAGCAGACGCAAGCATTCAAATTTTACTTGACGGCGTTCTACTGGTGCTATATTCATCTTTGACATCAATGCAGTTGCAATAGGATTTTGTTGACGCAGAAAATCGCGCCAGTTCAAGCGGTTTAGCTGAATTACATCGTAGTTAAACTGCAAAACTACTTTATTAGGGAAGGCTACCTGATGTAAATTTGGTTCTGGAGTTTTCGGATAATCGTAGGAAAAGATAACTACCGGATATACAGGTAAATCAAATTTTTCATATAGCCGAGAAAAATAACGAAACATTCGCTTATCAAAGTCTGGCTGTTTATAAGCTTGATTTTCTACATGAATGAGAAAATAAGATTCTTGTCCGCGAAATTTGACTTTGACAATTAAATCTGCTTCATAACGTACCCCAGCAGTAACATCTGTAAAAACTTCCTTATCTAAAAATTCTATAGAATCTCGTTCCAGATAAACCAGTATTTCTGGTAAAAATAATTCGATAAATTCTATAAAGAAAGTAGTGAGGAGTTCTTTAAACAGTCGGTCATGATCGATTGTCACTTTGTTTCCATCCAATTATCACCTGCGCGAACATCAACTAATAACGGGACAGATAATTCAACAGCATTTTCCATCACAGACTTAATTTGTGGTTGCAATTCTTCCCATTCTGACGGCGGAACTTCAAACACTAATTCATCGTGAACTTGTAATAATAACCGCGCCTGATATTTACTTAAAACTTCATGCAATCTCACCATTGCAATTTTGATAATATCTGCACTAGAACCTTGAATTGGCGCATTCGCAGCCGAACGCAGTAAACCAGCATCATAAGGCCCTAGATTTTTTAATTTACTCAAATCAATGTCTTCTGGGTTGCTACCTTTTAACTGACGTAAACTATTACTAGTAAACTCAAAATACCGCCGACGACCGAGAATTGTTTCTACATAACCTTTAGCGATCGCTTCTTTTTTGACTCGCTCTAAATATGTAAATACTTGTGCGTAACGTTCGTTAAATCGCTTGATAAATTCATTGGCAATATTTTTATCAACCCCAGTAGAACGGGCAAATTTTAGCGAACCCATACCATAAATTACACCAAAATTAATAGTTTTGGCTAATCTTCTTTCATCTGCTGTGATATCTTCTTTTTCAAATACTAACCGCGCTGTCACAGTATGAATATCTTCATTTTGCTGATAGGCTTGCACTAAAACAGGTTCTTGGCTTAAATGCGCTAAAATTCTTAACTCAATTTGTGAGTAATCAGCAGCCGCCATTAAAAAGCTAGATTCTGGTAAAAATGCTTTGCGAATTTGACGACTAAAAGCTGTCCGAATGGGAATATTTTGTAAATTAGGATTAGAAGAAGATAACCTTCCAGTTGATGTTGCAGCTTGGTTAAAATCTGTATGTACTCTTTGCGTATCGGGACGTACTAATGCTGGTAATGCATCTACATAAGTAGACTTTAATTTAGATAAAGTCCGGTATTCAATAATGGCATCAACAAAACCAGTTTGGTCAATTTCTTGCAGTTTTTCTAATGTTGCTGCATCTGTAGAATAACCCGTTTGAATTTTCCGCGAATACTTAGTACTTAAACCCAATTTTTCAAATAAAATATGGCTTAATTGCTTAGGAGAACCTAATTTAAATTTTTCGCCAGCGATTTCTGTCGCTTTTTCTTCCAACTTAGCCAAATCAATTTCTAATTGCTGCGACAGTTCTTTTAAGTAATCAGAATTAATTCGTACACCTGTATATTCCATTTCCGCTAAAACTGCTTCTAGCGGTTGTTCCACATCTACAAATAGCTGATATAACTCGGTAAATTGTTGTAATTCTTCACGCAGTTTTACTACTAAACCAAATGTAGAATAAACATCCATACCACAGTAATCAGCTACTGTAGGAATGTCTAAATCAGCAATAGTTTTACCCTTAGGAACTAAATCTACATAACTTTTAGCTGTTAAACCCAAATATTTCTGAGCTAAATCGCTTAAATTATGGCTAGCATCTGGATTTAATAAATAACTCGCTAGCATGGTATCAAATACCACCCCTGCCAATTTTATGCCTTGACACCGCAGAACTAAACGGTCAAATTTGGCATTTTGCAAAGATTTGGGATAATCAGCACTTTCTAAAATTGGACGTAATGCTGTTAATACAAAATCTAATTCTAGATTTTTCGCATTTTTGTGCCCAAGGGGAATATAAGCCATTTCATCGGTTTTTGTCCCCCAACAGCAACCAATTCCTACTAAAGCTGCGTCTCGTGGTTCTAAATCTGTGGTTTCTGTATCCCAAGCAACGGGTGTCTCTGGATTAGTAAATTTTTGTAGTAATTTAACTAACTTTGTCAGTTTCGCTTCACTATCAATAATTTGTGGTTGAATTGCAGAAACTGGCTTTTGTTTTGCTGCGGCGGTATCATCTGCACTAAAAAACCACAAATCTGGATCGTTATCGTCAATATTTGGTTGTGTTGTGGTAGTTTCGGGAACTTCTGCAACTTCTCCGCCAAATTTCTGCTGAAGTTCGTTGATTTGCTTGAGAAAGCGATTAAATTCTAATTTTTCTAAAATTGGTACGAGTAAATCTCTATCGAAACCTTTTAATTTACAATCTTCTAAATTTACTTCTAAAGGCACATCAATCACAATTTTCGCTAAATATTGCGACTTTTTCGCATCTTCTTGCCCTTCTACCAGTTTTTTCTGAGTTGCGCCTTTAATTTCATCTATTTTTGCATAAATATTCTCTAACGAAGCGTAAGTACTGAGTAACTGAACTGCGGTTTTTTCGCCAATACCCTTGACACCGGGAATATTATCTGATTTATCGCCACAAAGAGCTTTAAAATCAACAATTTGTTCTGGTAACACACCCAGCTTTTGTTGAACTTGTTCCGGGCCGAATTCGCTGATACCATTTGTCGATCGCTTCCAGGCATCTGGTGTAAAATTAAGCACAGTGATTTGCTTTTCCAGGTCGATGAGTTGAAATAAATCGCGATCGCCTGTGAGAATTTTCACTTTATACCCAGTCCTGGTTGCAAGCTGTGCTAAAGTACCCAACACATCATCGGCTTCAAAACCAGGAGCCGTAAAAATCGGTAAATTGAACCCTGCAAGTAGTTCGTGTAAATTTTTTAAATCTGGAACAAAATCTTCTGGCGTACCTGGGCGATCGGCTTTATAGGTATCATCAGCTTCATGGCGGAAAGTAGGTAAGCCCAAATCAAAAGCTATAGCCATTGCTTGAGGCTGTTCTGTAGTCATCACTTCCAGCAGACACTTAATAAAGCCAAAACACACGCTGGTAGGAATCCCCGTTTTTGTGCGTAATCCCCCATCTCGTCCCTTAATAAAAGCAAAATAGGAACGGAACGCCAGGGAATGTCCATCTACGAGGATGAAGGTAGGGCGTGTTGCGGATGTAGAAGAAGAAATTTGCGACATAGGCTTATTGTAGCTGGAAGCAGAAAATAGGGACTAAAGACTCATTCCATAAGTCCTTGCATCATCACACACACCGAACTTTCTTCGCTCAATTGCTCAAAAATTGTACCCAGCATTTTCATATTCCTCCGATGCAAGAACTGAGTATCCATTCTCCGCTCACTTCTACAGCGATCGCACTCCGATAATTATGCGGCTATTTGTCACCTTGACAGGACTAGGAATTAGAGGTGAGGGATTCAGAGCTAGTGATAGAGATGAGATAATATTTTTTCTAGCCTCTAGCTCCTAGCCTCTAGTCCCTAATTTCTGTGCCAGCGTGTACCATCCTTGCTATCAATGAGAGTAATACCTTGGGCTTGGAGTTCATTCCGAATGCGATCGCCTTCTGCAAAGTTTTTGGCTTTTCTGGCTGCTTGGCGTTGGGCAATCAAATCCTCTATTTCTGCGTCGCTTAAACCATTATTCGCTGGTTTTTCGGCTTCTAGTTTGGCTTCTAAGCCTAAAACTCCCGCTAAAGTAACCAGGGTTTCCCATTGTTGGCGTAAGTCTGCGGCTGGTATTGCAGTTTTCCCTTCATGGACAATGATATTTCCTTCGCGACGCAGTTCTTTGGCTAATTCAAAGATGATTGCTAAACCGCCGGGGAAGTTAAAATCATCGTCTACGGCTTCTCGGAAACGGTTGACATATTCTGGGGAAATTTCTGTTTTACTTGCTGCGTTGTTGACTTCCCATCCCAGTTTTTCGCCGTATTCATCACCAAATAGCAATCCTTCTTTTAAAGTATGCCAGCCATTAGTAGCGGCGGCGATCGCTTCGTCGGTAAAATCAATGGGTTTGCGATATTGGGCTTGCAGCACAAATAACCGCACCGCCATTGGTTCTACATCTCGATCTAAGAGGTCGCGAATGGTGGTAAAGTTGCCCAAAGATTTGGACATTTTCTCACCATCTACCTTCACCATGCCATTGTGCAGCCAGTAGGTAGATAAAGGTTTACCCGTTACCGCTTCCGATTGGGCGATTTCGTTTTCGTGGTGGGGGAAAATTAAGTCAGCACCACCAGCATGAATATCTATGGTATCGCCCAGGCGATCGCGTACCATTGCAGAACATTCTATATGCCAGCCAGGACGCCCTGAACCCCACGGTGATTCCCAAGCGGGTTCCCCTGGTTTAGCGGCTTTCCATAAAGCAAAATCAAAGGGGTCTTTTTTCTTTTGGTATTCTGGATCTTCGATATTAACGCGATCGCTGGCACCAGCTTGCAAATCGTCTAATTTTCGCCCAGAAAGCTTACCATAATCAGAAAACTGCCGCACAGCATAGTAAACATCACCAGCAGAAGGGTAAGCATAACCTTTATTTTCTAAATCGTGAATTAGCCGTTGAATCCCATTCATCGTATGGGTTGCGCGGGGATACTCATCAGCTTCTTTGATGCCCAATCTAGCCATATCCTCAAAGTAGGCTTTAATAAAGCGATCGGCTACAGCTTCCATTGAAGAATGTTCTTGCCTAGCTCGATTTAAAATCTTGTCATCAATATCGGTAAAATTTTGGATATAGCGCACTTCATAGCCGCTAAACTGGAGGTATCGCCGGACTACATCCCAAACAATACAAGCTCTAGCATGACCCAAATGGCAATAGTCATATACCGTCACGCCGCAGTAATACATCTTAACCTTGCCTGGTTCTACGGTTGTAAAGGGTTCCTGACGACGGGTGAGGGTATTGTAAAGGGTTAGGGTCATAAGCAATTCAAAATTCAGTTATTCAAGATTCAGAATGGAAAAACCATTATGTGCTAAACATCTTAGCGATCTATCTATATGCAACATTAAACCAAAGACAGCTACACTCAGTAATTGAGAAATAGATAGATACGTAATAATAGGGTAAAGCACCAGGGATGAGAGTCCAGCATCCCTATGCTAGTTTTTTCTGGACTCGTTGCGCTACACTCCTACCTTTTTGACTTTATTTTGTTTTGATTAGAGCGCTATGCAATCAGCAGTTACTCCTGAATCTCAAGCAATGGATGCGCCAAAACAAGGTATACCTGTCACAATTATTACAGGTTTCCTTGGTAGTGGTAAAACAACATTACTTAATCATATCCTGACTAATCAGCAAGGATTAAAAACGGCTGTTTTAGTTAATGAATTTGGTGAAATTGGCATCGATAACGAATTAATTGTTTCCACCGATGAAAACATGGTGGAATTAAGTAATGGTTGTATTTGTTGCACAATTAACAGTGATTTAGTTGATGCGGTTTACAAAGTTCTAGAACGAGAAGAAAAATTAGATTATTTAGTTGTAGAAACAACTGGACTAGCAGATCCATTGCCAGTTGCTTTAACATTTCTCGGTACAGAATTACGAGATTTAACTCGTTTAGATTCAATTATTACCGTAGTAGATGCGGCGAATTACAGCCTAGATTTATTTAATTCTCAAGCAGCATATAGTCAGATTGCCTATGGTGATGTGATTATTCTCAATAAAGTAGATTTAGTTGATGAAGCTGCTTTAACTGAATTAGAAAGAAAAATTAACGAAGTAAAAGAAGGCGCGAGAATTCTGCGCACCACTCGTTCAGACGTTCCACTTCCCCTAATTCTGAGCGTTGGTTTATTTGAGTCTGATAAGTACTTTGATACTGTAGAAGATGAACATGACCATCACGATCATGACCACGATCATGCTCACGCTCATCACGATCATGACCACGATCATGACCATTCTACCTGCGGTCATGACCACGACCACGATCATTCTACCTGCGGTCATGACCATCACGATCACGAGCATCACCACCATCATTCCGACCATTTAGAAAATGATGGGTTTATCTCCTTGTCTTTCCAAAGTGACAAGCCATTTTCTATTAGGAAATTTCAATATTTCTTAGATAACCAACTACCCACCGATGTCTTTCGCGCTAAGGGGATTATGTGGTTTGAAGAAAGTCCCAAACGTCATATTTTCCACTTGTGTGGCAAGCGCTTCACAATGGATGATGATGAATGGAAAGGTAAACCCAAGAACCAGCTAGTTTTGATTGGTCAAAATTTAGATAAAGAAGCTTTGTTCCAGCAACTAGAAAATTGTCTTTGTCTTCCTTCGGTGAGTCGGGGTAAGGGTTTTGGGAAATAGGGATTAGTCATTTGTCATTTGTCATTAGTCATTTGTCATTGGTGATGAATTGACTAGTGAAAATGAGAGATGGTGAATCACATTTAGTAGGCTGGGCAATGTTCAGCCTACTAATAATTAATGAGGTTGGAAATATGAACAGTCAACCAAAACCAAATTTACATGAGTTAGAACAATTTTATATTGAAGAAATTGAGACATTGAAGAAGGCAGAAGGCAGAGGGCAGAGGGCAGAAGGTTTTGTTTAGAAGGGGATTCTGACCCCTCCTAAACAAGAGCCACCAAATTTTCAATTTGGTGGGGGTCTTAAACCCTTACTCCCTTCGGTCGTGGCAGAGGGCAGGAATCAGAATTCCCTTCTGCCTTCTGCCTCCTGCCCTCTGCCTTTCTTGATAAAGCTGTTGTTGGCAAAGATATCCAAGCGTAATATATCAGAAATTCAACCACACTTGGATATCATGCTTGAGCAGCTAATACAGCCTGTCATAGAACAACCTTTTTACGAAACCGCAACCCCACAAGAGTGGATAGCAGCATTTCAAAAATGGGTAGAAAGCCATCAAGATATGAATCTCCCGACTTTAAACGATGAAGATATTAGTCGGGAAAGTATTTATGGAAAAGTTAATCCTAGTGGTTTATCGGATTAATTATGCTGGGTTGCTAGATCCCCGACTTCTTCGAGAAGTCGGGGATCTGACTAATACCAAATTCTCACAACTAATCAGAAAAACGACTAGTTTGAATATTGTTATTTTTATTTTGCAATTTATTATCTTTCATGCGCGTTATTATCCAAAGAGTTAAATCTTCTCAAGTGACTGTTAATGGGGAAATTATCGGCAAAATTGGTCGCGGACTCAACTTACTTGTAGGGATTGCTGATACTGATACCGATGCGGAACTCGACTGGATAGCGCGCAAATGTTTGGAATTGCGGTTGTTTCCCGATGAAGAGGGAGGAGATCGCTGGCAAAAATCTGTACAAGAAATTGGTGGTGAATTACTGGTAGTTAGCCAGTTTACACTTTATGGTGATTGTCGCAAAGGTCGCCGTCCTTCCTTTGACAGGTCGGCTATTCCCTCCTTAGCCCAAGATTTATATGAAAAATTTGTTACTAAGTTACGTACCAGTAATTTAAAAGTTGAGACTGGCGAATTTGGCGCGATGATGCAAGTTAGCATTGAAAATGACGGCCCGGTAACTTTGATACTAGAAAGAGAAGCTAGTTAAGTGTTTATCCGTAATCCAAGAATCTCCGTAATAGTAAAGATTGCTTGGTTCGCAAATGATGAGAGAATAATATATTAATCATTACAAAACTTTAAGTTCACTCATCATGGCGAAAATCCAATTTTCTAGAGGTATAGACGAAGATGTAGTACCTGATGTCCGCTTAACGCGATCGCGTAGTGGTGAAAGTAGTACTGCAACATTTACTTTTATAAATCCTAAAGCTTTAGCTCAAACCACTACCGAAGATATCACCGGGATGTACCTGATTGACGAAGAAGGCGAAATCGTTACCCGTGAAGTGAAGGCTAAATTTGTTAACGGTAAGCCAGAAGTATTAGAAGCAATATACCTGATGAAATCCGTTGAAGAATGGGATCGCTTTATGCGCTTCATGGAGCGTTACGCTGATGAAAACGGTCTAGGATTGAGCAAATCTTAATTTAGTCATTAGTCATTAGTCATTAGTCATTAGTCATTAGTCATTAGCTAAGGACTAATGACTTACCGTGCAAAAATTAAATTTATGACGCTACAACCTCATCCAGATTCGATTGGAATCGCGGTAAATTGTGCTGTTGTCACCGTTAGCGATACACGTTCTTTAGAAACAGATAAAAGCGGTCAGTTAATTAAGGAATTACTTTTAGCAGCCAATCATGCTGTAATAGCTCACAAAATTATTAAAGATGAGCCAGCACAAATTCAAGCAGAGATAAAACTGCTGGGTGAAAGTGCAAATGTAGATGTGGTGATTTTCAATGGTGGCACAGGTATTGCACCCAGAGACACCACTTATGATGCTATTGAGAAATTATTAGAGAAAACCTTACCCGGATTTGGAGAATTGTTTCGGTTTCTCAGTTATCAAGAAATTGGTTCGCGGGCGATCGCATCTCGCGCAGTTGCTGGCGTTTATCAAAATCAGTTAATCTTCTCCCTTCCAGGTTCTAGTAATGCAGTCCGGCTGGGAATGGAAAAGCTTATTATACCAGAACTAGTTCATTTAGTCAAACAAATGAGAGGATAAGGGAAGGAGGACAAGGAGGACAAGGAGGACAATTGTAGAGACGCGATTCATCGCGTCTGTGCCCAATGCCCAATGCCCCATGCCCCATGCCCTGTACCCCATGCCCCATGCCCAATGCCCAATGCCCCAAAACAAAAAACCCCACTGTGATGTGGGGAGGGTTGATTTTTATTTCAAATGATTTTGTTAAACAAGTTGCGAATTAAGCGATCGCCATCGTGATTGTAGCTAAGATTGCGGCGATTAAATAAAATACTGTGACCACTTGCAATTCTGACCAACCAGTGAGTTCTAGGTGATGGTGTAAAGGTGCCATTTTGAACAGTCGCTTACCTTTACCATCGGGGCCTTTGGTGGCTTTGTAGTAACTTACTTGCGCCATTACAGAGAGGGTTTCGACGAAGAAGATACCACTGAGAATAAACAGTACCACTAAGCTGTTAGTTAACAATGCTACAGCCGCTAGAGCGCCCCCTAAAGCCAGGGAACCAGTATCTCCCATAAAAACACGGGCTGGGTTGCGGTTATGGGCTAAGAAACCTAAACAAGCGCCGCTTAATGCAGCACAGAAAACCATGAGTCCTGGTGCGGTGGGTGCAACTACAGCAGCGAGTGCTAAAAGTGCGATCGCAACAGTTCCACCTGCTAAACCGTCAATACCATCAGTCAGGTTGGTTGCATTACTTTCTGCGACTAAAGCAAAACCTGCTAAAGGCCAAAAGAGAAATCCTAAAGGAATGGAAACACTAACCAAGGGTAAAGCAATATTTGTGATTCCAGTCGGTTGATTGAACATCAGCCACACACAAAACAAAACTGCAAAACCAATTTGCAAAGCTAGTTTCGTCCGAGGAGATATACCCTTATTTGATTTGCGGCGTAAAATTTGCCAGTCATCTAACCAGCCAATAAACCCATAGCTGAGTGTCAATGCAGAAACAGCTACCACTTCCTTAGCAAAATTAGACAAGATGCAAGCAACTACTACCGCCACAGGAATAAAGAATATTCCCCCCATTGTGGGTGTACCTGCTTTTTTGAGATGGGCTTGGGGGCCATCTTCACGGATAATTTGCCCAGTTTTGAGTGCTTGTAGCAGAGGGATTACCCAAAAGCCCAAAGCTGCTGTTATTAATGCACACAATAATAGGGGCAGGGTTAAAGACATACCCTGCCAAGGCAATCTATTACCCATTGAATCTAAAATCAATGCTCCCCCGCCTAGCCCGATAGCCAAACAAGAAGCGATACCGATTCCAGAAAAGTTTAACCCTTGGTCAGGAGATAGTTTAGCGTCCACGGAAATTTCCCTTCACTCCACACTTACAAAGCTGAACAATAGTGACAATATAAGCCACAAAATTCTCAGCCATAATTAGGCTAGTCATCGGTAATAGCTATATCATCGTCGTCATCAAGATCGTAATCACCGATACCATCTTCTCCACCGAGAAACTCTGATATTTCTTCTTCATCTTCGAGAAAATCAGGTTCGTGAACGTCTCTCGCGATAATCCGACCGCTCGCTTGCAACCAGTCTAAAAGAGAGGTCTCTTGTTTTAAAGGAATCACAGCAGCTCGCTGATTGCGAGGTTCTTCACGTAATGGAGAGTTCAACATAATGGCCTGAGAAACGAGAAAGTCAAGTAGCTAGACAATAAGAGTCTATCACTGGATATGAGTTAATTTAGTTATTAATTCAACTCAAGAGTTGATTAATCCGTAATCTATCAAAAGACATTTATTTAATTACCTTATGACAGATGACGGAACTTGATTGACGATCTGGGAAGACCGAATACATTCGATATTTTTATATGTTTGATACTGAATTTCATCCTGATATTTTTGAGGTAATTGACGATGCTGGGAAAATCGGCTCTCTTAGATGCGATCGCAGGCACTAATCGCGGTTTACTTGCTGGTGACCAACAGAAACAAGCTATCTTAGCAGCGATCGCCACTTTAGAAGATTTCAACCCCACACCACGACCTGTAGAAGCTCCTGAATTGCTTGATGGTAACTGGCGATTAATATACACCACAAGCAAAGCTCTATTAAATCTGGATCGATTACCCTTTTTTAAACTGGGACAAATTTACCAGTACATTCGCGTAGAAAATACTAGCGTTTACAATATAGCCGAGATTTATGGCTTACCTTTTTTAGAAGGTTTAGTCAGCGTTGCAGCCAAATTCGAGCCAGTCTCAGGTCGTCGTGTCCAAGTCAAATTTAATCGAAGTATCATCGGTTGGCAACGGTTATTAGGCTACAATTCGCCAGATAATTTTATCCAACAAATTGAATCTGGTAACAAATTCACAGCGATTGATACTGCGATTAACAGTGATAAACAACAAGGATGGTTAGATATCACTTATTTAGATAACGATCTACGGATCGGTAGAGGGAACGAAGGTAGTGTGTTTGTACTGAATAAAGTATGAGGTTTTCCTGAAGTGTTATCTGCGAACGACACGAAATTAAACCATAGCCAGATTTTTGTCAAGATGTATTTTATAGTTTTTTAAGAATTGGGCATTGGGCATGGGGCATGGGGCATGGGGCATTGGGCATGGGGCATGGGGCATTGGGCATTGGGAGACAAGGGAGACAAGGGAGACAAGGAGGACAACTGACAACTGACAACTGACAACTGACAACTAACAACTAACCAACAAGAAAAATAACTTAACAAAGCTTCTGGCTGCGTCCTTCTAGTTGTAGAGTGAAATCAATTAGCCGTTATTATTGGCAATTCATAACTAAAAGGGAAAAAACTCATGGTTCAACGTGGTTCTAAAGTACGTGTTCTCCGCCCAGAGTCCTACTGGTTTCAAGATGTCGGCACCGTGGCTTCTGTTGACCAAAGCGGTATCAAGTATTCAGTGATTGTCCGTTTTGAGAAAGTAAACTACTCAGGTGTTAACACCAATAACTTTTCCCCAACCGAATTAGTAGAGGTTGCACCACCCCCAGCAGCAAAAGCTAAAAAGTAAGCAGTTGAGCTATCAGGGGATTTTTTCATGGGATGATAGAGAAGGATTCCCAGGTTACAAGCTAACCATTGGAATTTTGGAGGTGTTCGCTACCTCCTGCTCTGTTATCCTCTATCCTCAAATAGCAATTTGATTGCTTAATCAGCTTGAATGCCTGAACTGCCTGAAGTTGAAACAGTACGCAGGGGTCTAAATCAGTTGACCCTAAATCAAGAAATTACGGGTGGAGATGTGTTGCTCGATCGCACCATTGCCTACCCGTTTTCTGTTGGCGAGTTTATTCATGGAATTAAAGGAAATACTATTTCTACTTGGCATCGTCGCGGAAAGTATCTCCTAGCCGAATTGTCTCCCTCGTCCCCCCCTTCCCCACAATCCCATACCGGCTACCTGGGGGCGCATTTGCGGATGACTGGACAATTACTCTGGCTGCATCGAGATGAGCCATTACACAAGCATACGCGAGTGCGATTATTTTTTGGGGATCAACAGGAATTGCGCTTTGTCGATCAGCGTACCTTTGGGCAAATGTGGTGGGTTCCGCCAAACGTACCTGTGGAAACTGCAATGACAGGTTTAGCTAAACTGGCGGTAGATCCGTTTTCCCCAGAGTTTACAGTTGATTATCTGGTGCAAAAGCTGCAAAATCGCCGCCGTCCGATTAAAACTGCTTTATTGGATCAATCGGTGGTGGCGGGTTTGGGTAATATCTACGCTGATGAAGCACTGTTTAAGAGTGGGATTTTACCAGAAACTCTTTGTACAAATTTAGAGCGATCGCAAATCAAACTTTTGCGTACTGCCATAATTCAAGTATTAGAAGCGAGTATTGCGGCTGGCGGCACAACTTTTAGTAATTTCCTCAATGTTAAAGGTGTTAATGGTAACTATGGCGGTGTAGCGTTAGTATACAATCGCACGGGAGAACCTTGCCGAGTCTGTGGTAATGTGATACAGCGCATAAAGTTAGGAGGGCGTTCGAGCCACTTTTGCCCTGAATGTCAACATTAGGTAGGGGCATGGCAGTGCCCATTGGTGTCAAATTAAGCTAAAAGCTATATACGGCGCGTGTTGTACAAAAACTTTCGCCCTCATCCCCTAACCCCTTCTCCCCCAGGAGAAGGGGAATTAAATCTCTTGCTCCCCTCTCCCACCGGGAGAGGGGCTGGGGGTGAGGGTAAAAAGCTTGCTACAAAGCGGGTTTCACGTTAAGTTGACACGTATGGGCAGTGCCATGCCCTCTAGAATATATTGATGTACCGCCTTATTTACGTTTCGTAATACATTGGGAAGTTAAACCTTGATATTTAAAGATACCAATGCCAGCTTTTAACCTTTATGTATTGGCAAGAGCTAAGATCCTGTATAAAAGGATTTAGAAAATCGAGAGGGGAACTCATGCCAATCAAAAAAGGTGATATGGTTCGCGCTGTTCGCGAAAAGCTGGAAAACAGCTTAGAAGCAAAAGCTAGCGATACCCGCTTTCCTAACTATTTGTTTGACAGCAAAGGTGAAATTGTGGATCTCAAAGGGGATTACGCCTTAGTGAAATTTGGCCAAGTTCCAACACCCAACATTTGGTTACGTGTAGATCAACTGGAAGAATTTAAATAATTCTCTCCCCTCAGACTAAAAATTAGTCTGGGGTTGATCCAGCTAGTAATCAGGACTTCAGTCCTGGATTTTAAAGCACCTTTGTGCTGATAAAAAACTTATAAACCTATTAGTCAGGACTTTTGTCCTTTGTTGGAAAACATCTCCTGTGCTGAAAACAAACTCATCATAATTTATCAACCAAACCACTGATCTATCGTTGAGGTAGATAGTGGAATACTATCTCCGACTATTTAGTCGCTTAATATATATGTCTTCTTATCTTGAATCTCCGGCTGTATGTCATTTACCCCGCGTGACTGTTATTGGTGCTGGTAGAGTTGGTAGTACCCTAGCCCAAAGAATTGCAGAGAAAAATCTAGCAGATGTAGTATTGCTAGATATCGTCAAAGGTATGCCTCAAGGCTTGGCGCTCGATTTAATGGAAGCTAGGGGAATTGAAATCCATAATCGTCAAATTATCGGCACTAACGACTATATTCATACATCGGGTTCGGAAATTGTCGTGATTACCGCAGGTATTCCCCGCAAACCCGGTATGAGTAGAGATGATTTACTTAAAACCAATGCCAAGATTGTGGTGGAAGCAGCCAAAAATGCGATCGCTCATTCTCCCAATGCAATTTTAATCGTTGTCACCAATCCTTTAGATGTGATGACTTATTTAGCTTGGCAAGCTAGCGGATTACCACGCGATCGCGTCATGGGTATGGCTGGCGTGTTAGACTCAGCCAGATTTGAAGCCTTTATAGCTTTAGAATTAGGAGTTTTACCCGCCGATGTCAAAGCAATGGTATTAGGTAGCCACGGCGATTTAATGGTTCCTTTACCGCGTTATGCTAACGTCAACGGCATCCCGATTACAGAATTATTAGATGCAGCTACCATTGAACGCTTAGTAGAAAGAACCCGCAATGGCGGTGCGGAAATTGTCGAATTAATGCAGACAGGCGGTGCTTTTTTTGCTCCCGCTTCTGCTGTCAGCGTTATGGTGGAATCGATATTGCTTAATCAGTCGCGATTGTTACCTGTAGCCGCTTATCTCCAAGGCGAATACGGCTTAAATGATGTCTTTATTGGCGTTCCCTGTCGCTTGAGTTGCGGTGGAATTGAGAGCGTACTGGAATTAAACATCACCGACGAAGAAAAAGCTGCTTTACATCTTTCTGCCCAATCTGTACGTCAAAATATTGACCGAGCGCAGGAAATTTTAGCTACTGTTAATGTTTGACGCAAAGACTGAGAGACGCACAAGTTTAGATCCCCGACTTCTTTAAGAAGTCGGGGATCTGGAAGCCAGTGGCGGACTAGTAGTTGGGTTTAGCGGCGGTATTCCTCATCGGCGGGGTCGCCATAGGGGTCTTCGCTAGCTGGACGGACATCACCAAAAGATCCTTGGTCTGCGGGGTCGCCGTAGGGATCTTGGCTGGCGGGGATAGCGTTTCCGTAAACATCTGCGGGGTCGCCGTAAGGGTCTTGACTAGCAGGGATGGCGTTTCCGTAAACGTCTTGGTCTCCCGGATCGCCATAGGGGTCTTCACTGGCTGGACGGACATCGCGATCGCGGTATTCGTCTTCAGCTTGATTGTCTTTGTTTCCTAAGAACAAATCCCTCGCTTTGCGGAAAAAATCATCTACCACGATCTGTCTCCTTTGTGAATATTGTGGTTTCACCTGCGTGACAGGCGTTATTCTCTCAAGTTGCTTGCATGACACACAGGTTTAACTGATTTAAAGTGCTGGAGCTTCAGTTGCAGAGATACCAGTTAAATCTCTACCTGTAGAGCGCCCGTTATAACCTTGAAAGTCGCGGTATCTTTGCGCCTCAGATTCAGGGACACGAATTCCTTCTGATGGTGGAGTTACCCAATGGGCGCGATGTTCAGCATCGCGGTAGTATACACGCCCGTTTTTAGAAAGGTAGTATTTTCCTTGAGGCCCTTCTTGTTGGGCGTTCTGATGCTTGTTGTAGAGGTAGTAAAGTGCTGCTGCTCCTGCCAAAATTGCGACTTTCTGTCCTGTACCTAGCCCCTTCTTAGCTTGGGGTTGGTTTGCGGTGTTGCGATCGCTCACTGTTCTACCAACCGTATCATCAACTGGTGGTGGTACATTCGCAGTTCGGGAACCTCCGCAGCTAGTCAGCACGGGTACTATTAGCAATGCTGACAGACAAATAGCCAGCAGACGCGAAATAAATTTACGCTCTTTGTATGTTGTGTTCATCGTTTTTTATTACCTGCATTTGCTAAAGCCGTGCTGTTGCAAAATACAGAATCAGAATTCCCTAGATTTTTCCTAACACAGAAAAAATCTTGGCTCATTCACAACAGCACAAGTAAAGCGTTTCACTTCTATGTATAGTGATGCAGTTTTGCAAGTATTCCATCTTGCCTTTGAAATAAACCGCATTCATCCTTAAGTAATATCTTGGGATTTAACTGAGTAGCTTTTGGGAGAGGAAAGCGATCGCTATTATTTAGCACACAGATTTTTAATTACTCGCAAGCTGTAAGCTATTCAAAGTCAACAAATATAATATTTTGCGTCTTCCAACACTAAGTATTTTTACTTAAAAATTTCCCTGTGCTTATTTATTATTCAAAATTCGGACATAATTCTCATTTTTTAGGCAAATTTTTGATTATTCTTAAGTAGTCAACGTAAAAAAAATCAAACTATTATTATTAAAGTAAGTTAAATAGGCTACACATAATGACTGTGAAGAAAAATAATTTAACTAAAACTCGCTTGCTACTGGCTTTGTGGGATTTGGGAGGAACGCAGCAGGAAGTCAGAAAAAGTCAACTTTCCGACAGAATGAAATCCAAGGGCAAGAACATAGCAGGTTATCCCGGCATATTAGACGAATTGCAGAAACAAGGAGCGATCGCAATCACCAAAAAGGGATACTCTTTAGCTTCTCCCAAGGGTTTAGAGGTATTGGGTGAGGGTTTGAAAGATAGCGATTTTAAATTTGAAGGCACAATAGTTGGTACTTGGGCGGCTAATGCGTTGGTGAAATGGATTAGTCAAATAGATGTGGCAGTAGTTAGTACATCTGCATCAGTAAAGAGTAAGAGTGCTAAAGATGCGATCGCTTCTTACGATGAATTTAAGCCAGTTGCCTTGGAAACCTACGAAAAGTTGAACCAAAACTACAACCTCAATGATTTGGTGCCAATTTATCGTATTAGAAGAGAAATAGCTAATCGTGTTAGTCGTGAGAATTTTAATACTTGGCTTTTGGAAATGCAAGCTAACGATATTTTTCAGCTAATGGCTGGAGAAATGCCAGACATCACACCTGATAAGCGTGATGACTCGATAACAATTCCTGGCGGTGGATTGCGCTACTATACAAAGCTTTTAAATTCCTAAATCGTTCTAAATCCCTGTGTAGCTCCTTACCTCAAACATGATCGCTATGGATAGTTCAAAAGTTTCCCCGTTAGAAGTTCTCAATGCTGCTATCACAAGTCACAATCCATTTATCAATGCTGGAATAGTCAAAGAACAAGATATCTGGGGAAGAGGATTCCCTGATGTTCCAACTTTCAATGCTCATGCTTCTGATGCAGTATTTCAGGCAATTGAATTAGTACGTACCAGTCAGTCTAGTTATGACAAAGTAACATCTATTGCTATAACAGCTGCACAAGGAGTAGGTAAAACT
Source organism: Calothrix brevissima NIES-22 (assembly GCF_002367995.1). Classification (GTDB taxonomy): domain Bacteria; phylum Cyanobacteriota; class Cyanobacteriia; order Cyanobacteriales; family Nostocaceae; genus Aulosira; species Aulosira brevissima. Next base: position 4,084,219 of record NZ_AP018207.1, read on the forward strand.
CACCTCCTCAGTCGCATTCGCCATCGTCTGGAACGTGATGGTGGAGCTTTATTTGTTTATGCAGGTGTGAATAACTACACTGATTTAAACTTGGTTAAATACCAATTCCAGCAAACTTTGGCAGATAGTCTCAGTAAAACTGGTAGCCAAGAGGTTATGCAGTGGCAAGAAGTAGCAGCTGCAATGGCAAACGAAGGATTTAAAGCTATTAATGCTGATGCTCCCAGCCTTTCACCACAAGAACTTCTGGAAAAATTTGACAAAGTATATGCAAGTTGGTTAGCTAGAAACAAAAATTTAATGGATAGGCTAACTAAGGAAGTTCTCAGAACAAAACCAAATGCAGATCCTTATATTGTCAGAGCTATTTTGTGGACACTTTCAGAAACTAGGGCAACTTTTGCAATCAAATGGTTATCTGGGGAAGAACTAGCAAACTCTAATGCCGATGCTATGGGATTACCCAATCCTCAAAAAACTAATCAAGATAGAGAAGCTGAAGCTCTTAAAATTATTCAACAAATCCTAAATTTGGTAAGTTATTATCAACCAGTAATTATTTGTTTTGATGAAATTGACGTAGAAAATAATTGTAATGATGATGGATTAACAACTCCACAGGTAATTGCTGATTTGGTAAAACGTTTACATGATACCCTCGAACAGTCTGAATTAGGTCGAGGTGTTGTTATTCTCACAGTCATGTTGCCTGATACATGGACAAATAAAGTAAATTTAATGCCTGGAGGTACACCAGATAGAGTTTCCAAATATACACAACGTAAAGCTATAAATTTAAAAACATTGGGTGCTGATTCTATGGTTGAACTAGTCACCCTTTGGCTACAAAATTTTTACGAGAGCAGAAATTTAGTACCGCATAATCCACTCTATCCTTTTCAAGAGAGTGAAGTGAGAAAATATGGTAAAAACGGATTAACTGTTAGAGAAGCATTGAAATGGTGTGCAGACAATTTTAATGTTGAACAAGACACATTACCACCAGAACCACTAGAGCGTTTCAAACTAGTATTAGACAGAGAAAGTAAATTAACACGTCTAAATATAATAGAGGATAATGACCTAATTAATCATACTTTACGCTTTTGTTTTGAGGCTTTAAAAGGTCAGACATTAAATGGTGAAACTTCAACAGGTGAGAAATTACAAGAAGTCACTATTGAAGATGTTGTTGATATAGAGCCACGGTCAAAAAATCAAGGTTGGATTAACTTTAAACTAATTGGCAAAGAGAAAGATAAGGTTTTCAAAATTGGCGTTGCTGTGTTGCAATACTCACATGGAAAAGCCGTAGGAGCCGGAATGTGGCGTTTAATTGAATATAAAACCTTTGATATCACACGAGGATGTTTAGTCCGTTCTAAAACAAAAGAAAAAAAGATTCACAAGACTTGGGATTCTTATAGTCATCTCAAGAAGTTGGTTGAAGAATTGGGTGGAGAACATGTTGATTTAAAACTAGAGGAAGTTCGTCCACTCATTGACCTATATTCTGTTTATCAAAAACGCAATAGCTATCAATTAACAGAAGAACAAATTCTTGAGTTTGCAAAGCCCCTAACTGCTAATAATCCTTTGTTGTTAGAAATTCTTAGCGATCCATCCGGACAGATTGATGAGGATACTATAGAAGGGGAAGAATTATTAAACGACTTTCTTAACCCATTAATTGTGCAAGAAACAGATGATTCTGACGATTTGAGTGAATTGTTCAATTAAACATGAGCGAATCGGTGTTATTAGATACAGCACTGTGTTTACCAGCCTCTGATATTGAATCCTTAGTACAAGGGCGGATGATTGCTGTAATACCTGGTAAATTCATTAATCTAGGGCAAAAATTTGCTCTCTATCCAGTCGCTGGAGTGATGAACTTCCAATTATTTCAGCAATACTATTGCCCAAGTTTTTCTATGTTTGCCAGAGAAACTTTAGAAAAACTAGATCCTAACAAGATTTTGATTAGAGCTTGGGCTAGGTGTGAAGGCTGTAAAATTCACACTGCTGAGTCTTTCGATGCTTTATCCCAGTTAACCATCTGGACGAAAGAAGCATTGCAGTATGAACTTGGGCAACGACCTTATATTTTTCTAGCCTACCTACGTGTCTATTTCTTTCTCCATCCAATTGAGATTTCGGTACGAGCCAAACATCGTCAGTTTGTACCTTTACGTAATTCATTAAATGCCTCAGAAGCAGAACCTATATTAAGCGATCGCACTTTCGCCCAACGCAAACGCCAGTTAGAAAATTTAGAACCACCTCAGTATCCTGAATTGGAAGAGTTGGAGAGTTCATTAGCCTTGTTTAGTATGAATAATCCAACTGCTAAAGAATTAGATAATGATATCAAAGTATTTTTAGGTTGGAGTAGTAATAAATTAATTAAGCAATCCGATCCTGATTTAGCTTGGATAAATGATATTGCAGCATTAGGCGATCGCAGTCTTGAAAAAGACGATGGTAAAAGTAACTATCAAGCTGGTACAGACTTTGAAAATATCGCACGTCGTAGCCTGGATTTTTTAGGATTTAAGGTTGAAGAAAACTACAAAGGTGGTGCAGGTGGCTTAGATTTATTTTGTTCACAACCTTATCCTCTTGTTTGCGAGTGTAAAGCAGGTAAAAGCATTCCCGATCGCGCAGTAGAAGAACTAGATAGGATTGGTAAAAGACATCTTAAAGAAAATTATCTGCAAGCGGTGCGGTTGATTATCGGCCCAGGTCAACCCACAAAAAACCTCAAAGAATCTGCTGCAATATCTAAAATTAGTATTATCAATGTCATGTCTCTACAAAAACTAGTTGAACTCAAAGCCAAATATCCAGGTGCAATTAATTTAATTGAATTACAGCAATATTTAGAACCTGGGCAAATTGACTATAAAATTGATGAATATATTGAAAAAGCTGAGAAACAGATTAAATTGCGATCGCACATCATCCAGCTTGTCAAAAATTATCTGCAAAACTCAGGTATAGAATCTGCTGGTGTCGATAGTTTACATGGCGCGTATTTTGGCTCAAATCCACCACAGCCATTAAAACCACAAGAAATGCACGAAATTCTGATTGAATTATCATCGCCCTTAACAGGCTATTTAGGACGAGTTAAAGGAGAAGATTGGAGACGCGATCGCTTTTACTACCTACGCGACTTACCCCTTTAATCCTCTTACCTTCGCGTTCTTTGCGCCTTAGCGGTTCGTTAAAACATACGCTCATAAAAAGCTTCATCTTCAGCTTTACGCCTACCAAGTTCCTCTGGCGATAAAGTCCGTTCTGGAAAAATTCGCCTTCCACGTGCAGTTTGTTTTGCTGTGGATTGCGTCATAATCTCAATTTTTGCTACTTCCTGATTTTTATTTTACGGAAATAAAATCTGCAATACTTTCTCTAGAGTATGCCTCACCAACTTACCCATATTTTTATCCTACCTTGGCGTACTTGGCGCAGCTGGCGGTGCATTTCCAACAGTCATTACTGTCCCTTCAGTTAAGTTAACAATAAAATTAATGCTTATCGACCCATCACCCCACATCCTCTATTACCTAAACTCCTGATAAACTAACCAAACTCACACGCTGCCAAAATTCCCCTATGGCTAAAAAATTAGCATTTCTCACCATACATGGCATGGGAGAAACGGAGAAAGACTATTACCATATTCTCAAACAATCTCTAGAGAAAGCTTTAGGCAAAGATATTTGGACTACAGTTCATTTAGAACCGATTTACTATCATTCTGATTTGCAAGAGTATCAATATAACGTTTGGGAAAAGATGCGTCAACGTGCGCCTCTGTCTTGGCAAGATTTACGCAAATTTATGTTGTTTGGTTTTAGCGATGCATCTGCGTTAGAACATCGAGCTACAGATGATGGTAGCGTATATAAAAAAATTCAAAAATCGATTATTTGTTCCTTAAAAATTGCCAGAAATCAATTCTCTACCAATGATGTACCTATCATTATTTTAGCTCATTCATTAGGTTGCCAAGTTATATCTAATTATCTTTGGGATAGTCAGAAAAATAAAGGCATTTGGCAACAAGGTAGCCCCGATTATCCTGTATTTCCTCCAGAGCAAGAAGATTTTTTAAAGTTGAAATATCTCCGCTATTTATTTACCACTGGCTGTAATATCCCCTTATTCGTAGCAGGATTTGCAGATATTGTGGCAATTTCTAAGCCAAATCCTGATTTTAAATGGTTTAATTATTACGATAAAGATGATGTTTTAGGCTGGCCTTTAAAACCTTTATCGCCTTCTTATGATTTAGTAGTCGATAAAGATATAGAGATTGATTCCGGAAATCTTTGGCAATCGTGGAATCCGCAAAGCCATGATGGTTACTGGACTGATGAAGAGTTTATTGAACATTTATCGCAAGTTATTAAGCGTTTAAGTAGTTGAGTGGGAAAGGCAGATGGCAGACAAAGGAGACAATTGTACAGACGCGATGAATCGCGTCTCTGCCCAATGCCCAATGCCCAATGCCCCATACCCAATGCGCCATGCCCAAAGACATAGCTTTTTTGATACTATAAAAACTCTCACTCGTTCAACAACGATAGATGTATGAGCAAAGGCACATTGTTCGATAAAGTTTGGGGCTTACATACCGTCGGCACGCTTCCATCAGGGCTAACGCAGCTATTCATCGGACTTCACCTTATCCATGAAGTCACCAGTCCCCAGGCCTTTGCTATGCTACGGGAACGGGGTTTGAAAGTACTGTTTCCCCAGCGCACGATCGCCACGGTAGATCACATTGTACCTACGGATAATCAAGCGCGTCCTTTTGTCGATACTATGGCAGAGGAAATGATTCAGGCGCTAGAGCAGAACTGTCAGGAAAATGGCATAACTTTTTATAATATTGGTTCTGGCAGTCAAGGTATTGTTCACGTTATCGCGCCAGAACAAGGGCTGACACAGCCGGGAATGACGATCGCTTGTGGCGATAGTCATACTTCTAGTCATGGTGCATTTGGGGCGATCGCATTTGGTATTGGTACTAGTCAAGTACGTGATGTTCTCGCTTCCCAAACCCTAGCTTTATCTAAATTAAAAGTCCGCAAAATCGAAGTTAACGGTACTCTCAACCCCGGTGTCTACGCCAAAGATGTGATTTTGCATATCATCCGCACCTTGGGTGTAAAAGGTGGTGTAGGTTACGCCTACGAGTACGCAGGTACCACCTTTGAGCAGATGAACATGGAAGAGAGAATGACTGTATGCAATATGGCGATTGAAGGCGGTGCGCGTTGTGGCTACGTCAACCCCGATCAAGTCACCTACGATTACCTCAAAGGCAGAGATTTTGCACCTAAAGGCGCAGATTGGGATCAAGCTGTGGCTTGGTGGGAATCTATCAAGAGTGATGCTGATGCCGAATACGACGATGTTGTCGTGTTTGACGCTGCGGAAATTCCGCCAACAGTTACCTGGGGAATCACCCCCGGTCAAGGTATCGGCGTTAACCAGTTTATTCCCAAGCCAGAGGAATTACTGGAAGAAGACCGATTTATCGCGGAAGAAGCCTACAGTTACATGGATTTATTCCCCGGTCAACCAATCAAAGGCACAAAAATTGATGTCTGCTTTATTGGTAGCTGCACCAACGGGAGAATTAGCGATTTACGGGAAGCGGCGAAAATTGCCCAAGGTCGCCATGTAGCTGAGGGAGTCAAAGCTTTTGTGGTTCCAGGTTCCGAAAGAGTTAAAAAAGAAGCCGAAGCCGAAGGATTAGACAAAATATTTGAAGCAGCCGGGTTTGAATGGCGCGAACCGGGATGTTCTATGTGTTTAGCCATGAACCCAGACAAATTACAGGGAAGACAAATCAGCGCTTCCTCCTCCAACCGCAACTTTAAAGGAAGACAAGGTTCAGCTTCCGGGCGCACATTACTAATGAGTCCGGCGATGGTGGCGACTGCGGCGATTAAAGGCGAAGTCGCTGATGTGCGCGAGTTGCTGTAGTTAATTAAACGTGAGTTCGATGCGATGATTTTGACCTCACCCCCAACCCCTCTCTTTTGAGGAGAGGGGCGCAACCAATAAGTTGAATTTTCTCTTACTCCTCCCTCTCCTTGTAGGAGAGGGAGGTTGGGTGGGTGAGGTTTTTATCTGGGGTTCTAAATATCCTTTAAGGTAATAGGTAAAATTTATGGTCAGTGAAGTTAAAACAGTCGCGGGTCGTGGCGTACCTTTGGTAGGTAATGATATCGATACCGATCGCATTATTCCAGCGCGTTATTTAAAAGCCATCACCTTTGATGGTTTAGGCGAAGGCGCATTTATTGACGATCGCACAGCACTTAAAGGCGAACATCCTTTCGATCAGCCACAATACCAAGGCGCAAGCATTTTAATCGTTAACCGCAACTTTGGCTGTGGTTCCTCACGGGAACACGCACCCCAAGCATTAGCAAAATGGGGAATTAAAGCTTTAGTTGGTGAAAGCTTCGCGGAAATCTTTTTCGGTAACTGCGTGGCGATGGGTATTCCTTGTGTAACTGCTGATAGTGCGACTGTCAAAAAGCTACAGGAATTAGTCGCCGCTAATCCTCAAGCTGCTATCACCGTCAATTTGGAAACTTTACAAGTGCAAATTGGCGATTACACGACTTCAGTATCTATCAATGAAGGTACGCGAACTACCTTTACTGCTGGAACTTGGGACGCTTGCGGACAGTTGGTAGCGAACGCCGATCAAGTTCGGGCGACTGCGGCGAAGTTACCCTATGTAGCATGGGGTAATTTAGCTGCAAGTTAGGGAAGTAGGAAATATCACCAACCCGATATACCGCCCGCAGGCTGGAAGCCTGGGGCTATCTATACAAAGCCCACCTTCGGGGGCTGAATTCTTTAGCCCACGAAGGTGGACTTTGTTCGATTAGCCGCACCCTTATAGGGTGACGGCGGGATTTCGGGATTAGCAGAGTATTCTACAGCACCAGGGTTTGAACTGACATATCCTTGAGGGTAATGGTAAAGTTACGCTGTTCTGCTGTCGCAATGAAGGAAATTGCAGCTTCACAAGCTACAGCAACGGTTAACATTACCAAGTTTCGCGCCAAGGGATAATCACAGATATCATCATTCACATCTGAAGGAACGCGGTAAACGTCATTCCAAATCAATTCTGCATAATCGGCTGATAGTCCAGCATGAAGACAGGGAATATGACATTGCGCTGCATAATCTTTGACTGCTTGACGGGCGATACTGTTATCAAAAGCATCGATAATTAGCTGACTATCTTTGAGGAGTTGACTGGTATTCGCTGGTGTCAACTCTTTTGTTTTGCTATCAATTTTAGTACCAATGGCGCGATATAAATTATTGGCTAAAATTTTGGCTTTAAATGCGCCTACATCGGAACGGTAATAAGGCTGAGTAGAAAGATTACGTTCCTCAATGCGATCGCGATCTATCACAGTCAGTTTATCAAAACCAGACCGAGCTAAGTTTTCTGTAATGTTAGCGCCTAATGCACCAGCACCACAGATAGTAACAGGATAATCCTTCAGCTTTTTCATTACAGCATTGCTGCGGTAAAGCTGTTCGTGAAAAAAAATGCTCATCGTCCTTACCACTCTTGTTGTTCGATTACACCCACTAAGGATTGCAAATCAAAATCGCGATCGCGATCGCTCAGACAAATACCAGAACTAATCACAGTTAAGTCAGTTTTGGCGATCGCGCTTGTATGGCTAATCCCATCAGCAGTACGCCAATTAACTGTCCAGTAATCGCCACGATCCTGAAATTCGTTTAATTCCCCACCACCTTGCTGTAAAGCTTTACGCAGTCGTTTTTCATCTTGTTGGGGTTGACTAAATTCTGCAATTTGCGCAGTGGCTAATTCATACACCGTGCGCATCTCTGGAGTCATCCCTTTAAATTGCAATTCCTCAACCGGGGTTAATTCCTTAATTGCAGATTGCAGAGTTTCTGTAATTATCGGATCGGTACGGCGATCGATTTCCTCAAACCAGCATGACTGTCCATTCCACCGGCTAATGATTTGCTCAAAAGCCACACCCTCCGTTACCAAATGGACTGCGATCGGCTTTACCACCTTCAACCGTTGGCGCATATCTACTTCATTCACTGGGTATGCTAACCAAGTTTGTCCCCGCAATTGATGTGCTAACCGGAGGCGGATTTGGGGGAAATGTTGCAAGTATTCGGCAATTTGGGGTAAATCTGCTGTGTCTATAACTTTTGCTGTCTTTGCATCCACAGGCTGAAAGATACCCCAACCTGTAAATTGACGCGGTTTTGGCGTGAATGTATAAATCATGCCCGCTACCTTGGTGCGAACTCGTCCACCTTTGACACAAGGCGCAAGGAATTGAGTAGCGGATAACTGTGCTTCTGCATCAGCAATTTTGTTGATTAACTTACGAATATCAGGCATAGTTTAGTTCTTTTACGCAGAATTACATAAGCAATTTAAAATTTTTGGGTATATAAAAAACATAGTGGCATTTTTTGACAGCTATTTAGACAATTATTGCCAACAGATAAAACACAGAAAAAAGCTGTTACAGATTTCTAACTACTTTGCTTTTGTACACCATTTATCTTCAAAAACTACAAAAATTATGACTACTGAGATACAACAAATATCCGAGTCGAGAAAAAAGTTAGCATCTGCTTATCGTGCAGTTTACGCAGTTGGAGTCCTGTGCATTTTTTTTAGTATTCTCTTCTTTCTTGTTGGTAATCAATTACCAGATTATTTAATATTAGTAATTGGTTTTTTATTTTTTGGCTTACTGTATCTCTTTTTAGGTTATTTTGTTCAACGTAAATCAAAAATTGCATTAGGTATTGCAGTAGGATTGATGTCACTAAATGTGTTAACTGGCATTTTTAATATGATTCAAACTGGTAAACCGTTTGGCTTGATTCTTCCCATGATATTTTTAAGTCAAACCATACAAGGATTTAAAGCAATAGAATTATTAAAATCAAAGACTTCAGTTGAAGAAGGCAGAAGTACGAAGGCAGAGGGCAGAAGGTTTCGTTCAGATGGGGATTCAACCCCACCTGAACGAGAGCCACTGAACGGAGGTTCAGTGGGGGTCTTAAACCCTTGTTCCCTTCGGTCACGGACAGAGGACAGGAGCCAGAATTCCCTTCTGCCTTCTGCCTCCTGCCCTCTGCCTTTCCCCGATAAAGTTTAATTTTGTTAATTATTAAAGTTAATATCGCTAACTTTTCACAAGAATTTGGCGATGTTACTACTAACAATTGATTGAAAATTGTAGTATAGTCCTGCGTGCAAGTTGATGGAGCATTGCGCGTTCTCAGTTACTAGAGGGACTCCACTGGTGAGTTGTTACACACTCTTTAAAAGATGGCTACTTCTAAGCCCACTTACCAGTTTCTTCGCACTCCCCGTTCACACACGCCCACTGAATTTGACAGTGTTACTTTTCCTCTCGTACTAGTATGTAGGCTCACAAGAGTTGGGGCACGCAGGATATTTATATAATACACTATACTACAAAAAAATCCTGTTACTTTTTAGGGACTTCCAGAAAATAAATTATCCAATTTCCGAGAGAAGATATTTTTATTTCTCCCCCTGCTCCCTGCCCCTCTGCCTTCCTGTACACTCAAACAATAGTTGACTCACAACTTTTGATGAAAGCGCTGTATAGGAGGATTGGTAATGGAGTGGATTTTAGCCCAACAAAACCCTTTAAACAGCAATTCTCCTGTAGATAGCCAAACAGCAGGAACCATTCCTGAACTGGTCATCATCTTGATTATTTTGTTACTGATTGCCACTGCTGTTGCATTAATAACTCAACGATTACGAATTCCTTATGTAACAGGATTAGTGCTAGCAGGGTTACCGATTACGGAACTTTGGTCGCGTCGGATTGGGTTAGATCCATCCTTAGTATTAAACCTTTTCTTGCCGATTCTGATTTTTGAAGCATCGATCAATACAGATATTAGGCGTCTGCGTAGCACTTTTAAGGCGATCGCACTTTTAGCTGGGCCTGGTGCAATTTTTTCCTCAGCAATTATTGCAGCGCTGGTTAAATTTGGGCTGGGGTTAGACTGGATTCCGGCTTTGTTAATTGGAGTCATCCTGGCTAACACGGATACAGTCTCGATAATTGCTGTTTTTAAAGATATACGTGTGCCTTCTCGATTAAGCACTATTGTTGAGGGAGAAACCCTATTTAACGATGCGGCTGCGCTGATTTCATTTAATTTGCTTTTGGTAATTTATGCAACAGGCTCTCTCACTGCTGTACAAGGTGTGAAGGAACTGCTGCTAGTTTCTTTAGGCGGGGGGTTGGTGGGAGCAGTCTTAGGTTACTTAAGCTTACCGATATTCGATCGCTTAAACGATCCCTTAAGTAGCCTGTTGCTAACCGTCGCTTTAGCATTAGGAACCTTCCAAATAGGGCAATTTTTGGGCGTATCCGGTGCTGTGGCTGTAGTGATCGCCGGACTGATTTTTGGCAATCTTGGGCTGCCTCGCACTTCGTCGGCTTCGGATCGAATTACCTTATTAAGTTTCTGGGAATATGCTGGTTTTAGCGTCAATACGTTTATTTTTCTGCTGATTGGGATTGAAATTAATCCTGCATCCCTGTGGAGAATTGTGCCGTCGATTTTATTCGTGATTCTGGCCTATCAACTAGGACGGATTCTCTCAGTCTATTTGTTATTAGCAGGGTTGCGTTGGTTTGATCGTCCGATCCCCCTATTGTGGCAGCATGTTTTGGTTTTAGGGAATATTAAAGGTTCTCTGTCAATGGCGTTAGCAGTTGCTATTCCTTTGTCCCTAACAGAACGGGATCTCTTGATTGAACTGGTGTTTGGTTCGGTTTTATTTTCCCTAGTGATACAAGGATTAGCCTTACCTTGGGCGATTAAACGGCTAAATATCAGCCGTGCTTCTGACGTTATGCAAGAAACTGGACAGTTGCAGATTCAATTGATTGCGGCTAAAGCTGCTCAAGATGAGTTAGATAGTCTGCTGAAATCGGGCGTATTGCCGAAAGCAGTATATGAGGAGCTATGGTCATCTTATCAGGTGCGGGTGGCAAAGTCTGAACGAGTGCTGCGCGATCTCTATAATAAATATCGAGCAGGGCAGCGATCAGGCGATCGCACTGGGCTAGATAGAATTCGCCGGCGACTGCTGCTAGCGGAAAAAGTTGCAGTTAGCGATGCACTCCGCAAACGAATTGTGCCAGAAGATTTAGTGCAGCCCTACATCAAAGATTTGGATGAGACACTTCTATCGCTGGAAGATGACTAGTACCGCTACGCGGAAGTCAAAAGTCAAAAGTCAAAAGGTTAATATTTCAAGGCTTGTGACTGTTGGAAATGGTAGCTTTATTTACGCCATGTTGTACTAGTGTAAATGCCAAGTTAATCAATCAATTGATGGAAATAAAATCTTGCGAAGTACAATATAAATATATTCTGATTTTTCGTAATTAAAGTAATAATCAATATGACTGCCGAACAAATACTGGATAAATTGCAAGCTTTAAATGCAGATGAGCAAGAAAAAGTTGTAGCATTTATTGATTCACTTGAACGTGAAAAGCAGCAGCTAAAATCTGGCTCTAAGTTAGGTAAAAAATTAAGACAAATTCGTCAAGAAATTATTGATTCTGGTGTTCCTTTGTTAACGGCTGAACAAGCAGATAGAGAAAAAGCTGAACGTCGGAGTGGATATGGGGAAGAACTGATATGATTCGGACTTTCATTGATGCTGGTGTTTTAATTTACGCTGCTCGTTCTCAAGGGGATATAGCAGAGAAAGCCTTACAAATTTTGGAGGATGAGAACCGAGAATTTGCTTCTAGTATTTTTCTCAAATTAGAAGTATTGCCAAAAGCAATTTACAATCAACAAACAAGCGAAGTAAAGTTTTATGAGGCTTTTTTTGATGAAGTTACTTATTGGGCAAAGGATATAAATACAATTATTGAAACAGCTTATAAAGAATCAAGTAAATTTGGAGTTGGAGCAATGGACGCCTTACATATTGCGTCCGCTATATCTGTAGGCGCAACAGAATTTGTTACTAATGAAAAGCCAGAAAAATCAATTCATCGTACTCAAAGCATTAAAATGATTTCTATTCATGTATAAAAAATAATTAACCTGTTATTGTCATCTTAAAAATAATGAAGGGCATTACTCATCATTTATACTGACAAGCAATGCCATATTCTAAACTTACTTATCCTCTCTTACAGGCAATGGCAGATCCATAATTTCCATCAGCAAATCGAGGCGAGAAGGACGAGTTAGCAATGGGATAAGGTTAGGTAAGCTGTAGTAGTCACCCGCAAAGGTAAAAGTTTCCACTGGTGCTTGCTGCTGCTTGAGTTGAGTCTCCAGCCAGTTGTAATGAGTACCTACACGGACAATCACTACATTGGGGATTACCGCAAATTCTCGGCAATAGGTTTTGTAGACTTCACTGAAGTAAGGTGTAGCATTTTCACCTTCGTCAGTTACCAAGATAATTTGGTCAACTACTTGCTTTTTCTTGCGCATTGCTTCCAATGCACAACCGATACTAGTACTACCACCTGCCATAATGTGCTGGAAAGCACGCTCCCAGTCGGTTAACTCTTTACCTTTGGCGGTAATCGCGTAAGGCATGGTATCAAAAGCGTAGACATACAATTCTGCTTGAGTGATACCAGAGATGAGAGCAGCTAGTTGCTTACCAACTGCGATCGCATTTTCCATTGAGCCAGATTTATCTACAAGTAAAGCAGTAGAACGAGCGATCGCACCACGGCGTTTCACCTGCTCATTGGTGACTTTTTCCAACTTTGCAACGGTGTCTGCGTCTAAATCTGCGCCATCTGCGGCAATTTGCGCTTTAAAAGCTGCTACACGCCCATTCTTCGATGCTTGCTCCAGCTTGGCGTCAATTAGTTGCTTGACTTGGGGCTGATCCATTGCACCCTTCGCCTGGAGAGACTTGAGGTTGTTGATTACTTCCTGGGGAGTCATGCTGTTGATTAACGCCACCAAGACAACTGGTGTAAGTTGCTTGATTGCACCAATTGCGATCGTGTAGGGAATATTGAATTCCACAATTAGCTGTGCTTGTTGGGCGGGAGTTTCCGCCTTTGCAAGTTGCTTCAGCACATGGGCTAAAGAACCTTCTGGGGGAGTATCGCGGAACAGAATCGCATTTGCCCGTTCATTGGGCTTAATGTGTAGCGAAGCATACAAGTGCTTCATCGCTTTACGTCCCCGCAAAGCCGCGCGATCGAATAGTGCAGGATTGCTTTCTCTGGCTTTGAGGTAACGCCGCACCGCAGTCCGAGCCGAACGAGGTAATTTATTTTGCTGCTGTTTCATAAAGTCTACTACACGAGCCACCTGATAAGGCGGAAACTCTTGCAGCATCATAAATCCAGCATCGCGGTGTTCAGTGATATTACTAGTTAACAGATTAGCAATAAATACTTCCTTATGGTCGCGGACATCACCGTTGCGTTGATACCAAACCGCTAGGTGTCCGTAGAAAAGGGGATCTAATTCAACAATTAACTTATGGATTTCTGCGACTTGCTCAAGTTTGCGGTGAGGAGTTGTGAGCAAACTATTGAGCATTTCCAAGCGCAAATCGCGTTCTGCGGTATTCATAGGAACCTCCTCTAAGTTTAATAAATGAGGAGGCAGATGTTGCACGCGGGGCGATAAATTCACCGCGCAAGTTGTAGAAGCTTTGTATATAACTAAATCAGAGTTATGTATGCTTCTGCGATCGGGGCGCGGCAACAACTGCCAATAATAAAGTTGGGAAATCTCTATTTCTTCTCTTGGCGTACTTGGCGTTCTTGGCGGTTTATTAAAAAAAGAATCTCACGCAGAGACGCAGAGGCGCAGAGAAGAAAGATAAGACTATTGCAGAGAAACAATGGCTCCTGTTTCCTCTAGTTGTTGCTTAAGGACTTGAGCCGCTTCTCGATCCAATCCTGTCTGCACAACTTTAGGAAGAGAGTCTACAAAATCTTTCGCTTCCTTCAATCCCACGCCAGTTACCGTCCGAATGACCTTGAGTAGGGCAATCTTTTTCTCTGGCGGAACCGATACCAATAACACATCAAATTCCGTCTGAACTTGTAATGGAACCTCATCTTCATCTCGTTTATCAATTTGAATCAGCTTCGGTGTGGAAATATCAACATTGAAGGTTGCTTCAATCTGCTTGACTAGTTGAGAAGTTTCGTTGAGAGTTAGAGATTTGATTTGTTCTAAAATTTCTAAAGTTTTCACAGACATGGCAACCTCCAATGAGTTGCATTTAACTCATAATTGATAATGAATAAAAACACTTCGTGCAAGTTGAAAAAGCTGTTGATTCACACACGGGACTTGAACCCGTAATAGCTTGATTATAAGTCAAGTGCCTGTTCCAATTCGGCTAGTATGTAAGCTTTTTCGGTTAGGGCACGAAGTGAAAATTTTATTGTTTAGAAAGTAGTTTTAAAATAACTCGAAGTTCTTTCTTGTTACATTGTCTTTTACTCACAGCATAAGATGGTATGCCGCAGTAATAACGATGCCAAAGGATATTGGTTAAACCTTTTGAACTATCCTTTGTATCATCATTTGACTGTTGGGGAAAATTTCCAAAGGTAATGAGATACCAAATATCATTCAGTTTTTGGTATTCATGATAATTATCAATGATGATGAAATCAGTTTCTTGCTTCCTTTGCCACTGATTGCTAGGTACTTCCTCGACTGCACAAATAATCCCAGTATCAGGATGGATATAGAAGCGATCGCGGTAACCCCAACCAAACGGAGTTCGATATCCTCGGTAAAGCTTCCGATAAACGACACCATCAATGATTTCTACATGACGTTCAACGTAATCCCATATATGACCGATAACGTGCTGTCCTGTCATTGTATTGCTATCTAATCGCTGACAGAGTTCGCTGTAAACATCGTTCCAAGGCTGTCCGACTTTGGAACACAACAGCCGACGCAGGGGGCCAAGATGATCTGAAAGATACTTTGATTTATATCTAGTTTTAATCAAGTAATGATTAAATAATCCATCCTCAGTTGCATCTTGAGTGAGTTTGTATAATTGCTTTTTATAGCCTGTCTGCTTTTTTAGAGGAATTCTTGTTCCACTCCGAGGACGCTCAATCACAATTTCGTTTAAACGATGTTCGCTCATAACTTATGTAGTTGAAAGATATGTAGTTGAAAGATAGGTTTACAGATTGATTTGTTAGGCTACATAAGTTTGCGGACATCATGAAATTCACCTCCATATATGTGATTGAGTTCAGGTAATAAATTAATACAATTGGCATCATGGGAATTCCGCACAAGTTAGCAAAGCAGTTTTGCACATTTGCCTTTACCATTTTGGCTACGCTCCCATGAGAGGGAGCGACAGGATTTGAACCTGCATATCCTTTCAAAGATAGTGTGTGTATGCTTCACAAGTTGGGGCGCGGAATAAAGCTAATAATTCGTAATTAAGCTAGTCTCTCACCAGAAAATTTCACAACTAAGGCATCAAGTACAAATAAGTAGTGCGAGCATCTTGCTCGCGCGGGCAAGATGCCCGCACTACAAATATTAAATTGTTCAACTTATTTTTACACGACTCCTAAATATGAAAATCTCTCTTTCCTAGCCCCTAGCCCCTAGTCCCTAGTCCCTATTTTCAAGTTAAATTTAATGTGGCTGTTGGGAGAAATTATTCCGTGCAAGTTTAACAAGCTTTTTACAGCTACGGCTGCTCTTACCAAAATATTGGCAGTGGGCACGCATATTAAATCTGCAAGAGATTTAATCATGCTTCGCTAGTTCGATCGCTCGAATTTTACTACCTTAGAACCGTTATTAATGTGTATGTATGCTTCTTATATTTGGGCACGGAAAATAATCATAAATCAGGCAAAAAGTGAGATTTTACCTTTCTTCCTTCTGCCATCTGCCTCCTGCCATCTGCCTTTTTTAACCATAAACCGCTTCAGGACGAATAATCAAATCACCGCTAGGACGACGATCGATGATGTAAGTTTCCAGGCGATCGCGATTTACATCCAAATGACGAGCCACCTGTTCTTTAACTGCAACATCATTCATCCCGGCGTTAATTCCTAGCTGTGTTTCTGTCACATCAACAGAACGTCCTTCAAATCTAATATGTACCATTGTCATCACCTCCTTTTTAATTACGAATTACTTTCTTAATTTTGAATTTTGAATTTTGAATTGGTATTAGTGGATCTGATCGGGATTGAACCGATACCCTCCCTGTGAGAGTTACACTCACACCTCATGCGAGTTGAAAAAGCTGTAGGTTACAAACGCAGGAATTGCACCTGCAACTTATCGTTTTAGAGACGATCGCTCTAACTAATTGAGCTAGTATGTAAGCTTCTTCTGTTAGGGCACAAGTGACATCCGGGATCTCTACCATTAGAGCTACAGACCCAAGTGTGCATAATTGCGATGCTGTAATTGATATCTTTGCAGTTTCAATAGAAGTTAAAGCAAATGGAGTCGTCGGGAATTGAACCCGAATCCTGCAGCTGTCCGTTTGTTGGTTTCAGAGCAGTCGAACGCCAATCGCGACCCCAAAAGAAACATCTATGGTAATTGCAAGGTCTTGAGCAGTTCAAGTTTTCACCTTTGCGGAGGCTTAACTCTTGATACTACATTTGTAATACAAAACTTACAGGGTGTCAAGGGCATACTACAAATTTTTTGCACCATCCGAAAAAATATGTCTGGAATTCAATACCTGAGCGAGAAACAGACATGTAGTATGCTCTAGAAAATTTGGTTGAATGCGATCGCCAAAAGCGTTGGAGTAGCGATCGCATTTTCCGCTAAATATAAACAGTACTCCCCTAGCCCCTAGCCCCTAATCCCTAGCCCCTGATTCCTGCTCTTTCGCTGAATCTTGCCAAGGTGAAATAGGTAATTGAACTATCGACTGTACAGCACAACCTTCTAGAAAAATGGGAATTCTGCCACAGTTAGGACATTTCATTTCATCATCTTTGCTATCAACTTTATTTTTTGGTTTAGGTTTAGAATTTTGAGGTGTTAAAAAAATTACTTCAATAGATAGTGGAGTCGAGCAACTGCGACATTCGCAAATTATTAACTGCCCAGCTTCACTGCTTTGATAGATTTTAACGTGTTGGGTAGGAAATGACTGTTCTGTTTCTTCATATTGTGATTGTACGTCATCCAACTTCCTGGGCTTTGGTGTGTTCATCTTGCTTCCTGAGAGATCGTGATTTTGTAAGAAATTTCTAGCCAGAGTAAAAGAATCCTTAATAATACACTAGTACAGCTGAAAGTAAACTGCTCAGTCAGGGCGAGTGCTTAATAGCTGGCTAATAATCTCATCTTCTTGACTTGAGACAAATTTGGCAAAACGCTGTGCTAATGGTGGTATGAGAACTAAGGGATTACTGAAGCCAGAAAAGATATGCACCCCTGCAAACCCTGGAATCGCACCAATTAGAGGTAAGCGATTAGGAGTAAAAGCGACTAAAGAATGATACCAAGTCCCTGGTAAATTTGCTAACGCGGGTAGAATCTGGCTAATGCTGCTGCGTAACCACTGTTCGCTTGCTTGGGCGCTGATTTTAGCATGAGGATCTGTAAGAGTGCGGCTAATTTGTCCTAAGCGCAAGCTACCATCTAGAAATTGAATTGCACCTGCATCTAAAATCGGTGGTGCTGGCTCATTTCCTGGTTCATCCCATAATTCATCAATTTGGGTAGATTGTGCTTCTAATTGAAAGCGTTGGATAGTTGCTGGCATTACCAAAGTATTTAAGCGCAAATCCACAGGCGACGTTTCAATAATTTCTGCATGGGTGAAATATAGTTTAATTGGTATCCCCGCAGCTTTTAAAAGTTGGCGGCTGAGTCCACCTGCACAAATCACTACATTAGCGCTGGTAAAAGTTTCGGTAGCTGTTTTTACACCACTGCTTAATACATGCAACACTTTTCCTATCTGCATTTCGCCGCCAATACGTAAAAAAGCTTGAATGTAAGCTTGTAATGTTTTTTCTGGGTGAATATGACCGTGTTTGACAGTTAAAGCACCTGGAATCGCATCTCGATTTAGCAGTGGTTCTAATTCGCCAGCTTCTGTAACTGTGAGTAATCGGGGAGGAATGGCACAATTAGCATAAGATTTAGCAGCTAATTCTGGGTCTTCGCCATTGGGAATAGTCAATAATAAGTCTAATTCGCGGAATTCAATATCAGCGTCTAAT
This sequence comes from Calothrix brevissima NIES-22, assembly GCF_002367995.1. Lineage (GTDB taxonomy): Bacteria > Cyanobacteriota > Cyanobacteriia > Cyanobacteriales > Nostocaceae > Aulosira > Aulosira brevissima. Next base: position 4,102,551 of record NZ_AP018207.1, read on the forward strand.
TCTTGGGGGAGAATTTGATAACGCGCGATCGCATCTGCGCATAGTTGGCGAGTTATGGGTGTATTACCTGACCAATAAGCTAATCCACCATAACTATAGCGGGTTGCATTATCAGGTACTTGGTTTTGCTCTAACAACAGCACCGAAAAGCCTGTTTTTGCTAATTCATAAGCAACTGCTGCGCCTGTAATTCCACCACCAACAACAATCCAGTCGTAAGTTTTCATCATAATCCTCACACCGTTGAGACCCCTAAATTCCATTTATGGGGGTTAGGCGCAGGCGAATTTATTCGCCGTAAAAACCTAAAAACCATAACTATATCCGTCCTTCCTGTGAATTGTTGAACAATATTTATGATTAATTCCTTGAATCAATCCTTGTTTAGCAGAGATATTAAAGCTACCTGTAGAACGCACTGCTACTCGTCCAATATATTCACCAATTTTTTTACCATTAGTGACAATAGCTTTAACAATATCACCTGTCTGAAAACCATTGACAAATTTGAATCGGGGAACATACCTATTCGGAAATCCAAATTTGTCAGTTCGGCACAATTGTCTAGTACCGTGACCATTGGATGTAATCAATAATGGTTTGATGCCTTTGATATTTAATGTTGGTGTTGATTTGCCGACACAAGCAGCATCAATCCAGTGAGTCTTGGTTAATTGCTGACTAGTTCTATTAAACTTTGTTAATCCGCCAGAACCACATTCAACGGGTAAGCTAGTTGATTTTAAAACCTCTAGAAGCTTGTATCTGGTAGCGTTGACTGCTGCTGCATTCGCTAATGGTTTCTTGGCTTGTGCCAGGATTTTTTGTAACTTAGCAGAGTCTTTTTTGAGAAATTCTTTAATATCTTTAGTAGCTTTTTTGATGTTGCATTTTTCGCAACTTAAAGTAAGGTTTGTAATTGAATTAGAACCTCCTTTCGAGCGTGGGTGAATGTGTTCAACTTGCAAAGGTACATTTTTCACTCCACAGTAAACACATTGTCTATTCCACTTTTCAAGTAAATATTCTCTGGTTTCGTATCCAGCAAGAGTGCCTTGCTGATATTCCTTACCTTCGATTTCCGGGTTATGCATTAATTGCATATCGAACTTGACTAACTCGGTGCTAATTGCTGCTATTGGTGCCAATTTGCGTAATCTGTTCACCCATGTTTCAACATTATGAATCCGACTCATCAGACTTGGTGATAGCCAGCCATCTGGTCTAGTTCTGTTGAGAAATCTTGGCTTTCTATACCGAGTTTTGCGATTTCTTCTACCACGTCTTAATTGTCTTCTAGAATTTAAAGCATCTCTGATAGTAAAACCTCTATGCTTTAATTCGGCAGCAAAAATTACTTCACCAGTTGAATCGTTAACTAATGATATACCTGTGATTTTAGCACCAGGGTCTAGTTTGATCCTTATATTAGATACGGGTGCATCTACAACAGATGATTCTTTAAGAATTATTGTGAAAGGAAAACGCCGAAATATGGCTGCTTTTTTGTTTCGCAATAATTGTCTAGCCTGTGCTGAGTGAATAGGGTCTAGCGGTCTTTTTTTGGTATCTAAAACAAATACTTTGGACAAGAAGTCCCTCCTTTCGGGTAATGTTAGCTGACGCTCGTGCCTCGCTAACGCTGCGCTAACGCCAATGTTAGAGGTCGGTACTATCCAAATCGCACTTCCTTAACCCTTGTACAGATGTTTAACAATTTGGTTCTAGAGCAGGGCACTAGCTACGCATACCCTGGTAGGTATTTAACTCTTGCCTCTAACGTAGTACTCAAAGTACTTAAGCTGGTCAGATGGGCTTTTTCAAGCCCCCGCCTTTAGGCGTGGGGTTTCTGACTAATATGTCGCTTGTAAACGGCTCAACAGATATTCTCCCGCAAGGATGGGAGGATCGATGGGAGAATGATAATTTCGGCAACTGTCAAGACAAGCAATCTCTGTATCATCATTCGGATGGCAGAAAAAAGCTACAGAATAACGAGACTGTTTCATTGTGCGATCGCGCTTGATCATTACCCGATGTTTTGTTGAGCAAAATACATGATTTGTCCAACGTTCCATTAAATCGCCAGTATTGACGATTACTGTACCAGGAATTGATGGCGCTGCTATCCATTCTCCGGCTGTAGTTTGTACTTCTAATCCGCCGATATTATCTTGGAATAATAAAGTAATGCTGCCATAATCGGAATGTTTGCCAGCACGTACTTGTCCTGGTTTAGGCGTTGTTGTTAACGGTGGATAATGCAGTAGTCTTAGAGTATGATTTTGTTGATTGTGTTTAGATGTAAAAAAATCTGCGGGTAATTCTAAAGCTAAAGCAAACGCTTGGAGAATTTTGTTAGCTAATTCTGTACAAGCATCATAAAATTCGACTATATTGAATTCGGGTAAAAATTTTTCGATATTATTTTGTTTGCTAATATTAAATGCTTCTTTTAAATCTCCTAGATTATTTGGATTAAGGCGTTCTCTTTCTATGCCAACATAGCCTGTATTGCTAAATTCATCGCTCCAAGCTAGCTGCTGTTTAATATCTAATGGTAAATTAAATAAGGCTTGACTTTGTTGGAATATTCGCTCTGCTGATATTCCATGATTTTGCAGATACATAAAGCCAATTTCATGGCAGGCTTGATAAATTTCTTTAATTACAGTTTGTTTGGATATATTATCTTGATTGAAGTTGGCTAAATTAATTAGAGGAATTGTTACCATTGGAAGGTTATATGATTTATTTGTGAGGTTGAGCAAGAATTATATTTTTTAACGCAAAGGTACGCGGAGGTTTGATGAGATTGCAGGATATTTGGAGTAAGGGGAAGTTATTATAGTATTTTGAGCAAATTGGGTTGTTAGGGAATTGAGTTTAAGGTGATGAATATACGCGGTGAAGTTAGTCAAGATTATCTAGCTATAGCTGAGGTAAATAGATTGGCTTTTGGACAGGAAAATGAGGCTAAATTAGTGGAAGAAATTCGTAATTCGGAACGTTATATTCCTGAATTATCGTTAATTGCAGAAGTTGAAACTGCTGTAGTTGCTCACATTCTCTTTAGCTATATTGATTTAGTAGGTGAAGAAAAATTACAGGTAATTGGTTTAGCACCTATGGCGGTTTTACCACATTTTCAAAGACAGGGAATTGGTAGCGCACTGGTAAAGGCTGGTTTAGAAATAGCAAATGCAAGAGGTGAATCTATGGTAATTGTCCTGGGTCATCCTCAATTTTATAATCGTTTTGGTTTTGAGCCATCAGTTAATTATGATATTGAGTCACCTTTTCCAGTTCCAGAAGAGTTTTTTATGGTGAAACCACTACAAAATTATCAGCATAACTATACAGGTAAGGTTATTTATCCGCCAGCTTTTGCAATAGTATAAGTATTGCGAGCAATCCTCAGTTATTCATAAATATTTCTTTTGGTAGAAGAGTGATCGCATTAATTTTATCTAGTACTACAAAATATAAATTAATTTAACAAAATATTACTTAGGATAGTAGAGCGATCGCCTAAAAAACAAGATGGTTAGCTGTGTGACGTAACATCCATCATCGCATGAATACAGAACTATCCGTAGCTTGGGACAAGGTTCAAAGCATGATTAACGGATTCATCGCTTTGCTACCGAATATCCTCTTAGCGTTGATTGTCTTTATCTTATTTCTATTTATTGCTAGCAGAATTAAAGCCGTTGTTAAGCGTTTAACTCGTAACCGTCGTTACGCCCGAAATTTAGGTTTAGTTTTGGGAAGAGTTGCCCAGGGAGTTACAATCTTGATTGGGTTATTTATCTCTCTTTCGATTGTCATCCCCACATTTAGAGCCGGAGATTTAGTCCAACTTTTAGGAATTAGCGGTGTAGCGATTGGTTTTGCTTTCCGCGATATTCTCCAAAATTTCCTAGCGGGAATTTTAATCCTGCTGACAGAACCTTTTCAAATTAATGACCAAATTGTCTTTAAAAACTTTGAAGGAACTGTAGAAAATATCGAAACCCGCGCCACAACAATTAAAACCTACGATGGTAGGCGAATTGTAATTCCTAACTCCGAATTATTTACCAATTCTGTAACTGTAAATACTGCCTTTGACAACCGCCGATTACAGTACGATGTTGGTATTGGCTATGGTGACGACATTGATGTAGCCAAGCAATTAATGTTAGAAGCCATGTATAGCATCGAAGAAGTTTTAAAAGAACCTGCTCCTGATGTTTTGGTGATGGAACTTGCAGAAAGTACTGTGAATATCCGCGTGCGCTGGTGGATTCATCCCCCACGCCGTATAGACGATTTAAAATCGCGGGATAAAGTGCTATCTGCAATTAAGAAAAAGCTGATGGAAAACGGAATTGATTTACCCTTCCCCACCCAGCAAATTCTCTTTCACGATCAGACAGAAGAAACAGATGGCGATCGTTTTCGTCAACGCGAAGGCTGGCCTGCTGTTAAAGGTAAAGTCCCAAAACCTCGCCGCATCAGCGATTCGCTCAGGTTACTTGCTCAATCTCACACCTCATCAGATGGTAATCACAAAGTAGATTCTCACAGCAATGAATCTTAAACAACTACCAAGGAATCTCTCGCCAAGAGTTGAGTATAATTTGATTATTCATGTATTAGCTTGACATTTGGCATATCCAAGCGGGGGTAAAAACCTGGGGGGTTCTGCCAAAAACGCCAGAACCTTGACAAATCAATAATTACAGAGTTTCGAGTCTTAGGGAAGTTGCAAATTAATTGCAATAAGCTAGGCTGAAAATGACCATTTTTTTCGATCTGCCAAAATCCTTCCCAGAAAGCCTACGGTGTATTAGTTTCAGCACTCAGGGTTTCAACAACCTATTACCCCGCAAGGGGATTGAAACTACCATTATTTGACATCTTAGCCAGTACCCTGAGTTTCAACAACCTATTACCCCGCAAGGGGATTGAAACATTGCGTTAATTGCATCAATTCGACCCCGTTCTTGAACGTTTCAACAACCTATTACCCCGCAAGGGGATTGAAACTGGCTGGCATTGACATGCAGTACTCAGCAGTCAACGGGGTTTCAACAACCTATTACCCCGCAAGGGGATTGAAACAGTAAGCCTAATGGAGACAACACAGAAACGATGATAGGTTTCAACAACCTATTACCCCGCAAGGGGATTGAAACGTTAGCCCCAGCTAGGGATATGTGACCACCAGGTTTCAACAACCTATTACCCCGCAAGGGGATTGAAACTCGATAACTCGTTTGATGTAAACTGGACTGCCTAGTTTCAACAACCTATTACCCCGCAAGGGGATTGAAACTTTTCGGTAGGATTGCTATCAATTTCCCAGTCTGGGTTTCAACAACCTATTACCCCGCAAGGGGATTGAAACAGTTAATAGTATTCCTGGGAGTAAGAAAAATGTCAGTTAGTTTCAACAACCTATTACCCCGCAAGGGGATTGAAACCTGACTAGCTAATTCTCTAATATTCATGGGATTGTCCTCGTTTCAACAACCTATTACCCCGCAAGGGGATTGAAACGGTAAATCACAAACATCAATTTATGGTAAATATTGGGTTTCAACAACCTATTACCCCGCAAGGGGATTGAAACATTCCCAGGCACAACCGCAAACATAATTCCTCATGCAGTTTCAACAACCTATTACCCCGCAAGGGGATTGAAACTAAGAACTGCTTTCCGCCCAAGGAGATGAATTCTCCTGTTTCAAAAACCTATTACCCCGCAAGGGGATTAAAAAAAATAGGAGTGCTGAATTAGGGGATGAATTTTGATTTATTGAAATTTTCCACGCCCCATACCAAACTGCAATCTAAAACCTAACATTAAAATCCATACAAGGGCGGGGAAACCCCACCCCTACCAAAATCTTAATTACATATCAAAACGCGGATTGATATTATTCTCTCTGCGCCTCTGCGCCTCTGCGTGAGATAAATCATCCCGCATTTATGCAACGCCAAGAAATATATGATTTTCAAAAAAAAGCGATCGCCTAACGAATTACTCAATAGACTTCTTGCAAAAGTTCTTATTCTTAGCTTCTTCTTTGCGTCTTTGCGCCTTTGCGTGAGACAAAAAAATATTTATGCAAGATGTCTAATGACAAATGACAAAATTACTCCTCAGCCAACTGACTGACAATTCTGGCAAATTCATTTGTCATCCAATCATCACCAGTTTCACGATAAACTTCCAGCAACGACTTATAAAACCATAAAGTCTTTTCTCTACCAATTTTTAAGTGACTCCAAACAATATCACCATATATCCGCGAATCTATTAATAACGATCTAGCATTATGCAACTTATCTGCTAAAGATACTCTGCGAACAGAAGCAGAAGCATGACGTAGATTTTCTAAATATCTATTTTTACGTTCTTGCCAAGGTGGTTTAGGTAAACTATCCCATTCTGTACAACCATCAATTATTTCCACAACTCTATCGCCAAAACGTTGACGAACATCTTCGCGAGTAGGTTTACCACCTTGGTCTTGTTAGCTAAGGTCGGAGTGTCGCCACTCCGCCTCGCCTTCAGAACCGTGCTTGAGACTTTCGCCTCACACGGCTCCTCAGTAACTTGGTGTTTGTCACACATACCTCTATTACCCTTATGGCTTAGGCGGTTAGAAAGGGTTAGCATTGAGCCATTCCTCATTTAACTCTTTTGTGCCGACAGCATCTAATGCTGTTACGTTGTCGTGGCAGTGTCGATGAAGCAGTTTAAAGTTTTTGTATTCATCTTTTCCGCCTTTGTGGCGGGGAATAACATGATGAATTTCTATCAGATCTTCATCTTTAAAGCACATTTCACAGTGGGCGCATTTCCCTTGTTGCCTTTTTAGGAGTATCGCTACTTTTTTATTGGCTTCGGGGTGCTGACCCATTCTTGAACTCCAGTATATCCAGTCTCCGTCAAAAGGGCTGCGGTTTCCTTGCACTTTTATATGCCTGAGAATTGGCATTTCTGCGTGCAAAAGAAGTTGCATCTTGTCTTTTACGGCGAATTTCCATCCTTCCCCAGAATTTGTGTGCCAGTATTTATTGCTGACCCAATATTTACCCTTCTGTGGGTGGCGGCTGTCAGCCCAAGCTCTAAGTTGTTGGTATATTAAGTGGTCTACTTTAGTAAAAGTAGCTTTACTTGCTTGAGTTGAGTAGTATCTTGCCCATCCTCTAATTATTGGGTTGAGTTTAGTTATTAACGCCAATTGTGGCGCTGTCTTGTGGGTTTTGATAACTTTCCCGATTTTCTCAAGATGTTCCTTAACCTTCTTTGCGCTTGGGGTGATTAGTGGCTTAAATCCAAGGAGCTTACCGTTGGTTCCCTTAATTGAGTGGTTCTTTCCGGTTGGAAATTGCCTAATATTGAAACCAAGGAAGTCAAACCCTGTTTTTCCCTCAAACTCGTTGAGGGTGTGGGTTAAGTGTGTTTTACTTGGTTTAAGCTCTAAGCCCATGTCTTTTAGCCAATCCGCGATTATCTGCTGACATCTTTGGACAACGGTTAAATCTTCGTGCATAATCACGAAGTCATCGGCGTACCTGATGAGAACGGGCGATAGGATTCTCTTACATTTTCCGTTGACTCTAGGCGCTCTAACAGGGAATGCCTGTTTTATCCGATTTTCCATACCGTGAAGGGCTATATTTGCCAATAACGGAGAAATAATTCCGCCTTGGGGTGTACCCTCAGATGTAGGGAATAGCTCTTTGCCATCCATCACTCCCGCTTTTAACCAAGCTCGAATTTGTCGGCGTATGGTGGGGGGTGTATTTAGTTTTCTTAGCAGCGCTTCATGGTTGATGCGGTCGAAGCATTTGGAGATATCAGCGTCAAGCACATATTTGGTTTTCGCTTTTATCTCATTGAATATTGCTACCATCGCATCATGGACTGAGCGTCCTGGTCTAAAGCCATAGCTATTCGGCTCGAATTTAGCTTCCCATTCGGGTTCTAAAGCTAGTTTAACTAGCGCCTGTAATGCACGGTCGTGTATTGTCGGTATACCTAGCGGTCTTTTCTCCTCTGTTCCTGGTTTGGGAATCCAAACTCTTCTTGTGGGAGCCGCTTTATGTCCTAATTGTAAGCTGTTTACCAAGATGAGTCGGGCTTTAGGGGTGAGGATTTTTAATCCATCTATCCCTGCTGTCTTTTTCCCTTGGTTATCCTGCGTTACTCGACGTACAGCCATGCATTTTGCTGACCAGGATTTCGTTACTAATCTCTGGAGTTTGTGAACTGTCTTGACATCTCCACGCTGAGAGGCTTGGTAAATCCGCTTTTGCAGCTTAAACACTCTACGCTCTAGTTTGCACCAAGGTAGTTTGTTCCATTCATACGTAGTCGTTAACTCGTTCATAACTTATCAACCGCTACTAAAGGCTTTACCTTCCAAGTCACCGTGTCTCCGTCTGCTTATCCCTGGTGTTACCCAAGGCATTTGCTTCTGAGACAATCCCTCCTGGCTCAATGCTTGCGCTGGCAGCTACTCATTCATCGACCAATCCTGAGAGCAATTGAGCAGGTTACTTCGTTCCTGATTTCCGTTATTGCGTTGGTTTTAGAGTCTCTCTATCCACCGGGAGTTTTACGGATGCCTGTTAACGAGCATCGATTGCTAACACCTTTGATAGTCCCACTAGATGACTATCACTAACTCCATTCCCTTTTGGGCAAGCCAATAATCCGCGTAGGCTTGTTCACGATGACGATGGTTCGGTCGAGAGTTCGTATTCCTACTCATAACCAACTATGCTAGACGGGATTCTCAAGTCGGATTCTGAGTTACCGCCGTGATTCCCCGCTTCACCTAATTAAGCTGCCACGCTTAATTAAGTGGGGGACTCGCTGTTACTCCTGCATCTGGAGAGATGGAATTGATAATTTTGGCATTTGCCGCTAGCTGTCTTTGCCCTGTTAGGCTCGGCTAGTTATCTCACCATCACAGAAATCAAGTTGTCAAGGTTTTATTACCTTGCAGTCATCCCTGAGTATTACTACTCATTTCGACTAACGAATCGCACCGATACTATCATGTAACAAAGCCGCGATCGCTTCTTCTTCACTTCCCCCAGATTCTAATACTAAAGCCGCTACACTCATTAAATGAGTCATATAAGGAACGCCGCTAATTTTTCGCCTTTGTTCCGCATGTAAACGATTAGCATAAACTAACGCTGCTTCAAATTTCTCGGTCAATTTTACTGAATTCATAGTTTAGTTAATTATGATAAAGGTGAAATTCTTTGCTAACATCATCTGCTATACTTTGACGCAAATCCCAAGGCATAATCACCTCAACTTTTGGACGCCAAGCGCGTAAACGCATACTCACATTATTATCTCCATGTCGATAGTAAACACGGTAGTAAGCGTCATCACAAGAACGCGCAGCCAGAATATTTAGTAATTCTTGCTGTTGATATGGCGGTGTTTTTTGCTTAATTAAACGTTCAACTTGAGAATAGGTGATCGCTTTAAAAGTATCATGCCGAAAAGTATTGCGAATATAGCGTTCGTGATACTTTTTTTCAAATCGTAATAACATCAGCCGAGGTTCTAAATAAAAATCAAACCCCCAAGCTTTAGACATTTGCGCTTCAATTTCTTCAGGACGAGGTAAATCTGCTTTTTGATAACGCTGTTGTAGCACTTTGGGAATATGATAATTTTTCCATGCAATCGGCGTAATATTTTCAATTCTGTCTAACCGAAAGTTATACCAGTCATGATTGCAGTCGGGACTTTCGCCAAAAGCACAAAGATAAACTGCACGTTGCACATAATATATACAAACTGGATAAACGCAACATTCTACATATTTTCCTAACCTAGCGCTGTTGTAATTAATGATAATTGCAGGTACAGGAGTTTGTCCCCAAATTTCTCTTAATTTATGTTGCCAATCATCAACAGAGTCGATAGTAGTCCGAGGAATAACATAATCAAGTTTGAAGAAAAATCGCTGTATCCCGCCAATTTTCTGTGAGAGATTTTGTGCGATCGCAGCTAAATCTTCTTGATTAACAAAGTTTAATTCATGACTATTAATCTTGGTAGAAGCTACTTCTATATTTGTCGTCATCGGACGAAAAGGTAAATTACTAACTCTGTGATATTGCTGCTGTTGATATTTCAGCCAACCTAATTCTTGGAGAATTTCTAAATCTGCTTGTAGGGAACGACGAGTTACCGCAAATAAACGCCGCTTGAGTAGTTCATCTAAATCAGACTCCGATTTGAGAGAACAAGGATTTTTTGCCACTGAAGGTTTTGTTTCCCCTACCGAATGAGAAATACTAAGATGAGTTAAGAGCGATCGCTTCCATTGCGATTGAGAAATTCCGGTTTTGTTATTAAATAGCCACTCCGCCGTTGTTTTCGCACAAACACAATTAACATCATGTAACTGGGGTATGACATCTGTTTTCGGGTGTGTGGGACTAAAAAAAGCATCCCGCCAGCCAGCAAAAGTAAAACTATCATCCAGCAGCAAGCGATCTGAAGTTTCACCATAAAGCGAACGCAACCATACCCACAACCGAATCGCGCGCAGCAGGTTTTGCTTGAGAGAACCTCGTGCTAACCATTGCAGCAATTCTACTTGCGGAATATCAGAAAAAATTTGCACCAGACAATTTCCTAGTTAATTTCAGCTACCAGCATAAACCCTTTTGGAAGAAGCTTATTCCCACATCAGGTATGATATATCCAATAATTAAAAGCTGGAAGCAATGGCTACCTAGAAGTATGAGTACTTACCACATTAATATAGAAGGCGATGTATTAAAAGTAAAATTTGGTACACCAGCCTCCGGCGATCAAATAGTTCGTGATGCAGCAGCACGTTTAGAGGAATTGATAGAATCAGGAGAAGTTAAGGGTGGAAGGTTGCTAAAAATCGATGGGCCAGCATCGCTACCCGTATGTTACTTGATAGCCCATAAAGTATCTCATCTTTACAGTGCGATCGCCATTTTCGACCCCAAAATTGGCAGAAAAGGGTATAAAACTTTCATTACAGCAGTTTCTCATACTCCAGCCTATAAAATAGGCGAACTCATCGAAACCGATGAACCGCAGAAAGATAAAATCAACCCAAAAGTTGTAATTTGTGGCCCTCCGCGATCGGGAAAATCATGTCTGCGGGAAGGTTTAAAGCAAGCAATTTCTAACATTGAAGGTGCACCTTATCCCTATGTAATTACCGCTTGTCCTGATGGCGAAGGTGCATGGTTTTCAGAAGCCACACAGCGCGATTTAGAATTAGCAACAAGACTAAAAGCCGAGTATAAAGCCAAGTTTACCCAAGAGTTTGCACAAAAAGCTGCGAGTTGGGTGCGGATTGCAAACACACCTCTAAATATCATTGATGTTGGGGGAAAAATCACCGATGAAAATCGAGTCATCATGCGAGAAGCGACTCACGCCGTTATTTTATCTCGAAACAAAGAGAAAATTCCCCCATGGCAAGAATTTTGTGAATCCCTGGGATTGCGGATAGTTGCAATTATTCATAGCGATATTGAAGGTAAAGAAGATGCGATCGAGTATGAGTTACCACGATTAACTGGTACGGTTCATCATCTTGTCAGAGGAGAAGATGTCTCCGGAAGAGAGATGGTACAGGCTTTAGCAAAAGTATTGGTAGGTTTGGGTAAGTAAACAATGAATCAATTACCAGTTTCAAAACAATCAGCTTTACAAGTTATTCAAGAAGCCGTTAAAGTTCTAGCGCTGTGGACTGACTCAAAACTAAAAGATAAATTACCCAGGTTACTGTAACCAGACCCAAAATTTGTCAGGGTCTGGAAGCATAAGCGAGGATTTTAGGGTCTGAAACCTTATTGTTGCGTTAATTAATTGTCAGCAAGTCCAAACTAACGGAAGCATGACTTGTCCTATTACGCAAAATGGAATCATAAACCGTGTGACTTAAAGGAAAAGATTGCCGCAATGGCAAGCTTTTTGTCACTTAAAGGATAATGTGGTTCTTGGCAACTTTTGGTGATCTTGGCTGGGGAAAGGCAGAAGGCAGAAGGCAGAAGGCAGAAGTCGGAAGAAGAAAATTATAGATTTAAACTTTGAGTTTGTTTAAACTGGCAACTAATATACTTTGCATTTCCTCAACTTCATTTAATAGGGGAGTAAAAAGGGTTTTCTCAGCCAAATCTACTTCTTTAGCAATGATTAATTGTGTATCGAGTTCTCTCAAAGAACCTAACGCAATATGTAAAAACTGTATGTATTCTGGCTTTGAGCGCCTACCATAGCCTTCAGCAATGTTGGATGCTACGGATACTGCAGAACGACGTATTTGGTTGGTTAAACCATACAATTCTGACTGAGGGAATAGGCGTGTAAACTTATAGCAATTAATGGCAAGTTGAACTGCCCTTTGCCAGATAAATTGATTTCTGTAGCTCATAATTAAGTTTGAAGTCTAGAGAAGTTTGAAGTACAAAAATTATACCGCAGAAAGGCAGAGGGCAGAGGGCAGTAGGCAGAAGGAAGAAAATATATTTTGCTCTCTAAAGCAGTGTGTAAAGCATCTTCTTTATGAAAGAAGACAACAAGATTTGGCAAGGAATGCATAACATGAGAAAAAGGTGTACTTGTTGAATTCCCTAAATTGATTTATCAGTATTTCCTTCTGCCCTCTGCCTCCTGCCTTCTGCCTTCTCAATCTTTAGCTTGCCAACAAAAATCGTCGTTCTAGTAAGTCTATCTTGGCTCGACCATACATCTGCCGCTTTAACATTTTCAGTCGATTAATATGTCCTTCAACGGGGCCATTGCTGACTGACATAGTTACACCTGCTTTCACAGCATCGTAGTCAGACTCTAAACTAACAGCAAAGGAGCGCAACAAAGAAACAGAGCTGTTTTTAGCTTTGTTTAACCAAGCATCAAGCTGCTCAGGTAGACGTTGACGTACAAGAGATGCAAACTGTTGAGCTAGTTCAATAACTGACTTCAAATCAGAATGGGCTATTTGTAGTTGAGCGATGATTTCACGCTCATTAGGCTGTATTAATTCTGGTCGTCGCAAGACTAAAGCTGTGACGCGACTGGGAGTGAGAGGACGATGGGAGGAAGAACTCACCTTGGGGGACGCGTTTTTCTTTGAACACTTTGCTGGCTTAAATCCGCGCAAGGTCTTGAGATAACGAGTGAAGCGAGCGACCGTGGCATAACCACCGATATAGCCGCAGGTGCGAATTTCTTCAAACAGTTCTTGGGTGTTGTGGTTCCCGCTATTCCAGCGACTGAGGAGGTAATCATGATAAGGGTTGAGAAGACTCAGACCGTGGTCGCTACGTTCACGACGTTCGGTAAAAGTTGAACTACGCAAGTAATTGAATACGGTAGTTTTAGAAACTCCCAGCTCTTGAGCGATTGCTAGTCCTGAGAGGCCAATAGACCGCAGTCTCCAAACTTGCTCATGGAGTTCCCTCCGTCTATCCCGTGCTTTGGCGGATTGAACTTTTCTTTTTAAAGATGTGTTTTGGGGAAACCTTGGCACAACTGGACTCTTATTAGTCTCAGCAATCATGGAAAGGTTATCGGGGAAAGGCACAGAGCAGACGGCAGACGGCAGAATGTTGGTTTAAGGGTTTTCCTGTGCAGTTCACAACATTATTATCAGCCACATTTTATATTTAACAGTAAGAAACTTGGTATAAACCCTAAAATTCAAAACTGATCCCCCACTAAGCAAAAAGCCGCACCTAAAGAAGAGTAGGAGCGGCTTTTTGTTTTAAAAATAGACCTGGCATCGAGCTATTGTAGCAGGAGGCAACCCTCAAACTATCGTCGCCGCAGCAGCGTTTCACCTCTGAGTTCGGGAAGGGGTCAGAGTGGTTCCACCGCGCAATAGACACCAGGAAAACTTGTTGGTTAGTGGTCAGTAGTCAGTGGTCAGTGGTTGAGCCAATGACTAACAAACAAAACCCTGAAGACTGCAAGTAACGCGATTGGCAATAGTTGATGAGGTCAAGCCCTCGGTCTGTTAGTACTCCTCTGCTACATGCATTACTGCACTTCCACATAGAGCCTATTAACCTGTAATCTACAGGTGACCTTACCCACTTAAGTGGTGAGAGCACTCATCTTGAGGTGGGCTTCCCACTTAGATGCTTTCAGCGGTTATCCGCTCCGCACTTGGCTACCCAGCGTCTACTGCGGGTACAATAACTGGTACACCAGCGGTGCGTTCCTCCCGGTCCTCTCGTACTAAGGAGGACTCCTCTCAATGCTCTTACGCCTGCACCGGATATGGACCGAACTGTCTCACGACGTTCTGAACCCAGCTCACGTACCGCTTTAATGGGCGAACAGCCCAACCCTTGGGACGTACTTCCGCCCCAGGTTGCGATGAGCCGACATCGAGGTGCCAAACCTCCCCGTCGATGTGGACTCTTGGGGGAGATCAGCCTGTTATCCCTAGAGTAACTTTTATCCGTTGAGCGACGGCCATTCCACTCTGCGCCGTCGGATCACTAAGGCCTACTTTCGTACCTGCTCGACTTGTCGGTCTTGCAGTCAAGCTCCCTTTATGCCTTTACACTCGCCGCACGGTTTCCAAGCGTGCTGAGGGAACCTTTGCGCGCCTCCGTTACCTTTTAGGAGGCGACCGCCCCAGTCAAACTGCCCACCTGAAACTGTTCCCCAACCGGGTGACGGTTGCGGGTTAGAATTCTAGCTTCGCCAGAGTGGTATCTCACCGTTGGCTCCATATTCCCCACAAGGAATATCTCTTCGCCTCCCACCTATCCTGCGCAAGCCAAGCCCGAACACAATTCCAGGCTACAGTAAAGCTTCATAGGGTCTTTCTGTCCAGGTGCAGGCAGTCCGTATCTTCACAGACATTCCTATTTCGCCGAGTCTCTCTCTGAGACACCATCCAGATCGTTACGCCTTTCGTGCGGGTCGGAACTTACCCGACAAGGAATTTCGCTACCTTAGGACCGTTATAGTTACGGCCGCCGTTCACCGGGGCTTCGGTCGTCAGCTTCAGATTACTCCTGACCAACTTCCTTAACCTTCCGGCACTGGGCAGGCGTCAGCCCCCATACCTCCTCTTACGAGTTTGCGGAGACCTGTGTTTTTGGTAAACAGTCGCCTGGATCTCTTCACTGCGACCCACTTTCGTGGGCACCCCTTCTTCCGAAGTTACGGGGCCATTTTGCCGAGTTCCTTAGAGAGAGTTATCTCGCGCCCCTTGGTATTCTCAACCTCCCTACCTGTGTCGGTTTCGGGTACGGGTACGATATGTTCATCACATTTCTAGCTTTTCTTGGCACTATCTTTGACTACTCGGAGTTCGTAAACCCCTCCCAAACCAATCAGGGCGTAGCTATTTTTCATGCGTCCCTAGCAATGCTCCCATACCATAGTCCGGGATTACTAACCCGGTCTCCATCGACTACGTCTTTCGACCTCGCCTTAGGTCCCGACTAACCCAGAGTGGACGAACCTGGCTCTGGAACCCTTAGGGTTTCGGGGTATGTGATTCTCACACATATTTGCGCTACTCAAGCCGACATTCTCACTTCCGTTTCGTCCACAGCTGCTTGCCGCTACTGCTTCTACCTATGACGGAACGCTCCCCTACCGATTAATAAATTAATCCCACAGCTTCGGTACATCACTTAGCCCCGTTCATTTTCGGCGCAAGATCGCTTGACTAGTGAGCTATTACGCACTCTTTCAAGGGTGGCTGCTTCTAGGCAAACCTCCTAGTTGTCTATGCAATCTCACCTCCTTTATCACTTAGTGATGATTTGGGGACCTTAGCTGGTGGTCTGGGCTGTTTCCCTCTTGACAATGAAGCTTATCCCCCACTGTCTCACTGGCAATGTGTTCCCTGGGTATTCTGAGTTTGTCTCGATTTGGTACCGGTCTCCCAGCCCGCACCGAAACAGTGCTTTACCCCCCAGTTTTAATCATTACCGCTGCGCCTCAACACATTTCGGGGAGAACCAGCTAGCTCCTGGTTCGATTGGCATTTCACCCCTAACCACACCTCATCCGCCGATTTTTCAACATCGGTCGGTTCGGACCTCCACTTGGTGTTACCCAAGCTTCATCCTGGACATGGTTAGATCACCAGGGTTCGGGTCTATAAATACTGATTACCGCCCTTTTCAGACTCGGTTTCCCTTTGGCTCCAGCATTCTCGCTTTAACCTACCAGTACCTATAAGTCGCCGGCTCATTCTTCAACAGGCACGCGGTCATCCGTTTAATCGGACTCCCACTGCTTGTAGGCTGACGGTTTCATGTTCTGTTTCACTCCCCTTCCGGGGTTCTTTTCACCTTTCCCTCGCGGTACTTGTTCGCTATCGGTCACACAGTAGTATTTAGCCTTACGAGATGGTCCTCGCTGATTCACATGGGATTCCTCGTGCCCCATGCTACTCGGGATTCAGCTCCTATCCTTGAGTTTTCAACTACAGGACTTTCACCTTCTTTGGTGCAGTATTTAGCTGCTTCGTCTAACCGCCAGATTCGTTCTCGCTGTCCCACTACCCCAACAAGTAAACCTGTTGGTTTAGGCTCTTCCCCTTTCGCTCACCACTACTTAGGGAATCTCTTTTGATTTCTCTTCCTCCAGCTACTAAGATGTTTCAATTCGCTGGGTTGGCTCTTGACTGCCTATATATTCAGCAGCTAGTATGTAGGGTTGCCCCATTCGGACACCTCCGGATCATTGTCTGCTTCCTACTCCCCGGAGCATTTCGTCGGTAACCACGTCCTTCTTCGCCTCTGTGTGCCTAGGTATCCACCATCAGCCCTTATTAGCTTGACCACAATACATTGGTTGCTTAAAACAAACACTAACACTACTCGAATGTCTGTGTCTGCCTGCTAAAATCGCGTTACTATGCAGTTTTCAAGGTTCTGGCTGGTACTATCCAGCAGTCTGACTTTCATTAAGTCCTGTTGCTGAATCTTTTCCTTTGTTTTTAACTCTTACCTTTCCACAGTCTCAAACCTTCACTCAAGACTCTTCCTGCATCTTTTGCTTTGCTTTGTCTTGCTATACTATGCTTTGAGTTTCTTGTTTGTTTCTGGTGCAAGAATGTGGAGGTTAGCGGACTCGAACCGCTGACATCCTGCTTGCAAAGCAGGCGCTCTACCAACTGAGCTAAACCCCCATCATGAATTTTGGATTTTTGATTTGCGATTTTGGATTGAATATTCAATCTAAAATCTACAATTTAAAATCTCAAATTCTTCAGGTGGGCCATCCTGGACTCGAACCAGGGACCTCACCCTTATCAGGGGTGCGCTCTAACCACCTGAGCTAATAGCCCGAGTTTGAACCTCATCATAGTTTGAAAGCCTTAACATCACTGCGACCGACCTAGAGTAGACCATCTCATTATCTATTAACTGTTTGTCCTCGATATTTGAGTTGGGTAGGTCTCCCTAAAAGGAGGTGATCCAGCCACACCTTCCGGTACGGCTACCTTGTTACGACTTCACCCCAGTCACCAGCACTGCCTTAGGCATCCTCCTCCCCGAAGGGTTGGAGTAATGACTTCGGGCGTTGCCAGCTTCCATGGTGTGACGGGCGGTGTGTACAAGGCCCGGGAACGAATTCACTGCAGTATGCTGACCTGCAATTACTAGCGATTCCGACTTCACGCAGGCGAGTTGCAGCCTGCGATCTGAACTGAGCTACGGTTTATGAGATTTGCTTGCTATCGCTAGCTTGCTGCCCTTTGTCCGTAGCATTGTAGTACGTGTGTAGCCCAAGACGTAAGGGGCATGCTGACTTGACGTCATCCCCACCTTCCTCCGGTTTGTCACCGGCAGTCTCTCTAGAGTGCCCAACTTAATGCTGGCAACTAAAAACGAGGGTTGCGCTCGTTGCGGGACTTAACCCAACATCTCACGACACGAGCTGACGACAGCCATGCACCACCTGTGTTCGCGCTCCCGAAGGCACTCCTCCCTTTCAAGAGGATTCGCGACATGTCAAGTCTTGGTAAGGTTCTTCGCGTTGCATCGAATTAAACCACATACTCCACCGCTTGTGCGGGCCCCCGTCAATTCCTTTGAGTTTCACACTTGCGTGCGTACTCCCCAGGCGGGATACTTAACGCGTTAGCTCCGGCACGGCTCGGGTCGATACAAGCCACGCCTAGTATCCATCGTTTACGGCTAGGACTACTGGGGTATCTAATCCCATTCGCTCCCCTAGCTTTCGTCCCTCAGTGTCAGTTGCGGCCTAGCAGAGCGCTTTCGCCACCGGTGTTCTTCCTGATCTCTACGCATTTCACCGCTACACCAGGAATTCCCTCTGCCCCGAACGCACTCTAGCTATGTAGTTTCCACCGCTTTTATTTGGTTAAGCCAAACTCTTTAACAGCAGACACACATAGCCACCTGCGGACGCTTTACGCCCAATCATTCCGGATAACGCTTGCATCCTCCGTATTACCGCGGCTGCTGGCACGGAGTTAGCCGATGCTTATTCCTCAAGTACCGTCATTTTTTTCTTCCTTGAGAAAAGAGGTTTACAACCCAAGAGCCTTCCTCCCTCACGCGGTATTGCTCCGTCAGGCTTTCGCCCATTGCGGAAAATTCCCCACTGCTGCCTCCCGTAGGAGTCTGGGCCGTGTCTCAGTCCCAGTGTGGCTGATCGTCCTCTCAGACCAGCTACTGATCGTCGCCTAGGTGCGCTCTTACCACACCTACTAGCTAATCAGACGCGAGCTCATCTCTAGGCAGCAAGCCTTTCACCTTTCGGCACATCCGGTATTAGCAGCCGTTTCCAACTGTTGTCCCCGACCTAGAGCTAGATTCTCACGCGTTACTCACCCGTCCGCCACTAACTCCGAAGAGTCCGTTCGACTTGCATGTGTTAAGCATACCGCCAGCGTTCATCCTGAGCCAGGATCAAACTCTCCATTTTGTTGAATCGTTTGTTTAGCTCTTAAAGACTGACTTTAACCTCAGTCTGGTTATTTTCTTTACTTGACGCAGTTATTTGTTATATACTGGCTTTCAAACTATAATATTTTCAAGGTTCGGTGTCCCTGACAACGTCGCTTTTTGCGCTCCGCTCTCAGGCACTTATCCAATATATCTACCCATCTAGGGTTTGTCAACATCTTTGGCAAAAATATTTTTTGGCTTTGTTTTGGCGTCCCAAAGCTCCTCACAGTGCTGGGTTTAAGTCACAATGGTTGATGCACTGTGCTGACTAAGGAAAGGTAGAGCGTGAATTTTCAGTCGGTAATAGCTTCATTGCATGAATTCTGGGGCGAACGCGGTTGCTTGATTGCCCAACCCTATGACATTGAGAAGGGAGCAGGTACCAAGAATCCCCATACTTTTTTAAGGGCGTTGGGGCCGGAACCTTGGGCGGTGGCTTATGTGGAACCTTGTCGTCGTCCTACTGATGGGCGCTATGGTGAGAACCCGAATCGCTTTCAATACTATTATCAGTATCAAGTTCTGATTAAACCTTCGCCAGATAATATCCAAGAGATATATCTTGATTCTTTGCGGGCGTTAGGTATTCGTCCTGAAGACCATGATATTCGGTTTGTGGAAGATAACTGGGAAGATGCGACTGTGGGCGCTTGGGGTACTGGTTGGGAAGTATGGTTAGATGGGATGGAAATTACTCAGTTTACCTACTTCCAACAGTGTGGGGGAATTGATTGTCGTCCTGTGTCGATTGAGATTACCTATGGACTGGAGCGGTTAGCAATGTACCTTCAGCAGGTGGAAGCTATAACTAAAATCCAGTGGACAGACAATATTACTTATGGAGATGTGTTTCTCCAAGCGGAAATCGAACAGTGTACTTATAACTTTGAAGCGTCGAATCCAGAGATGCTGTTGACGCTGTTTAATTTATATGAGCAGGAAGCTACGCAGTTAACTGAGCGAGGATTGGTTTTACCTGGCTTAGATTATGTAATTAAGTGTTCCCATACTTTTAATTTGCTAGATGCGCGTGGTGTAATTTCGGTGACTGAGCGGACTCGCTACATTGGGAGAATTCGACATTTGGCAAGGAAGGTGGCTACTTTATATGTTGAGCAAAGGGAGAAGTTGGGTTTTCCGTTGCTGAAAAATAATGCCGGTTAACTTATGGTAGAGGCTCACGCTGAGGATAAATAAAAGTTGATACTGATCCGAAAAACCTCCCTCAAACAGGGAGGTTCGGTATTATTTTAGAGAACAAATACTGATAGTGTCTGAGAAATGGTGAATTGGAGTGAGTTGTTAGAACCAATTGCTGCTTGGTTTCGTTCGTTTGGATTGCCGTATCCGATTGTACATTGGGGACATCCATTGATGATGGCGATCGTTGTGTTTGTGATGGGTAGCTTTGTCGCACTGGCTGGTTGGCGCTTAAGATTGGCTGAGGATAAAGATGTTGCAATTAAAAGCCGCAGCGATCATCGTAAGCTTGCACCTTGGCTATTTTTCTTTTTAGCGGCGGGTTATACAGGTGGGGTGCTGTCTTTGGTGATGCAGCATCAGCCAATTCTGGAAAGTCCTCATTTTTTGACAGGTTCGATAGTGCTATTGCTGCTATTCATTAATTCTGCAATTTCTTTAAGTGGATTTGCTGGAGATAAAGCAATATTACGTACTATTCATGCTTATTTAGGTAGTGCAGCAATTTCTATTTTGTTTCTCCATGCTTTCTTGGGCTTTAATTTGGGTACATCTTTTTGATACAGTTATGGCAAAAAGTTCTATAAATTAAGCCAATCAAGCCCGCAGATGCGGGTTTTATTTTATAGTTCAGAAAATATTTGTATATAAATTCTTATGGTTCAGGCTGGCGGTGTAATTATCTGTGTTGGCTATATTCTAGGGCTGCTATTTACAGCTGTACCTTGGGGTGGTGTTTGGATTTTGCTTTTGGGAATTTTGAGTGCGGTTGTGTTGCGAAGACGTTATCTCAATTTACGAAAAATTCCGCAAAAATCAGATAATGGGGGGATGAAAACTAAGCTCCAATCTGGGATTGGACAAAATACTCCCGATCCGAGAATATTGCTAGCTGCTGGGTTGGTGGGTTTGCTGGCTAGTTTCTATTTTCAATGGCGAGTACCTGTACCGGGAGCAAAGGATATTAGTAATTTTGTGCCGCCAGGAAATAATAGTAATCAGGAACAATTGGTGATTGTGCGTGGTGTGGTTGCAAGTACACCACGATTGACTCGCAGTCAGCGAGGACAGTTTTGGTTAGATGCGACTCAGCTTGATGAAGTGAAGAAGGATGATGGCCCTGCTGGGGTAAGTAAGGGAGTCACTGGTAAATTATATGTGACAGTGCCGATACTACGGGCGACTGGTTTATATCCTGGTCAACAAATTGCGATTACGGGAGTTTTATATAAGCCGAAAGCTGCTGCAAATCCTGGTGCTTTTGATTTTCAAAAGTTTTTGAAACAGGAGGGTGCGTTTGCAGGTTTGACAGGAAGACAAATTAATATTTTAGATGAAGAGCAGCGTAAATGGGGTTGGTGGCAAGTTAGGGAACGAATTGTGCGATCGCAAGTTCGGGGTTTAGGTATCCCGGAAGGGCCGCTTGTCAGTGCAATGGTGTTAGGTAGCAAAGCTGTTGATTTACCTTATGATATCCGTGATTTGTTTGTCCAGGCAGGGTTGGCTCATGCTTTAGCAGCTTCGGGATTTCAGACTTCGTTGATTTTGGGTGTAATCTTACAACTGACAAGGCGTGCAAATAAAGCAACTCAATTAATTCTTGGTAGTTTGGGGTTGATTATTTTCCTGAGTTTAACAGGTTTTCAGCCTGCGGTGTTAAGAGCGGTAATTATGGGTTTTGCTGCTTTGGTGGGATTGGCTTTAAAACGGAAGGTGAAACAATTCGGCTCGCTGGTACTGGCGGCGACTTTATTATTGTTATTTAATCCTTTATGGATTTGGGACTTAGGGTTTCAACTGAGTTTTTTAGCGACGCTGGGGTTAATTGTGACGGTACCGCCAATAGTGCAACGCTTGGGTTGGTTACCTCCGGCGATCGCTTCTTTGATTGCTGTTCCTTTAGCTGCAACTATTTGGACTTTACCTCTGCAACTGTTTGTGTTTGGGGTTGTGCCATCTTATAGTTTATTACTTAATATTATTAGTACGCCTTTAATTTCTGTTTTGAGTATAGGTGGAATTATAAGTGCCTTAGCAGCATTAGCTTGGCCAGCAGGGGGGAGTTTTTTGGCTGGGTTTTTGCACTACCCCAGTGATTGGTTAATTAATTTAGTGGGATTTTTTAGCAAGCTACCAGGAAATTCCTTAGCTGTTGGGAGTATTTCTCCTTGGCAAATGCTGGCTCTTTATACAATTATTTTATTGGTTTTGTGGGTGCGTTGGTGGCGGCAACGTTGGTGGTTTGCAAGTTGCATTGCTTTAGGTTTAGTGCTGATTCCTGTTTGGCATTCTGCTAATAATTTATTTAGGATTACTGTACTCGCAGCAGGTGAAGAACCAGTTTTGGTCATTCAAGACAGAGGAACAGTAACTTTAATTAATAGTGGCGATGAAGGTACTGGACGCTATACAATTTTACCGTTTTTACAACAGCAAGGTGTTAATCAAGTTGATTGGGCGATCGCAACTGAGTTCCAAGAGCATGAAAATAGTGGTTGGCTGGAGGTAATGCAACGATTACCAATTAAAAGTTTTTTTAGTTATCCTCCCAAACCAGATAATGTTGTGGAAATGCAGGTAATTCAACAGGAACTGCAAAAGCATCAGGCTATTTTTCAACCTTTGACTGTTGGTCAAGCAATTACGGCTGGCCCGGTAGTAGCGCAGTTAGTCAATAACCAATTACCAATTTTACAATTGCAAGTTCAAGGGCAAAATTGGTTACTCGTAGGTAATATGAAGTTGAAGGAAATACAGCAGCTAGTCCAATCGGGAGCTTTAGCGCGTCCGCAGGTGCTGTGGTGTGTACCTGAGTCTTTGAAAGATTTGGTTTTGGCTTTACAACCACAAGTGGCGATCGCATCTTCTGCAGATTTGGAACCGAAAGTTTTAACTGAACTTAGCCAAAGTCAGACGAAACTGTTCTTTACAGGACGGGATGGCGCTATTCAATGGACACCGAATAGTAATTTTGAAGCTTTTATTCAGGCTACAGAAAGCAAGTCTTCTGTTTTGTAAGGGTATTGAGGTGACTGAGGGCGATCGCTTTTTTGATTGTCATGTTATAATTGCGTAGGTTATGCTTTGGCATTTGCGATAATTCACAGGTTATAAATAGTGAAAACATGCTCTAATCTGTGAAGCAATACCTGGAGAGGTGGCAGAGCGGTTGAATGCGGCACACTCGAAATGTGTTTTGGGGCAACTCAACGGGGGTTCGAATCCCCCCCTCTCCGTTTTTTGTTGATGAATATATTCAGGTTTGGAAAATTTATAGTAGGTAATCTATACTGTTTATTTTTGAAGCTGCGCAAAACTATACTTTTATTTAACGCAAAGGTGAGGCAGTGCGTTGCGGGGGTTCCCCCCGTTGTAGCAACTGCCGTTACGCTAAGGTTAACGCAAAGATATGCAGAGTTTTTTCAGTTCTACATATCTTAAAATAATTATTTTGTATTGCTAATTCTTCTACTATAGCAATCCTATTTCAGTTGTAAAAAATATCAGTTTTGGCTGTTGACTATCAACAATTAACAGTCAACAACCATATATGTAATGTTTCACAAATAATTTAGAATTGCCATATCACTAAAATCGAGCGATCAAAATTAATTTTGTCAGCAATAGTTAAGTTAAAGGTTTTTCTGACTCGCTCTAATGTAAAGTCGCTGTAAAACATGTTATTTATTCTTATAAATTATCTACATAATTAAATTGTGCCAATTCTGTGACCAAGAGAATAGGGAAAATAGCAGAATTTTGGCTTTTGAGTGGTTTATTTACTATGTATCTTTGCCTGTTGATGTAGCGATCGCGCAATGCAAAAATTCCCCTACATGAGACAATCAAAGAACAGAATCGCAACAGTTGCGATGAGAGACATAGAAGGAAATAAAATGTCTGAGAATTTGAGAAGCCAGGTTGTAACGCAAGGGGTGCAGCGATCGCCTAACCGCGCTATGCTGCGTGCAGTTGGGTTTCAAGATGAGGATTTCAAAAAAGCCATTGTTGGTATTGCCAATGGTTACAGTACAATCACCCCTTGTAATATGGGGATTAATCAACTGGCGCAAAGGGCTGAATCTGCTGTAAAAACAGCTGGTGCAATGCCACAAATATTCGGCACCATTACTATTAGTGATGGGATTTCGATGGGAACGGAAGGGATGAAATATTCCCTGGTTTCGCGGGAAGTAATTGCAGATTCGATTGAAACCGCCTGTACCGGACAAAGTATGGATGGCGTGTTGGCGATTGGCGGTTGTGATAAAAATATGCCAGGAGCGATGATAGCGATCGCGCGGATGAATATTCCGGCTATTTTTGTTTACGGTGGTACGATTAAACCAGGACATTATAATGGCAAAGATTTAACGGTTGTCAGTTCTTTTGAAGCTGTGGGGCAATACAGCGCTGGTAAAATTGACGAGACTGAACTATTCGCAGTCGAACGCAATGCTTGTCCAGGTGCGGGTTCCTGTGGTGGGATGTATACGGCTAATACCATGTCTTCGGCTTTTGAAGCAATGGGGATGAGTTTACCTTATTCTTCTACAATGGCGGCGGAAGATGCGGAAAAGGCTGACAGTACAGAAAAATCTGCGTTCGTTTTAGTCGAAGCGATTCGCAAACAACTTTTACCCCGCCAGATTATCACCCGCAAATCAATCGAAAATGCGATCGCTGTCATTATGGCTGTGGGTGGTTCGACAAATGCAGTTTTACATTTTTTGGCGATCGCCAACGCTGCTGGTGTAGAACTAACATTGGATGACTTTGAAGTTATTCGCGCTAAAGTACCAGTATTGTGCGATTTAAAACCCAGTGGTAAGTATGTGGCTACGGACTTACACAAAGCCGGCGGTATTCCCCAAGTGATGAAAATGCTACTGGTGCATGACTTATTACATCCAGATTGCATTACTATTAGTGGGGAAACAATTGCAGAGGTATTAGCAGATATACCAGATGAACCAGCTGCAAACCAAGATGTGATTCGTTCTTGGAATAACCCGATGTATGCTCAAGGACACTTGGCAATTCTGAAAGGCAATCTCGCTACAGAAGGGGCTGTAGCTAAAATCACAGGGGTGAAGAAGCCAACCATTACCGGGCCAGCGAGAGTATTTGAATCGGAAGAATCCTGTTTAGATGCAATTTTGGCAGGTAAAATTAAAGCTGGTGATGTAATTGTCATCCGCTATGAAGGTCCTAAAGGCGGGCCGGGGATGCGAGAAATGTTAGCCCCCACATCTGCAATTATTGGTGCAGGGTTAGGTGATGCGGTGGGATTAATTACCGATGGGCGCTTCTCTGGCGGTACTTATGGTATGGTAGTCGGTCACGTTGCACCGGAAGCGGCTGTTGGTGGTGCGATCGCGCTTGTAGAAGAAGGTGATAGTATCACAATTGATGCCCCTGCACGTTTATTACAGTTGAACATTTCCGATGAAGAATTAGCAAGTCGCCGTGCTAATTGGCAACCTCCTGCACCTCGGTATACTAAAGGGGTACTGGCTAAATATGCCAAATTAGTCGCTTCTAGCAGTCTCGGTGCGGTAACGGATTTGGATTTATTTAATTAATTCTCCATTATTTTGGCTTTGGAAGCAGCATTTTTGTGCCTATTTCTGAGGATTTAGGCTGGCTGCTTCCTTTTTTCATGGCTTTATACCAATTCCCCAAAATATAGACAGCATGGGGCAAAATGCGCCAGCTTTACCATTTACACATATTGAGAACTCATTTTTATATTTTTAGTAAAGAGAAATAGCGATCGCTTTCTTATTTATCAAAATCAAGTACTCATTTTCCTGTTTTAAGTAAGCAAAAAGCCATTTTACCTTCTCGTTAAGGCTTAACGAGTTCTCATTATTGTGTTTTCCGCAAGTAAAGTACCATTTCACGTTCTCATTAAGCCTTTTCGCTTACTAATTTCGGTAAATCACGCACTCGTTTTAGTGTTTTCCGCAGGTGAAAAGCCATATCGCTTACTCGTTTGGGTAAATCGCGCACTCGTTTTGGTGTTTTCCGCAGGTGAAAAGGTAGATTGCTGGCTCAAAAATTGCGATGTTTGATAATTAGCTGCTGTGTAGCTACCCTTTCTCGTTTTTGGCGATGCCGAAGGCGGGCTACGCCTACGCATTTATTATAAAAACAAATTGGGTATATAAAAACACTAGTACATCAGATATTTTCCGTAGGGGTATGGCATTGCTGTGCCCTATAGAATATTTTTTTAATGAACCGCCAAGTACGCCAAGGATCAGAGAAAAATACAAACTCTTTGTATTTTTCACAAATGATTGAGGATTGCCATATCACTTAATTAGTAATAGAAATGACTGCATGAAATAAAAGTGAAAAATTACAGTAAGTTTAATTTAAACGGTTATTTATAAATATCTCGTAAATTTTTTGTGAAATAACCTTTTCTTAACCTTAGTGTAAGTAGATTTACTGTAATGTTAATAATTAAATAAATTAACTAAAAAAAATCGCTGTTTTTGTAGTGAAAATAAAAATATTTAATTGAATACGACCTATTTTTCAATAGGCCGTTATTTTATGCGCTCTAATTAATCTTTTTAAATGTCGCTGAAATTTAGCTAATTATCACGAATTTATGCATGTATATGAGTAGATGAAAATCTGATTTTGTTAGTTTTAGGTTTTGGGAAAATTCTAGAGAAATACAGACTAATCATTAATTGAATTAATCGGGAGATTTGTAATTATGACGCTTAATTCTGGCGATACTTTTAGCAAAAATTACAACGTTTTACAAAAAGTTGGTGGCTTTACTAGTATTAATGGTGCGGAAATTTCTGCTTTCGATCCGCAAAGCGATCGCTTATTTGTGGTTGCAGGTAATACTGTTGAAAGTTACAGCCTCAGCAATACAGGAACAGTCAGCTTAATTAGTTCCTTCACTCCAGGATTTATCCTAGA
The DNA here is from genome assembly GCF_002367995.1 of Calothrix brevissima NIES-22. Classification (GTDB taxonomy): domain Bacteria; phylum Cyanobacteriota; class Cyanobacteriia; order Cyanobacteriales; family Nostocaceae; genus Aulosira; species Aulosira brevissima. The sequence continues at coordinate 4,129,686 of NZ_AP018207.1, forward strand.
TGCAGGTACACAGGCTATTCCTAATAGCGTAGCTGTGAGTAATGGCGTTGTTGCAGTCGCTTACGCCATTGTAAACAGTACCACCAACGCCCAGCAAACAGGACAGGTAAGTTTTTACAACGCCGCCGATGGTACGTTTTTAAACTCAGTGGCGGTTGGTGCTTTACCTGATATGTTGACTTTTACCCCCGATGGCAAGAAAGTATTAGTAGCTAATGAGGGCGAACCCAACAGCTACGGACAAGCAACTTCTGTAGATCCTGAAGGTTCTGTGAGTATTATCGACCTTTCAGGAGGCGTGGGGAATGCAACTGTTACCAATGCCACGTTTACTAGTTTTAATGATAAAATTGATCAGCTAAAAGCCGCAGGAGTACGGATTACCGGGCCTGGTGCTACAGTAGCACAAGATGTAGAACCAGAATATATTGCGATTTCTGGTGATGGGAAAACGGCGCGAATTACATTACAAGAAAATAATGCGATCGCAGTTTTGGATATTGCTAGCGCCACTATTACCGATATTTTGCCATTAGGAACGAAAGATCATAGTTTACCGGGTAATGGGTTGGATGCAAGCGATCGCGATTCCAAGATTAATATTCAAAACTGGCCTGTGTTTGGATTGTATCAACCAGATGCGATCGCTAGTTTCACTGTTAACGGACAAACTTACTACATTACCAGCAACGAAGGTGACGCCCGCGACTATGTGGGATTCCGGGAGGAAATTCGTGTAGGTGCTGCTGGATATATCCTCGATCCTACCATTTTCCCCAATGCTGCTACCCTGAAGCAAGCCGCCAACTTGGGACGATTAAACGTGACAAGTGCGACAGGCGATATTGATGGCGATGGCGACTTTGATCGGATTGAAGCTTTTGGGGCGCGTTCCTTCTCAATTTGGGATGGAAATGGTAAACAAGTGTTTGATAGTGGCGATCAAATCGAACAAATCACAGCTACCTTAGTTCCAACTTTATTTAACTCTGAGGGATTGGTTGCTGGTTTTGATACCCGCAGTGATAATAAAGGCCCGGAACCAGAAGGTGTAGCTGTAGGTGTAATCAATAACCGCACTTATGCCTTTATTGGTTTAGAACGTGTTGGTGATGTTATTGTTTACGATGTGACAAATCCTCAGCAGCCAACTTTTGTTGAGTATATTAATACACCAGAAGACATAGCAGTTGAAGGCTTAACTTTTATCTCTGCTGCTAATAGTCCTACAGGGAAGCCTTTATTAGTCACGACGAATGAAGTCAGCAAAACAGTTGCTGTATTTGAAGTTACGCCACCAAATCAAATTACTGGTACATCGCGTAACGATAGCCTCAGAGGTACAGAAGGCGTCGATATTATTCAAGGTTTAGCTGGTAAAGATTCCCTGAATGGTGGGAACGGTAATGATATTCTCTACGGCGGTGCAGGTAAGGATTGTTTAAAGGGCGGAAATGATGATGATATTCTCTACGGAGATGAAGATAATGATACCTTGCTAGGTGGGCTGGGAAATGACAGTTTAGCTGGTGGTATTGGTAGTGATCGCTTAGAAGGTGGAGACGGTAACGATAAACTGTATGGTAATGACGGTAAAGATACCTTAATCGGCGGAAATGGCGATGATTGGCTAGTAGGCGGTAAAGGAAAGGATAGCTTAACTGGTGGTAATGGTAGCGATCGCTTTTACTTAACTATAGATACTATTGGCGAGTATGATAAAGTCACCGATTTTAAGCCAACCATAGATACTATCGTCATCTCCAAAGCAGAATTTGGTTTGACTCAAGATATAGGTACGCTAGATACCAGCTTGTTTAGATTAGGTAAAACAGCTACAACAGCCAGCGATCGCTTTATCTACGATCGCAACAAAGGTAATCTATTCTTTGATGCAGATGGAATAGGTGGTACAGCGCAAATCCAAATCGCCCAATTATCGAACAAAGCCGCACTTACCAGCAGCGATATTACCGTAATTGCTTAATTTAAGCTATGTTGCTACGGTTTGTCTCAACTCCGTAGCAACCATTGAATGAAAATTGTAAGACGCGATGAATCCCGTCTCTACAAAATCACCAAACATTCATGATTGACCTTACTCAGCATATCTGAGAAAGCAGGTGTATATTTGCCTTCAGCATCAACAACTTTCCGGAGTGTATAGTCTCCCAGCCCGGAAAATCTGCCGAAAAAAGTGTTTTTACGATACCAAACATCGCCATTAGGAGAATTCTCGTCTTGGATCATTGTAAAATCTAGTATCCACTTGGGAAGTGGGATGCCAAAAGCAAAGGCGATAATTTGCGATCGCTGCAAACTTTCATCTGCAAATTGAACTTTGTATGTAAATCGGGATATTTGCGCACCAATTAGTAATAACCAGCCAGCAAAGGAATTATGAAAAGTCCATTGCAAAGGTGCAAATACTGGAAGGAATAAACTAAGGTTTTGGGTGTCCCATTCTCTGTTGTAAAATGTAATGCAATCATCAGGTAAAGGATTGCCATCCATAAAGAATACGCCTTGAAGAATTGTTGGTAATTTTGTTTCGACAGTGGGAACCATCCAGGTAGCAATATTTTCGAGTTGCTTTTTCTCAATAGGTTTAATCATTAGTTATTTGGTGTGTAGTAAATAAAGGTTAGGGCTTAGAATTCGCTTTTCAAGGTGAGCGATAAAATTTATTTTTCCTCTCTGCGTCTCTGTGGTTGAAAATTTCTTTATTTAACCACAGAGGCGCAGAGAACGCAGAGGAAGAGATGACTGAAGAATTCATGGTCGAGATGTTGTTATTCACCTTGAGAAGACTAATACCAATTCGCTATGATGCACTAAATATTTATTTAATGAACCGCCAAGTACGCCAAGTACGCCAAGAGAAGAAAAGCATTTATTAAGTGCAAGTTTATAGAGAATTGGTAGAAGGTTTATGCAAGAAAGTTGTTTCCTTACTATTTATGGGCAAAGCCTTGTAGGATTAAATTATTAGGAGTCACAGCAGTGACTTTTTCAAAATCCCACTTTACTTCTGTAATTGAGTTCCATTGATATTTTTTCAACAAATAGAAACAGAACATTTGAATTATGCCAATGGATAATGATTTACCAGGACAAACTCGCTCATGTCCTTCGCCATTCCAAGATAAAATATCAGAGAAATCTCGCGTTAAATCAAAATCATCGGGATTTTGATATCTTTGAGTATCTCGATTAGCACTAAAGATAGAACCAAGTAAGCGAGTACCTTTTTGGAATGGACATTGTTTTCCACCAATTTCTACTGTTCCCTTTTCAGTAGTGAGTTGGCTAACAAAGCGTACTGGGGGATAGAGGCGAGAGGTTTCTAAAACTATTCTCTGAGTTAATGTTGACTGTTCTAAAGCAGAACCGTTGGGAGAATTTTGTCCATCCCAGACACGATTAATCTCTGCTAATACATCATTTCTGAGATTATCATCTAGGCAAAGAACACCAATTACAGAACCTAAAAGCGCACTGGTTCCCGCAGTACCAGCAATATGAATCATATCGAACAAGCTATTAGCAATTTGGTGTTCGTTTAGCCGATATTGGGCAGCAATTTGCATGTATGATGCCCAATTGGGTGATTGTTTATAGCGTTCAATTAAGCGCTGGCGATGGCGAATATTTGGTGCTGTTTTGAAAGATAGAAGATATTTGCTGACAAAGTTTGGTAAAGATGAGAGTACCAAACCTTTAATATATGCACCCGATCCAGCAAGTTCTTCTTCAGATAAGGAAATCTGAAACACAAGTTGGTGCAAAATCTCTAACATCATTTTTGGCAAATCATTGCCAACATGTAACTGACGCTTATCGGCAGCTTTTGCTAGGGATTGATCGACTAATTGTCCTAATAATTCTGCTTGGGAATAGGGATTTGGTAATGCTTGCAAGAATACAGCCCGTACTCCTGCGTGTTCATTACCATTCATGCCTAAACTTAAGGGATTATCTAGCATATAGCTAGGAGCTAATATTCTAATAATACCTAAATCATTGCCTCGCAATTGTGGCTCGACATGCATCAAATCTCTCACTAAAGAATGAGAGGCGTGTATAATTGCCTGATCTACTGCAAGAAATTTATCGCCAATATTTTCTCTACGAATGTAAAGAAAATCTCTCCAGGCTTTGAGTAAAATAAAACCATCTTGATAATACATAATCAAGCGGAGAAACTTGCCAATGGGACTGTTATAACCTACTTTGGCAAGCCAGCCTGAAAGCTGTATTTGGCGTTTGTGTCCTTTAAGAATTTTATCTTTAGTGTCCATGATTTTCTGCAATTAGGAATTGGACATTGGGCATTGGGTATAAAGAGAAACCCGCATAAAGATGGGTTTCCCCGCCCCAACAGAATCTTAATGACGTATCAGAAGACGGATAAGGATGAGAGGATGTTTTAAAAGTCTGGGGTGATTTAGCAAATTTTGTTGGATTACCCTAAATACCCGTGTTTGTGGGAGTTAGGGGAATGAAAAATTATCTAAAATCATAGCCAATCACTTTTAAAACACACCTCTTAACAGTGAATGAGGAAGAGAAACGATAAATAATCAAGTACAAAGCCAATAAAGCACAAAGTCTGAACGGAGGAAACCTCTGTTCAGACTTTGTTAGAAATTACCTATCCCTCAGACTTAAAATTCACCTGCTAAGGCATCAACACACCTTTCGCACAATAGAGGATGTTCTTTTGATTCTCCTACATGAACTGAATAATTCCAACAGCGATCGCATTTTTCGCCATCTGCATTGACTACACCTATAGCCCAAGTATCGGATTGTAAGTTGTATTTCAATCCTTCTAAGGCTGCGGGTGTGTCTAATACTTCTACTTGGGAAGTGATGAACAAATAGCGGAGTTCATCGATACCGTTACCTTTGACTGGGTTAAGTGTTTTTACCGAAGCACGTAAATTCTCATCATTGATATATAACAAGACTTTGGCTTCTAAGGAAGAACCGATTAACTTCTCAATTCTCGCTTGTTCTAATACCTTATTTACCTCAGTACGCAGGTGCCGGATTTGTTGCCAGAATTCTGCGATCGCGGGATTTTGCCAAGCCTCTTCTAATTGTACCCAACCAGCTTCAAACACCGATTTATATGGTGTTTTGTAGGGGAGATGTTGCCAAATATCTTCAGCCGTGTGACATAACACAGGAGCGATCGCTCGTGCTAAATTCTCTAAAGCTATCTTCAGCACTGTTTGACAACTGCGACGGCGGAAACCATCAGGGGTGCTGATGTACAATCTATCTTTGGCAGCGTCGAGATAAAAGTTGGATAAATCCACGACGCAGAAATTCTGCACTGTTTGAAAGAAGCGGAAGAATTGGAAGCTGTCAAAGGCTTCGGTTACTTCCTGAAATACTTCTGTCATCCGATGCAGCATATAGCGATCGAGTTCTGGTAATTCTGCTAAAGGTACTGCATCTTTTTCGGGATCGAAATCATGCAAGCTACCCAACAAGAACCGCGCTGTATTGCGAATCTTACCCCTAACATCATTTAGCTGCTTGATGATGTTGTTACCGATACGCACATCGGAAGTGTAATCTACAGACGATACCCACAACCGCAATACATCAGCACCATAAGGCGGTTCTTTTTTCTGATCTTTACCGCCGACAATCATCACTTGGGGATCTACCACATTCCCCAGAGATTTACTCATTTTCCGCCCTTGTTCATCCAGAACAAAGCCGTGAGTTAAAACAGTTTTGTATGGTGCGCAGTCATTCACCGCTACACTGGTAAGCAAACTCGACTGAAACCAACCGCGATGTTGATCGGAACCTTCCAAATACATATCTACGGGGTAGCCTAATTGCGATCGCTGTTTAGCGACAGCCGCCCAAGAAGAACCAGAATCAAACCACACATCCATTGTGTCTGTACCTCGGCGGTAAGACTTGCCATTATTGCGGTATTGTTCGGGTAACAATTCCTCTATCGACATTTCCCACCAAGCATCAGAACCTTTCTCAGCGATGATTGCTTGCACGTGGTTGATAGTTTCTTCAGTCAGCAAGGGTTCACCAGTTTCCTCATCATAGAATACCGGGATGGGTACACCCCAAGCACGCTGACGGGAAATACACCAATCAGAACGTTCCGCTACCATTGGCGTGATACGGTTTTCACCTTGGGAGGGAATCCATCTTACAGATGCGATCGCTTTTAAGGCTTCTTCTCTAAATCCTTCCACCGAAGCAAACCATTGTTCGGTAGCGCGGAAAATCGTTGGTTTTTTCGTCCGCCAGTCGTAAGGATATTTGTGCTGATAAGGTTCTTCCTTGAGTAAAGAACCAGCCCCAGTTAATGCATCAATTACCGCCTGATTTCCATCACCCAGCACATTTAACCCAGCAAACTCTCCCGCTTCTTGGGTAAAGTTACCGTTATCATCCACTGGCGCGAGAATCGGCAAACCATAGCGCTGACCTACAATGTAGTCTTCTTGACCGTGACCTGGGGCTGTATGTACTAACCCTGTACCCGACTCAGTGGTAATATAATCGCCACCAATCACTACTGGACTTTCCCGGTCATATAACGGATGACGGTAAGTGATATGTTCTAATTCTTTCCCTTTAAATGTGGATTTTACGGTTAACTCCAATCCCAAAGTCGCCGTTAACCTTTCCACCAAATCAGCCGCGACAATTAGGTATTTAAAATTACTCTGCGCCTCTGCGTCTTTGCGTGAGACTTCCACCACAGCATAATTCAGGTCAGCATTTACCGCTACCGCCAAGTTACCCGGAATTGTCCAAGGTGTAGTTGTCCAAACCGCCACACCCAAATCTGGTAAATATTCTCCCAGCAATGGTTTAGCAGATTCAGAAAGACTGGTAACGGGGAAAGCTGCATAGATACTGCGGGAAGTATGACCTTCTGGATATTCTAATTCAGCTTCCGCCAAAGCCGTCTTGGAGCTAGGACTCCAGTGTACAGGCTTCAAGCCGCGATAGATATAACCTTTTAACACCATCTGCCCGAACACGCCAATTTGCGCCGCTTCGTATTCCGGCTTCAAAGTTAAATAAGGATCGTCCCAATTTCCCCAAACACCATAACGTTTAAAACTTTGGCGTTGGGCATCTACGGTAGCGAGGGCAAATTCCTTGGCTTTTTGGCGCAGTTGTAACGGCGTGAGGTTTTGCCTTTCTGCGGACTTCATATCCTGCAAAACTTTGAGTTCAATGGGCAAGCCGTGGCAGTCCCAACCCGGCACATAACGCACCTTCCGCCCCCGTAGCAGTTGGTAGCGGTTAATAATATCTTTGAGAATTTTATTTAAGGCATGACCAGTATGCAACGAGCCGTTTGCGTAGGGAGGCCCGTCATGTAGTATAAATAATTCGCCGGGGTTATTTTCACTGAGGCGATCGTAAATTTTATTTTCTTCCCAAAACTTTTGAATTTCCGGCTCACGCTTGAGTGCGTTTGCTCGCATATCAAAATTAGTCTTAGGTAGATTTACAGTATCTTTGTAGCTTCCAGTTTCTGTCACAGTTTCATGCCTAGAATTAATTGTGCAGGATTTATAAATTATAGAAGATGGAAGGCAGAGGACAGATGGCAAGTTAAGCAGTTGGGAAAGCCCTTCAGCTTGGTACAGTGTAAATTCATTGGAATCCCCGCGAAGCAGGAATCACCGCACTTATAGGGCGGTGATTGTCAAAAATACATGACAAATGACCAATGACAAATTACGAATTATCGAAAATTTGGGTTTAAAACCTCCCCCTTCCAGGGGGACTTTACATGAGTAGGGATTCGTTTTACCATAGAAGCTATAGTTTGGTAAGCACAATGTTGAAAGCCTACAAATACAGAATCTATCCGACTGGTGAGCAGGTAGTATTGCTTGCAAAGTCGTTTGGATGTGTACGTTGGTTTTACAATTTTGCGCTTAACCTCACCAGTGAAACTTACAAAGCTACAGGTAAGGGATTAAGTCGTAATGACATCATCAATCTGTTACCTTCTTTGAAAAAAGAGCGTGAGTGGTTAACCGAGCCTCCCTCACAATGTTTGCAACAAGTAGCGTTAGATTTGTCTAGCGCGTTTTTGAACTTTTTTGAGAAACGGGCGAAATACCCAAACTTCAAAAACAAAGGTCAAAAGCAATCTATCCGCTTTCCTCAACAAGTAAAACTAGACGGTGATTATCTCACCCTACCTAAATTGGGTAAGGTTTACTGCAAGGTATCTCGATTACCTGAAGGCAAGTTAAAGTCTGTTACTGTTTCATTCGCTCCATCGGGTGAATACTACGCGGCTTGTCTCTATGATGATGGCAAGGATAAACCTACTTCATCATCAGAAGGTAAGGCTATTGGTGTGGACATGGGGATTAGCCATTACGCTATTACGTCCGATGGGAATAAGCATGGCAATCCCAAATACTATCGCAAATACGAAGTTAAGTTAGCCAAAAAACAAAAACAACTTAGTCGCAAACACAAAGGCTCTCAGAATCGGAATAAAGCACGAATCAAAGTTGCGCGCATTCACACAAAAATTACCAGATGCCGTGAGGATTTTTTACACAAACTAAGTCGTAAATTAGTGGACGAAAACCAAGTCATAGTTGTAGAAAATCTCGCAGTTAAAAATATGGTCAAGAACCACAAGCTTGCCTTATCTATTAGCGATGCTGGCTGGGGTCAATTCTGCACCATGTTGAAATACAAAGCGGAATGGGAGGGGAAAACCTACATCGAAGTAGATAGATTTTTCCCCAGTTCAAAAACCTGTCATGTGTGTCTTAACCAAGTTGGCAGTTTGCCCCTTGATATCAGATTCTGGACTTGTGAAAAATGCCAAACCAAACATGATAGGGATATCAACGCCGCTTGCTCAATTAGAGATGAAGGTTTACGACTTTTGGCGGGAGGGCATCTCGCTACTGCTTCTGGACAACGTGTAAGACCGTCTAAGGGCACTGCCTTTAGAGGCGACGTTGGTTGAAAGAAGAATCTCCGCCGTTTTACGACGGGGAGTTGTCAACAACTATTTGCCCGACGTCATAAGTTTTACCTTCTACAGTTATGCGATCGCCTGCTACTAATTTTTTTCCTCGTCGCGTTTCCACAACACCATTAACTTTGACAGCACCATCCAGAATGAGCCATTTTGCTTGTCCTCCAGTTGGCGCTATCCCTACCAACTTTAAAAACTGATCGAGTTTAATCATACTTTTACTTGTCAATTCCTCAAAAAGCTCAACGCATTCATAAGTTTTGTTTAAGTCTCATTAAATTTGATATTAGCGTTAGTTGAAACGCTCAACGTAAAACTTATATATAGCAATCCTACTTGAGTTACAAACACCTATCTTCCTTGTCCCCCTTGTCCCCCTTGTCTTCCTTGTCCCCCTTGTCTTCCTTGTCCTTTTTGTTCGGATATCAAACAGGATTGCTATACATATCTGAATTTATCCACATCTTCACCTTGACATGGGATGATCTTTGTTCTGAGATTGTCTACATTATCGGCACTATGACTCAACAAGCAGACTCACAATTTCGCATCGAAAGAGATTCGATGGGCGATCGCCAAATTGCAAGTAATTTTTATTACGGTATCCAAACCCTACGGGCTATCGAAAACTTCCCTATTAGCGGACTTAAGCCGTTAGCTACTTACGTAGATGCTTGTTTATTAATCAAAAAAGCTACAGCAATTGTTAACGGCGAACTGGGTTGCATTCCCCAAGATATTAGTCAGGCGATTGTGCAAGCATCAGATGAGATACTTGCAGGAAAGTTGCGGGATCAATTTGTGGTGGATGTCTACCAAGCTGGTGCGGGTACTTCTCACCACATGAATGTAAATGAAGTGCTGGCGAATCGGGCTTTGGAAATTTTGGGGGATGAAAAGGGCAATTATAAAAAAGTAAGCCCCAATGACCATGTCAATTATGGACAGTCTACCAATGATGTGATTCCTACAGCAATCCGCATCGGTGGGTTATTGGCGCTGACGCATACATTACACCCAGCTTTAGATAAGGCGATCGCATCTCTGGAAGCCAAAGCGGTAGAATTTCAAGATATCGTCAAATCTGGTAGAACTCATTTGCAAGATGCTGTACCTGTGCGGTTGGGTGAAAATTTCCGCGCTTGGGCTTACATCCTTGCAGAACATCAAAACCGAATTTACACTGCTTCTGGCGATTTAATGGTGTTGGGTTTGGGTGGAAGTGCTGCGGGTACAGGGATGAATACTCACCCCCATTATCGGGCGCGGGTGGTGGAAGTTCTCGCAGAATTACTAAATACACCTTTAGAACCTGCACCGCATTTAATGGCGGCGATGCAAAGTATGGCACCATTTGTCAATGTTTCCGGTGCTGTACGCAATTTAGCTCAAGATTTAGTCAAAATTTCCCACGATTTGCGGTTGATGGATTCGGGGCCAAAAACTGGATTTAAGGAAATTCAACTACCACCAGTACAGCCCGGTTCCTCAATTATGCCAGGGAAGTATAATCCGGTGATGGCAGAGATGACATCGATGGTATGTTTTCAAGTCATGGGTTACGATAATGCGATCGCACTCGCCGCCCAAGCCGGACAATTAGAATTAAATGTGATGATGCCCCTGATTGCTTACAATTTAATTCAGAGTATCGAAATTTTAGGTAATACCATCGCCGCCCTCACGGAACGCTGCATTAAAGGCATTACCGCTAATCAAGAACGCTGTTTAGCTTATGCTGAAGGTAGTTTAGCTTTAGTTACCGCCCTTAATCCCCACATTGGTTATCTGAATGCAGCAGCTGTAGCCAAGGAATCCTTAGAAACTGGTAAATCCTTAAGACAGATTGTTTTGGAAAAAGGATTGATGAGTGAGGCGGAATTAGCCACCGTGTTAAATCTAGAACAGATGAGTGGTATCTTACCCCTCACACCAGAAGCAGACAATTTAGATTAGAAAGATAATAGGAAGATACAAGAAAGAAGAATTTCTTCTTTCTGTTATCTTTACTAATCTGAATTTATTATCCATGCAGACCCAAAAACCATCGGTCAGTTTAATTCGTGCTACTTCTTACGAACGCGAGTCTCTACGTGAATCGTTAACAACGCTGCTGGAACCTTTAGGGGGAATGGCAACTTTTGTGAAACCAGGCGATCGCGTTTTGCTCAAGCCTAATCTCCTGACTGGGGCGCGTCCAGGTAAAGATTGTACCACACGCCCCGAATTGGTTTATGCAGTTGCCCAGATGGTCATAGAAGCAGGCGGTAAGCCATTTTTAGGCGATAGTCCCGCTTTTGGTAGTGCTAAGGGTGTAGCGATCGCGAATGGCTATGAACCAATTTTAGAAGAACTCAACCTACCCATTGTCGAATTTCACGGACAGCGCTACGAAACTGTCAGCGAAAATTTCAACCATTTATTGTTATCCAAAGAAGCAATAGCGGCGGATGTGGTGATTAATTTACCCAAAGTTAAATCCCATGCCCAATTAACATTAACTTTAGGCGTAAAAAACCTCTTTGGCTGCGTTCCTGGCAAAATGAAAGCTTGGTGGCACATGGAAGCTGGTAAAGACGCTAACCGCTTTGGCGAAATGTTGGTAGAAACAGCTAAGGCTATTAACCCCAACTTAACCATTTTAGATGGCATTATCGGTCATGATGGCAATGGCCCTAGTAATGGAGAACCTCATCCCTTGGGAATTTTAGCAGCAGCCACAAATGTCTTTGCTCTAGATCGAGCAATGGTGGAAATTCTCAATGTACCACCCTCTCAAGTACCTACCGTCGCCGCTTCCCAAAGATTAGGCTTATGTCCCGAATTGGCTGAGATTGATTTTCCTCACCTAGCACCCGATTTACTGAAAGTAGAAGATTGGAAACTACCAGATAAGTTAATCCCCATCGATTTTGCCATGCCCCGCGTGATTAAATCCACCTTTAGACATCTATATATTCGGTTTATTAAAGAACCAATGACAGCCTACGGTAGACGATAGTTTAATAATTGCAATCTTGACTACAAAAATCTTCAGTTGTTCAAGAGTAATCTATATCTACCCTCCGATTGCTTAACTAAACCGCCCTCGTTTTGCGGCGGTTTTCTCATTGAGAATTTTGTTATAGAATTATTTATGTAAAGTTTTTTATCTGCCGCACTTGGTTTTAATTGTTGTTCTATATCTGGAAGACAATATTCAGCAAAATTTTCTATACATCCAGCTAATTAGTGGATAAATCTACCTATATATAGATTTACAAAATAACAAAAGTAATATTTTCAATTGAGAACCTAAAGTTTCAATGTTTGTGAGTGCAATAACTGAATTAATACCTCTAACTAAGATAGATATATCTGTATTTATCCGGTGTCAATTCATAGAGTAAAAACCTACCTCAACAGCGAGAAAGAAAGTGAAAATTGATTTACGTATAACCACTGTTGAATTGTGCGTAAAATCAAGCCATAATCAGTACTTTTGCTGTATTGGCGTGAAGTAGCACAAATTCAGCAATTATCCTTAGAACTACCTTAGACAAGCGTTTTAGAGATGTTATACTGATGCAATCAGGTTTCAAATCTGGAAAAAATCAGTAGCAAAAACTGTAATTTATAATGTATTATTACCAATCATGAAATACTCAACAATTCCTCCCTAGCGTCAGTATTAATTAATATTAATGAACGCCTGAAAGGGGAAAATGTTTGTAGCGAACAATGTATTAAATTTTCCAGCCAATAAACAGAGTTTATGCCAGTTACCAAAGTGGTTAAGATTCTGTATTAATTCAGGGTTCGTAGCTAAAAAGTAGTTACAATAGTAGTAATACTCTCGTCAAGAGAGCATAACTTGAAGTGATTTGGTGAATTTCAATTTTTTTGTATGAATTCAAATAGCCAGTCTGCCAATACCGATACATATTCCCATAGGTTGGCAGACATTGTGGGAACTGCGATCGCTCTTTTAACTTTGACATTACCAGTTTTTGTCATTGCCCACTATTCTTCCACAAATTTACCCTATAATCAGCCATCTCTGACTTATAACTTGCCACGCACGGACGATTAAACAATCTCAACAAAAAAATATTCACAAAACAAGCATTGCAGAGTCATTCATACTAAAACATCAGCACGTACTCAGCACTAAAAACAAGGAAATCAACTTTCTTTTGATAGTGTTTATGTATAACTCCGATGCTGTTTCAGATTGTGGCTAGCTATCTAGTTAAAACTGGCGCAACTCCAGGTTGTTAAAAACCCAAAAATCCCATTAATCACAGCTAATGGGACAAATAAACAAAAAAAGCGGCGATAATTTAGCGATCGCCGTTTTTTTGTCATTGGTCATTTGTCATTAGTCATTAGTCATTAGTCATTTGTCATTTGTCATTGGTTAAGAATTCTCGACAATGAACTGTTGACTGTTGACTGTTGACTGTTGACTGTTGACCATTGACTATTGTACAGACAAGGGTTATCGCGTCTATAACAAATGACTGTTGAGCGCCAATCGAAAGAATTCTTTAAGATTTGTCCATCTTGGCCATAAAATTCTACACGGGGAGCCTAAATAATTGCACCCAAAATCTACCTGTTATGAGAGGAACCTTGTTGTGGATTTATCCCTAATACCACCCCAACCAAAACCCGGTTTGCTGAATGTTCTCATTGAAATTCCCGGTGGGAGCAAAAATAAATACGAATACGATAAAGATCTTCAGGCATTTGCCCTAGACCGAGTCCTGTATTCTTCGGTACAATATCCTTATGACTATGGCTTTGTACCCAATACTTTAGCTGATGACGGCGATCCTCTAGATGGTATTGTCATTGTCGATGAACCAACCTTTCCTGGCTGTATAATTGCTGCACGACCAATTGGTTTGTTAGAAATGATTGATGGCGGCGATCGCGATGAAAAAATCCTTTGCGTTCCTGACAAAGATCCACGCTACGCTCAAGTAAAATCATTAAAAGACATACCATCGCACCGTTTGGATGAAATTGCTGAATTTTTCCGTAGTTATAAAAATCTGGAAAAGAAAGTAACTGAAATTCTCGGATGGCAAGATGTTGAGCAAGTAACAGCATTAGTAGAAAAGTGTATCAAAGCTGCTCAAGCATAATCGGTTAAAGTAATGGGTAATATTTCAGTTGTCAGTAATTCAGAAACTAACTTTTGCATTGTTGACGATTGATTCATTACCCATTAATAATTTGCTAGAACGAGCAATTCTGAGTAACTTTGCTAATCAATCAGCTAAAAGCTATATATCGCCATCCCTAAAACAAAAGAAGAAGCACAGAACAAACCAATGAATTAATAACAAATGACCAATGACCAATGACCAATGACCAATGACTCTTTAACATCACCAGAGTCAAGCAATCATCAATATTAACAACTTTTGCTATTTGCAGCACGCAAAAATTGCTACATAAACCCAAATCAAATGCAGCGAACTCTCCTTTCGGCAAAAATTCATAACTGTACCCTGACAGGGGCAAATGTTAACTATGTGGGAAGTATTAGTATAGATAACATTCTGTTGCAAAAAGCGGGTATATTACCTTACGAACAGGTACAGGTAGTTAATAAGGCGAATGGCGAGCGCTTTGTTACCTATGCCATACCTGCGCCAGCTTACTCAGGAGTCATCGAGCTAAATGGGGCTGCTGCACGTCTAGGCATAATAGGCGATCGCCTGATTATAATGGCCTACGGGCAGTTTACTCCGGAAGAGTTACAAAATTACTCGCCTACGGTTGTCATTGTAGACGAAAAAAACCAATTGGTAGAAGTACGGCACTACGATGACCTGCTCAGTAAGGTCTAAAATGCGAGGAAAATGTCAAATTTTGAACTGTCAGGTTCCCAGAGCTACTTAACTGAGACGGAAGCTACCCCCCTCAGTCATCCCGCCACAGAATTTATGGTGCAATTCTGGGGTGTGAGAGGTTTGATTGCTACCCCAGGAAATAACACCAATCGCTACGGTGGAAATACTGCTTGTGTAGAAATGCGCGTAGCCGGAAAGGAATTGATTTTTGATGGGGGTACTGGCTTAAGAGTACTGGGTAAAACCTGGCAGCAAAGGGAACAGCCAATTGAAGCGCATATATTTTTTACTAATTCCCAATTAAATCGCATTCAAGGCTTTCCGTTTTTTGCACCTGCATTTATTACCAAAAATAACTTCCACATTTACGGTACAGCCGCTTCTAATAGCGCTTCGATTAAGCAATGTCTGTACGATCAAATGCTTCAGCCGCACTTCCCCTATCCATTACAGGTGATGCAATCACAATTGCATTTCCACAATCTCACTTCGGGGAGCAAGGTTAGCTTAGATGATGTAACGATTTATACGGCATTAATTAATCAACATCAGCGATCGCTTGGCTATCGTATCAGCTGGCAGAATTTGAGCGTTGCTTACATCACAGATTTGCCCAAAAATCCTGATGAAGTCGAGCAAGAAAGGATTTTACAGCTAATTACAGGGGTAGATTTGTTGATTGCTAACGGTACTTATAATCCCCCAACAGCACATAACCACGATCTAGCAGATTTACAATGGCAAACTGCTGTAGATTTAGCTAATCATGCCACAGTCAAAAGCTTAGTCATTTCTCATTATCATCCAGATGATGACGATGATTTTCTCGACAGCGTGCAATCTGAAGTTAAGTCTGTATTCCCCAAAGCATTATTAGCCCGTGAAGGGATGGTTTTATCGCTTTAGGGCATTGGGTATGGGGCATTGGGCATTGGGCATGGGAAGATGAGGCAATCAGGAAAACAACTGACAACTGACAACTGACAACTGACTATTGCCCATTAACAACCGACAACTGACAACTGACTCTGGACAATTGACTGAGTTGTTTGAGTTTGTCTGCTACTGCGCCACTCATAAATAATTCTTTGGCTGTGGCTATACCCGATCGCATATCGGGAGAAATACCACTGCGCCATAGATAAAATCCACCATTCCATAAGGCGGTTTCCATTAATTCTGTGGCTGTACCTGCTAAAACCGCTTGCATTTCCGTCAATAGTTCTTCTTTTGTAGACAGGGGGACGTTTTTCGCTGGGATATCGTAATCGCGGGGTGCAAGGTGCAGTCTTTCTAGTTCGCCAGATGGGGATGATAAACCAATAATCGCTGTGCGATCGCGTGGTAAGTCGCAGCTACCTTCTAAACCCTTAACCAAGGTATATTTTGTGATGTTATGCAACCCTAGCGTGGATTGAAATAAGGCTTCTGTTGGTGGATGGACAAACCCAGGAATTATATGTACATCCCCGGCGTAAGGACACCAAATTAGCTCCATTGTGGCGAAGGGTGGACGTTTGCCTAGCTGGTCGCGGTATTCCCAAAGACTGTTAATTAAGGGAAAATGCTGAGGCGTATAAACAAAGCCAATGCCAGTTTCTGCAAATACCTGCTGGGTTTTTTCTAGTGACAAGCTTGTCCAATTGACTCCTAAACCCTGCCAAATTTCTGCTAAAGGTAAACCGTATTTTGTGGGTAAGCGATCGCCTCCATGCATCACCACAGGTTGACCCACAGTAGCTAATAATAAAGCCGTAATCGGGCTAATAGGTGCGGTGCGGGTTCTGCCATCATAAGGAATACCAAAAACGATAACTGGTTTCTCAGTAGCGATGGGTTGAAGTTTTGGCCCTAGTTCGTTGTAAGCATCTAACATTCCCGCTAACTCGTCTGCGGTGGGACGTTTGATGCGGTGAGCAATGAGAAACGCCCCAATTTGGGCTGGGGTCGCTTCACCTAGCAACATCATCTTAGTAGCTGTCGCCGCTTCAGTGCGAGTTAAATTCTCTCCTGTATGATTTCCGCTACCAACCTTTTGCAGAAATTGCCGAAATAGATTGCTCATAGGAGTCAACAGTCAATGGTCAATTGTCAATGGTCAATTGTTAACGGTCATTAGTCAATAGTACTGAGACTTGGGACTCTTGATTTGGGACTTTTGACCCTCCGAATTTTAGATTTTAAATTTTGGATTTTGGATTGAGGTTTTTTGGTTCATGCCCCGCCCCTTGAGGGCGAAATAAATCTCAAATCGTCAATCTAAAATCTCCAAGCTCCGTACCCTTGTGGTCGGGGTCAATCTAAAATCTAAAATCCAAAATCTAAAATTGTTTGACTCATGATAGCTTTAAGAAGCCGATCGCTGTTGATTAATTTGTGGTGGGATATTTTCGCGTACTAGTTGCCAAAAGTGTTTGATTGGGGGAATTTGCAAGCGATCGCCAGTTGTCACCATGACTACCCGACGGGTTAAGCTAGAAGTATCGGGCACTGTACCATTATTATTACTGGCTAAGGGGCGGACGGCTAAAGTCGGGTCAAGTTGGGCTTCCATTAATGCCGAATGGGGTAGCAAAGCTATGAGTTCGCCTTGACGCACTACTCCCCGGAAAGCATCTAGGGTGTTGACTTCTAAAGCTGCTTGCAGGTTGGCTTCTAGTCGCTCAAATCTATCTTGGATTAAGCGTTGCATCCCATAACCATCTTTAAAGACTACTTGGGGATAACGCACTAATTCCGACCAAGGAATACATTCATATTGGGCTAATGGATGTTTAGCTGAGGTGAGAACTTCTATCGGTTCTTCATACAGCACTTCTACTACCATTTCTCGCCCTGTAGTTAAAAAGCGATTGTTCATCACAATTGCTAAATCTACCAAGCCGTCTTTGAGCACTTTTAAAGCGCGATCGCTACCTAAGGAGGTGACGCGCAATTGCACATCTGGATAGTCGCGGCAAAATTGCTGCAATACTGGTGGTAAGTAGGAGGCGCACAAAGAGTGAATTGCCGCAATGCACAATTCTGGCTGCTTCCCAGCAATTAAATCTGTTAATTCCTCAGTTGCAACTTGCCATTCTTGACAAATTTTGCGCACGCGAGGAAGTAATCGTTCACCTCCCAAGGTTAACTTGGCGTGAGTGGTGCGATGAAACAGTTCTATGCCTAAATCGGCTTCTAATGCCTGGATTTGGCGGCTGATGGTCGATTGGGTTACCCCACATTTACGTGCTGCTTGTTGAAAGCTGCCGGTGTCCGCGATCGCTATAAAAGCTTGCAACTGCTCTAGTCGCATTTTTTTGTAGCCTGAATTACATTTATGGCTTCCATTAACTTAACGGTTTTTTTACCTCAATTTGGTACAGTTTGTTACAAGTGGTGAGCTTTGCAATATTTTAATGTAAATTTTTCTCCAGTCATCCAGGAATTATTCACCATTCAGCTAAAGCGATCGCTACTCCTGTTTGTAAATCGGATGCGATCGCAGTATTATTCGCTAGCTGCTGTAATTGTTGATGGGCGCTTTCTGGTGCGAGATTTTTCAAGGCTGCGATCGCATGGAGTCTCACGGCTGGTTCGGAATCGGCTAACAGTAAAATTAATGGTTCAATCGCCTGGATATTACCTAACTGTCCTAAAGCTAGCGCGATCGCACTTTTAATATTGGCAATTTCTTTAGCTGGATGCTGCGATTGCAGGATTTCTAGTAAAATTTCTGTGGCTAGTGCAGTTAATTCTGGTTTTTCCACTCTACCTAAAACTGTGACAATTTCTTGCCACAATCTTTCTGATTTCATTTGTACAAATGCTTGTTGCAGATACTTCAACGCTGTAGCAGTCTCTAACCAACTTAAAGCGCGAATAATTTCTAATTGCAGCTTCAGCGATGAGTAGGGTGATAGCAGTACTGGAAATAAGCAATCAGCAGCTTTGTCACTACCCATTCGCGATAAAGCTATGGCTGCTGCACAAGCTACATCTTCGCTTAAGTCATGGAGTTTAGGTTGCAGCTGAGTCACCAAATCTAATGTTTGACATAAATCAGCGCGAGAAGCTAAACCTTGCACGGCGGCGAGTCTTACGGGAGTAGCGAAATCATCCAAAGCTTTTAATAATACTGGCGGAACTCGTTCATCGTGAAAGCTGCTGATTGCTTCAATGGCTGCTAACCTGACTGTAGGTTGAGTGTCTTCCACAACAGTTAACAGAGGTGCAATGGTTTCTTTGCGGCGGATGTAAGCAAGCGATCGCACTGCTAACAGTCTGGTACTTTCTTCTGCCAATAATTCAGTAAGTTCCGCAATTGCTAAAGTATCCATTTGTCCTAAAGCAGTAGCGGCCATTAACTTGAGTTCTTGATTATCGCTGGTTTTCAGCAATTGCACCAAAGAAGCAATGGTATCCGGTTGCTGAAACTCACCTAAAATTCGCGCCGCATACCAGCGTACTTCTTCTTCTGCATCTTCATCTTCTAAGATGGCAATTAATGGTGCGATCGCCATATTTCCCAACTGGGTAAAAACTTTGGTAATCTCCCAGCGTTGCTGAAAATCTCCCTGTTCTAAAATCGCCATTGCTAATTCCAGCAATTGCTCGCGATTTTGCTCAATTTCTGGATTTTTAGAGTTGGCTTTTAAAGTCAACTGTTGTAAATATAGAATCAGCGATGACCAATCAGCAGCGTCATGTGCTAACTGCGCCTGCATCAAAAGCTGGTTGATGTTATTCACAACTCTTCAAAACCCCTATATTGCTAATTTGCATATTCTCATAGACTACTACCGACGGACATATTAAACCTGCTTGCGGGTTTATGTGTTGTTTTAATTGTTGCCAGTTCTAATATTTTATTTTATTGTTTAAACGATAGAATTTATTTATGACGAGAACACCATTATATCAAAGCTAATTGAGCGCTTACGAGATAAAGGCAAGTATTTAGCAAGACAAAACTTACAGCAGATTGCAAAGGCGTGAGGTACAGATTAAGGGGAGCATCCCGCTTTTTTAATCAATACCCTAGAAGGGTATTGCTACACAAACAAAGCCTGCCTCCGCAGGCTTCAAAAACTTATAGCCTGCGGAGGCAGGCTTCGTCTTTATAGCCCCAGGCTTACAGCCTGCGGGCGTTTGCAAAACTGGGATGTACCCCAGATTAAGGAAAAATCCTATAAATATCTTTACGATGTGCGACTCGTTGGCAAATTAATGTTTGTGTTTCTTTATCAACAGTAATACCTATTCTGTAATTGCCTACGCGAATCTTATATTTATCATCGTAGCCCTGCATTTTTGGCAAATAACCTAATTCAAAGGGATTTTCTGACTCTAGTTCTTGAAAGACAATTGGTTCTATCCTTGCTCGAACATCTTCTGGTAAATCCACCAAATCTTTTAAAAACCTTTTAGTATATTCAACTTTCCACATTCTTATTTTTCAAATATTGGTAATATTTCACTGCTTCATCTTTAGAAAGGCGTTCATCATCTTCCGACTCTGCCATTAGCTTTACCAAGCCGTAGTTTTCTAATATTTCTTCAATTTTTTCAAAGTCAGCAATAGGAATTTGTACAGCAATAGGTTGCTGATTTTCATCCATGACGTAATTTTTGGTTATTTCTAGCATTTTTTTGTTTTTGAATAAGTCACTACAAAATATAATGTCGTATCAACACAATTACTCAGTATTTCTTGGATACAAATATAGGACTTACGCGATAACTCTCCCAAACCCTCTTTACTCGTGTTCTTTGCGTTCTAGCCTGTGGCAAAGGCTTATCTACAAGACGCTGCGCGAACGCCGCAAGTGGTTCGTTTTTTCATGCTTCTGCGTAAGTCCTAAAATAGTAGAAATTAATCCTATGACTTTACCACCACTGAATCGCCTTCAATTTTAGCGGCGTAGGTTTTTAGCGGTTTATCGGCAGGGCCTTTTAGAACTTTACCATCTGTAGCAAATTCTGAGTCATGACAAGGACAGGTAAATTTTTTCCCGGCTTCATTCCATGTAACGGGACAACCTTTATGAGTGCAGTTAGGGTTTACAGCAATCAAATTGGCTGCTTGCGATTTACCAATTACTAAGACAGCACCAACTGGAGAGTCTTTCGCCAATAACTGACCGCTTTTATCTAATTCTGCTACAGAGCCTACTTTTTGCCAACCACCATCGCCTGTAGATTTCGCTTCTGGTGTGGCTGTTTGCTGGGAACAAGCGGCGATGGCTACAGGTAAAGAACTCGCTAGTAAACCTAAACCTACCCAATTAATGAAATCACGACGTTTCATGAGAGATGTTACTTTTAAGAATTTTGAAGTTTATAAGAATAGCGATCGCTTTCCATCAGCGATTATATTATGCAGAAAACGCATCGCATGATTACGTTTTTGGCAATTTCTCTAAATTTTCGTAGCGATTTATACGATTTTAGCGAAAATCCACCCTTAACCTTAATAGTATGTAAATCGTTACACTTTCAGTACCAGAACATTCCTTACACAACTACCCAATGAATACACGGAAACATTTTTCCTGAAGCAATCATTTCCGCACCAAATACCCACATATAGATTATCACTGCTTTTGCCCTAGTAGACAGAGGAATGGTCAAACTACGGGTTAATTCATGATGGGCAAAAACTCGCTTTGGTTGTCCGGGATTCAAAACTTGCAATGAGAGTCAGCTCATGACAGACACAGCAACTAGCACTACAGCCAGCCTCAATAAGTTCGAGAAATTCAAGGCTGAAAAAGATGGACTTACCGTCAAAGGTGAGATAGAGAAATTTGCTAACCTTGGCTGGGAAGCAATGGATGAAACAGATCGCGATCATCGCCTGAAGTGGGTGGGCGTATTTTTTCGCCCAGTCACCCCTGGTAAGTTTATGATGCGGATGCGGATACCTAACGGTATTCTCACCAGCGATCAAATGCAGGTGTTAGCGGAAGTAGTGCAGCGTTACGGTGACGATGGTAGTGCTGATATTACCACGCGCCAAAATATCCAATTGCGGGGTATCAGAATTGAAGACTTACCCGAAATCTTCAATAAAATGCACGCCGTTGGTTTAACCAGCATTCAATCGGGGATGGACAACATCCGCAATATCACAGGCGATCCGGTGGCGGGTTTAGATGGGGATGAATTGTTTGATACGCGGGAATTGGTGCAACAAATTCAGGATATGCTGACCAACAAAGGTCAAGGTAATCCAGAGTTTACCAATCTTCCCCGTAAGTTTAATATTGCCATTACAGGTGGAAGAGATAACTCTGTCCATGCGGAAATTAACGATTTAGCCTTTGTTCCGGCGTTTAAAGAAGGTAAATTCGGCTTTAATATCCTTGTAGGTGGTTTATTCTCAGCCAAGCGTTGTGAAGCAGCGATTCCTTTGAATGCTTGGGTTGCACCGGCAGATGTAGTTGCAGTCTGTAGAGCAATTGTAGAAGTATTTCGCGACAACGGCTTACGTGCTAATCGCCAAAAAGCGCGGCTGATGTGGTTGATTGACGAGTGGGGTTTAGATAAATTCCGCTTAGAAGTTGAACACCGTTTAGGGAAAGCATTTTTACCCGCAGCGCCAAAAGACGAAATCGACTGGGAAAAACGCGATCATGTTGGTGTATATAAACAAAAACAACCAGGATTAAATTACGTAGGTTTACATATTCCTGTCGGGCGGTTTTACGCTGGGGATATGTTTGAAATTGCCCGTTTAGCCTCAGTTTACGGCAACGGTGAAATCCGATTGACAGTAGAACAGAACGTAATTATTCCCAACATTCCCGATTCGCGGTTAGCAACATTTTTAACTGAACCACTACTAGAAAGATTTGCCATTAACCCAGGATTATTAACGCGATCGCTAGTTTCTTGCACAGGCGCACAATTTTGCAACTTTGCCCTAATTGAAACCAAAAACCGCGCCTTAGCCACCATTCAAGCCTTGGAATCCGAGTTAATTCTCACTCGTCCTGTCCGCATTCACTGGACTGGCTGCCCTAATTCCTGCGGACAACCACAAGTAGCCGATATCGGCTTAATGGGAACTAAAACCCGTAAAAACGGCAAAACCTTAGAAGGGGTTGACATCTACATGGGCGGTAAAGTCGGCAAAGATGCCCATTTGGGAACATGCGTTACCAAAGGCATACCCTGCGAAGACTTACAGCCAGTATTACAAGATTTACTCATCCAGCACTTTGGCGCAAAGCTTAAAGCAGAAGCCTTAGTTACCCATTAGAAAAGGACAAGGGGGACAAGGAAGACAAGGGGGACAAGGAGGATAAATAAAAATGCCCAATGCCCCATGCCCAATGCCCATTACCACTCACAACTAACCAATGACTAATCTCTCGCGTAGAAAATTTATTTTCGCTTCCACGGCTGCGGCTGCGGCTTCTATCTTGGCTCATGGTTGTTCTTCTAGTAATTCCAGTACAACAGGCGAACAATCTCCCTCAGCAGCGCCAGCAGCTAATGTTTCTACCTCAGCCAATGCACCTAAAGTTGAAACAACCAAAGCCAAGTTAGGATTTATCCCCCTGACAGACGCCGCACCTCTGATTATTGCTAAAGAAAAGGGCTTCTTTGCTAAATACGGCATGACTGATGTTGAAGTCATCAAGCAAAAATCTTGGCCTGTCACCCGCGATAACTTAAAAATCGGTTCTTCAGGTGATGGTATTGATGGGGCGCATATCCTCAGCCCCATGCCTTACTTGATGACAATTAACGATAAAGTGCCCATGTATTTATTGGCGCGGTTAAATACTAACGGGCAAGCTATTTCTGTTGCTAATAAACTGAAAGATTTTAAAGTCGGCTTAGAAAGTAAAGCTTTAAAAGAGGCTGCGGAAAAAGCCAAAGCTGATAAAAAATCTATGAAAATGGCGATTACTTTTCCTGGTGGAACACACGATTTATGGATGCGCTATTGGTTAGCTGCTGGCGGAATTAACCCCGATCAAGATGTGGTTTTGGAACCTGTACCACCACCACAAATGGTAGCAAATATGAAAGTTGGTACAGTTGATGCTTTTTGTGTAGGCGAACCTTGGAATGCTCAATTGGTAAGCCAAAAGTTAGGTTATACAGCTTTAGTTAGCGGCGAATTCTGGAAAGATCATCCAGAAAAAGCTTTTACTATGCGCAAAGATTGGGTTGATAAAAATCCTAACGCTGCACAAGCATTATTAATGGCAGTCTTAGAAGCACAACAATGGTGCGATAAAGCAGAAAACAAAGAAGAAATGTGCAAAATCTGCGCCGATCGCAAATACTTTAATGTTGCCGCAGCAGATATTTTAGAAAGGTCTAAAGGTAATATTGACTACGGCGATGGACGCACAGAGAAAAACTTCGCCCAGCGCATGAAATTCTGGGCTGATAATGCTTCCTATCCTTATAAGAGCCACGATACTTGGTTTTTAACAGAAGAAATTCGCTGGGGCTATTTACCAAAAGATACCAAAGTCAAAGAAATTGTTGACCAAGTAAATAAAGAAGATTTATGGAAAAAAGCCGCCCAAGCAATTAATGTACCTGCTGCGGAAATTCCTACTAGTAGTTCGCGGGGAGTTGAGACTTTCTTTGATGGTGTGAAATTCGATCCAGAGAAACCAGAAGAATATCTCAATAGTTTGAAGATTAAAAAAGTTTAATCATAACTGCGATCGCTGTTTGTTGAATCAACTAAAATTACACAGGAGAAAAGAAAAATGACAGCTATTGCGGGCATTCGGATTAGCAAAAAAAAGTCCCAAAAAGCTATTAGTAAATTATTCTGGCGAAAAATTGCGCCACCAATAGCAGCGCTAGCAGTTTTTCTGGTGATTTGGCAGCTACTTTGTTTAAATCCTAGCTTTAAGTTACCAGGCCCCATTGAAACATTCCAAGAAACTTGGAACCCGTTTATTATTCATCCATTTTTTGATAATGGTGAAAGTGATAAAGGTTTAGGTTGGCAAATCCTCAATAGTTTAGGCAGAGTCGGTTTAGGATTTTCTCTAGCAGCAATTGTTGGTATTAGTTTAGGAATTGTCATCGGTGCTAATCCCTTACTATTTAATGCTGTAGATCCCCTATTTCAAGTATTGCGCACTGTACCGCCACTGGCATGGTTACCTATCTCCCTGGCAGCATTTCAACAAGCTAACCCTTCAGCAATTTTCGTCATTTTCATTACCTCAATTTGGCCGATTATTATTAACACTACAGTCGGCGTCCAACAAATTCCCCAAGACTACGTAAATGTAGCGAGAGTTTTACGCCTCAGAGGTTTCAAGTATTTCTGGAAAATAGTTTTCCCCGCTACTGTTCCCTATATCTTCACAGGTTTACGTATTGGAATTGGTTTATCTTGGCTAGCAATTGTCGCAGCAGAAATGTTAGTTGGTGGTGTCGGCATTGGTTCATTTATTTGGGATGCCTACAACACAACTACAGAAACAAATTTAAGTGAAATTATCCTCGCTCTCGTATACGTTGGTTTAGTGGGATTAATGTTAGATAGATTAGTAGCTTTTATTGCTAGCAAAGTTGTTGCAGATCAGAAGTAGTAAGAAGGCAGAAGGCAGAAGGCAGAGGGCAGAAGTATGAAACTTTAGTCCTAACAAATTGACTAATGACGAATGACTAAGGACTAATAACAATGACTACTTTTGTAGAAGTCGATCATGTAGATCGGGTGTTTGATTTACCCAATGGCAGTAAATATATTGCCCTGAAAAATATTGAGTTGAAAATTAAACAAGGCGAGTTTGTTTCACTCATTGGGCATTCTGGTTGCGGTAAATCTACCTTGCTGAATATCATCGCAGGTTTAGATCAAGCCAGCATTGGCGGTGTCACTTTGGAAGGGCGAGAAGTTAGAGAACCAAGCCCAGACCGGATGGTAGTATTTCAAAATTACTCCCTGCTTCCCTGGTTAACAGTACGGGAAAACATCGCCCTAGCCGTGGATGAAGTGTATAAAGACAAGCCAAAAGGCGATCGCCAGGGGATTGTTGAAGAACATATCGACATGGTGGGGCTGCGCCTCGCCGCGAATAAACGCCCCAGCGAACTATCTGGAGGGATGAAACAGCGAGTTGCGATCGCGCGTGCTTTGGCTACCCGTCCCAAATTGTTATTGCTAGATGAACCCTTTGGTGCGTTAGATGCCCTAACAAGGGGGAGTTTGCAACAACAATTGATGAAAATCTGCAACGAACACAACGTTACCTGCGTGATGGTGACACATGATGTCGATGAAGCGTTATTGTTGAGCGATCGCATCGTCATGCTTACCAATGGCCCGGAAGCCCACATAGGCCAAATTCTCGAAGTCCCCATCCCTCGCCCCCGCCAGCGTTTAGAAGTCGTAAATCATCCCAGTTACTACAATCTGCGGAATGAAATGATTTACTTCCTCAACCAGCAAAAACAGGCAAAAAAACGCCAAGCTGCACAAACTCAAGCACCCGTCATCATCTCCCGCAACGGCTTAGAAAAGGTAAATCTAGACATCGGCTTTCTACCCCTCACCGATGCTGCACCCTTAATCGTGGCTCAAGAAAAAGGCTTTTTTGCCCAGTACGGCTTAGAACAAATCACCCTCAGCCGCGAAACCAGTTGGAAAGACATCGCCAAAGGTGTAGGTACTGGCAGATTAGACGCAGCCCAAATGGTAGCCGGTATGCCCCTCGCCCTGACTTTAGGTGCTGGTGGTAAAAAGTCCATTCCAATAGTCAACGCCCTAAATCTTTCCCGCAACGCTAACGCCATCACCTTCAGCAAAAGATTATATAACCAAGGCGTGAGAACCCTCGCTGATTTAAAAACAGCAATTAACGCTTCTCCCGACCAAATTTTAACCTTGGGAATCGTCCATCCCACATCCATGCAGAACCTCATTCTGCGTTACTGGTTAGCAGCCGGGGGAATCGATCCCGACACAGACGTTAGCTTGACAGTCATCCCCCCAACCGAAATGGTTTCCCAACTCAAAGCTGGCAATATTGACGGTTACTGTGCTGGCGAACCTTGGAACTACCGTGCTGTTCATGAAGATGTCGGCTTTATCGCTGCTACCGCCTTAGAAATTTGGTCAGGACAGCCGAAAAAAGTCTTGGGAGTGCGGGAAGAATGGGCGCAAAAATATCCAGAAACTTATTTAGCTTTAGTTAAAGCCCTCTTAGAAGCTTGTAAATATTGCGACGACTTCCGCAACCGCGAAGAAATTGTCGAATTAATCTGTCGTCCTGAATACCTAAATACAAATCCCGCATATATCCGTCCTGGTTTTACCGATCCCTACGATCGCGGTGACGGTACAGCACCCCAAGAATTAGCCAGATATAACCAGTTTTACCTCAATCAAACCAACTATCCCAACCGCACCGAATTGTTATGGATGGTAAC
This sequence comes from Calothrix brevissima NIES-22, assembly GCF_002367995.1. Lineage (GTDB taxonomy): Bacteria > Cyanobacteriota > Cyanobacteriia > Cyanobacteriales > Nostocaceae > Aulosira > Aulosira brevissima. The sequence continues at coordinate 4,156,962 of NZ_AP018207.1, forward strand.
TCAGCTAGCACGTTGGGGTTTAGTCAGCTTCCCTAAAAATTGGGTAGAAGTAATTGACCGAGTATGCCGTACAGACATATTTGGCGCAGCTGCACGCGATCTTGGCATTCTCGACATCGGTCAAGACGATCCCATTCATTTATTTGATGGTAAAGTTTTTAACCCATCAGAGCCACTAGAATACCTCAACAGCTTGGAAATCAAACGGCAAGTCCGTGTTGAGGAAGTATTTATTTAGTCAATAGTCAATGGTCAATAGTCAATAGTCAATAGTCCAAAGTGGCTCTTCTCTCTGTGTTCTCTGTGTCTCTGCGGTTAATAAATTCTTTTGAACTAGGACTTACACACACTCTAACAATTCTTCTCCCAAGGGGAGACGCTACGCGAAGGCGCTCTTGGCGTCTTGGCGGTTCAATAAAACGGTTTTGATAATTTTTGCGTAAGCCTTATGAACCACAGAGACGCAGAGAAGAGATTTTACAAATAACTAGCTTAAATATAAATAACCATGCAAACAGCCAAAAAAACCACCAACACAACCCAAACCAACCACCTACAACCACAGAAAGCCGAAAACTTTCTGGTAATTGAAGGCGTAAGCAAAATTTACCCCACCCCCGAAGGCCCTTACACCGTATTAGATGGAATTGACCTAAAAGTTCGTGAAGGTGAATTTGTTTGCATCATTGGTCATTCTGGCTGCGGTAAATCAACTTTACTCAACATGATATCCGGGTTCAACACCCCCACCGATGGCGTGGTTCTCCTCCAAGATCAACCCATCACCGAACCAGGCCCCGATAGAATGATGGTATTCCAAAACTATTGCCTTTTACCTTGGCTGAATGTCTTTGAGAACGTTTACCTGGCGGTAGATTCAGTATTTCCCAAGAAAACCCAAGCCGAAAAAAGAGCAATTGTCAGAGAACATTTAGCGATGGTAGGGTTAACAGAAGCGGCTGATAAAAAACCTAGCCAAATTTCTGGGGGAATGAAACAGCGAGTTGCGATCGCGCGCGCTCTCTCCATCCGTCCCCAAGTTCTCATTCTCGATGAACCCTTTGGCGCATTAGACGCTATCACCAAAGAAGAATTGCAAGAAGAACTACTACAAATCTGGCGCGATCACCAAGTTACCGTCTTGATGATTACCCATGACATAGATGAAGCTCTATTCTTAGCCGACAGAGTAGTCATGATGACAAATGGCCCATCTGCGCAAATTGGGGAAATCTTAGAGATTCCCTTCGCTCGTCCCCGTAATCGTCGCCGCATCATGGAAGATCCAGAATACTATAACTTGCGGAACTATGCTTTAGACTTCTTGTATCGTCGTTACGCTCACGACGATGAATAATCACAATTACAGGACTTACGCAAAAATTGCCAAAAAGCTTTATTTATTGAACCGCCAAGACGCCTTCGCGTTAGCGTCTCGAAGAGAAGAACGCCAAGAATTCGTAGAGTGTGCGTAAGTCCTAAAGAACCACAATTTTTTGGCAAAGGTATTGAATACCAATCCAATATGAAGATGCATATAATCTAGCCTGCGCAGGCAGGCTTTGTAATGATAGCCCCAGGCTTACAGCCTGAGGGCGTTAATTTGTAGTCTCACATAGAATTGGTAGAAGTATGATTTTTAACGCATAGCTGTGATGCCATTTTTACATTAATACTAACAAAGTGTAATTGTAGATACAAATCAACATGTTAGATAAGCATAATTTAGTATTAACAACATCTTACGTACTCCCGAATATTTCACTAGTTAGGGAGTCATAATTTCAGCTTTAAATCCAGCGTCAATAGATAGCCAGAAATATCCGAATTCAACAGGGTAATTCAATAATTAAAGACCTCTACATCTAGATGTAGCAGATTTTTTGTGGGTTCAAGTACCAATTTAATTGTCTTTAATTTTGAATTCTAACTTTACGACTATGCTTGGGGTCAATTTTAAATTGGTAACCCTATTTTGCTCCATGCAATTTTGTAATTAAGGAAACTTTTAATGCTTAAAGGATTATTTTCATTCAGGGATCGCTATCGTATCCTGCATCAGACTTGGTTTGCCTTTTTTCTTACCTTTGTCTGTTGGTTTAACTTTGCTCCCTTTGCCACAACTATCGGGAAGGAATTACATTTAGCACCTGAGCAAATTAAAACTTTGGGCATTTGTAACCTCGCTTTGACAATTCCAGCGCGGTTAATTATTGGGATGTTGCTGGATCGTTTTGGCCCCAGAATTACCTATTCAATACTATTAATGTTCGCTGCTGTTCCTTGTTTAGCAACAGCATTATCCCAGGATTTTCATCAATTAGTCATCAGTCGCTTACTGATGGGAATTGTGGGTTCTGGGTTCGTTGTCGGTATTCGCATGGTAGCTGAATGGTTCCCACCCAAAGAGATGGGAAGCGCTCAAGGTATTTATGGTGGTTGGGGTAATTTTGGTGCTTTTGGTGCAGAATTCGCTCTACCAATGATTGCTGTAGGCACAAGCTTTTTAGCTGGTGGCGCTTCTAACTGGCGATTGGCGATCGCATTTACAGGTATTGTTGCTGCTATCTACGGGGTAATTTACTACAACAGCGTTCAAGATACACCTGCTGGTAAAGTATACAAAAAACCTAAGAAAAATGGTGCTTTAGAAGTAACTAGCATTAAAAGCTTCTGGGCAATGATTATCTCCAATTTTGGGTTAATATTTGCCTTGGGTTTATTAGCTTGGCGTTTAGAACAAAAAAATATTCACTTTTTGAATCTTACCCAAATGTATTTGGTTTGGTTTCTGTTAGCAGGATTATTCGCTTACCAAACATACAAAGCTTATCAAGTTAATAAAGAACTGCTAATCGGAAAGAAAACTTATCCAGCTTTACAACGCTATCAATTTAGTCAAGTTGCATTACTTGAATTCACTTATGTCACTAACTTTGGTAGCGAATTAGCAGCCGTTTCTATGCTCCCAGCGTTCTTTGAAAAAACCTTTGCCTTAGAGCATGTAGTCGCAGGGATGATTGCTGCAACATATCCCTTTTTAAACTTAATTTCTCGTCCTAGTGGTGGCTTAATTTCTGATAAATTTGGCTCGCGCAAATGGACAATGACAATTATTAGTGCTGGTATTGGTGTCGGTTATTTAATGGCACATTTTATCAGTAGTAGCTGGCCAATTCCGTTAGCGATCGCAGTCACAATGTTTGCTGCTTACTTTGCTCAAGCTGGTTGTGGTGCTACCTACGGCATTGTACCTCTAATTAAAAAAGAAACTACCGGACAAATTGCTGGTAATGTCGGTGCTTACGGTAATTTTGGTGGTGTAGTATACCTGACAATTTTCAGCCTCACCGATGCATCAACCCTCTTTACCACAATGGGTATAGCCGCTTTAATTTGCGCCTTTATGTGTGGCTTCTTCCTCAAAGAACCGCAAAATTCCTTTGCCGGTGCTTATGAAAGCAACTCATCAGAAACCATCGCACCACCTCCACAAATATTAGTTGAAGAGTAATTGTGGGGCATGGGGCATTGGGCATGGGTGATTTTTCACCTGTTTGTGTATCCCTGCCTCTAGCCTCTAGCTTCTAGTGGTTCATCGCATTAATTCTGTGGAGTAAGTTTCTTCTTATTTTCTCTTCCTTTGTGTACTTCGTGTCTTTGCGGTTCGTTTTGTACCCCTCGAAATTTTTGCGACAGACTATTAGCCCCTAACCCCTAATCCCTAGCCCCTAGTCCCTAGCCCCTAGTCCCTAGCCCCTACTTATGAGTGAATTTACCAAAACCCTTTGTCCTTACTGCGGCGTTGGCTGTGGGTTAGAAGTTTCGCCCCCAGCGCAACCAGGAAAAGCGACTAATCGGGACAGTCAAGGAACTCCAATTTGGCGCGTGCGAGGAGACAAAGCACACCCATCTAGTCAGGGGATGGTTTGTGTAAAAGGTGCAACTATCGCTGAGTCGTTAGATAAAAATAGGCTTCATTACCCAATGGTGCGAGACTCTTTAGATCAAGAATTTCGGCGCGTCAGTTGGGATGAAGCGTTTGAAATCATTACCAAGCGCATTCAAACGTTGCGTTACACCCAAGGTTCAGAAGCTATCTGTATGTATGGTTCTGGACAGTTTCAAACAGAGGATTATTACATCGCCCAAAAACTGATGAAGGGATGTTTGGGTAGTAATAATTTTGATGCTAATTCGCGTTTATGTATGTCTAGCGCCGTATCTGGCTATATTCAAAGCTTTGGCGCAGATGGCCCGCCTTGTTGTTACGACGATTTAGAGTTAACCGACTGTGCATTTTTAATTGGTACGAATGCTGCTGAATGTCACCCGATAGTCTTCAATCGCTTGGCGAAGTATCACAAGAAAAATCGCAAAGTCAAAATGATTGTTGTCGATCCTCGACGCACACCCACCGCAGAAGCAGCCGATTTACATTTAGCTATTCGTCCAGGTACAGATATTGACTTGTTAAATGGCATTGCTTATTTGTTAATGCGTGGGAATGCTATTGATGTTGGGTTTATTGACGACTGTACGAGTAACTTTCCTGCCTATGCAGAGGTGATTCGTCATTATGCTCCCGATATCGTGGCGGATCGTTGCGGTATTAGCGTTGCAGATTTGGAAACAGCCGCGCGTTATTGGAGTCAATCCGAGAGGGTGTTGTCTCTATGGTCGATGGGTGTGAATCAGTCCAGTGAGGGGACAGCGAAGGTAAGGACAATTATTAACCTGCACCTGATGACAGGACAAATTGGTAAACCTGGAGCCGGGCCTTTTTCTTTGACAGGTCAACCCAATGCAATGGGGGGAAGGGAAGCTGGCGGTTTAGCGCATCTCTTACCCGGTTATCGCTTGGTGAAAAATCCCCAGCACCGCGCTGAGGTTGAAGATTTTTGGGGCTTAAAGCGAGGACAAATTTCACCAAATCCCGGTTTAACGGCGTGGGATATGATTACTGGGTTAGAAGATGGCTCAGTGGGCTTGCTGTGGATTGCGGCTACTAACCCAGCTGTGAGTATGCCAGATTTGGAACGGACTAAAAAGGCATTGTTGCGATCGCCTTTTACTATCTATCAAGATGCCTATTATCCCACGGAAACGGCTGCTTACGCTCACGTTCTGTTACCTGCGGCGCAGTGGGGTGAAAAAACTGGGGTAATGACTAATTCCGAGCGCACAGTCACTCTTTGTCAAGCATTCCGCCAACCACCAAGAGAAGCTAAAGCAGATTGGGAAATTTTTGCCGAAGTTGGACGGAGATTAGGTTTTATCAAAGAATTTAGCTATGCTAACTCCGCAGAAGTTTATGCAGAATTTGTCCGCTTAACTCGCGATCGCCCCTGTGAAATGACTGGTATTAGTCATGAAGGATTGCGACAATTTGGCCCCAGTCAATGGCCCCATCCAGAAGCAGCAGGGACAGCGACACATGAAAGAAAGCGCCTCTACACAAATCTTCGCTTTCATACCCCTGATGGAAGGGCGCGGTTTGGAGCTTATCACTCACGGGGATTAGCAGAACCGCCAGATTCTAATTATCCTTTTGTACTGACTACTGGACGTTTATACGGACATTGGCACACTCAAACCCGTACTGGACGGATTGAAAAAATTCGTCAAATGCACCCCGATCCGTTTATTGAGATTCATCCCCGTGATGCTGCAAAGTTGGGGATTACAGATAACCAGTTGCTAGAAGTGCGATCGCGTCGCGGTAAAGCCAAATTTCCTGCTAAAGTCACAAAAGCGATCGCCCCTGGTACAGTATTTGTCCCTATGCATTGGGGCGCACTTTGGGCAAATGAAGCGGAAGCTAACGCCCTGACTCATCCAGAATCTTGCCCAGATTCGTTACAACCAGAATTAAAAGCTTGTGCAGTACAATTACTACCAATTTCTGCAGAAGTAACATTTAAAAATTATCAACTTCAGTCCTCACAATGGTAAGCTGCTAAATAGATTTCTCAATTTTCCATTGAGAATATAACCCATAGTTCATATTCAATAGTTACAATCATTTTTTCTAATCCTCTAGATTTATCTATAGGATTTTTGTTTTATGTTTGAATATTTACTATGGATCAAAAAAAGTAATTTCACAAATAAGCAAACTATTCACTAGTAAGTTGGGCACTGCTTAACATCCACTCAAATCTTGAATGGGAAAGTTATCGGCAGTGCCTATCCTACAAAGATTTATTTGTATTTTGATTTTTGATAATTAAATTTAACTAAAAAACTAGGGGCAGCAAATGAGAAGATTATTCAAAAATTTGGCAGAAAATACCAAAGATGAGAAATTTATGCACTTTATTGAAAACATCGAAGTGCTAGTTTCCAAGATTTTATCTTTATTAATGGTATTGGTAATTTTGGCAGCATTAGGAGATTTGGTAGTCTTCCTGATCAAAGAGTTATTTACTACCCCATACGGCAAATTTAACACTACTTTATTTAAGATATTTGGTTTATTTCTCAATATTTTGATTGCTTTAGAAATCTTAGAAAATATCACTGCCTACCTGCGCAAGCATGTAGTTCAGGTAGAATTAGTAATTGTCACATCTTTAATCGCTGTATCGAGAAAAATTATTATTCTTGATCTCGAAAAAGTCTCAGGAATTGATATCATTGGGTTAGGTATAGCAGTTTTAGCTCTATCAATTAGTTATCTGATAATTCGTTATAGCAATTCCCAATCACGAAAAAATAAGGTAAAATCATTTCCTTTGGTGTATAAAGAACTTGACAAATCCAAGAAGATAATTAAAAAAGACCATTCTTGAATTCAAGATATATATTTTAGGGAAATAGAGACACAAATAATTCATACTGCTGCCATATCCCCTTTTGTCGATCACAAATGACAAATGACAAATGACAAATGACTAATCATCAAACTTTCTTTGATTTTGAAGCAGATTTCGTTGAATCCCTCCGTTGCATACCCATGCAAGTGCGCTACAAACTAGATACTTGTGGGATCAAGCTCAAGTTGTCTGATTGGCATCAAATGTCTCAAGCTGAACGAGAAGCTTTAGTTGAATTGCCTTGCACTACAGAAACAGAAATTCAATCTTATCGCCAGTATCTCGAACAGTTAATTGTCACTCGTACAGGTGTACCAGCTAAACAATTACCGATTGAACTCCATCCGGAATGGATGGACTCCAGTAATTTACCAGCTAGCGTTCAAGAAAAAGCTCAAGAAGTAGGTATAGCGATCGCAACTCAACAGTGGGAAGCTTTAACGCCTTTACAGCGATTTGCGCTAATTAAACTCAGTCGTTCCGGGCATGAAAACAAAAACTTTCCCAAAGCGGTGAGAGAATTTCATTTAGAGGGATTCTAACGAATCTACTGCTCGGCTAGAAACTTGTAAATCTCACGCTTTACCTGAACCAGCAATTCGCGTACTCGCAAAGCTTGCTCTAAATTTCCACTGCGCGCAATTTGTGTGACTGCATCATTTAACTGCGTTAAAGTCTGCCGCAACTCAATCAATTCGGAAGGTTTGCTTTCGGTAAAACTATCTTGAGGATTTTGTGAATGAGATTGCTGATAGCGATCGCTCAATAACTTTCTACCACTATCTGTAATTGTGTAGACACGCTTACCTTCGACTTGCTCGCTAGTTAAATAACCGCCGTCTTCCAACATTTGAAGTGTGGGATAGACTGAACCTGGACTCAGTTTGCGAAAGCCTCCGCGACGGTTTTCTAGCTCTTTAATCAGTTCATAACCATGCTGGGGACGCTCCGATAATAGCCCCAGCAGCATAAATTTGATGTCACCGCGACGGGTGCGAGGCTCATCTCCCCAGCCACCACCCAATGAACCTGGGTGTCCATGTCCATGTCGCCCACTCATAGAAAATTGATGGGCAAATTTATGCTGGTGACGATTGGACAACAGCCCCAGCAGTCTAAATTTGATGTCACCGCGATGGGTGCGAGGCTCATTTCCCCAGTCATCACCCGATGAATCACTGTATTCATGTCGCCCACCTCTGGAAAATTGATGGGCAATTCCTTCTCCAGCATGGGCTGGTACAGGAAAACGTGAATGAAATTGTCTAAACATTATGTAACTCCTGATGTTTGTTTGAAATATCACGATATATCGTTATCCTTAAATAAAATATATTTCGATATATCGGATTTGTCAAATACAAATTTTCCAGAGTTCTCCAAATGCCAAACGCCGCTTGTTTGCGGCGTTTGGTAGATAAATAATTGCCAATCCAATCAATGCGATCGCTGGGGATTAGGGAAGGTATTACCTTCAGCCTGGGTAACAGTCAACAGTCAACAGTCAACAGTCAACAGTCAACAGCCCTGACAATGGATTGTGCAACTTAAAAGCAAAATAGCTGAGACAGGCTTTGTTTGTTGAGTTTGATGCTTCCCGCCTGGGAGCTTGAATGTATTGCTATATCGGGAATTTGTCTGATTATTAGTGCGATCGCTTACTAGTACAGGTCGGCGGAAATAAACAGACCATAAGGAATTGCTAAAAGGCTTGTGGGATCACTATTCTTTCTTTTTCCTTTTGACTTTTGACTTTTGCCTTGTTGTACTAGGGATCGGTAAAAAGTTAAGTTTCATCACCTGGTGATGTAATCAATCGCCTAAACCATAGCATCAAGATAGCATTAGGGTTACACAATCAAGACAACATTAATGTTAGGGTGGTCAACAGTCCGCAATCCATAGTCGATAATTTGTTGACAATCGATCGTTAAGCATCTACAACCTCAACTCAAAATCAACCAGAAATATAGGCTGAGTGCTGATAATGTACTACTTGTCAGTGCGCGATCGCATAATTTTGGTTTTTACGGAGAAAATTTCGCATTCTTGAGCAGTGAGTGAAGCTATATTGTATTTAGTCATGCCGCAGTTACAGTAATCCAGTATGATGAACAAATTTAAAGTCTCAATTCAGGTACGGCAGATAATTTTTTTTGCAACATTTAAATGATATTGCTGTAAATTGGTTAGGCTTAAGTTCTAATAACAAGTAATTTCCGAATTCTTTGAGACAAGCAATCTAACTCGATGACAGGCAAAAACGCAAGACATAATGCATTTCTGCGGCTAGTGTCTGGTAATGGGGCACCTCTTAGGTCAGAATTCCGCTACTCGCTGCTCCCAAGTCAAGAGATGATCGTTGGACGCGACCCCAGCTGCCAAATTGTCTTGGATGCCATGATGTATCGGATGGTATCTCGTCGTCATGCTGTGGTTCGTCCGCTCTCTTCCCCAGATAACAAATTTAGCTGGCTCATTTGTGATTTAAATAGCGCTAACGGTACGTATTTAAACGGACAACGCATCCAGGGTTGTCAAGAATTACAGCCAGGCGATCGCATTTCTTTAGGTGCTGACGGGCCGCAATTTGTGTTTGAGCATGATTATGTACCCCAAGCCACAATCATGACCAGGCCAGCCACACCCCTGCCATCACCAGGAAGTTACCCCGCACCATTAAAATCTGATTCGGTGAGCTTTACTCAACTGTTCCCGATTATTTCCACTGGTAAAGATTTAACTCGTAAAGCTTATCTCATACCAGGGATTTTAACTGTAGTATTTGTGGTATTAATGTTTGCTACGGTAGGCAGACCACAAGCCAATCAAGTGATTGTTGCTAGTTATATAGCCTTTGCCGCTTATTACTTTGTCTACCAACTCTGCGGTAAACAAAAGCCTTGGTGGGTACTAGCATCTGTAGCTTTAGGTACCGCAATAATATTGAAAAGTCCCCTATTGGATTTGTTTATTTTTGTATTTCGCGGTTTATTGCCTGGGAACTTACCTTCATCTCAGGATACCCTAACCTTCACCGAATTGCTGATACGGATGTTTTTTGGTGCAGGTTTAATGGAAGAATTACTGAAAGCATTACCTGTATTAGCAGCTTTAGCTATTGGCCTGATATTGCCCTCACCTTGGCGAGAACGCATAGGTATTTGGGAACCTTTAGATGGCATTCTCTTAGGAACTGCTTCGGCTGTAGGTTTTACTTTATTAGAAACCCTGGGTCAATATGTGCCTGTTATTACTCAAAATGTAGCCCAACAAGCAGGGGTAGGCACTGGTCAACTCGTAGGTTTACAATTACTAATTCCGCGAATTTTAGGTTCTGTAGCCGGACACATGGCTTACAGTGGCTATTTGGGCTATTTTATCGGTTTAGCTGTACTCAAACCCCGTCTAATTTGGCAAATTCTCCCCATTGGGTATGTAAGCGCGGCTGCACTTCATGCCTTATGGAATGCTACTGGTTCAATCAATGCCTTGTTATTGGTAATTGTTGGGGTATTATCCTACGCCTTTTTGATGGCAGCCATTTTAAAAGCTCGTGCCCTTTCGCCCACGCGATCGCAAAATTTCGCTACTCGCTTCCTCGGCCCTAAATGAGGGAGGAGGGGGACAAGGAGGACAAGGAGGACAAGGAGGACTATTGACCATTGACCATTGACCATTGACCATTGACCATTGACTATTTTCTACCTTGAGATAGATAGCACTGCTTCCGCAATCAGCCTATAGTTGGAATTATACTAGGAAAACCTTGTTTAAAAATAACGAGAAAAAAGTATAAGACCCGCAATACAAGCGTCGAGTGCGGGCAAAAGCAAGAAGTCGCCTGAATTAACTGACCCCTAAGGGATAAAAGACAACTGATTTAGGATTCTGACTGAAAGCTGTGAAGTTGGGTCAGAGCATAGTAAGAAATCGCTAAACTAACCTTTGCTCGCTCGACATCTGATAAACTTGCCCATTCCTTATTTTCAAATTTACTCATCACAGATCCTGGGTTATGTGGTTCTCCGCTACGCATAGCATAGGCATAAGGACGGGCTAAAACTAAGAGATCTTCTGCTGCCCAAGTTGGTAACACTCCTTGAACACATTCCACTAATTGCTCGCCAAGAGATTGCTGGGAGGTAAACATCTCAGTGGCTTTTTGGGCAATGTTATTTAGCCATTCTTGGGGTATGGCTGCGGCAAAAGCTGCTTGGAGATTAGCGAATAAATTCTGACTGCTATGAGCTTGTTCTGGGGAATCAGTCGCATCTTCGGGCCATAGTGTATCAAGTTGTTGGTAAAAACCATGCGATCGCGTATTTAGCTCTTGTTCATCCCATAACTCATCGCTAAGAAACTGCTGTTCTAAAGCGCAAAAATAAGCATCTGATTCACTATCAGCAGGGTTCCAAGGATAAGTTGCATCTTCTACTTCCAGTAAAGCGGCGAGGAAATCTAATTCGACTTGAGATGCTAAAGAAGTGAAATTTTCTGAATTGTTAATATTGTTAATCATTTGTCGCCTCCCTTGTTGATGATTGAGTTGATTATTTAGCGGTATTGACAGCTACAACTGTGCTTATCCCATTTCCGCAAAAATCAAATGAAATTTGCTGAGGATGAAAATATTTTTTCAGGCTGTTATTTTTTGGATAATCATTGAAATGCGATTAGTAATTTGGATTTACACAAACTACATAAATCACTCCTGTCTTGACAAGAAATCAAAACACGTTAGGTGTATGAACTAATTAGGAGTCTTCAATAATAAACTCCCAAGTTTCACCTCTAGAACTCCCAAACTTTAACTGCATTCCTGAGGTTAAAGGTACTTCCTCGCGGAGGATTTGTTGCCAGCCATTAGAACTAGAAACCCAGGTTGTACCGTAGGTAGATAAATCTTGTAAATAATAAGTTCTAACTGGATTTGTCCCGCTAAAAGTATTCCGACATAAAATTTCCGCATGGCGTTTAGACACAGAAGGTTCGGGAATGACAAGATCGTTGTCTTTAGTCCGACCAATGCGGGTGACACCAGAACGCAACAAGCAAGTTTTATCTGGTACTACCAGCGATCGCAACGAAGCTGTAGGTACCGAAGCAATTATACTCGGAATTGTCGTATCTGGTAGCTCGGTAATTCCTTCATCAAAACTTTTAATTAGTTCGCCATCAAAATCAGGATGGAGATAGAGAACTGGTAAAGTCCAGGCTGGTTGATTAAACCGATATACTGTTAACAATTGTTGTCTAGCTTGGGCGACAGCTTCATCAATTGGTTTACGCGATCGCAATGCTTCGGTAAAAGCTTGAATAAAACTGTGGCTTTCCGCATCCGCAATTTCATCTCGCATTCCCAAAACTGCCGGTACGCCATGACGAATTAACACTTCTGCCAAACTGCTAGAAGGTATTGCTTGTTGATTAACTGCCGCAGGTTGTGCTAACCAACAAGCATTAAACACCGCTAATTTCACACCATTGCGGGTCAATACCTGAGCTAATTCTATGCCATTGAGAGTCATCTTTGGTCGTAAAAATAGTAAACCCCCGTCTGGATCGGGTAAACCATGACCGGCATAGAAAAAGACATTGTATGCTTTAGTTTCTAATTCTTGAATTAATTCCTGTGGTTGGGGTTGCAGCAATGTAGTTACCATACATGGTGCATATCCCTGAGAATAACTACCTAAAGGCCCTGCTTTAGTCAGAGTTTGTTTTAAAATTTCTGCTTCTTTTTCTAGTTGCAGATTTTTATTTTCATTTTCGCCTAATACCAACAGAATTTTCAGCGTCTGTTCTATACGTAAAGGCGGTAATGATTCAACTTCACTCGTAGTTCGACTAAAGAGTAAATCTTGTGACAGCGACATTACCGATTGACCGGCTTCACGCTGCATAATTTCCCAAGGTAAGGCAATTAAATCCGGATCGCGAATTTCCAAGCGAAAGCGCAATCGGCTATGCTGTCCCATAGCTATACCCCGACTGCGTTCTAAACTACCGAGAATTGGCCCGTCAAATAACCAGCGCCACAGACTCATTCCCAAGTATTGCATCAGACGACTGCTATAACCTGCTGTTTGCCCTGAAGGGGATGAATTCAAATTTATTGGTAATGGGGCTTTCTGTGGGAGGGATGCACCAGAAGCAATATTTAAAGGGTTATCACCTCCGAACATTTCCTGCCATTCTTGCCAAACTTGAGAGAGTTCAACTGGCCATATACAGTCATGCAAAACATAGCCACTAGGATAAGGCGCTTTAACTACCCAAATGGCAAAATTATCTGTGCCAGTGTTGGTCAAACGAGCGATCGCCAGGTTCAGGCATGGCAATGAAGTCATTAAACTTAAATGTGAAAACAATTATTTTCAATAACAGTTTTTCCAGGTAAAAGTCTTTACCTTGGCAGTTTTGGATTTTGGTTACTACCTGTATTATTTCAGGTTTTATCAGTTTATAGCGCAATTCAACTAAGTTGCATCACCTTCGGCTTGTGGTTTAGTTACAGGTGCCTGATTTGCTGGCTCTGGCTTTTGAGGAACGCATGGATTTGGTTTATCGGCTTGGAGAACAGTCACCCCTGATTTAAGTTGAGAAAGTTCAATTTTGACTGTTTTTTCTGGTATTTGTCCAGCAGCAATATTCTTATCGGGATTGGCGGTGTCTTGATTATTCGGACACACGCGCAAAGTCACTACAAATTCTGAATTAGGAGATTGGGGATTTTGTGGTTTTTTGTCAATTACTTGAAAAAAAGTCCCGCTAGGAAATTTATCCTTGCTATTAATTATGTCATTCTGAGCTTCAATCACCCAACCTGCCGCCAAATTATCAATGGTTCGCTTGGTTGCTGGGCGATCGGGATTTGGCTGTGAACTAGGGCTAGGGCTAGTAGCAGCAATTTGCTGTTTGCCTTCGCGCAATTGCATGACTAAGTATCCCAGACTACCAACTATCGTTACCAAAATTAAAGGTACAATCAACTGTAGGGGTAATTGAGCAAAGCCGCTACGCTGCTTGTATTCATCAGGAATAACTTTGGTTTTAGCGTTGGGATTGCTGACTAAAATCGGCTGTGCTGTTGTCGGATATGGCTCAGTAGAATTACTAATAAACGAGCTTTCGGGGATGATTGCTGTTACACTTAACTCTGGTTCTGTATATTTTGCCTGATAATGTACTAAAGCAATGGTGACATTATCGTGACCGTTTTTGGTATTGGCGATTTCGACTAATTTCTCTGCCACGCTAGCGATATCTGCTTCGGCTTTGAGAATAGGTAAGATTTCTGTTTCCCAGTAATCTTCGATGCGGTCAAAATCACTTAAGCCATCGGATGTGAGTAAGAATACAGCATCTTCATCAAGAATAAACCTCTGGGCGGTGGGATGAAGCGATGTACTAGGACTCATCCCTAAGGCTTGGACTAAAGACCCAGAACCACTTTGTTGGATGGCTTCTCGATAGATAGCGTAGCCTAACCTAACTTCGCGGGAGGCAACATCATCATCTAAGGTAACTTGATAGCAACCTTGGCGGGTAATCCAATAGGCACGACTATCACCCACATGGGTAATATAAATTTCATGACCGATGGGTAATGCCATGACTATAGTCGTACCCATGCGTTGACGACCTTGACGATTTTCGCTGTCGTTGCGCTGGCTGATTTTGTCATTGACAACTGCTACCGCCGATTCTAAGTCAGTCAGTAGCAGTGAAGGATCGATATGGTCGGCGGGAACTTGTGTGAGTCGCTGTACCTGCTGTTGAATTGTTTCAATGGCTAAATTTGAGGCGACATTACCACCTTCATGACCGCCAATTCCGTCACAGACAATGGCTAAGGCGGTAGATTGAGGCGGTTTGGTGACTAAAGTCCCACTGAGAGGATAACAAGCATCTTCATTGCGTTGGCGACTGGGGCCTGTATCGGTTTTGGTAAAAATTTTAATATTAGAGGTTTGCGATCGCCCTAATTGACCTAATCCTCGATCTAATGCTGCAATTAATTGTTCGGCTGAATTTATTTCTTCTGCTATTAAAGAATTACTAATTTTGTGAATAAATTCCGCTATGGCTGGTTTTGCTGTCTGCTCTAACTGCTGCCAAAATTTCCCTAATTCCGATAAACTCGGCTGGATACCAGCGTCAGAATGCAAGTCTAACAAGCGGACTAAAGTACCTTCTACTCTAATTAAATCTGGTTTAAGTATGGTTGTAGCCACACCTTCACTTAACAGTGGTTGCCACAGATTGGCTAATTGCCACAGCCAGTGCAGTTGGCGTATAGAACTAGCATTACCCCAAGCAGCGATTAAATTTGGGTAGAGTTGGACTTGCTGCCCAGTACTATCGGTAAATATTGGCGGTTTTTCTAAAAGTAATATTTCTTGTTGAGAGCGTCCCTCAATGGGCGGTATAACTCCATACACTTGGGGCACTTGTACGCGATAAGGTATCAGCCGCAAATAAGGTCTAATGACAGACAAACTTTCTAATTCTGGTGCATCGGGAACTAACCCCGGTCTGATATCTAAGACCACAGAGCGATCTATAACTAAATAGCGATCGCCTAATATTTCTCCTGGGGTGGCAAAACTCAAGCCTTCACCCTGCACCCAAAGATAGCGCTTAGGTATAGCTGTAGAACACCGCAAGCAAAACTTATGGGTTAGGGGATTGGGAGATTGACAAAGTTCATTTGGGCAGTAGAGCGTGGGAGCATCATTTTCCATAGTTTTTTCACCGATCGGCAATTGGCAATTTCTTCAACAGCATTGGCAGCGACCGTCTAGACCGCTCGTGTTTTTTGAACCTGGTATATGCAACAATTTGGTTCAATGATTTTAGCTGGTGGATCGCAGTGCTAAAACTTCATGATTCTACGATCTACTTATCCAAACAAATTACTCCTCAGTCAACCCTAAAGCCCCATCATAGCCTCTATCACCTCTATCACTTTCTTGTCTCCACAATCCGCACAATGAATTTTCACCCTGTCACCAAAGTTTAACCCCAGCATCACGCTGTTGCCGACTATTGTTGAATGATTTGATTAACAATAGGCAGATCGTGCTGGTATTTCTTTAGTTTATAATTTACTAGCTAGGAATTAACTTTAATTAAGAATTAAGATAGCTAAATATATATATCAACTAATGAATCGCTGACGGAATTTTAAGAAATATTGCAGCCATCGATCGCAACAGGCAAAAAGCTGATTAAGCATTTTTGCCGCCTGGTTTGGGCGTCATTAGCTCTGGCTGTCTGTGGGAGGTAAATTTTGGTAACGTTCTCAGCGCAAAGTTGGCACAAGACTGGGCGCTTTGTCATTGATTGTTGATTTTTCTGGCATAATTACAGACTCTCACTAGTGATGTTGTGGCGGTAAAATTGGCGACTTCAGAATTTTCTGTCTTCATCAAGAATATTAGCAGATACAAGCCAGATAAAAGATTAGGGCATTGTTAACCAATGCCCTAATGAATCAAGAGATACCAAAAATTACAAGTAAGTTGTTACGCACTTAGATCAAATATCTTCGCCTTAGGGCTGTCCAGGGTCAAGAGTCAAAAGTCCAAACTGGCTTTTGACCCTGGACTCTGGACTTTTGACAACCTTAGTGCGAAATATCCACTGGAAATGCGTCACAGCTTAACTTTGGACTTGATTACTTATCGTCAATTGCTACTTGGGGAAGTCCCATGCTGTAGTTAGTGGCGCGACTTTGCAGATTGTAGCTGATTTCGCCTTTTTGCAAGAGCGATCGCAAATAATGCTCTAGGTCGGAACCAACGCGACGTAAGTTGTAGTCCGTTAAATCAGCGCCACTAGATGCTTCTACTAGTTCATCAAACTTGCGATAAATCTTTTGTAGGGCATCTTCATTCCAGTTAAATTCATTATCTGGGTCAACATCTAAAGTTAAGACCTGATTACTGGGAAGTAGTTCGCCATCCTGGTCAAGTTCTGCCGCAAAAATGCGAATATGCCTAGTTGTAGACTTGAGCAGCGTCGGGTTGTCCATAAAAGGTGTAAGATTTTGGTTGACTACACTGAAATCATTGTAGACCTTATGCTAGAGCTTAAATGCCCGCCATCTAAAGCAATTCCTCTTGATTAGTCAGGCAGAAGCTCAAAATGCGTGCATCAACAGCATCTGCTGATAACTCCAGTAAGGGAGGTTTGTTCAACGAGAAATGGCAGACATAATTTCCGCCAACTTCATGATGGGTGGGTTGTTTTCATTTCTTGTGGAAATCTCAACTTATTGTAGCGGTCAAACAATCATATATTCAGATAAATGTCAATATGTTTGCCCTCAGAATTTATGCAGCATCAGGGTAGGGTAATTAGGGCAAACAGGCAAAAGGTTTATGGCTAATTTGACTGACTTGTTGCTGTTTTGAGAGTAGTTAGTTAACTTTGTCCTAATGGACATTTAATCCCTTCAGAAATCGCCAGCAGAAGCCACTGCGCTCAGGCGGTTTACCGGAGGCTAACTTCACAAACAGTAGCTTTCCCAAAATAGTGCGTCTCCTCAGGGTGGAACACAGCTTTAGCTAGCAAACTCAATTTTAATTTATGGATAAATATTCCATTGCCTTACATCTGCGACTTTTGCCGCAATTTTTTCATAGACTGTCATTAGTCTGTTGCAATGTTTATAATTCTGATTCAGAACACCAACAAAGCGGGAATTAGGTGGATGAAATAAATGTACATCTAGTAAATTTACGTACTTATGGTAAAACTACCTCTAGCTTTCATCAAAAAGCAAAAATTTAGTGATAACACGTAAGTAAAAACACTAAATTTTCAGTAAAATCACAAACTGTTGTTGACGTTCACATAAAGTTGATGTAAAAACCTTTAAAAAGCTCGAACAACTTCTTACAGAAACTTTATTGTATAGAATCTTAAAAACTGAATAATAGTTATGGCTTAACTTGTGCCACCTCTGGTACAGGAAAAGATTAGCCTAAGCAGAGTGAGGTCTGAATGAAAAAACTCAAGGAGATGGCAATGGAAGACAAATGTGGTGAATAAAGAATAATTCTTAATTCAAACAATTTGGATTCAAAAGAAAATATAAAGAATTAAAGAATTTTTGCTGGAGATTAACTCCTAAACCCGATGACCACCAAATAAAGGAATCCTGAAATCTATGAACTCCAAAGCCTTACCACGCCAGATAAATAATATTGAAGTAGGTGTTTATGAGTGCGAAATCCATCTCAAATTCCGGTTAATTGAGGAAAAAAGTCTCTTGAGCGATCGCGAACAGCTATTACAGGTATTGTTAGATGCTTTGACCGAAGGCTCGGATGACTTTTTAGAAACCTTGCAAGCATCAGTCAAAGCTCAGGAAATTTCTGAGTTTAAAGCTTCACCACAAATGCGTCGCCAGTTAATGCGGTTACGTAATTTTGCTGATAATAATCAATAATTATTGCTGTTAATTATCAGTAGTGGCAATCTGTTAATTGAGCCGCAAATGGTAAATTTGTGATAAATTTGTCATCCGCTCTCAACACTAACTGAGTTGGCTTGTGTAATTTTAAACTAAGGCTAAAAGCCGATTGGATTTACCAAACAGCTGTCAAAGCCTCACAGTAGCCCTCACCCTTTGCACTACGGAAATACTTGGGTGCCTACTAATGTATGTAATACTTCCTCATGAGGGCGGGTTAGAGTTTTTCAAAAAATATATTCTGAGGAATTTAGGTTTAATCAGGGTGTTACTTCAAGTTGGCGAAATACTAGAAAGCGATCGCCTATCTGACATACTCAAAAAATTTTTCAGATTGCTGAATTTATAGCTCTATTCTTGAGCGATCGCTTGTGTTCGCAATTTTTTCTCTGGTATTTTGCGAGCTTGAAGTTGCATTCCGCCCAGATTGTTCAGTATGGGCGGGTTTGTTCATATAGCTGTTGACAGTTGACAGTTGACAGTTGACAGTTGACAGTTGACAGTTGACAGTTGACAGTTGACAGTTGACAGTTGACAGCACCGCACTGAGAGCTACAAGAAGTGTTGATAGTTGACAGTGCATCCCTGTAGAGACAAAATTAATTGCTTCTACAATTGTCCGCAAAGCAATAGTTATTGATGATTCTTCCTTGTGTTCCTTATTCCTGGTTCGGTTGTCAGATATTTATTTAGCCAAACCATGTTCTAAGGCAAAACGGACTAACTCTGTACGGCTATTTGTACCAGTTTTACTAAACAAACGACTCACGTATTTTTCCACGTTCCTGACGCTAGTCTCTAAGCGTCTAGCAATTTCTTTATTCATTAATCCTTCAGCTACCAAATTTAAAACGCTTTGCTCTCTAGGTGTTAAGTCAATTTTAAAAGGTGCTGGTGATTGAGAAATGGCGTTTCTTTGGGTTAACAAAGCCTTAATTTGGGCAATCTGATTTGCTAATTCAGCAATATCAGGTGTTTCATTTTCTTCACCTGTACTCTGAGGTTTAGCCATGCGTCGATTTAATAAATTTTCTACGATGGCAATTAATTCATCCGGGTCAAAGGGTTTTGGTAAATAAGCATCAACACCAGCTTGATAACCTTGGATGCGATCGCCAGTCATCCCCTTAGCAGTCAAAAATACAACAGGTAGGGCTTGAAAACGCGGATCTTCACGTAGCTGTTTCAAGAACTGATAGCCATCCACCTGAGGCATCATGATATCCGAAATTACCAAATCAGGTGTATTTTGCTGCATCAAATCCCAACCTTCACGGGCGTTACTGGCGACTTGAACGCTGAAACCGCTTTCTTGCAAATAATCTTTCACGGCTTCCCGCAATCCTGGTTCATCATCTACCAATAACAATTGTGCTGACATTGAAAATTTCCTTGAATATACCTTGTTCCAATTTAGCGAAAGTTGGCAGGCATTGGAAGGAGAGTATGGGATGAGGGACAAGGGGGACAAGGAAGACAAGGAGGACAAGGAGGACAATTGTAGAGACGCGATGAATCGCGTCTATGCCCAATGCCCAATGCCCAATGCCCAATGCCCAATGCCCACCTACTTATAACCAATCAATCATTTTGGCGTTTTCTGGAAGTTTGGCTTCAGTTTGCCCGCAGTAACGTGCTTTGGCTGTAAATAAACCAATGGGAGTTATCAGAAAGTCTATCAGGCTAGCTTTGCCTGCGATCGCTTTTAAGGTGTTTTGCGGAATTTCTTTGACTAACCAGCGTCCTAAGCGATAGCCGTAGTCTTTGGATGTAAATCCTGACATTAGCTGCACACCATAAAGTTCGTGCAGGTAGCGATTTGAACGCCCGTAACGCCGCCATTGACTTTCCAGTTCCTTAAGTGTGGTGCGGTGGCGATGTTGAACTATGGCATCTGGGACAAATTTTAAATCTCCTATCTTTTCCTTGAGAATGCGCCAACAGATGTCTGCGTCGCCTCCAGTGGTGAGATAAGGACGGAATAATCCAACTTTTTCCAAAATAATGCGGCGAATGGCTAAATTAGCAGTTTGACCGTAAGGACAGAAGGGATGGGAAAGGGTATGCTTTTGGGAGAGAGTTTCTTGATAGTCTGCGTATTTCTCTAAAATATTTTTACCTGGTAGTGCAGTAATTTCTCCTACAACAATTACTACTTCAGGTTGCTGGAAAGGTTGAATTAATGATTCTAGCCACTGTGGTTGCGGACGACAATCAGCATCAGTAAAAACAATTATTTCACCTTGAGCAGCGCGAATACCAGCGTTACGGGCTGCATAGGAGCTTTGAATTTGATTTTCGCTTAAGGGATGAATGTTGAGGGGACTAAGTTCTGCGGTGGTTTTGAGTAAATGTAAAGTGCGATCGCTACTGTTATTATCTACCAGCAAATACTCTACCTGCTCTTGCGGGTAAGTTTGAGCTAAAAAACAAGAAATTAAATCTGGTAAATCAGCCTCACCATTATAAATAGGTACAACAACCGACACATAAGGTAAAAAGCTGTGGGCGGTTGTTGCATCAACTGGGGAATTATTCATAAATATAGTTAATGGTTGATAGAGATTACTTGCTAGTATTCCCTATCAACCATTAATTGTGATAAGTCCGTAATCAGCACTTGGTTTGCTGGAATACCCAGTTTTTACCTGCTGACTACGGAACTTAAACTCTAAAATTTTAAGTCTCTCGCGCTGCTGCTCATAGCACCAGTGGGTTGACTAGCTGGTGGTTGAGCAAAGTTAGTGTTAGATAGCGCACTAATAGCCTTTGCGTATTGTGGATCGTTTTGAGTACCAATTAAATCTGGATTAGACGCTAACTGACGTTCTTGTGCTTCTGTCAAATCTAATGTGATATCTGGTGTAATACCTTTATGGTTAATATCTGTACCTTTAGGAGTGTAATAGTGAGCGATGGTGACTGCTAAACCAGAACCATCAGACAGTTCATGAACCGACTGCACTAAAGCTTTACCAAAGGTTTGACTACCAACAACTACAGCCCGTTTATTATCTTTGAGTGCGCCTGTGAGGATTTCGCTAGCACTAGCTGAATTACCATCTACCAATACTGCTAAGGGAAGATTGGTTAAAGCTGTGCGATTCGCTTTGGTATCTTCAGTTCCGCCTACACGGTCTACTGTACGCACAATACCACCTTGATCTAGCCACATACGGGCAATTTCAATGCTGGCTTGCAACAAACCGCCAGGATTTCCGCGTAAATCCAAAACATAACCATTAACTTGCTGAGAGTTCAAATCGCGGATAGCGCGGCGCATTTGATCAGCAGCATGGGAACTAAACTCGCGTAGGCGAATATAGCCAACTCGGCGGTTACCTTCTTGCTTGACGGTATAACGGACAGTGGGTACTTCAATTGTGGCGCGGGTGAGCTTTAAATCAAAAGCACTTTGTCCTGAGCGTCCCAAGCGCAAAGTGATCATCGTACCAGCTTTACCGCGAATTAGTTTGGAAGCATCATCTACTTTCATTTCTTGGGTAGATGTGCCGTTAATCGCTAAAATTTCATCGCCTGCTTTAATTCCAGCTTTTAGGGCTGGAGAATTTTCTATAGCTTCGACAACTGTAAGCCGCTTAGTCTTTTCGTTTAATTCCATGCGAATACCAATCCCAGAGACTTCCCCTGAGGTTTGGCTGGTTAAAGCTTCATACTGTTTAGGGTCCATAAATCTGGTGTATGGATCGCCCAAGGTTTTTAAAGCTTCACGAATAGCAACATAAGCCTCTTCCCGAGAAGCATAGTTTTTACTTAAAAGGCTTTGTCTAGTAGCTTGCCAATCTTGTTGATTAAATTTTCCATCAACGTATTCACGATTCACCAATTGCCATACTTGGTCTACTATTGCTTTCGGACTATCTTGTAGAGCAGCACGAACGCAGCGAGTCCAAGCGGGGCCAAATACGGATGCGGTGGCTGTCGTGGCGATCGCTCCACCAATCAAGGCTACTTGGAGCGGTGAGTAACGTTTCGCAGATTGGTTCATGTATATCAGCTGGAATAATTGTGTTGTTGACAGTTTAGCAATCAGGATTTCCAGAATTTTTTAAGTTTTCATACTCAAATTAAGCTTTACTTTGTGATTATTTCATGTGGAAACGATCCTAAAAATACAGCTTAAGTTTTAACTATCATTTCTCTGTTTGCTAGCTTTCTCCGGGACGAGCATCTAAGAGATGATGGCACTTTTATATGTGTCATCTTTGTCTCTTCGATTATTTTTATAAGATAGCACTTTGCTAACTTAGTTGCTGGTATTTTAAACACCGACTCACTAAGCTTTTCTTAATTGTGTAATGAAACGTAATGGTTCCATTAATTCAACAAATTCCCGTAGAACAAAACCAAGGGAATTGTGGCTTTGGATACAAAATATTTTCTGTCGTATGTGGCTTATATTTGGCTTCTGGCTGATCTGTACTACTATAACCTGAGTTTCCGTATCTTCCCAGCCAGTAGATGCTCTGTTAGTGCTGGGCGGAATTATTTGCCGTGAAATTTACGTAGCAAAGGAATCTAAAAAATACCCTGATATTTCTATATTAATCTCTCATGGCTCTTTAGAAACGTGAATGTGGTTAATTTTCGATGAAGAAAATACTTAGTTACAAAAAGTTTGATTAGAAAACTGCACCAATTCGATTTGGGAAAATTTCTACTATAGTATTCCCATTTTGCGACGCTGAGTAACACTTGACACTCCCCTGGCTGATTAAGTATTGCTACGCTCACTTAATCGCAAAGCCAGGGGATTCTACATTCACAGACTCGCCGTTAGACAGCAGAGTTACCCCAACTGCCCAAGAGGGCAAATCTCCTGTAGCGTAAGTTCCCGTGTGCCTCACGGTACTGAGTCCTAGTCTCAAAATGTTGATTGCTGCGTTGATATCCCTGTCTTCTACATATCCACAATGAGGGCAAACATGGGTTCTAGTCGATAAAGATTTTTTCACCTTATTACCACAGTTAGAGCAATTTTGGCTGGTGTTGTGGGGAGGAACTGCAACAGTCACCTTCCCATATTTATGACCAAAATATTCCAACCAACTGCGGAAAGTGTACCAACCAGCATCACTAATTGATTTAGCTAGATGTCGATTACGTACCAGCCCTTTGACATTTAAATCTTCATAGGCTACCAAGTCGTTAGATTGGATCACGGAGTAAGCTAATCTCTTGCAATACTCTTTTCGTTGCCTACTTACTTTTAAATGTTTCCGAGCATATCTATTTCTAGCCTTGTGGTAATTGTTTGATTGCCTGATTTTGGCTTTTTTCTTCTGTTGACTGAATTTTTTGGACTTCTTGCGGTTGGCTCGTATAAGATGTTTTTCGGACTTACGGTAGAACTGGGGTGATGATTCTACATTACCTTTATTGTCAGCAATGAAGTATTTTAATCCCAAGTCAATACCAACAATTTGATTAGTAGGTTGACTTTCTACCCTGACATCAATATCAATTGCGAATTGAGCGTAATACCCGTCAGCACGACGCACTAAGCGCACTCGCTTAATTTGCTTGATATCGTAATAGTTAAGGTCGTAGGTTCCCTTTAATTTCAGAGTTCCGATTCCTTTTTTATCCGAAAATGTTATGGCTTTTCTCGTGTCTGACAGTTTCCACCCAGTCGATTTATATTCAACAGAACGGCAGTTTTTCTTAAACTTTGGAAACCCTTTTTTACCCTTAATTTTCTTCTTACAGTTATCGTAAAATCGAGCTATTGCAGACCAAGAACGTTCAGCAGCAGATTGTCTAGCCATTGAGTTTAATTCATCAGCGAAAGGAAATTCAGATGCTAAAACAGCACAGTATTTATTAAGGTCATATCTGCCTATATCTTTGTTATCCATCCAATAGCGTAAGCATTTATTTTGGATAAACTGACTAGTACGAATTGCCTCATCTATAGCTTGATACTGTTTTTCTTTTCCCTTAACTTTGAACTCGTAAACAATCATGGGTATCGACCAATTAACCACATGTTTATGTTACCATAACTGACATAAATACATCAAGAAAAAGAAAATATCACAAAGGCGTTTACGCCTTAAACCGTTTTCATCCTTGGGCTAAAGCCGCAAGGTTTTCAACGAGTATCCTTATAAAGGGAAGGGAGACAACGAAGACAATTGTACAGACAAGGGTTCATCGCGTCTCTGACAACTGACTATTGACTATTTCCCAATAAACTGGGAACCGAGAATCATTGTGCCAATACCAACGTCGGTGAAAATTTCTAAAAGTAAGGCGTGGGGAATGCGACCATCAATAATATGTGCGGCTTTGACTCCTTGAGCAAGCGATCGCACGCAACAATTGACTTTAGGAATCATTCCACCGCTAACTACGCCAGAATTAATCAATTCGCGAGCTTCGGGAATATCGACTTTGGGGATTAAGGTTGAGGGATCTTTGTAATCTTTTAAAATCCCTCTGGTATCAGTCAACAAAATTAATTTTTCGGCACCCAAGGCGGCGGCTATTTCTCCAGCTACAGTATCTGCATTAATGTTGTAGGCTTGTCCTGTTTCATCGGCGGCGACACTGGAAACGACAGGAATATAGCCGTTACTGGCTAATGTTTCCAAAATTTTGATATTGACGTTGCTGACTTCCCCAACAAAACCAATGCCTTCTTGACCTTGGGGACGGGCTGTAATTAAATTACCATCTTTACCACAGAGTCCGACTGCCAAACCGCCGGCTTGGTTAATCAGTTCGACAATTTCTTTATTGACTCGACCGACTAACACCATTTCTACCACATCCATTGTGGGAGCATCGGTGACGCGCAGACCATTTTTAAATTGGGGTTCAATGCCCAGTTTATCTAGCCAACTGTTAATTTCTGGGCCGCCTCCGTGGACGAGAATGGGACGCAAGCCGACGCAGGATAAAAAGACAATATCGCGGATAACTTGATCTTTGAGGGTGCTATCTTTCATGGCTGCGCCGCCATATTTTACCACCACAGTGCGCCCAGTAAATTGTTGAATGTAAGGCAGGGCTTCACTTAGCACTTGTACACGAGTGGCTTCGGTTTGCCTGATGTACTCAGTATCGTTGACCATTATGAGGAGCTTTTAAGACTTAAACACCTATCAAGTCAGTTTACAAGACTTTGTCAATAGTCAATAGTCAATGGTCAATGGTCAATAGTCAGAGACGCGATGAACCCTTGTCTTCCTTGTCTTCCTTGTCTTCCTTGTCTTCCTTGTCTTCCTTGTCTTCCTTGTCTTCCTTGTCTTCCTTGTCCGCCCTGCTCCTTGATCGCGCTAATCTGTTATTGAGTTAGTGCAATTTTTGCGAATAGCAAGGTATGTATTAATTCTGAATTAAATTGTATTAAGTTATATATGAATTCTCAAAAAGAAACCAAGCTACTAGTTTTATCTTTGCTGTTAACTACTGTTTTACTTGGTTTGGGCTTTTGGCTGTTGAGTAGAGTTTCTGGTAATAATTTAAATTCTTTACTATCAGGTAATAATTCACCTGCACCTTCTGGTTCTACGTCTGCTAAGGTCAGTATGGGTGATAAAATTTTAGTAACTGCTGATACTAGTCCTGATAAAGAAGCGGGAGTACAAGCTTTTGCTAAGGG
The DNA here is from genome assembly GCF_002367995.1 of Calothrix brevissima NIES-22. Classification (GTDB taxonomy): domain Bacteria; phylum Cyanobacteriota; class Cyanobacteriia; order Cyanobacteriales; family Nostocaceae; genus Aulosira; species Aulosira brevissima. Next base: position 4,182,898 of record NZ_AP018207.1, read on the forward strand.
TAATTTTGTCACGGCTAATGCTAAGTTAAAAGCATCTTTGGCAAAAAATCGTAACGATCCAGAATCCTTAATTTATTTAAATAACTCCGAAGCACAAAATAGTAAATCTTGGAAAATTGCTGTTAGCGTTCCTATTGGCGGTAACTTAGATGTCGCTAAGGAGATTTTGCGGGGTGTAGCCCAAGCTCAAGATGAGGTGAATCGTGGGGGTGGTATCAATGGTAAACTGTTGCAGATTGCGATCGCGAGTGATGATAACGATCCAAATCAAGGACAACAGGTAGCTACACAGTTTGTCAAAGACAGCAGTATTTTGGCTGTAGTCGGACATAATTCGAGTAATACTTCCATCGCAGCTGCACCAATTTATCAACAGGGAGGATTAGTAATGATTTCTCCTAGCAGTACAGCGCAAAATCTTTCGGGAATTGGTAGCTATATTTTTCGTACTGTTCCTAGTAATGGTGCTTTTGCAGAACGTCTTGCTAATTACACTGTGAAAACGGCGCGGAAAACTAATATTGCTATTTGTACTGATTCTAAATCGATTGATACTCAATCCTTTAGGGATGAGTTTATCAAAGGTTTAGTCGCTGGAGGTGGAAAGGTGAATTCTACAAGTTGCGATATTGCTAGTGAGAATTTCGATCCAAATACCTTGATTTCCCAGTTTATTAGCAGTGGTGCCGATGCTTTAGTTTTAGCGCCCAATGTGGATAGAATTAACAAGGCTTTAGAATTAGCAGCTGCTAATAACGGCAAATTAACATTATTTGCGAATCCCACACTTTACACATTTAAAACCCTACAGGTAGGAAAAGCTGATGTTAACTCAATGGTGTTACCTGTACCTTGGCATCCTACAGCAATTCCCGGCAATCCTTTTCCCCAGAATGCGGTAAAACTTTGGGGGGGAACTGTGAATTGGCGCACAGCTACAGCTTATGATGCAACTATAGCGATCGCTAAAGGTTTACAACAAGCTAGTACTCGCGATGGTTTACAGCAAGTGCTGCATAGTTCGAGTTTTACCGCCAATGGTGCTACAGGTACGATTCAATTTTTGCCTTCAGGCGATCGCAGTGGCACGGCTATATTAGTTAAAGTGCAGCCTAGTAGTAAATCTGCTACTGGCTATGATTTTGTACCCTTATTGCTAGGCATTTAATCTTAAAATTGTAGATAAAAATCATGACAGAAAAAATATCAACACTGCAACAAGCACTTGATGTTGTAGAAGCACTCGATCCAGAGGAACAAGCGATACTGGTAGATATCATTAGCAAGCGTTTAAGCCAACAACGTAGAAATGAACTGTTAAAAGAAGTTGCACAAGCTAGACGCGACTACCAACAAGGTAATATCAAACAAGGCTCTGTTGCTGATTTGATGGCGGAGTTAGATGAGTAAGAAATTTAGTTTGGAGTGCGGGATTTGTACGTAAATTCAAGCGTCTAATCAAGAAAAATCCACAGATGCGATCGCAGGTTGAAAAGGTATTACGCTTATTAAGCGAAGACCCCTTTGATTCCAGCTTGCGTACTCATAAGTTAAAGGGCGATTTAGAGGGAGTCTGGTCTTGTTCTGTAGATTATGATAATCGCATTTTGTTTGAATTTGTCAATAACTCCGAGTCAGGAGAGGAAGATATATTGTTACTTACTCTAGGCTCACATGATGATGTTTATTAGTCGCTTATAGAACAATACGGTTCAATTAAGGATAATCGTAGGTTGGGTTGAACGTAGACACCGAAGGTGGCTTCCCGTTCGCTGAAAGCGTTCCCGAAGGTTAGGGTAGTGAAACCCAACAAAACCCCCGGAAATGTTGGGTTTCGTTCCTCAACCCAACCTACACAGTTTAAGGTTTTCAACGCTAACTAAACCGTATTGGCTTATAGAAGATTTTAAAACTATTTTTGATAAATATTTGTTAGGTTCATGTCGGGTTTCCTGATTCAACCCACCCTACCACACTGGCTATGATTTTGTACCTTTACCGTTTTAAGTAGGGCGGTGCAATTAAACATAACTGGCAAGGGCTGTCATTTGTCATTGCTAAAGGTTTCAAGCCAGTTTACGTTTCGTAATATAGTTTGGTTTTTTCCACCGACTTACTTAATTCTCTCAATATTTGTTAGGTTCATGTTGGGTTACCCTACGGGAAGCCGCTCCGCGTCTACGTTCCTCAATCCAACCTACTAGCTATTAATGGGAGACTGTCTTTTTCAAAACGCTGGGTATAGCTGCGATTACTCTGTTTGCAATGTCTTCTGGTGTTTCCTCGGCGCTGATGGTGATTTGCAAATCTGCTTGGGAATATAGGGGTTGTCGTTGTTCTAAGAGCGATCGCAATTTGCCTAAAGGATCGACATCTTTTAATAATGGTCTTGTGGTATCTTCTTGCAAGCGGCTATAAAGTAACTCTACTGGCACATCTAACCAGACAATTAAACCATGATGTAGATAACTCCAGTTTTCTTGGCGCGTGACAATACCGCCACCAGTAGCTATTGTCAATTTGGTGAAAGCACAAACCTGTGCTAATACATCGCTTTCTAATTGACGAAACGCTGTTTCTCCAGACTCAGCAAATAGCTGATTAATAGATTTTCCTGCTGCTTGGACGATGACATCATCGGTATCGACAAATCCATAGCCGAGATGTTTGGCTAGTAAGCGTCCTACTGTTGTCTTACCGCTACCCATCATCCCAATTAAATACAGATTCACCCCTTGCAATAAGCTATTCACTGAACTACCGTTCTCTCTCACTTCAACAGTTCTCAGCTATTATACCAAGTGGAAAAAACAATAGAATAGGTGAATTTTTCGGTTCGGGTTTTCCTCAATCTGCCAAAGTAGTGAAAAATTAAATGTCTGTCTTAGAGTGCTTATTTTGCAGATACTGTTTGAAGTATTCTGTAAAGATTGTATTACTTAGGAGTAAATCGCGATCTTTATCTGCTTGCAATTGGGGGTTTTCTTCTATTAATCGTTCGAGAATATACTCTCGTAAAACTGGACTGAGAGATAAGCCAGATGTTTGTCTTTCAAGCAGAGAGCGTCTTTGTAGTAATTCCATAGCTTCCAAGATTAATCTTTGGGACATTAACGGCGATAATCCTGGTAAGAGCAGATTTTGCTGTAATTCTCTGATTGACTGCAAATTATCTTGGACTGACAAAAAGTACAATAGCTGTTTTTCTAACTGAGATAAGCGATTAAACTGCTGCTCAATAATTATTCTGATATTGCCAAAAATTCTGGTTTCTTGGGCGATAAACTCAGCTATATTTCCGGCAAATAATTCTTGAATTGTTGTTGCAATTAATTTAATAAATAAGGGATTACCAGCATAATGCTCAATCAGTATTTGACAATCTGATTGTGAAGATTGATTAACTAAACCTTTATCTTTAAGCAGAAAAATGCTTTCTTGTTGATTTAAACCACTCAAGTTTAAAGAATGAACTGGTAATTCTATACCTTCTAAAGCCGCAATTTCCTGAGTTTTTTCCCGACTAGTCAAGATGACACAGCTTTGATGTTCTATATCGCCGATGCGGTTGATTAACTCAGCGTAACCCTCATATCCTTGACGATAGGAGATTTGGTTGATCGTTGGTGTATTGGTTGTAGAATTGCGATCGCTATGTTCTAAAATCCCATCTAGCCGATCTAAAACCAGCAAACACCGACGAGAACGCAGAAAATCAATCAGTTGAGCGATTTTTTGGTCGATTATTCCAGGAAGAGTAGTGGGGGAAGCTGGCGATAGCTGTTGAATGAGTTGATCTAAGAATAACTCTAGGGGTGGTGCAAATTGAAGCGATCGCCAAATCACATGCTCAAACTGCAGTTTTATGTCTTCTATCAACTTGAGTGAAAAAGCTGTTTTACCAATCCCAGCCATACCCAAAACTACCACTAACCGACAGCGTTGTTGAAGAATCCATTCTTTAACTTGAGTTAGTTCTGCTTGGCGTCCGTGGAAGACATTACCATGAATTAATTGATCGCTACTATCTTTGAGTGTTGATTTATCAGAAAGTAAATCTAACTCCATATCTTTGTTGTCGATGATGGGATTAATTGGTTGTAAATTAAACCAACCTTTTTTGTAGCCAGCCTTTTCTAGCAACTGGGTGACTCGACTCCAAGTTTTTACTTTTACTGAGTCACCCACTTGATTACTCAGCATTTCCTCTATATATTTATATAGTCCATTTGATAGATATACTCTCACAGTACTGCTACTGCCGCTTTGATATACTACCTTGGCAATCTCTGCTGGACTACAACCACAAAGCAAACCCCGCAGAAATTTTTTTTCTACTGGTGTCAAAGCTTTTCCCTTGGCTGATGCCAAATCCACGTATAATTTTTCTAACTCCCAATTATTTTTAGCTTCTATAAAGTCTGCTTCTAAGCGATAAGAATCATCGGCTGCCATTAGCTGTATTAATGTAATTAAAGTAACTTAGGCAATATACTAACGATTCTTCTATCAAAGAAGAGTAAATTAACAATGAAATTCTAACGAATTTAATAACTAGCGTTAGGTGACTAAGGGCTTACTACTTGGTTATCTTGGGCTTAATTGAAATTTAATAAAAATTCTTTGAAACTTTAAGTGAACAAATTCGGTCAATCTTAATAGCTAAGACTCTCTTTGCTGGAACGATTTTCGGTTTACACAATACTGTGTTTCTACTAATACAATACAAGCGATGTAAGATTCAGTTCTTGTAGGCTTTTGTTCCCTAATCTGGTATATACAAGGTGTAAAAAATAACTATTTTCTAACTGAAATTGGACAAAAAATATTTGTCACTTTGACAATTTAGTTAAAGAAACTACGGAAAATTTCACCTGAGTCAGTCCAGATCGATAAATGTGGTATGTATGAGGTGCCGACCATGACTCGAATTCGTGATGTTGTGAAAAAAGCTTTAGCATGTGGCTATTTAACCGTAGAGGCAGAAAATCAATTAAGACAGCTATTAACCACCAGATATGACTTAGAAGATTTCAACGCTTTTATGAGTTTACAAGAAGCCGCGATGAATGGTAACGTCAGGCAAGAGTCACGGGAGCGTTGTGGAATTAAGTATTAGTCAGTTGTCAGTTGTCAGTTGTCAGTTGTCAGTTGTCAGTTGTCAGTTGTCAGTTGTCAGTTGTCAGTTGTTATTTATTTTTTTCTAGTCCCTAGCCCCTAGTCCCTAGTCCCTAATCTCTAGTCCCTAATCTCTAGTCTCTAGCCCCTAGCCTTAGCGACGGGGTTTGTCATCTTCAAAGTCTTCATCGTCATCAAAAAAGCTCCAATCATCCTCATCATCATTAGCTTGATTGGTAGTCGGGGGTTGATAGGGGGGGATAATTACTCGGTAATCAGCATCGTAAACAGATTCGGTTTTACCAACGGCTGTATTTTTTGGCTCGCGGTAGTTGTAGGAGTAAACAGAACCAGATTGAGAAGAACTTTTAGGTTCTTGTTGACGCTCATAAGTTTTAGGCTCGGAAAACTCTGAAGTTTGCTCTCTAGATGCTGATGTCTCCGGGGGATTTTCATCAACGTTCCAGTCATCATCTTGATTATTTGTATTCCAATCATCAGATGTATCACTGGCACGATTTTCTGTTTGATTAGCTGGTGCTGGTTCAGGTGTTGGTTGTTTATAAGTTGTTTTATTACGGGGTCTGGTTGCTGATTTATAGCGAGTTTGGCGTTGTTCTGGGACAAAGTAAGTTGATACTTTGATCAAACTCGTAATAAATAGAGTTGTCAAACCACCGGCGGTAGTAGCAAGTAACATCCACATTGCTAATGGTAATGGTTGAGTCCGCATACCGAGAAATACTAACGGTATCTCAGGCGACCAATTTTGGGTTAACAAAAGCGTTAGCCCTCCCAATATCACTACCAACAGAATTAAGCGAATTACACTCATAAAATTGTTAAACAATAAAAGATAAAGAATGAAGAATAAAGAGCAAAGATGAAGGTTAAAGTAGGTTTCTCCAGGGTAGCTTTAAATTTTATCCTTCAAACTTCAGACTTCAAACTTCAAACTTCATGCTTCTTACTTCCTACTTTAACGGTGACCTTGCCATCGCTGAATCGGGATGCAGTCAATATCGAGTTGATCTAAAGCACGAGCAACTACAAAATCAACTAAATCCTCAATACTTTGAGGTTTGTGATACCAAGCAGGAATTGCTGGTACAACTCGGACGCCAGCTTCGGCTAAAACGGTTAAGTTACGCAGGTGAATCAGGCTAAAAGGAGTTTCCCGGGGAACAATGACTAATTTGCGGCCTTCTTTCATCTGCACATCAGCAGCGCGTTCGAGTAAATCGGAACTTAAGCCCACTGCTAATTTAGCAACGGTACTCATACTGCATGGCATCACAATCATGCCCAAAGTGCGAAAGGAGCCGCTAGCAATCCCCGCACCCACATCGCTCCAAGGATGACAACGTAGTGTCCCAGAATTGCTAACTCCTGCTTGTTCGCGCCAAAATTGCTCTTGGGCGGCGGCTTCTGATGGCATTTTGATATCTTGCTCGGCTTGCCAAACCATGTAGGTTGATTTGGAAGCGACTAGTTCAACTTGATAATCTGCTGCTAGCAGGTATTTTAGAGCACGAACGGCGTAAATCAAGCCAGATGCGCCTGTTACGCCGAGAATTAAAGGATATGTGTGATTAGACACTCGATTACTAGTAGATTTACTCATCCTCCTCGTAAGGTTCTAAGTCAGCCGGATCGAGATGGGCTGAGAGATAAATTTCCGATAAATCGTCATTCTGGCTGTTGAGATCTAATCCTTTAGCGACACCATCGCTACCTACGGTGACGAGGTCGATTTGCTGACGGTAGTAATCAACACTCTTAACTTGAACAGAAACGCGATCGCCTAATCGATAAGAAGCACGATTTTTCCGTCCAAATAAGGCTTGTTGTCTGGCGCGGTATTCATACCAGTCATCTTTGAGAGAACTGACATGTACTAACCCTTCAACCCGCAAGGGAACGCCAAGATGGCTACTAACTTCCACTTCGCCGGCGGGAACTTCAATTTCTACAAAGAAACCGTAGGATTGCACGCCTGTAATTACGCCTTGAAATACTTGGCCGATGCGCTGTTTCATTAGTTGGGCTTTTTGCAATCCAGCTAAATCGGCTTCGGCTTCTTGAACTTCTTTTTCCCGGTCGTTAATTTGGATAATTACCCGCGTTAAATCGCTTTGCAGTTCTTGTTGCAATTCTGGGGGTAGAACGTTCCAGTTAATTTCGATGTGGGAAGAAGAATGGCGCAGATTGACACGTTCTTTCACGCGGGTATTGCGGCGATCGCGTCCGTGTTCGAGTAATGTGTAATATACGCGCTGCAAGAGTAAATCAGGATACCGCCGTAAGGGGGCTGTAAAGTGGACATATTCCGCTAAAGCTAGCCCAAAGTGCGGTGCTTTGGTGGTGCTGTAACTTGATGGCTTGAGTGTATCTTGTAACAAATATGTTAATACTTGCTCGGAAGCAGATTCCACAAACGCCCTAGTTAAATGTTGATAATCTAGGGGTTGAATATCTACTTCTGGTTCTAGAGACAGTTCCACACCTAAGTTAATTGCCAATTTCAGCATTTCTTGGACATCTTCGGTGTCGGGTGTACCTTGAACGCGCCAAATGGCGGGGACTCCCAAAGCGCTGAAATGGCTAGAGATGAGTTGATTGACTAACAGGACTAACTCTGTAATTAGAGAATGAACTGGTAAATCATTGACGACTACCGCACCGAGAATTCCCTCATCGTAGTAGGGATTTTGACTGGGCGGTAAATTTAACTGTAAGCTACCGCGATCTAAACGCACCTGTTTCAGGATTTTCCGTAATCCTTCCAGGTTTTGCAAAGTTTGCACCACCTGTTCTGATTGTTTGTGCGGTTCGCCTGCGAGGATAGCTTCAGCTTGTGGCTTGGTGAGACTGTTATCGACGTTAACAATGCTGGGTTGAATTTCCCATTCTTCGATTTCTCCCGATTTGGGATCGATGGTAATTAAGAATGATAAAGCGAGGCGATCGCTCCCAGCAACTAAAGAACAGCGATCGGCTACGGTTTCTGGGAGCATCGGTAATACTAATTCTCCCAGATACACCGACCGCCCGCGCTTGAGTGCTTCCCGATCTAAGATTTCATCTGGCTGGATAAAGTGGGAAACATCGGTGACATGAAATCCTAAACGCCAATAGCCATTGGCAGTTTTTTCCAAACTAAAGGCATTTTCTATTACTTTCGGGTCACCGTTGACCCCGGTAATGGTGAAGGTAAATAAATTGCGTAAATCCAGGCGATTTTTCAGATCGGCTTTCAGTAGTCTTTTGGGCAACTTGGTAGCTGCTTCTAGCACTGCATCCGCAAAATTACGATTTAAATCGTGCTTACAGGTGACCAAATCTATATCAGCAGCAGCTTCCGCATCGCTTCCCAAAATTTGCACTACTCGACCAAGTGGGGGATATTGTGCTAAAGGATACCTTAACACTTCTACATGGGCCAGGTGGTCGAGTGCTTCATCTAACTTCATCCCGTTGGTTTGTAATTTGAGTTCAAACAACAGGCGATCGTCGAGAGGAACCGCACGGAAGCCGCTTTCTACTTGCTTAATCCGCGCCAGTAAAGTGTGATTAGAGCGTTCGAGAATCAGCTTAACTTCGCCTTCTGGAGAACGCCGACGACTACCTTCTTTGAGGACTCTGACTAAAACGCGATCGCCATTCCAAGCATTACTCAGATGGCTTTCGCGAATGTAAATATCCTCAGCGCCTTCCACATCTTGAATCGCGAAGCAAAATCCTTTGCTAGAACAGCGAAGTTTCGCTTCGATTAAGCCTTCTTCCACCACCCGGCGATATTTACCGCGTTCTTTGACAAGAATGCCAATTTTCTCTAAAATCTCCAGGGCAATGTGAAGTTTTTCTAAACTAAGTTCATCCTCGCAGCCAAGTTTTTTTTCCAAAACCTTACGAGCTACCAATTTATCATCGGTGAAATTGGCAAGGAGTGTAGCGATTGAAAATTCCATGCAGTGAACCGACCTTTGGTCAAAACATCATTTTTCTTTTAATCTGGTTGTTTCCTGTATACCCTTAAAGACTACAGACTCTAGCTAGAAACTAAATACCCTCAAGCAGGGATTCTGAAGTTCCAAGGGATATTGCTGACTCAACTGGCGAAAATTCGCAGTAGCGTCTACAAGCTTCTCACTGCACGATAATCTCAGAGTTCGCCGGGTTTTGAGTTCCTTCATCCAGTCCAACCGACAAAGCACGCCTGATAAGATTTTGCCCCACAAGGTAGTTACGCGACTAGTTTTGAGATGCTGGGCTGGTAGAAATACCCATGCGACCCAAAAACGTTATACAGGGAAACAGGTGTTTAATTGTCTAGACTCAAGGTACTTTTATGCCATTAGACTCTGATTTTTACTAGGAGAAACTGCCGATCGACCTAACTTTCCCACATGTAGAATCGGTAACAATTAGGTCAGCAGCTTAACGGGCAGTGAGGGCGAACCTTACCTTCATTATTGTAGATTTAGAGCGCATTTCCAACAAAGAGTTCTGCATATCGAATTGGGTAATTAGTATAGCATTGCCTGCACTCCTACTCAGATTTGATGATTAGTAGCCAAAAATGTTCTCGCAAAAGAGCTACTGCTACAATCGGGACACAGGAGTGAGGAGCGAAGATTACTTCGATCCATGAGAGCAGGGCAAAGTTTGTGACATCTGGTTACAGTTTCCTCTCCAGCCAAGCTGCTATGAAAGTGAGGAGGGGAGAAAATTTGATTTCGTAGTACGTCATGCCGGAAATCAACATATCATTTGACAAAGTATCCAGCGCAAAAGAATACAATTCTTTTGATATTGCCGATGAGGGATTTTTTTGGCTTGATCCCGCGCCAATGCTGGGAGGAACAAATCCAAAATCCGGGGAAAATCCGCTAACCTTCTTTCTGGGGTGCTTGGATTCAATCCCACATTTCAAATCCCACAGCCAAAATTAACTTTTGGTTTATTCGGCAGAGGTACTAGCTTGTATACATAGTTAGTATCACCCCCTTTATTCAACAGAATTAAAATTGGTGGCAGTATTATGTTGGCTCAATTCCAGAGCTTGTATCCCAAAGGTAGTCTTATTTCTGAGTTAGTGCAAATTTTTCAAGGAAAATATATAGTTCGCGCTAGCATACAAATTGATGGCGTTACCCGCGCCACTGGTTTAGCCGCAGCAGATACCGTAGAAGCAGCAGAAGATCAAGCGAGAATGAGAGCGCTGATGGTTTTGGGAATGGAAAAAGCACCCCAAGCAACGGTGACAGCTGCTCCCCAAGTTCCAGCACAGGTACAGCCTAAACTGGCTAGCTTGACAAGTGGATTTAATGAACCTGCTGATTCACCAATCAAGGAACGGGAATTTGTAAGTAGTCAAGAACCTGCTGTACCATCCTTTGCGGCACAAAGTATAACTGGGGATAATGTCAAGAGCGATCGCGAATTGTTCCCTACTGATACAGCTACCACTAGTAAAATCCCTACCTATAGCCAGGAATTAAATCATAACTTCTCTACAACTCATGAAATTTCCAGCGAAATTTCCAGTCAATTTGATACACCTAGCGATAACTTAGGCAGTATCTTTGGGAAAAATCCTGAAAATCAACCCTTATCTGGGGTGACTCCTAGTAATGTCACTCCCTTTACACCCCGTAACCACAGTTCATCAGATGATGTTGCGACACCAACCGCAGCTAGTAAGAGAAAAAAGAAAAGCGAACCCGTAGATTTATCTGATGTCATAGCCAAAACAGATGTCGAACTACAGCGTTTAGGCTGGACACCAGAACAAGGAAGGGAGTATTTAATTAAAACCTACGGTAAGCGCGGACGGACTTTACTTACCGAAGACGAGTTATATACCTTTCTGCAATACCTACAATCTCAGCCAGATCCCATAGCAGGATTTTAAGTCAATGGTCAATAGTCAATAGATGGGTAGGTTAGGTAGAAGGTCGTGAAACCCAACAATTACAAGACTTTGGCGTGTTGGGTTACCCTACGGGAAGCCGCTCTGCGTCTACGTTCCTCAACCCAACCTACATCTAGATTATATTTTTTGTGAAATGGTATCAGTTGTTAGTTGTTAGAGACGCCATTAATTGCGTCTGTACAGTTGTAATTAGCAAAAAACCCCGTTCAACTTTCCTCATGAGTCAGGATTGTTGAATGGGGTTTAATTAATTGGTGTAGATGACCATTGAGGGACTTACAAAAAATAAATTACCCATATTCCGTAGTGCGTTCGCGTAGCGTGTCCGTTGGCGCAGCCTCCCGCAGGGAAGGACAAACATCTTGCTCGCTGTTGTTCTAAAGCGAGCGAGACGCTCGCACTACAAATTGATTGGGTATTTAAAAAATTGGATGTCCCTGACCATTGACTATTGACTATTGACCATTGACCATTGACTAAACAACAGCCATTGGACGGCTACCAGCAGAATGGCGGTCAATTACTTGGTCAATTAAGCCATATTCTCTGGCTTCTTCTGGCGACATGAAAAAGTCGCGTTCAGTATCGTCTGCAATGCGTTCCAGGGGTTGGCCTGTATGTTCGGCTAGATAGTCATTTAGCCGCCGCTTGTGATACAAAATTTCTCGCGCCTGAATTTCAATATCAGTTGCTTGTCCTTGTGCGCCACCTAGAGGTTGGTGAATCATAATCCGAGAATGGGGTAGACTCATCCGCTTACCTTTAGTACCAGCACTGAGAAGGAAAGCACCCATACTCGCCGCTAATCCGGTACAAATGGTACAGACATCTGGGCGGATATGCTTCATAGTGTCAAATATGCCCATACCGGCTGTCACCGAACCACCGGGAGAATTGATGTATAAATAAATATCTTTCTCCGGGTCTTCAGCATCTAAAAATAGTAGTTGGGCAACAATCAAGTTCGCTATGGAGTTATCAACCTGTTGTCCTAAAAAGATGATCCGCTCACGCAACAGCCGTGAGTAGATATCAAAGGCGCGTTCGCCGCGACCCGATTGTTCAATGACTATAGGAATCATGCAGCCTGCTTGTAGCTATTTCAATCTATTTTATCGTTTGTTTTTGGGTATTGGGTATTGGTATGGGGCATGGGGCATTGGGCATTGGGCATTAAAACAATTTTGGATTTTGGATTTTGGATTTTAGATTTAGATTAGAATCCAAAATCGCAAATCTAAAATCTAAAATTCTTTGTCCTCCTTGTCCTCCTTGTCCCCCTCACTCCGGGCACTTTTTATCCGTAGTCTGTGTCTTAATCAATATCCGCAAATCGTGGTCACTAACTCTGATGTTTCTGAGTGTGCTGACTAAAGTTATCAATCCATCCACCTGATTGGTGCGTTTTTGTCGGTTGTTAGTAACCTTTTAAACAATTCTTTAGGATTGCTATGGGCAATTATCCGGAATATTAAACAATTTTCGGTAATGCAATAGTACAGGGTGTAGTTAGAGTAGCTAGTCAATGTAAAAACGCTTTCCGTTGAGAAGGAGACCTGCCATGCCAGAAAAACTTGTGCAAGCCGCCATTATCACTTTCTTACTTCATTTAATAGTCGGTCTTAGCCCAAATACTAGAGTTCAGACAAAGGCTTCAGTGTCTTTGCCAGAAACACCAGCCACTATTGTTAACTCGCTGTTTACTTCTATGCGATAACTTATAGGTTGTTTGTTCGCTACATTTGTGGTTTATTGACCTAAATTCAATATTATGGCTGCATTAAATAGCCCCTTTAACTAATCTTGCTCATGCTTGATGTTGTTAAAGGGGCAACTCGTTTTTATTGACTATTGATGAAACGGGAAAAATCCCCATCTGCAAGCCAAATCACAAATAATGTTTCTTTGCTTAGGTGTGTATCTCACCAGACTCCATTTTGTAAATATTTTGTTATAGTATTTAATATAACTACACAAAACTGTCGCTCTCATGTGGTGAACCACTAAACAAGCGAATGCCGAATACCTAAATGAGTGCATGAGTTACCGACATCAGCGAGTTAATTAGCCAGACGAATATTAGTCAGCATTCAACCTCTAGTTGTCGCCCAATTTGGGCATAGGAGCCAGAAATGAATCAGCCCATTAAATTATCTTTAGAACAAGAATTTAGCCTGAGAAGCTTTGCTAACCAAGTGCAATATATGTCTCTTGAACAAGCCCAGGAATTTTTGCTCAAACTGTATGAGCAGATGTTGATTCAGGAAACAACTTACAAAGAATTGTTGAAGCAGGAGTGGGAAATAGATTCAGGTGCATTCTCTGGCTAAAGCTAGAAAGTAAATATAGGAATCTGGTTTGACTTTTGAAAAATTGCCTAGACTTGAAGTTTAATTGTAGGCAATTCCCACCAAAACCCTGATAAGCTGGGGAGTTGCCCACCTAAGTGTATTCTGTACAAGAAGATAAAATGAGGTAGGAGCTTGCTAGCGTGACTCCTAGAGTATGTCTTCAACTAGCTCAGAGGCATTGATAATTAAGCCAAAGAAGTTTTACGGAGGCAATCTCTATGTTCAATAGTCTAACAAGTTTAGCCAATCCTACTGACGGTGATTGGGGAGAGCGTTTACTTAACACCGTTGCTAGCAAAACAATTCGCTACTTATTTACTCACAGCGAGTCTGTAGAAGTTTTTGTCAAATGTCATCCTTCGAGTAAACTTTTGCAAGGTAGCATCGATAGTTTCAAAATGAATGGGCGTGGACTAGTCATTCGTGGAGATTTCCAAGCGGAAGAGTTATCTTTTGAGACAGATGCTGTAGTAATTGATTTTAGTAATGTTCTGAGAGGAAAATTGACTCTCAAACAACCAACCCAAGCTATTGCCCAAGTTACTTTATCAGAAGCTGGGATTAACCAAGCTTTTCAGGCAGAACTAGTGAAAACGCGGCTACAAAATCTTTCTCTGCCTGCTTTAAGTGACATACTTGGTGGTGAGTTCGTTTCCTTTGAAGCTATTCAGTTCAAATTGTTACCTAATAATGGGGTAAGGATTTTCGCACAAGCCGATCTCAGTAATGGTGAAATTGTGCCGATTAGCTTAAGTGCAACCATCAGCATTGAACGGCGACGCCGCCTTGTGTTCTGTAACCCAAAGTTTGAAGTAGATACTGTGCCAGAATCTCAATGGAAAATTTCTCAAACTTTGAGCGCTGTATTAGCTGAAATTTTGGATCGGATGGTTGATTTAGATCGCTTTGATCTTGATGGCATTACTATGCGAATCAATCGCTTAGAAACTCAAGGTAAACAATTAATTTTCATTGGCTACGCACAAATTGAACGTATTCCTAGTAGTAGTTCACCACATTAATTTTATGGCTACGTAGTCAGTACATATTGTGCTGAAGATAAGGAATCAAGTCCTTACTACGTAATAATTTTTCCATCATTATTAATGTGGCAAAGTACTAGTAAAACATGGTGTAAAAGCCCGCAATACAATTCTTTTGACTTTTAACTTCCACATAGGGGTGCTAATCCAAGAAAAACTTTCTAGAGGTGGGATTTTCTTTGAGGGATTGAATAAAATCCTTCAAACTTAATAATTTACCTGTGAAGGTGAACTTAGGGGTTCCATTTTTAGAAATGATTTTCAGATCACCATCTTGGATTTGAATTTGATTTTTAATAGTTTCCCATAGAGTATCGAAGCTATCGTCATCCTGACAACCATTTGCTTCGAGGAACTTTTGGCGTACTTCAGTTTTGAGCGCTCTTACTTCTGCTGCTTGGGTGCGCGTCTCAAAGTGTTTAATTACATCTTCATAGGTGCTTTCTCTAAGAATTTTGTTTTCAGCTTGAACTTGCTCTAACTGATTTTTGATAGCTTCCAATTGTGATGCTAAAGCGGCTGACTTCTGGTATTGAACTTTTAAGGCCTGCTTTGCATTAGTTAACAAGACTTTGTAATCTAGCTGGTCTTCGTTTTGAATTGGATTCGATTCCTGGTTATTCATAAAATAATATAATTATTTTAATTGCTTGTATTAAGTAAATTTTATAGTTTGTTTGGACAGTTGATTAATAAAAAATGCAACTTTTCTCAATATCAGTCTATGGCTGCTTTCTATAAATGTCTGATGCTTTAAGTTTTTGTGAGTGAAAGTTAACTGCTGCACTCAGGCTGGGGAGCGATAGACTGGGCAAAGAAAGCAACTAACTTCCATCCGATCATGACTAACCGTCTTGTTGAAGCTAAGAGTCTCTATCTCCGCAAACACGCTGAAAATCCAATTGATTGGTGGCCTTGGTGTGATGAAGCACTAGGGACTGCAAAGGAAAAAAATCTCCCTATCTTTCTTTCTATTGGCTACTCTAGTTGTCACTGGTGTACTGTCATGGAAGGTGAGGCTTTTTCTGATTTGACGATTGCTGAGTACATGAATGCTAATTTCTTACCCATCAAAGTAGATAGGGAAGAAAGACCGGATATTGATAGCATTTACATGCAAGCTTTGCAAATGATGAGCGGTCAGGGGGGATGGCCGTTAAATGTGTTTCTTTCTCCAGACGATCTAGTACCATTTTACGCTGGTACTTATTTCCCTTTAGAACCGCGTTACGGTCGTCCAGGGTTTTTACAAGTGCTGCAAGCGCTGCGGCGTTACTACGATACAGAAAAAGATGATTTGCAGCAGCGCAAAGCGGCTATGGTGGAAGCATTACTGACATCGGCGGTATTAAAAGATGGTACGGCGGCTGATGTTGCAGAACAGGAATTACTGCGTAAAGCTTGGGAAACTTGTACAGCAATACTGACGCCTAATCAATCTGGTAATAGTTTCCCGATGATTCCTTATGGGGAATTGGTATCGCGTTTAAATAGATTTAATTTTTCTTCTCGCTATGATGGCACACAAGTTGTTACTCAGCGAGGACTAGATTTAGCATTGGGTGGAATTTACGATCATGTGGGTGGTGGTTTTCACCGTTATACTGTTGACCCGACTTGGACAGTACCCCATTTTGAGAAAATGCTCTACGATAACGGGCAAATTGTCGAGTATTTGGCGAATTTATGGAGTGTGGGAGTACAAGAACCAGCTTTTGAAAGAGCGATCGCTAAAACTGTACAATGGCTTAAAAGAGAAATGACTGCTCCTGAAGGTTATTTCTATGCAGCTCAAGATGCTGATAGTTTCATCGACCCCTCAGCCGCAGAACCAGAAGAAGGTGCTTTTTACGTTTGGAGTTACAGCGAACTCTCACAAATACTCGCACATGAAGAACTCGCTGAATTACAAAAGCAATTTACTATCACTCTTAGCGGTAATTTTGAAAGTCAGAATGTGTTGCAACGGCTACAAGCTGGACAACTCAGTGAAAGTGTAGAAGTTGCTCTAGATAAGCTATTTGCTGAACGCTACGGAAATACGCCTGAATCGCTAGATACTTTCCCCCCAGCGCGTGATAATCAAGAAGCGAAAACTTATAACTGGCCGGGGCGGATTCCTTCAGTCACAGATACAAAGATGATTGTGGCTTGGAACAGCTTGATGATTTCTGGTTTAGCTAGGGCGGCGGTTGTCTTTCAACAATTATCATATTTAGAACTTGCAGCCAAGGCGGCAAACTTTATTTTGGCGCATCAATTTGTCGATGGGCGTTTTCATCGACTCAATTACGATCAACAACCCCATATTTTAGCCCAGTCTGAAGATTACGCCTTTTTTATTAAGGCGCTGCTAGATTTACACCAAGCTTCCCTGGGAATGGGAGATATAGCTTCCGCTTCATTGTGGCAAGAAAAAGCGATCGCGCTGCAAGATGAATTTAATGAATTTCTGTGGAGTGTAGAATTGGGTGGTTACTATAACGCCGCAATTGACGCTAGCCAAGATTTAATCGTCCGCGAACGCAGCTATGTAGATAATGCTACACCTTCAGCCAACGGAATTGCGATCGCTAATCTTGTGCGTCTTACCCTACTCACCGACAATCTGCATTATCTAGATTTAGCCGAGCAAGGTTTAAAAGCCTTCAAGACTGTTATGGCTCGTTCGCCACAAGCTTGTCCCAGTTTATTTACGGCTTTAGATTGGTATCGAAATTCAACCATTATTCGTAGTAATACTGAACAAATTAAGTCCCTAATGCCCAAATACTTGCCGACTGTAGTATTTGCAGCAGTATCAAATTTACCAGAAAACACCATAGGCTTAGTTTGCCAGGGTTTAAAATGCCTTGCACCAGCACAAAGCATTGAACAATTATGGCAACAAGTACAGCAAAGCCAGAGTAGAGGATGAGGGGCAGGGGGCAGGGAGACAAGGGGGACAAGGGGGACAAGGGGGACAAGGAGGAAAAATGAAAATTGTACAGACGCGATTCATCGCGTCTCTAAATAACCAACTAACAGCCATCGTTTTAGCAGGTGGACAAAGTACGCGGATGGGTGAAGATAAAGCCCTAATTCCCATACAAGGAATACCAATGCTACAGCGCGTTTGTAGCATTGCTCAAGCTTGTGCTGATACCGTTTATGTAGTCACTCCCTGGCCAGAACGCTATCAACACCTACTTTTACCAGGTTGTCAATTTATCCCAGAAACCCCCCTAGCCCCCTTGTCCCCCTTGTCCCCCTCATCCCCCTCATCCCCCTCATCCCCCTCATCCCCCTCATCCTCCCTGTCTCCCTTGTCCCCCTCATCCCCCTCATCCCCCTCATCCCCCTCCCACGGCCCCCTAGTCGGATTCTCTCAAGGACTGGCGCAAGTACAAACCGACTGGGTGCTGTTGCTGGCTTGCGATTTGCCTAAGTTAAAGCTTGAGGTATTGCAAGAATGGATCGCTAGACTTGATACTGTGGGAGATGATGCGATCGCAGCTTTGGCTCATCATGCTAAAGGCTGGGAACCTCTGTGTGGTTTTTATCGCCGTCGCTGTTTACCGCAACTCTTAGAGTTTATCAATCAAGGGGGGCGATCGTTTCAACAATGGCTGAAGCAACATTCTGTACAAGTTCTACCTGTCTTAGAACCAGAAATGTTATTTAACTGTAATACACCAGAAGATTTAGCTGATAATGAATAAACTTTATCCCAACCTTATATAAAGGTTAAAGAACAGCTTTAAGGTAACTTAATAAATCCCCAAGATGCTTTTCTACGAAGACTTATATTTCAGTCTAAGAAGTAACATTTTTCAACACAATGTCAATAGAAAATTAAAAATTCAGTGAATTATTGATAAAGGAGAAAATATCGCAAAAAATCTGATAATTTTTCAAAAAAATATTTTTTGGCTGTAATATTTTAGGAATTATTACTATATATTAAATATAGGATTTCTCAATAAGCCTTGTATAGTTCCGAGCGAGTAACGCAGTCATCATCTGATTTATAGATTTTGGCTAGTGATTCTACTCGCTTTTTATTTGTAAAGAATTGTATAATATGAAAATTTGCCAGAAACCCGATCATTTTGTGCAGAGATTTTTATCTATACAATTCATCAAGGATTTTGATATGCTGCGTCGTTGGCTATTACCTATTTTCGGAGTTTTATTAACTATATTAATTACTGCTTGTAACAACGCAACTATTCAGCAGCCATCAACAAATTCACCGATAAACCCCAACTCTCAGGAAGTAGCAAAAGCACCTGCTAAAAGAGTTGTGGCTCTCTCTTCTCTAGCAGCTGATATTATTTACCAACTCGATGCAACAAAGCTAGTAGGGATTACTGGAAGTAGATTATTTAAAGATGATGCAAGATTTGCTAATATTCCGCGTGTAAGTGAAGGACAAACTCCACCTAATTTAGAAAAAATTATTGCGTTAAAGCCAGATTTAGTGATTGGTGCAGAAGGTTTTTCTAATCAACCTATTCAAAAACTCAAAGATTTAAAAATTCCTACTCTTCTTACCCAAGTTAAAAATTGGGAAGCTCTAGAAAAGTTAACTCAACAATTAGCTGAGTTAATTAATGCCGATCCTCAACCTTTATTAAACCGCTACAAAGATTTTTTAGCAACTAAATCAAATCAAAGTCCTTCTACATTAGTGTTAGTAAGTCGTCAACCAATTTTAGCACCGAATAAAAATAGTTGGGCGGGGGATTTATTAGCAAAGTTTCAAGCGAAAAACTTGGTAGCTGAACTCCAAGGAACAAGCCCCATAGGTGGTTATGTAACCCTATCAGCCGAGAAAGTTTTAGAAGCAAATCCAGATATTTTAATAGTAGTTAATAATGCAGATCCGCAACTTTTAGATTCTTTAAAAAAGGAAGCGTTTTGGCAAAAACTTCAAGCTACTCAAAATAACCGAGTTTATACTTTTGATTATTATGGGCTAGTGAATCCAGGTAGTATTAATGCAATAGAAAAAACCTGTCAGCAATTAACGCAGGTTTTATCTACAAAATCATGAATTGAGGGCTTTTTTCAGCCTTCAATCTAAAATCCAAAATCTAAAATCTAAAATATTAATGGTGCGTTAGCCTGCGGCGTAACACACCCTACTGAACTGACACAAATAAAATAGTGCATTAGATGTAGGTTGGGTTGAGGCTTTGCGAAACCCAACATGAATTTCAGAAACTCAACATAGATGCTGGTGTTGGGTTTCCTTACGTCAACCCAACCTACATTTTTTTGCAAAATTTTAGCCTTGCCACGCCACTACTTATGCTTATTTTAAAATTTAGGCAATGGGTTTGATATTTTTGGGCTGTGGAGAAGCACCACCAGCGATACTGCGGAAATAAGCACCGCCTACTGTTAGTAAAAATGTTAAGTAACCGACGGCTTGTACCAGGTAAAGATGTTCTCTGTAGCCAAACAAAGTTTTGAAAATCACACCAGGGAATTGTTCATCGGGTAAGATTTTATCTGTATTCCAAACCATTGGGCCTAAAATACAAGAATGTACTTTGGTAAAGCGCTCGTAATAAAAACACAGACTTTCAGTAGCGCGACTACTCAAGGCTAGGTTGGCAACAGCTTCGTCAAAATGTTTTAAAGCCGAAACTACTAAACCAGCTACGATCAAAACTAATAAAATACCCATTACTTGAAAGAATTGGCGAATATTAATTTTGATACCCCATTTAAATAACATAACGCCAATGGCGATCGCACTTACTAAACCACCAATAGCACCTAAAGCGGGCATAAATCCTTGTTGAAAATTAGCCGCAATAAATAAAACCGTTTCAAAACCTTCGCGAACTACTGCAATTAGAATTAAGCTAAAAACACCCCAACCTGCATTTGATTTTTGTGTCAGCGCTTCTGTAACTGCTCCCTCAACAGTAGCTTTCATCGATTTGGCTTGTTGAGTCATCCAGATTAACATCCAGCTGAGCATGATAATCGCTAATACGCTGAAGACACCTTCGAGCATTGGCTCAACTACAGATGTGTATTGAGGATTAATTTTGCCTAAGCCTTGAATTACCCAGCTAAAAAGTACGCCGATAAATGCACTAATAGCAATCCCAACACCAACACCAGCATATACCCAAGAATTGAGTCGAGATTGTTTGCCTTTTTTTAGTAAAGCCAGCACAATCCCAACCACAAGGGCTGCTTCTACTCCTTCTCGGAGTGTAATTACAAACGTAGGTAAGGCAGTACTAAAATCCATTTTTAATAGTCCAACGTCAACAGTCAACAGTCAACAGTCAACAGTCAACAGTCAACAGTCAACAGTCAACAGTCATAATATAGACCATTGACCATTGACCCTTGACTAATGACTATTAACTAAAATCACGTAACATTTTTTTCAATTCAAGATTATGCATCTCTTCTTGACCTATCATGCCACGGGCGAACTCTTCTAAATAGATACTGGCATTGGTGACAGTTTCTAACAGAGCTTTATACAAATCCAACGCCTTTTTTTCATGGGATAAACTTTCAGCCAAAATATCTTTAACTGAATGTTGGTAACTTTCCTCCATTGGCGCAATTTTCAAGGAAGGATGGCCATCTAAACCTGTTAAAATCTCTCCTACTTGTTGAGCGTGGAGTAAAGATTCACTAGCTTGGGCTTTAAAAAAAGCCACGATGGGAATGCGGTTAGGGCCAGTCACCATCAAGGAATAATGGGTATAGCGGACTACACCTGCTAGTTCAAATTCCATGATGGCGTTTAATAAATCGACAGTCTTTTTGTGGTCAAGCTCTTGCATCAGTTGTTAAGTTTAGCAAAGGTTAGGAATGTAGAGTAATGAGAAATAAGTTAAGGATGATACTTTTTTGAAGTGTTAAAAGTTACGAAGATTTTAACTTTTAGCTCCTAACGATTTTCTCATTATTAATTTATTTTAAACTCCTGTTTCCCTATATAGTCCAAGCCAATTATTATTGTTGTGCTTGGGTGCTAGTTTTATCGATAATTTTTTGAGAGTTTTGCTCAATAGTTTTGATCAGTTTGGTGACTTCTTCTGGGGTTTTGACTGATGTAGCAGGTGGAATAGCCGCAGGCCAAACTTTCAGTAAGTCGGTAAAACTGGCTTCAATGGCTTTATTTGCTTCCGGGCTGGTTTGTGCTATTTGGCTAGCAATTCCTTTGTACAAGTCATCAGCGTAGACAACAAAGCCACGGGAGTCCTGATATTCAATTGCAGCAGCTATTTTACCATTAGCGATCGCAGCTCCATATTCTGAGTTAGCTGCATCTAATAAGCCGTTAATCACTTGCAGCACAAATCCAGGTTTGGAACGTTGCGCTTCTGGTAAAATCGCGATCGCGCCATCAACTGATTGCACTGAAGCGGTAAAATCAGTCTTAAGCTTAGGATTCTTGGGATTAGATTTGACCAAATCTTGCAAACTCACCAAAGTAGTCTTAAATTCCTTGACTTTGCGCTCGTTTAGTTGCTCTTCCACATCTACATAAATCTCTTCCACCGGATGTCCAATATGAGGTTCGGCTTGTTTGGGCTGATTTTGATCCAAAAGTTCTTGGGCGACTAAAAGATGTCCTTTCATTAAGCCCAGCTTTGTCATGTAATCAACATCTTTGGCTTCACCTGTAAGCACAACCTCTTGCACAGTTACTGCATCTTTAATTTTGTCAAACTCTTCTTGAGTAATGACTTTCTTGCTAACTAAATCTTCTGGGCTAGCGTATGGTCGATTAGCTTGAATTTTATTGGATAATGCGGGAACACCTAACTGTGCCTCAAATTTATCCAATTCCGACAAAATCGCAGTATTGATGTTAATTTTCGCTTTACTACCGTGATTGCTGTGAGTTGTTGTTTCAGCCACCTGAGCGCTAGAGTTAGCAGATGGTGTAGCGGGATTTTCTGCTGTGGGTGTACTGTTACAGGAACTTAAACTAACAATGGCAGCAGCAGCAACAGCGAGACAGATATAGCGATATTTTATCATTTGTGCTTTGGTGATGATTTTGGTGGATAGCAATTGCCACATCTCAAACTACAAGCAGTAGTTTTCTTCGACAATTTGTCATAGATTGTACTTTCACATATAATGCGACTATTTATCAACTAGCTACTAAAGATTAACCAGAATTTAATAATTTTTCTAATTTATTTATGTGCCTTGATTTAACTATATCAGCCGAAAAAATGCATTTAAACGCCTAAATTAGCTATTACCAGGGATAAGACTGTTATTAAAGCAGTTAAAAACATTGAGATTTGATAGCAAAAACTATCTGGGTAGTATTGCCAATCGTCAAGAGTACACAGTCAATGGGGTTGCTAGATCCCCGACTTCTCCAAGAAGTCGGGGATCTAATCACCACCAACTTCTCACAACTAATGAGACAAAGCATTACTAATTAAGGCTGTTAACTGTCAACGGTTAACTGTCAACAGCCCTCATGATGAAATATGCAACTTAAAAGCAGAATAGTTTACTTCACAGACTGAGAATTTTGATTTTTAGCTGGAGCCAGTGAGGTATAAGAAGTTACAGGTCTTTGAGGTTCATCCCAGGATAGAGATTTTAAAGCTGCATTACCGTACTTATGGCTTTGACTGACTCGCAAACAAGCAATGGGAAAAGTCAAAGCAAATAACACCAAAACACTCACCATAGCCAAAACATAATGGTGTAATTGGCGAATTTGTTGGTTATATTTTTCTGTTTGCATATTTCCCTTCCTCCTAGAGTTTGATGAATTAACAAATCAAAAAATCTTGCAAAAATTCACAAAATGCTGCTTATGTTGGCATTAAAGGTAAATAGGGGAATAAAGGATGCCAATTCATCACAGTTGCAGCTACCAAAAAGCAAAATAAGCAGAAAAAAATAGTTCTCGCTTTAATCTGTTTATCTTGCCAAAATTTACTGAGGATTAACCAGCTAATTAACCAGCCAATTAACATCACAGTTTCCTTACCAGAGTAGCTGCCAATTTCACCAGATAACGGATTAGGATTGTGACTACCTGGTATCCAATCTCCCAAGCTCCAAATAATTTTTTCCCAAGGTTTAAAAGCCGATGTAATGTGTTGGTTAACCATTAAGATAAAGCAACTAAATGCCGCACTAATTAATGCTGCGGCTGCCGGGCCGGAAACAGTGGGAGATGTTTGAGAACCTGCTGCCAATCCTTTAGGAAAGGTTTTTAAGCGGTGCCAAAACTTGACATATACGGGCAATGCCTGAGAATCTCGCGATAATTTATGAACCATTAGTTATAACCTCCTAATGGATAATTATTATTTGCCAATTATCTAAACAAGTACTTACAAACTATGAATTCTAGCGACGTTTAATCCACTCACAAAACCGCCAATTGCAAAGAACATCATTGCCATTAAAGCAACGCAAGTGGCATTGAGAACTACACGATTCTTTTTCTCTAAAATTGAGTCGCCATACTTCCACAAAATCCAGGTACAAGCTACTCCCAAAGGAAATGTAAATAACACTGTAAATTCATGGTATTCCATGAACAGGTAATGGACTAAAGGTGTATTTTTAGTTAACCAAGCGCGGGCACCACCCATAGGTGCACGGTAACGCATATACACCCAATTACCAGAAGCAATTGCCATAAAAGATAGGCATGTAGCCCAAAAAGTTAGAGTGCGCATTTGGGGTAAAATTTTGCCTACTCCTCGCAGTAAAGGAAATGCCATGTGTCCGGCATAAGCAATGACAACTACTGCTAATAAGGCTGCTGTTCCATGTATTGCGCCCATATAACGTTGCCAAGGGCTAGGGCTAAGTAAATTAACTAACGGTAAAAACAGGAATAAACCCGCAGATAAGATACTCAACCCGTAAATACAAATTGTGGCGATATCTAACTGTTTAGGTAAATCGCCAGTAACTGAATCAGCGTCTGTGTTGAATGTCATCAGGAAACCTCAACGTAGAAATATTGGCAGGAATTTTTAGCGATATCGATGCGATCGCTAAAAAAGCTAAACTTATAACACTAAATATTTAGTGCCTAAATTTTTATGTCCTAAATACTTATGAATATGTATCATGGGACACTTTAATTGCATGAAGAATTGTGGAAATAGATAGTTAAATAAATAACTACCTTTCCTCAACAGAGTGACTATGCCTAAATAAGTTGATTGCTGGCAGATATCCTAGCAATCGCGGCAAATTCTCAACAGAATGATTCTGCGATCGCATATTTGCTAAGGGCGTGCAAATGTGCTGAGAATTTGCAAAATTTACCTCATAAAGTATCATTTAGGCAAAATTTTTAAACATTAATCAAATTAATTTGAGTTTTTTTTCACGACCTATAAATTAAGTAACGCAAAATTGCGATTTCAGGTATAAATCGCGCATTTTTTGCCATTTTAAAAGCGATCGACCAAGGTAACATCTCTGCAATGTGTTATGAATTGATGACTTCAAAGACACCCATGCAACCGTTTTCTGCGATCGCATCTTGATGAGGATGGAACATATACTTACCTGGATAGCGAAAGCTAAATTCCAGAATATGTCTTTCTGCCACACCCATCGTAATCACATCTGTTTTCTCGCTCGGAGTCATAGTCATACCTGAACGATAAACATTAAAGAAGTTGGCATGAAGGTGAAAAGTAACTGCTGGATCGTATTCAATAATATTCAGCACGTAAAGCCGAATTAACTGATCCTTGTAAATGCGGATGGGATTGTCCATATAGTGATGGGGCAATCCATTGAATGCATAATACTCATTGTGGCTATCATCATTTACGTCATACCCAGCCATAACTAGGACAATTTCATCAGCTGGCGGGCGTGGCTTGGGTGGATCGATGATGAACATCCCATATAGCCCTTTAGCAATGTGACGAGTAACAGGCTCAATATGACAGTGATACAAATGAACCCCGTAAGGTTCAGCATCAAATTCATAAATTGTGGCACTACCGTTACTGACTGGGCGAATTCCATCCATATCGGCTGAATGCACCCCATGAAAATGTAAAGAGTGAGAATGTCCAGCTTTATTGAGAAAGAGTATCCTTACCCGTTCACCTTGTTTAACCCTGAGTGTGGGCCCTGGGATATGCCCGTTTAAGTCCCAGATATTGTAGGAAACAGCACTATTTAGTTGAATCACGGAAGTTCCCGCAGTTAGCCTAAATTCGCGGATATTACGCCCATTTTCATGCTTGAGCGTCCCATAATCGAAATTTCTCAGCATCTTCATCGGTTGAGTTACGCCTTCAGATGCGGCAATTTCTGTAGGTGGAACTTTGACAATAGACTGGCTGTGATTTGCCATTTGCCAAAGCGCTGCTGCTCCGACTACGCCAGTGCTACCTAAACCCAGCTTCAGTAATTGACGACGGCTTAAAAGTTGTTCTTTTCCCAAAGCTAAGTTACTGGGCATGACATTAAACTGCTGTTAGCGCTAGAATATAGTATTGCAAACAATTTGCAATTACTTCTGTGTATATTAAAAGAAATAAGAATTATTGTCAATTATTCTGGCAGACATTCGAGTTGCGAGATTAGGGGTTAGGGGCTAGGGGCTAGGGGCTAGAGATTTTCTCGTGATTGACTGTCTTGAAAATAGCGTTGACTATTGACTGTTGACTGTTGACTGTTGACTATTGACTGTTGACTGTTGACTGTTGACTGTTGACTATTGACTGTTGACTGTTGACTATTGACTATTGACTGTTGACTGTTGACTGTTGACTATTGACTATTGACTATTGACTATTGACTAATAAGAATTTTTATAAAGCTTTTTTGTGATCCAAATTACATTTGCACTATCTGCTAATTAGCAGCTAAGTCTTGCCTAAAAATTTGCAATAGGGGAAAAATTATGTTTCCCCATAGATAATGATTTGTCTGGCGAATAGCTATTTTGTTAAGCAGGTTTTGTATTGTCTAATTGATCGGTAAATATTTGGTTAACTTGCTGTCAAAATAGATAAATATCAAATGGATATGCTGCTAAAGATAGATAAATATAAATATTTACAACTAGTTCTCAACTATTTATCTACTCTATTGTGTGTTAAATCATCTACATAACATCAATCAATAGAGTGTTTTTGGCTCATTTGATTACTGAATTTAACAACAAATTAATAAAAATATACATATTAGAAAATAACTATATTATTTATGCAATATTTTATTGTCAATCTACCGAAAGTATCACTATAAAATCCCCCAATAGGGCATTGTATAAAAGGTGGTTTTTCTGCTTTTTATTAATTTAATGCCGCAGATAAATTGAGAAATTTGTGTGAAGCAAAACATGACACACGGGGCACATCATGCATATTCCTGATGGATTTGTTTCTTTACCAGTTGCAGGAGCTACTGGTTTAGCGAGTACGGCAGCACTCTTTGTGGCTTTAGGGCGATCGCAAAATGCTTTTGGGATTCGTCGCGCTCCTATACTGGGTTTAACCACAGCCTTTATTTTTGCTGCCCAGATGGTAAACTTCCCTGTAGCAGGGGGTACAAGCGGTCACTTGTTAGGGGGAACCTTAGCCGCAGTAGTTTTAGGTAGCCCTTGGGCGGGGGCATTGTGTATTGCTACAGTCTTAATTATCCAAGCTGTGCTATTTGCCGATGGTGGAATTACAGCCTTAGGCGCAAATATTTTAAACATGGCCTTTATTGGCGTTTGGGTTGGTTGGGGGTTAACTAACACTCTGCAACGGCTATTTGGCGGTTCTAAAGGGCGTTTACCCTTAGCTGCGGGGATTGCTGCTGGTGTAAGTGTGGTAGTTGCAGCTGTAGCCTGCGCTCTTGAGCTAGCCCTTTCAGGAACAGCACCAGCCGCCATAGTTTTAGGAGCCATGACAGGAACTCATATTCTCATTGGTATTGGTGAAGGATTAATTACTGGAGGTGTATTAATTTACCTTGCCAAGCAAAGGCCAGATTTGTTACCAGGGGAACAACAGCAATTTCGCGGCTGGGTAGTGCCAGTTGTGAGCATTGTTCTTGTGGCGGGTGTATTATCACTATTTGCTTCAGCTTGGCCTGATGGCTTGGAAAGAGTAGCCGGAAATTTAGGCTTTATTGACTTAAGCAAAAAAGTACGGGTGATTGTACCCACACCTTTAGCCGATTATGGCATTCAGGGTTTAGGTACAATCGGTACGAGTATTGCCGGGTTGGTAGGTGCGGCTGTTTGCTTTGCTGTTGCCTTTGGGCTGGCTAAGGTAGTGAAACCGAATAATGCTTAGAATTTCCTTAACCTTACGCTTACAAATAGCTCTGATTATTGTGATTGGGGCAGCTTTATTAAAGCATCATGCTTGGTATAACCTGGGTGCTTATGGAGCGATCGCGCTTTTATGGGCTTGGGTGTTACAGGTAAAGCTTCCCCAGCTAGGAAAATTACTCGGTACAGAGTTAATCTTCCTCTCATTTTTAGCTTTGCCCTTGGGATGGGAACGAGCGAGTTTTTTGCTAGTGCGTTCTCTCATCTGTTTAATTGTGATGAATAGTTTTTTGTTAACTTTACCGCCCCATAGTTTTGGTATAGCCCTGAAAAGCTTACCCGTACCGCTAGCGTTAAAGGAAAATTTGCTCTTAGCAGGTCAATACCTAGAAATTTTGCTATCAGAAGTCACGAGAATGCAGCGTAGCGCCCAATTACGGGGTTTAAATGGCACAACTGGCTGGTTGCGCTACACCAGTGCAGCCACCATCGGCGCTTTATATCTCCGTAGTTTAGATAGAGCCGAGCGCGTTTATACCGCAATGGTAGTTCGGGGTTACAACGGACAATTACCAATAGACTCAACATTAAAACCAAAAGAGCGTGTGGCTATATTAATAGCAGGTGCGATCGCGGCTTGTTTAACCATCGGTTCTTACCAGTTAAGTAACTAAGAACGCAGTTGTGCATTTTGAGTTGTAAATTTTGAAATCATTAACATCTAATCCCCAATCTTCAATTCATCATCCCCACGCAGCTGTGGTGGAGGTGCAAAACTTGATGTACGCATATACCAATCAAGAGCCAGTATTGCGCGAAATTTCGTTTAAATTACAACCAGGCGATCGCGTGGCGTTAATGGGTGCAACTGGTTCTGGTAAAAGCACCTTACTAGAAAATCTCATCGGCTTAAAACAACCACAAAGCGGGAAAATCTGGATTAATGGCATTCCCGTAGAATCTCAAACTCTGTCTCAAATCCGCCGTCATATTGGTTTTACCTTCCAAGATGCCAACGACCAATTATTTATGCCGACTATCTTAGAAGATATTACCTTCGGCCCCCGCAATTATGGTGTACCGCCAGCTTTAGCCATAGATCGAGCCAGAGAATTATTAGCTGATTTTGGACTAGAAGCCTACGCCAACCGTTCAGCCCATGAACTTTCTGGAGGACAAAGACGCCTAGCAGCTTTAGCGTCAATTTTAGCTTTAGAGCCTAGCATTTTGATTTTAGATGAGCCAACTAACGGTTTAGATCCTTATTGGCGGCGGCACTTGGCCCAGGTATTATTAAATTTGCCCGTGCAAGTAATGTTAATAGCTTCCCATGACCTCAATTGGTTGGGTAAAGTAACTCAACGTGCATTGGTACTTTCCGGAGGACGAATTCCCATAGATCGAGACATCCAGCCACTTTTACAAGAAGAGGATACTTTAGAAAGGCTTGGCTTGCCAGTAGGCTGGTAGAGAGGCAGAGAGCAAATGACAATTGTAGAGACGCGATTCATCGCGTCTTTGCCCAATGCCCAATGCCCCATGCCCAAACTCACTACAAAATTCCAGAATTGTTAGATACTATGGTTGGAATTTTAGTAATGGTGAGTTTTCATGTCTGTTTCGCAGAAAAATAATATTATTGCTCTGATTAGCCTCAGTGTTGCTTTATTGCTTAGTGGTTGCAATGAAAATAAAGCCTCTCAATGTCAGCGATTGATTCAGGCAGTAAATGAAGGTAATTCTCTGATTGACAAAAATAAAGGGCAGCAGGTGACTACAAGCATACAACTATCTAAAGATTTAGAAGCTGTTACCAAGTCCATAGAGGAATTAAACCTTAAAGATCCAAAGTTACAAGAATACCAAAGTCGGTTTGCCAAGAATTTTAAGAGTTTGAGTCAAGCGATCGCCAAAGCGGCTAAAGCTCTCAATGCAGCTAAAACTGCTGAAGCTACCCCCTCAGGTAGAGAAAAACTGGAAAAGGCAAGAGCCGAGATTGATACAGCACTAACAGCCGTAAGCAAAACCGCAGGTAAGGACGCTGATAAGTTAGTTGGCGAGCTAAATAAGTACTGTAAAGAACCAGAGTAAGTATTTTATAAGTAATATTTATAACTTACTTTTGCTTTTAAAGTTCACAGATTTGCCCACCAAGATTTTCTCGCTATACTAGTAGATTAGCCTGTTGAAGTAACAAATGAGAGAGTAGCAATTATCTCTTTTGGGTAGGAACGTAAAAATTTTGTATCAAGTCTAGGTAAATACATTTTATTGGATAGTAACAAAAATATATTTTCTCAAACCTGGATTGATAGCTGTTTAGTAGAATTACCTGGAAGCATCATAGAGCAAACCTAAATCAATCACACCATTGTGAGTCAGCTTATGAAAGCGGAATTGATTGAATTAATGAACAGATTATTCCAAGTCTTACAAATCAATATGAGATGGATGACTTGGAACCTTTTTCTAGCTTTTATACCCTTAGCCTTAAGCGTCTGGCTGTTTCGTAAAAATCGCCGCAGGTCTTGGGTTTGGTGGTTGGGATTAATCGTTTTCTATGCCTTTTTACCGAATGCACCCTATCTACTTACCGATGTAATTCATCTGATAGATGATATCCGCACAATTCAATCAATATGGGTTATTACTTTAATATTAATTCCCCTTTATCTATTAGTAATTTTAGCGGGTTTTCAAGCTTACGTTATATCTTTAATTAATTTAGGTCACTATTTACACTTAATTGGTCAAAGCCAATGGATTTTTAGAATTGAGTTAATTACTCATATCCTCTCAGCTATAGGTATTTACTGGGGGCGATTTTTACGTTTCAATAGCTGGGATTTCATCACCCAGCCAGATGCGGTATTAACCAAAGGAGTAGAAGAACTTCTAGGAAAACAGCCTTTAGTAATTATTGCTATTACCTTTATTATCCTGACAGCGTTGCACGCAATTATGAAACGTGTAACTTTAGGATGGGTTCGCAAACCCCAACCAGAAGCACCCGTCAATTCTCAACAAGCGAAAAATGGATCGTAGATGGTTGACTATTGACGGTTGACTATTGACGGTTGACTGTTGACTATTTAGCACACCAGTTGCCGCAATTTTCCGATATTGATGACTATCATAGTGTTGTAAAAATCAGTCTGAATATATACAACACCCATAATGAATTTTATTCGTCAGTTTCGGAATCCATCTTTAATTGGTTTAGCTTTTATGAGTGCTGTAGCGCTATTTGCTCAAGCTGCTACAGCCGAAACACTTACTGGTAAATCAGGAAATGTACAGGCACAAATTTCCTATGACAAACCGGAGGAATTCCAGTATAAAAATGTGCGATTACAAATTACTCGTGCAGGTCAAAGGATTTTAGAGCAGAATTTAGCCCAAGATAGTGAATACGATCGCCCTATTGGAGAGTTAGACGGACAAAAAAATCAAATACCAGTACAAGATTTAGATGGTAATAAAGAACCGGAAGTAATTGCCGATTTCTTTACAGGGGGAGCGCACTGCTGTCTTTATTCCCTAATTTACCGTTATGACAGTAAATCTCAGCAATATAAACAAATTCGTCATGAATGGGGTAATGCTGGTTACCAACTTAAAGATGTAGATAAAGACGGAATCCCAGAATTTAACAGCCGCGACGATCGCTTTGCTTATGCTTTTAGTTCCTACGCAGCTTCTGGCTACCCACTGCAAATTTGGCAATATCGCCAAGGAAAGATGGTTGATGTTACCCGTCGCTATCCCAAGTTAATCGCCAGCAATACTAAAGAACTATGGCAAACTTACCAAGAAATTCGCCAACAAGGCGACGACGGTAAAGGATTTTTAGCGGCTTATTTAGCCAGTAAATATATGCTAGGTCAAGGACAAGATGGTTGGCGACAAGTGCAACAGGCTTATAAAAAAAGCGATCGCACTCAATTTTTCACCGACCTCCGCAAGTTTTTACGGGAAACAGGGTATATAAAATAATGGGCATGGGGCAGAAAAAGTCAAAAGTCAAAAGTCAAAAGTCAAAAATATTTCTGAATGCGTGAATTTTGAATTGATTTTGTCCTCCTTGTCCTCCCTGTCCTTTTCCTCACCCTCCTCTCAACTGTCGCCTTGCGGCTTCTAAAATCAGGCGATGTTCTGCACGAGCGATCGCGTGATATGTTCGCTCTACTGCTTCAGGTTCTACGGAAATGGCTGTAATTCCCCATTGCACTAAGCGATCGATGATTTCGGGATACAATACTGGCGCTTGACCACAAATTGTACAAGGGATACCAGCTTCTTTGGACATTTCGATTAGTTGCGCGATCGCACTCATTACTGCTGGCTGAAGTTCATTAAATCTTCTGGCTAGTTGTTCTTGTTCTCGATCTACTCCTAAAAGCAGTTGGGTAAGATCGTTACTACCAATAGAAATACCAGCCACGCCTGCTTTGACATATTCTGGTAGCAAGAAAAGCACGCTGGGAACTTCTGCCATAATCCAGAGTTGAAACTGGGGTAGTTGAGTTAATCCAGCTTGCACAACTTTTTGCTGACATAAAGAAAATTCTTCGACGCTACGGACAAAGGGTAACATCAGGTTAACGTTGCTGTATCCGGCTTTTTGCACATTAGCTAAAGCGGCTAATTCTAACTCGAAAATTGCTGGATTAAGTAAATAGCTAAATATTCCGCGATCGCCTAAGACGGCTTGTGATGTAGATTGAGGTTCTTGGGTAGCGGATGGTAATTCGTGCGATCGCCAATCTAAGGAGCGATACAATACTGTTCGCGGTGCAAAGCCACAAGCAAATTGTATAATCTCCTCAGTCCAGCGTTCTAATAATTCTGCTTGTCTGCCATCGGCTAGCCAACTATGAGGGTGTTGTCCTTCTAGGACGGTTAACATCATCAGTTCGGAACGCAGTAACCCGACTCCATCCACAGGTAAACTTTTGACTTGCTCTATTAAGCTGCTTTGACTGAGGTTTAATAATAGTTGAGTACCAATTAGCGGTTGAGAAGGTAGCCCAGAACTACGTAATGGTGGGGATTGCCAAGAATTAGAGATGGCATGATTATCATCGATTTCGATATTTTCTGCTGAACCGCTTTTTGCTATGATCCTTTCTAAAGTAATCTCTTCTCGCACTCGCGAAACTTCACCGCGATCGCCATCTACTAGTAATCTTTCACCTGGTTGAATTAAGGCTGTAACATCTGTAGCGCTGACTACTGCGGGAATACCCAATTCTCTCGCGAGGATTGCTGCATGGCTAGTCAAGCCGCCATTCTCTGTAATAATCCCGATAACTTTCTGTAATATTGGTAACCAATCTGGCGTGATGGCTTTGGCAACTAAAATCACGCCTTGAGGTAGCTGTTCTGGTTTTAATTGGGAATTGGCAATTACATAGGCATTAGCTGTAACTCTTCCTCTAGCGGCTCCTATCCCCTTAATAATCTGGACGTTGGGAATAGCAGATTGGGGGGCGCTAACTTGAGTGAGGTAGAGTTTGGGTACTGGGCTAACCTGAGAAATTGTCCATTCAATGTCAAATTCGCTACCTAGTTCGCTGACTAGCTGATTGCCCAACATAATGACTTGTTGTAGATATTCAGCTTGTAAAGCGTACTGTTTTTGTTTGCTTTCTTCGAGTAAATAGGCGACTAGACAATGATTATCTAATGTCAGTACTGATGGCGTGACTGATTGTAAACTATCTTTATTTGCGGAATTTTCAATTCGATAAGCGAGGATTTTACTACCTAGCTGCTGCTCGATTAACTGCCCGGTTTCTGGGTGAATATAGTAAACATCGGGTAAAACTTCACCATTAGCGATCGCAACTCCTAATCCCCAAGTAGCGCTAATTTCCCAGCCAGAGGTATTTGCATGAAATAAACCGCTAGCGATCGCATTGCGCACCGGCTGGATTAAAACTGCAAAATTGACTCTTTTTAGCTCAATTCCGGCTCGTTGCCAATATAGTAAACTTTTAGCGCGAAATAATTGACTCCAAGTGCGCTTTAACCCAGATGCGATCGCGTCTGGATTACAAGGACAAAAAACCGACTCTAGTAATCCTGAGATATTTCCCGCCTTGGTAGCACTTGGTACCATTACCGTAGGGCGAAAAATTAGATAGTCGCTGTCCCATTCTCTCGCTGCTGAGAGAATTTTTCCCACCCAAGATAGTGGTACAGTAGCAGTCACAATTTCCTGGCGCAAACGACCGGCTACTTGTTGCAGCTGACGCCAATTATTCACATCCAAATACAACGAAGAATGAGGTAAGTCAGCAACTAATGATTCCGAGCTATTAAGATTTTCTAAAAATTGTTGCAAGACTTCTGCACCTACAACAAAACCAGGTACTACAGGATAGCCACGCTGCATGATTCGGCTCAAGTAAAAGGCTTTATCACCTACCTTGGCGCGGTCTTGGAGTTTAATTTGGTCAAGCCAGTAGAGTTTGTCCACTCAATTTTGTTGTTCTCTGTTGTAATTCATTGGTTATGGTCACAGTAGTAACCGTTTGTGCAAGAGTGAAAAAAGTTAATAATTAGTAGCCAAATAGCCAATAGGGGACTTACAAAAAATAAATTACCCAAATTCCGTAGTGCGAGCATCTTGCTCGCTTTTGAACACCAGCGAGCGAGACGCTCGCACTACAAATGGATTGGGTATTTAAAAAATTGGATGTCCCTAGCTCCTCAAATAGCGATCGTTGCTGCAAATCTTGACTGTATGCTTAAATATAGCAATTTACAGTAGAATATGATGTTTAAATTATTTATCGCCATTAAATAATCATAGCTACAGCTTTAAATTACTACATTTAACCAATATCATAAATAGTAGTACTAGCAGAATTAAAATTATTTATCTGCCATATCCTCAAAGGTAATTCATAATTTGTAATTACCTGGTTAAGGATTGCTTATTAAGAGTTGCTGAGTTCTACTTTATCAGTTCAACAATCAAGTTCAATAGCTATATAGAATTTAATTATTCATTATGCAAATATTTTTTATCACTAACTATGTTGATGCTACATGAGCCTTAATTTGCAAAATATTCTCTTTAGATTGTGCATCGCGTTACTCTGTGGCGCAATCATCGGCTTAGAACGACAACTAAGACACAAACCGGCTGGGTTGAGAACTCACATGTTAGTCAGTCTGGGTTCAGCTATTTATACTCTTATCCCTTTATCTACAGCCGGAATGAATCCCAGCGCTGACGCTTTAAGTCGAGTTATCCAAGGTATTGCTGCTGGTGTTGGTTTTCTGGGTGCGGGAGAGATTTTACGCCAATCTTCTAATGAATCACAAAAGACTGAAATTCATGGATTAACCTCAGCTGCGGCGGTTTGGGTTTCAGCAGCCTTGGGAATAGCCGCCGGTTGTGGTTTATGGGAATTAGGATTAATCGGTGCTATGCTAACTTTTTTAGTACTTAATTTTTTCAAGAAATTAGAAAGAATGAATTAGTTATTGTTTATTTTGGCAATTAAATAAATCTAAAGCTTTGGCAAAAATAGTTTCATCGGCTCTGGTTTGCAAAATCGATTTGGCTAAATTAACGAATTCCCAATCTGTCTGCATATCATTTTCAATTGTCTTACTAGCTGCATAAAAGCTGACATCGTTGTCATGCATTTCATTAGTAGTGCCAGTTTGGAATTTTAATTTTTTACTATCCCAAGAGATAGCTTTACCGCGTAGTGTTAATTGAAACCATAATATTTCATCGTTTTTTAATTCAAAGAATACATCAAAATATGGTTCTTCTCCTTGAAACCACATTCTCGTGATTCCTGTATTTTGGGATTGCTTGAGTAACTTCTGTTCAATTTCTCGCAATGATGCGCCTAAAACTGCAATTTCATCTTTGTGGGCAATTTCGTTTTGTGAATACATATCTAAAATTTCCAGAGATTTACTCATGTTTATTAGTTTTGGGCAATAGGATTTACTCAATCACTAAAGAAAATTACTGCTTTAAAATAAGCAGTAATATCAGGAGAAAGCAAGGGTAAAAATATTAAATCTAATAAATAAAACAGTGAAAATTATTAAAGATTGCTAGTAAAGACTAAATTCCTCAGTAAAAAAATTAATTCCTAAATTTTTACATTGCTTAATCTAGTTAGTTTTTTAGCACCGCTTTACTTAATAGATAAGTCAATACTGCTCGGTTAAGGAAAATTGTAGGTTGGGTTGAGGCTCTGCGAAACCCAACAGAGCTACCCAAATGTTGGGTTTCGTTCCTCAACCCAACAACCTACGCGGGTTAAGGTTTTTGAGCTTAACCGAGCAGTATTAATAGATAATTAGGTTTATTAATCAGTAACAATTATCTTGAGATAATAAAATTTATTTTTAACTTTCTCAATTAATATTCACAAAAATTACCCGCAATCCGGAAAAATATCCTGACTCCTAGTTGTGCGAGCAATAAAGTGTAGATAATCCGATTTTTTTATACCCAACTGCAATCTGAAACATACAGCAGATTGCCAGTTGGTGAGGTACAGATGATCGTTGATTGTAGGGGCACTGGCACTGCCATGCCCCGAAGCGCTCTCACTAGGGCGGGGAAACCCCGCCCCTACGAGTACACCTGATTGATTCATCGCTTTAATAAATAGCGTTGGTTAATGATATTTCTCCTGCTTTTACATGGAGAATTTGCGATGAATCTAACCATTGTGAGTCAAATGAACCGAGATGAGTTGTGGTAATTAAAGTTTGGAATCTATCTTGAATGGCATCAAGTAATTGATTTTGGCGATATGGATCTAATTCTGCTAAAACATCATCTAATAAGAGCAGGGGTGGTTCGCCAACAACTTCTTCAATTAATTGTAATTCTGCTAATTTAAGTGCTAATACTAAGGTGCGCTGTTGACCCTGAGAACCGTATTGACGGGCGGGTGTTTGGTTAATAATTAATTCTATTTCGTCGCGATGAGGCCCTACTAAGGTAGTACCTTGGCGGAGTTCGGCTACAGCACGTTGCTGGATTTTATCTAAAAAAGCTTGTTGTACTTGTTGTGGATAGTTTTCCCCTAAAGGAACACTCGGCGCATATTTAATTTGGAGATTTTCTGTACTTCCACTAATACTAGAGTGCCAATTAATTGCAATGGGCGCTAATCTTTGTAAAGCTCGTTCGCGCCTTCTAATTACTCTTGTACCTGTGGTGGCTAATTGGGCATCCCAAACAGCTAATTGTTCTGATTGTTGGCTAGTAAATGCTATATCTTGGGTATGTTTTAAAAAGGCATTACGCTGGCGTAAAACTTGATTGTATTGTTGTAAAATATGGGCATATACAGGTTCAAGTTGGATTAATAAAGTATCTAACCAACTACGCCGACCTTCCGGCCCGCCACGCACTAAGTCTAAATCTAAGCTGGAAAATTCTACCGCATTGAGAACGCCAAGAAAGTCCATTTGACGCCGCACAGCTTCGCCATTAAGTGCAACAGTGCGCCTTGCTTGACGGCGAAGAGTTAAGGTGAGATCGCTAATACCTGTTTTTCTTTCTAGAGATGCGCTAATTTGCGCGATCGCTTCTCCATCTTGCACTAAATCGCGATCGCGCGCTAACCGATGCGATCGCAATGTCGCTAATAACTCCACCGCCTCCAATAAATTAGATTTTCCCTGAGCATTATTACCTACCAAAATTGTTTTGGCAGCTTTAAACTCCACTTTTTGATCTGTGTAGTTGCGAAATTGTCTCAGGTGAATTGATTTGAGGTACATAGTGGAGAGATGAGGAAGATGAGGGAGAGGGGGGAGATCAGGGAGAGATTGTGGGTGTGTGGAAGGTTGGGGAGAATATAACTACCACTTCCCACTTCCCACTTCCCATGCCCCATGCCCATCACACAGCTTTTTTGCCCATAATGCGGAAGAATATCTTCTCCAATTCCACCCAGACAAACATTAAGGCACTAAAGCCAATACAAATAGCTAATTCTGTACTATCTATTAAATGAGTCCCAAAGAAAGCTCGCAGGGGTGGAACATAAATTAGCATGAGTTGCAAAATTGTGGTGACAACCACAGCACCCAAAACGAACTTATTGGACAGGGGATTCATTTCTATAGTTAGTTGATTATTTGAGCGAATAGCTATAGCATGACCCATTTGGGCGATACACAGGGTAGTGAATACCATTGTTTTCCAAGATTCAGGATCGCCTTTGTAACCTGCTGCATGGGTATGGTTGTAAGCCCAAGCCATTAAAGCAATGGAGATAATCGCAAAGACAATCCCAATCCGCACCATGTAAGAACCCAATCCCCTAGCAAAAATACTTTCGCGGGGGCTGAAGGGGGGACGTTTCATCACATCTGGTTCTGGGGGTTCTACAGCTAAGGCTAAGGCTGGTAAACCATCTGTAACCAAGTTCATCCAGAGAATTTGTAAGGGGGTGAGGGGAACGCCGCCTAAACCGATTAAGGGTGCAGCCGCAATGGTTAATACTTCGCCAATATTACTACCGAGAATATACTTAATAAAGCGGCGGATATTAGTATAAACTACTCTACCTTCTTTTGTGGCTGAGACAATGGTGGCAAAGTTGTCATCTAGCAGCACCATGTCGCTAGCTTCTTTACTCACATCTGTACCGGTAATCCCCATTGCAATGCCGATATCGGCTTGTTTTAAGGCGGGAGCATCGTTAACACCATCCCCGGTCATGGCAACAAATCTACCACGGCGTTGCAGGGCTTTAACAATTCGCAGTTTGTGTTCTGGGGAAACTCGCGCATAAATGCTGACTAAGTCTACATTTTGCTCTAATTCTTCATCGCTCATGCGCTGTAATTCTTGTCCGGTAAGGACGCGAGCGCCTTCTTCGGCTATCCCCAAATCAGCCGCGATCGCTCTGGCTGTTAACTGGTGATCGCCTGTAATCATCACGGGACGAATCCCCGCTTCTCGACATTCTTGCACAGCCGCCCTGACTTCTGGGCGTGGCGCATCCAGCATTCCCACTAATCCCAGCCAGACTAACTCTTGTTCTGAGGTTTCATCTGAGCCTTCTGGGGGAATTTCGCTAAAGGGTTTATAAGCGAAACCTAGTACCCGTAACCCTTTACTCGCCATTTGGTCATTTTCTGCCAAAATTTGTTGGCGTTGTGCTTCGGTTAAGGGGGCCGCATGTCTACCTAAGTAAACTTGACTACAACGCGCCAAAATTAACTCTGGGGAACCCTTGGTAAACATTAAATACCGTTCCGATCGCAGAAAACCGGCGATCGCGGGGTCAATATCTGTGCCGGAAGAATCACCAGTAGCAACCGCCTTAACCTGAGAAATGACGCTCATGCGCTTGCGTTCTGAGGAAAAGGGAAATTCAGCTACTCTGGGTAATTTACTCTCCCATTGGTCTTTTTCAATACCAGCTTTCCCCGCCAGGGTCATTAATGCGCCTTCAGTAGGATCGCCTAAAATCGCCCATTCCCCTGCTTCTTTTTGTAGTACCGAATCATTACAAACAGCACAAGCAACTAGTAAAGCGGAGATTTCCGGATATTCTTCTACAGCTATTTTTTGTTCATTTAATTGAAAATCACCTGTAGGCGCGTAACCTTGTCCTGTGACTCGGAATGTAGAATTATTTGTATAAACTGATTGCACGACCATTTTGTTCTGAGTCAGAGTACCAGTTTTATCAGAACAGATGGTAGTGACAGAACCTAAGGTTTCTACGGCGGGAAGTTTGCGAATCAAGGCGTTTTGCTTGACCATTCGCTGAGTTCCCAAAGCCAAGGTAACTGTAATGACGGCGGGTAAACCTTCGGGAACCACAGCCACCGCCATACTTAAGGAAACTTCCAAGAGTTCTTGTAAGTTGCTAAATCCCCTGGCTTGGATGACACCGCCGATAACAACAATGGCGACAAGTATCAAAGAACCGGTAACCAGGACGTTACCAAGTTGGGTCATCCGTTGCTGTAAAGGCGTTGGTTCGCTCTCTACGGATTGCAACAAGGTAGCAATTTTGCCTAACTCTGTTTTCATTCCAGTGTTAGTTACTAGAACCTTGCCCCGTCCTTGAACAACTTCTGTTCCTTGATAGACGACATTAATGCGATCGCCTAATGATGTATCTTCTGGTAGTTGTAAAGTAGCTTGTTTATTGACAGCTTCCGCTTCGCCAGTCAGCGCCGATTCCCGGACTTGTAAATTCGATTGTTCAATCAAGCGTCCATCGGCGGCTATTTGTACCCCAGCTTCCAGCAGCATCACATCCCCAGGAACTATTTCCTTGGCGGCGACATCTAAGAGTTTGCGATCGCGAATGACGCGCACTAGGGGAGAAGATAATTTTTTCAAAGCTGCAAGGGCTTTTTCAGCACGGCTTTCTTGCACATAGCCCAGGATACCATTGAGAATGACAATCGCCATAATCGCGATCGTATCTTTAAATGGCACTTCCCCAGGTTTAAGGGTACCGCCTTGCCAAGCCACCAAATCTAAACCCCCAGAAATGACAGCTACGGCGATCAGCATCAACAACATAATGTTCTTGAACTGATCTAACAAAATTTCCCAAGCGCTGCGGCCACCCTGTTCTTCAAGTTCGTTGGGGCCGTATTTTTGCAGCCGTTGTTCAACTTCTTGGGGTGTTAAGCCATTGTCTGCATTGCTATCAAGCAGGTCTAGCGCTTTATCAACTTCTAAACTATGCCAAACAGTGGCACCTTCAGGCAGAGAATTAGCAGACATCGTGTAAGTCACAGGAAATGGTTACAGAATTCGATCATAATTTAGTGATGGCTGGAAAAACCATCCACTAAAGTTACATACAGGCTCTCGCCAAATTGTAATAGTGTAGATGTGATTCCTGGTATTTGTCACTTTCTCATCCGGGGATTAGTATGTGTTATTTCCTGGGTCAGAGTTGTTTTAGAACACATTGCACTCATAATAGTAAGCAAGACAAATCTGCAACTTGGTCACATGGGACGTACTACCACCAATTATTTTAGGCGTGCTAACCGATTAAATGAATATGCTTAATACGAGTTTCCCACTTCCCAGTATGACCGTTAGCCAGATGTTTGGGCAAAGAACAATTCGACCGCTAACTGCTGCCGCCTTGGGTGGTATTGCTTTCATTAAAGATAGACTCATTGCTATTGATACTATTAAAGGACATCTGCTAGAAATTGATCCCATCACAGACAACAGCAAAATTCTCAATCCCCACCAAGTTAAGGAATTTACAGAAGTCACTGGTCTAGCAGTATGGGAAGATACCCTTTGGGTAACCCGTGGTAACAGTGTATATCGCTGCCAAATCAATTCTTTAGGTCTAGAGCATTTTGTTACATTGCCTTATCCGGCTGATGGCGTGGCTGTTTGGGAGTCAACTGTTTATGTTAGCTGCCACAAGTTAGGCTATATCTTAATTTATGAGTCTGAGACTCGCAAAGAAATTACCAGATTTCACGCGCCGGGGGTCGGTGTCGAGAATTTAGTGGTGACTCAAGATACCCTTTGGGTGAGCGATCGCACAGAACAAACGGTCTTTTCTTTAGATCGGGGTACGGGAGAAATTCAATTTACTGTCCTCACGCCTTTTGACTCGCCTACAGGAATTGCTGTCCATAAAGATGGGGAAACAGGCAAAGAAACCCTGTATGTCGCTTATGCTTCCGAAGAGCCTTATATTCGCGATAATCCTAATGCTGACCCCAATCATGAGCTAACATACCGCGATCGCACTTTCATTCATCCCCTGTATTATCATTACGAGCCAGAAAAGCGCTACGCCCTTTCTAATGGCTATCTCATTGAAATGTCCTACGCTGAGGAGATAGCGCCTTTAGAAGAGGTATATTTAACCAATTTAGAATGGCGCATCGCTTTACCATCGGAAACAGAACGTCAAAAAATTAAACATGTTGAACCCATTGGTTTACCTTTTACAGAAGAAGTAATTGATGGACAACGGGTAGCAGTATTTAAATTTGATACCCTCACCCCCGGCGAACGTCATATTTTTGGCTGGAAAGCGACTTTAGAAGTCCGGGGAATTAAATATCGCATTACCCCCAAAGACGTAGAAGATATTCCCGCACTTTCATCAGAATTTGAAAGCCGCTACCTTGTGGATGATGACGATCTAGCAATGGACTCTACCATTGTCCGTCGCGCTGCTAGAGATGCCGCAGGTTCGGAAAGCAATTTATTGCGGAAAATGTACAGTATCCGTAATTATGTTTACGATGAATTATCATATGGTATTAAACCATACATTGATACTCCCGATGTGGTTTTAGAACGGGGAGTAGGTTCTTGTGGTGAATATGTAGGTGTTTTACTCGCTCTGTGTCGCTTGAATGGTATTCCCTGCCGCACAGTAGGCAGGTATAAATGTCCACCAAACGGGGAACTAAAAGGTATACCCTTACAGCCAGACTTTAACCATGTTTGGTTAGAATTTTACATTCCCAATATTGGCTGGCTACCAATGGAATCTAACCCCGATGACATAGGCGATTCCGGGCCATATCCCACCAGATTTTTTATGGGTTTATGCTGGTATCACATCGAAATTGGCAAAGGAGTCTCCTTTGAAACCATTTCTAGCCAAGGCGAACGCTTAACCAAAGAAGACATTGCCATTGGTGACCTAGCAATCAATCATATTCGCTTTACAATTCTTAAAGAATTGCCACCGTTTTAAATTGGGCATTGGGCATTGGGCATTGGGCATTGGGCATTGAAACAATTTTGGATTTTGGATTTTAGATTGAAATCCAAAAGACGCTCGCGGACTCGCTAACGCTGCGCTATCGCAAATCTAAAATCTAAAATTTCTTGTCCCCCTTGTCCCCCTTCTCCTCCTTGTCCCCCTTCCCTAGCCCCTAGCCCCTAGCCCCTTTAAAATCGGCATAGAATGACCTTGAGGCTGTTTCAAATCCGCAAAATCACAGATGGTGCGGAATGGGCAGAAGCGACAGTGAGAACCGGGATTTGGGGGGAAAATTTTACTAAAATCCCCGGTTTCTTGATGATATTTTTGTAAATCTCGCTGATGTTGCTGGGCTATGTGAGCTAATTCAAATTCTAAGGATGCTAACTCGTGATGATTAATGCGGATTAACTCGGACTTTTTACAAAGCTCTAAATTATAGAACGATGCCACAGCTTCCCGTCCTGGGTAGAGATAACGGGCAGCGAGGAGATAAACTAAGGCTTGACGCTGATCGAAGGCAGCTTTACCCGTTTTAAAATCAAGGATATGTAAAGTGCGATCGCTATCAATAAAGACACAATCCATAGCCGCATATAAACGGAAGCAATAATCATCCTGGTCAATTAAAATTGGTTTCGGGAAGCCTTCATCCCCTGGTGTTAATTGGAGGATGTTTTTATTCAACAGCAAAGGCGCGTTATGATATTTCTGCAAAATTTGCCGCACTCGCTGTTGAACTTCATGATCGGTATGGCTTAATTGCAGTAGTTTGGCGACTTGATCCACACCATCCGATTGCTTTAATAAATGGCGGTGATGGTGAAATTCATAAACCCCCTTTTGGGCGAGGATACCAATGCGTTGCGGTGGAGTTGCTTTACCTAGCAGTGCCTTCACTTGTGGTTCATGCTGACGCGCTTTGACAAACCCCCGTCTCATCTGGCAATGCCAGCGTTCTTGCCCTGTCGCTGGGGCAACTAAAGACCAAAGGTGGTAACTGGCAAAAGGTCGATCGGGGATTGACATCGCTAACAAGCAGTGTGAAAAAAAAATAACGATGAAGATACTTGCGGCTACGCACGCTTTGCGCGAAGCTTCCTATAGTAACGAAGTTGGAAGGGAGTCTGTGGCATCCATGAGCGCTAGTAGCAAATCCAGCAAGATTCAATTTGGTACTGATGGTTGGCGAGGAATCATCGCCGACGATTTTACTTTCCCCAATGTGCGGAAAGTAACAAGAGCGATCGCTAGCTACCTCGAAACGGCCTATAGCAAAGACAGACCGGTTTTGGTTGCCTACGATACTCGGTTTTTAGCTGATAAGTTTGCCCAAACAGCCGCC
Organism: Calothrix brevissima NIES-22; assembly: GCF_002367995.1. Taxonomy (GTDB): domain Bacteria; phylum Cyanobacteriota; class Cyanobacteriia; order Cyanobacteriales; family Nostocaceae; genus Aulosira; species Aulosira brevissima. Next base: position 4,226,686 of record NZ_AP018207.1, read on the forward strand.
GAAGTCCTAGCAGATTTAGGCTGGACGGTAAAAGTTACCGATCGGGATTGCCCCACACCAGTAATTGCTTACAACGCCCGTCACCTAAACTCAGCAGGGGCGCTAATGTTTACGGCAAGCCATAATCCTGCACCCTATTGTGGGATTAAATATATCCCTGACTATGCTGGCCCTGCCACACCAGAGATAACTGATACTATTGTGGCAAATATCGAAAGTGCATCAGATGCGCCACCTAGTGATAGCCCATCGGGTTCTATCTCTATTTTCGATCCGAAACCCGATTATCTGCAATTTATCTACACCTTAATTGATGTCGAAACTATCAAAAAAGCCCAATTAAAGGTAAAATACGACGCTTTGTATTCTACTTCTCGCGGCTATTTAGATGAAGTTTTGCAACAAAGTGGGGTACAGCTAGAAAGTTTCCATACTTGGCGAGATGTTTTGTTTGGCGGCGGAATGCCAGAACCTAAAGGTGAACAACTCGTTGAGTTAGTCGAAGCTGTACGCGCCGATAAAGCAGATTTAGGTTTAGCCACCGATGGCGATAGCGATCGCTTTGGAATTGTTGATGAACAAGGTAATGTCCTTACCCCTAATACTGTGCTGCTGTTGCTAGCACGCCATTTAATCAAAAATAAAGGCAAAACAGGCGCGATTGTCCGCACTGTCGCCACAACCCACCTTTTAGATAATTTTGCCGCGAAATACGGGCTGCAAATTTATGAAACAGCAGTAGGCTTTAAATACATTGGTGAGAAAATGCGAGAAACCACCGTATTAATTGGTGGTGAAGAATCCGGCGGTTTAAGCGTAATCGGGCATATTCCCGAAAAAGATGGCGTTTTAGCCGATATGCTAGTTGCCGAAGCGATCGCCTATGAAGGTAAGCCTTTAAGTCAACTAGTCAAAGAAGCGATCGCCGAAGCCGACGGCCCGCTTTACAATAATCGTCTGGACTTACACCTCACCGAAGCCCATAAAACCGCCGTTATCGACTCCTTCACCAAAAACCCACCCACAGAAGTGGCGGGAATTAAAGTTAAAGAAGTCGGTCGCAAAGACGGCATTAAACTTTACTTAGAAGAAGGAAGCTGGGTATTACTACGTCCCTCTGGTACAGAACCCCTGGTACGGGTTTATTTAGAAACCAACTCACCGGAAAAACTCAAAACCATCGCTCAAGAAATGGAAAGTGCGATCGCTAAACTGAAATAGAACCCCATCTTTAACCCCTCTTCTACAATGGAGAGGGGTGTAAATAATTATGAAAAGTATTAGTAAATTTTTGATATCTGTAGTAATAGCTGTCTGGGTAATAGCGATCGCGCTCATCTCAGTACAAAATGCTACACCAGTAAGATTAAAATTTTTATCATTCCAATCAATTCAAATTCCCGTAGGTTTAGTACTAGCTTTTTGTGTAGGTGTAGGATTAGTTGGTGTTACAGTCCTACAACCTTTATGGGGTATTGCTGATTCCAGAAAAGGTAATTCTCGGTTTGATGAAGATGCCGAGTTTTTTGTAGATGATGAAGATTTTTAAAGTCCGTAGGCTTTCAACTTGGAACTATAGAACACAGGCTGCTTTATATTTTTCACTCAACGCTCGTCAAATGCAGTTTGAATGGAATCCAGAAAAAGCATCTCTAAATTTGCAAAAACATGGCGTTTCTTTCAGGAAGCAGCCACAGTATTTGGCGATCCTTTATCTGCAACATTTCCCGATCCTGACCACTCCATCAGAGAGAGCCGATACGTTACTATCGGTTTATCTTGGTTTAGTCGGTTACTGATTGTAGCTCATACTGATCGAGGCGATCGCATCCGGATTATCAGCGCCAGAGAAGCTACGCGCCAAGAAAGAGGGTTTTATGAAGAAGGAAACTGAACACGAAAACGAAGATGAGTTACGTCCTGAGTATGACTTTTCCCAACTTGCAGGCGGTATCCGAGGAAAGTATGTAAAACAATACCAAAAAGGGAATAATTTAGTATTGTTAGATCCTGATGTTGCTCAAGCTTTTCCTAATGATGAAGCGGTGAATGAAGCATTGCGGTTGTTAATGCAAATTGCTCAACGGCAACAAAGCTTGTAATATATTAAAAATTCCCCAGACTGGAAGCCTGGGTTTATAAAAACTGAGCCTGCTGATCCAAAATTTTAGAGTTTTTGAGAAGGCGATCGCACTGTTATAAACTTAAAATGTCCATTCGTGGTTTGGATCGTCAAGGGCAGCACGGACAGAAGCTATATTAGCAAGGTCTTTGAATGGGCTTGATTTAGCTATTTCTGTGATTGAATTTAAAGTAAGCGCTAATTGTTCATTATTACCAGATGCGATCGCGCTATCAACCACAGCAAACAAAGCGCGAAAGTTTTCTGCACGTTCATCAAAAGAGCGATCCAAATAAGCTATCAGCAAATCTCGCTGGGCGTTAATTTTGGTGATTGCTTCTTTTTCCCAAGCATCAATTTCACGTCGCTTTGTCTTTTCTTCTTCTGCAATTATTTTGTATTCAGAGTAAGCAGAAGAAAGTATGTCAACACATTGTGTTTTTTCAAAAGCTGCTATTTCACGCCTTTTAGTTCGTTCTGTCTCAGCAATTTGCTTGTAACTGGAAACAATACTTAGTAAAGATTGTGTGGCTTTAACCGCAGTAGTTATCGTACCAATACTTGATAAAACCATTTCTAAATACCTCCCAGAGTCTTGTATTTGGTTTGGATGCTTAAAGTGGCAGGGTTTAATAGTCCTTCACTGTCAAAAATAGGAGTTTTCATAATTTCTGCAATTGCTTTAATTAAAAGTGCTACTTCTTGAAATTTGCTAGCATCACGACTGCGATCAAAAGGCTTGGCTTCAAGTTCCTGAAGTGCGGCTTTAGCACGATTGTTTAAATTACAAACTAAATCAGCAAGTTCTACTATCCGCCGTTTAACCTGTAAAAGAAATTCTTGAGCTGCTTCTATATTGGCAATTTCTACGTTGACCTTTGCTTCATACTCTCGTGCTTTTGTCAAAGCTTCCTCACCTTTACCAGCTAGTTGAAAACCTCCAACCATCAATGCTGGGCCGAGTGTAATACCTCCCAATACAGCACCACCAACCGCCACACTACTACCACCCATCCAAGCTATCGCCGCATTCAAACCAGCAGCACCACCAAGTTTTGAGATAGCGACTTCAGTAGTCCACAATCCAAAGAATCTGGAAACAGATACTGTACCTACACTCCTTGCTAAGGTGACTGCACCAGCGCCTGCTGTTGAGGCTGCAACGGCTGCTGATACACCGCCTTTTACCCACTCTTCAGCCTTGATAACTTCTGTTTTATACTCTTGAATTTGCTGAGTAGAAATGTCTAATCCAGCTATTATCTCTAGATTGTTGTGAGAAGCCTTTTGACCAATTCTTTCAATGAAAGCTATAAAGCGTCCAATTGTATTCTGCTTGATGCGAATCTGCATTTGACCATAAATATCTGCTGACTGGTTGGTAATTTCCCAGGCTGCTTTTAGATTTTGCAAGCTAGTTTCATATTTTTGTTGAGCTTTTTCACCAATTTCCTTTGCCTGATTCATATTGCCAATACCTTCAGCACCTTTTACTGCTCCGATAGCCCCAGTAGCTAAAGCAGCAGCGCCTAATATAATTGGAATCATGAAATACTCCTGGTAGTGATTAGTATTTAGTGAAGATGCCTCTAAGGGTTAAAAGTCAAACAAAGGCATCGCCTTATACATATATTTCCCTGATATACCAGCTAATCACCATTTAGGAAGCAAAAATTCGAGAATCTCTGAAATACAAGTTGATAATTAGCGATCGCCTACACATAACCAGATAAACTAAAAGCGATCGCTCTGATAATATCACTCTGATAATATGTACAATTGTGCATACAATAGATGTAAATGGCGTATCAGTGGGATAGAGACAAAGCAGCAGCTAATTTGCGCAAGCACGGTGTTGACTTTGCAGATGCAGTGTCTGTCTTTTCAGATGATCTTGCAATTACAATCACAGATGAACGTTTTGAAGAAGAACGATTTATAACTATTGGGTTGGATGCTTTTGGTCGAGTTCTAGTAGTTGTCTATACATGGCGAAATAATGAAATTCGCTTAATTTCTGCTCGTAAAGCCACACGCCATGAGCAAAAGCAATATGAGGAAGGATAACCTATGGAATCTGAGTATGATTTTAGTCAAGGTAAGCGAGGGGCAATTGAACCTACAACACCAGGAAAAACTAGAATTACAATTCGCTTAGATGATGAAATACTGACATGGTTTCGTGATCAAGTTAACGCAGCAGGTGGAGGAAATTACCAAACTTTAATTAACAATGCATTGCATGAGTATATTCAGCAGCGCCGTGAACCATTAGAAGAAATATTACGGCGAGTTTTGCGAGAGGAATTAGAGCGCATTGGAAAATGAAATAGCGATCGCCTACACACGATCCAGATAAATAAAATTAAGGCTAAAGAATTGATTATGTCTAGTAATGCTCAAGAAATATATAGCCAAGTTATAACTAACCTGTCACCAACTGAACGCTTACGCTTGGCAACTATGATTCTTAACGATCTAGTTCAGCAAAACCTGTCTGTTATTGACTACAGTGATACATGGACTGAGCAAGATCAGCTGGATTTAGCATCTTTCTCATTACAATATGCTGCTTCGATTTTTCCTGACAATGAGGAGATAGAGGAGTGACATTTAATCCTGGTGATGTAGTTACAGTCGATTTTCCAGGTGTCACTGGTATAAAGCGTCGTCCTTCTGTACTTCTGTCGTCCACTACTTATAACTCCATTCGCCCTGATGTGATTGTTGGACTGATAACTACTCAGACAAGCGTACTGGGAGTTACTGACTATGCGCTTCAAGATTGGTCAGCAGCAGGTTTGCGGGTTGCGTCTATTTTCCGAAGTTATATCGTTACTTTACCCCGTTCAGCCAATTTAGTTTTAATTGGCCATTTGTCTGAACGTGATTGGCAAGGCGTTCGTGCCTGTGTCAAGATAGCTCTTGCTGATTTGGATGATCCTAACCCCTAGCAAATACAGGTTCATAGCAATTAAAAAATAGGGCGACAGTAGGGGCGGGGTTTTTCCGCCCTTAACAACATCCACGAACAGAGAAAACCATTCTTTAAGTTAATTGTAGCCTCAAGAAATCAATAAATTCCAGCAATTCTGTATCAGAGAGATGATAACGCGATCGCTTTCCATATCTCTGCTGTAAATATTCTCTTCCCTGCTCTGGTGACCAATTTAATTGGTCTAAATATATATCGCTTTGAGCAATAAAACTCGCACGAATTTCTGACATATCTATATTATTAGATATTTCCTGATGCTGTTTATCTTTATGTTGCAAATTATTGATTTTGAGGCTAACTTTTTGCCCTAAAGCTTGCCAATCTATTTCTCGATGACCATCCCAACTCACGCCCACAGAACGAAAAGTGACGGGATTATAAATCGTACAAAAAACAATAGTTTTATCCCCTGGACTCACAGCAATAGTCAGTGGTTTAACTAACTGTTCATAAGTTAAAGCATCAAGTGAAAGTAACAAACTTTTGGAAAAATAAGATTCGCTTCCTGACCTGACAATATAAGGCTTATCTGCCAAAATATGCAAATCAGTTTTTTCAGCTTCTCCATAAGAAGTTTCCACTTTTTTATTAACTTCTATTCCTGTAATTAACCCAGTTAATGCTTTGTCATAAATTGGTATTTGTCTTTGCTCATCAGATAACATATACCAGCAGTGGTCATTTTCTTTGCTGACAAAAACATACTGAGGCTTAGGGATAGAACCAAACCCTAATTTTACTTTCATAGCTGTGATGATGTTGTGGTAAAGAGAATTTGGCAGCAATTTTGGCTAAATTGCGCCGTTTAGCGATCGTTTCCTTTAAAGCTATAATTCCCGCATCATCCAGCCAATTAACAGCAAATAATGCCAATTTAAAATTGGGAGCATCCCAATTTTGACGCAATACCCTAGAAGGGTATTGCTATACCAACAAAGCCTGCCTTCACAGGCTAAAAGTTTGATAGCCTGCGTTCGTCGAAGACGTTCCCGAAGGGTAGGCAGGCTTCGTATTTCTAGCCCCACCCTTATAGGGTGAGGGCGTTTTTGCACATTTGGGATGCTCCCTTTTAAATTAAATTTCTGGCTCTATACCTAAATCTTTCAATCTTGCTGCCAATAAAAGTACCTGTTGTTCTGCTGCTAACCGTTGCTGTGCTTGAAAATTGGCTTGTTCTTCTGCTTCTTGAATGCGTTCATCTGGTGTGAGTAATTTTTCCCCTTTTTCGTCATACCAGTACAACCACTCTCTGACAATCCCTTGATAAATTCCCCGTTCTCGCCCAATTCCTAAACCGATTTGTGGTAACCAAACAGGATTACCAGACATTAATAAATATTCACCGTCTACAAGTTGATAAACTTCCAAAGCTGGCTTTTTGCGACGGAAAGGATTGTAAATAACGTAGTATAAAACGCCTAACTTTTTGGCATAAAATTCTTTTTTACTGCTATATTCTCCTTGATGAATTTGGGATACAACTTCTAAAGCCAAAATTGGCGATCGCTCTTCTTCCCATAAAACATAACTTAAGCGTAAGTTTTCATCAACAAAGCGCTTCACTCCCAAACTCAGAAATCCATGAGGGACAAGGGCTGGCTGGTTAGGGTCATAATAAATACCCATATTCACCCCAAAAAACCAATCCCAACGTTCTGACCAGTTTATCGCCAAGGTACTTTCGAGCAATGCCGAAATTAGATGCTGTAATTGATTATCCACAGGATTGTCATCAGAATTGGGTAATTCTTCGGAAGATGGTAAACAGTGTAACGGGTTGTAGTTTAACATAATCGTTATGGTAAATGCTGACTCTAAATAGATTGTTCTAAAATCGCCAAAATTTTATTGTTGATATCTTCAGTCAATTTGATGTTTTCGTTAAAATTAAGCTAGATAGCAGTAATATCTAATTTTATAAAAATATTGTCAAATGTCATACAGTCAATTCAGTTTAGAAAATATAGAGACTACCTTTGACATCACTATTCAAGAATCTGTAGGGATTTTTGCTGATACACCTCCTGTAGAATACAGCAGTTTTTTAGCACAAACGCTTAAGAAGTATATACCCTTGGCCTTAGCTATCGGAACTGAAAAATCACGCTCTGAATTAATATTGACACCAATACTAGTAGAATTAAAAGAAATATTTCAAAATAAAATCAGTTTATTTTCTGGTAGAGAATTTAATGTTAGTCCAGAAAAAGGATTAACAGGTTTTTGTGATTATATAATCAGTAAATCTCCAGAACAAATAATTATTAAAGCACCAGTTATGGCTTTAGTAGAAGCTAAAAATGATAATATTCAATCTGGTTTAGGGCAATGCATAGCAGAAATGATTGCTGCACAATTATTTAATCAACAAAAGGGCAATGAAATTGAAACAATATATGGTAGCGTGACTACAGGTACTAACTGGAAATTTATCCGGCTTACTGGGAAAATAATTGAGATTGATTTAAATGAATATTTTCTCAATGATGTAGGTAAAATCTTGGGAATTTTAAGTAGTTTTATTAAATTATGAATTATAGTGGTTATCAATTATCGGTTGTAGGGATTTAGCATTGCTAAACTCAAAAAGCGCGGGTTTATCTAGCATCAAACAATGACTAAAAAAAGGTGTAGGTTGGGGAGCCAGTGTGTTGCGGGGGTTTCCCCCGTTGTAGCAACTGGCGTTTGAGGAACGAAACCCAACATTGATCGGGGTGTTGGAACTCATGCTTTCTCCCTCTCTACAAATTTTGTTTACATAAATTTAGGTTAGAGCTTTGATAGAAAATTTTTACCCAACTTGGCTATATCAAGAGATTATTGATAATTGCTTACCTTGGCAAGGAGGTAAGAGAATGAGCTTTAGCCAGTTCTATGAAAAATATACACTACATGATTCCCACTGGCTGGGCATATTCTATAATGTTGCTTATGAACAAGCCATAACACTAGCTATTCAGTGGGATGTTTTCTGGCTACCCGAAGAAATCAAACAAAACACTAGTGATAACTCGCTCTACTTGTTTATCAGATTGACAGGTATCGAGCAGGTAAGTACGACTAATTATGTTGATATTGGATATGTTTGTCGAACAATAGCTAGTAGCGAATTTGCAGAATTAGATAGCAAAAAAATTTTGGCTATTGATGACTTGTACGTGTATGGAGGAGCAATCAATATAGTTTATAAAGGTCTAGAAACCTTCTTAGCAATGATAGAAGATAAGAGTATTTTAAGTATTTAAAGATGCGTGTTTTGGGTTTCACTCGGTTAAACCCAACATATACAAGGGTTTGGGGTGTTGGGTTTCGTTCCTCAACCCAACCTACATTTGTAGCAATCATTCTTCAAATTGGTATTAGATTTCCAAACACAAATGACAAATGACACGCGAAGCGCAATAAAAAAGAGCGGGTATAAAACCCGCCCTCAAATTAATAGTCATATTAACTATTAATCTCTTTCTAATTACCAATTTCTGGCGCAACTAAGGAAACTTTTGGTACTTCTTTTTGCTGTGCTAATGTTGGCACTGAATCGCGCAATCTTGCTGTTAACTGCACGGTTGTAGAGTCATACATTTGAGTTAACAACTTGGGATAGAAACCAATACCAATAATTGGCACTAACAAACAAGCAATGATAAAGACTTCGCGCGGTTCAGCATCAATCAATGCTTGGTGAGAAACTAATTCTTCGTTCTCTTGACCGTAGAAAATTTCACGTAACATTGAAAGCAAATAAATTGGAGTTAAAATTACCCCAACTGCCATCAAGAATACCACGATGACTTTAAATGTAGAGCTATATGCATCGCTGGTAGCAAAGCCTACAAATATCATTAATTCTGCTACGAAACCGCTCATTCCTGGCAAGGCTAAAGAAGCCATTGAACAGGTGGTAAACATAGCGAAAATCTTCTGCATTCTCTTACCAACACCACCCATTTCATCCAACATTAAGGTGTGTGTTCGGTCATAGGTTGCACCTACGAGGAAGAATAAACTAGCCCCAATTAAACCGTGAGACACCATTTGTAATACTGCCCCACTTAATCCTAAATCGGTGAAGGAGGCGATACCAATGGTGACAAAGCCCATGTGAGAAATTGAGGAATAAGCAATCTTCCGCTTCAAGTTGCGCTGGGCAAAGGATGTTAAAGCGGCATAGATGATATTTACTACCCCCAAAATCACTAATACCGGTGCAAAATAAGCATGGGCATCAGGTAGCATTTGGGCATTCATGCGAATTAAGGCGTAACCGCCCATTTTCAGCAGAATACCAGCCAGTAACATGTGTACTGGTGCTGTAGCTTCACCGTGGGCATCTGGTAGCCAGGTGTGCAGGGGAATGATGGGCAACTTAACAGCGTAAGCAATCAAGAAGCCAGCATACAGTAAAAGTTGGAAATTTAGGGCGATGTCTTTTGCAGCGAGCGATCGCATATCAAATGTGACTGTATCGCCATAAAAGGCCATTGTCAAAGCGCCTAGCAAGATAAACAGCGAACCGCCAGCCGTATACAAAATAAATTTTGTGGCTGCGTATTGGCGTTTTTTACCACCCCAAATCGCCAGCAATAGGTAAACCGGAATCAATTCCAGTTCCCACACCAGGAAAAACAACAGCATATCCTGGACGGCGAACACGGCGATTTGACCGCCATACATAGCCAGCAGCAAAAAGTAGAATAGCCTGGGTTTGAGAGTCACAGGCCAAGCTGCTAAGGTCGCCAAGGTGGTGATAAATCCGGTCAAAATAATTAGGGGCATAGATAAGCCATCTGCCCCTACTGACCATTTCAAGTCTAGTTGCGGTACCCAGGCGTAACTCTCCACCAACTGCAAATCGGGGTTGGAGAAATCATACCCAGTGTAAAAAGTGTAAACAATCAGTGCAAAATCAATCAATCCCACAATTAAGGCGTACCAGCGTATGGTTTTGCCGTCCTTATCGGGGATGATGGGAATCAGTAGCGACGCGGCTATCGGTAACAAGATAATCGTCGTCAGCCACGGGAAGTTAGCTGTATTCATCGCCATTCGCCTGCAATCAAGATCATGTTTGGCAAAAAGTCACTAGCTATTAAGTAGCAGCTTTTTCGCGATTTGTTGTCTCTTGTTAGGTTGATTTAATAAAAATTGGCAATCTCTCATTTTTGCTTTTGGGATTCTTTTTTTACATTTGGGGGTACTGAATGTGGGTTAAAATACTCCCCTTCAAGTCTAAAATTTACCCGAAAAAAGCCGCTAAACTAGAATTTTAGCGATCGCGTGACTGAGTTTGCTGTATCCCAACAGGCCTTATGATAATCGCACAAATTAAAAGTCAGATTCGTTATATCACCAACGTAGATGGAGAACTAATAGATGTCATCGTCCCGATAGAACTTTGGCAACAGCTGATAAGTTCCATAAATTCTGATACCGCCAATGGTTTAGCTTGGATTGATGAACAAGAGCCAAAAGCACAAATATTAGCCGATTTGCAAGAGTCTGTGCGACAAGCAGCAGTAGGGCAAACTTTCCCAGTGTCAGAGCTTTGGGACGATATCCAAGCCTAGATTTATAGCAGAAGTTAGGTTTACATCTCCTTTCAAACGCCGCCTCAAAACTCTGAGTAAACGCTATCGACAAATTCAAATTGATATTCAACCTATTATTGATCAGCTACAGGCTGGAAATTTTATTGGCGATCAAATCTCTGGCATAGACTTGACCATTTTTAAAGTTAGAGCAAAAAACAGTGATATCCCGACAGGCAAAAGTGGCGGATATCGGGTAATTTATCAAATTGTCTCCCCTGAATGCGTCTTACTTCTACTCATTTATGCAAAATCGGATCAGGCAGATGTCAGCTTAGAGGAGATTGAAGATGCAATTAACAAGACATAGCTATACATAGACAAAGCGCGATCGCTCACAATACCATATCATTTATCTACTGTGTAGTCTGTCTCCCATAGCAATAACTTCATGCCTTTCTCCGATTTCACTAATCCTTACCAAAATCCGGCTGATATACCACAAAAGTATCGCCAGCATATAAATATACAGAAGTTATTTAAAGCTGATGGTTCTTATGTGCGTCCAGCAGAAGACCCTGTGACGATGTGGGCGCTTCAGATTTTAGTAGAAGAGTACGGTGTTCCACTAGAGGCGATGGCGTTAGAACTAAATGCGGATTTTGCCGAGGGAACTTATCAAAGTGGGCGAAGATATCTAGCAAGAGTCGATGTAGTTGTTTACGATGACCGTTATGCTGATTCAATAGGTAATCTGGATGTAGCCTTCATTGTGGTGGAGGCTATGGAACCAAGTAAAAAAGTTGGCGGGACTGAGGGCGAAGGTTGGGTTGATCATCTTAACCGACTCAATGCTTACATGAGTGCTTCACCATCTGCCCGTTATGCCATTTTAACCAGTGGTAAACATACAGTAATTTATCGTCGCGACCTTGAATATCCAAGAAAGTTAGAACCTATTGGCGATTTACCTAAATACGAAAGCGCCCGTGAAGCGGCAAAGCACAGTCCTTATACTGTAGTCCTTAATGCCAGTGAACCAGATGGGATTCAAACAGGACTTACGCCACTAACCCGTGATAAATTTCGGGAGGTTCTGGGAGATACCCGTTCTGGTTGTCACTCTATTCTGAGAGATAATGAGGGTTTGCAGCCACAAGAAGCCGTTGATGCAATGGTTAAATTCTTGTTTGCTAAGTGGTATGACGAACAAGCAACAATTGACTTGGTAAAGCACACAGGAGAATCACGGGCTTATGTATTTAGTGTTAGTAATGAAACTGACCCAGAACGTTTATTAGTTCAAGTAAGAGACACTTTTGAAAAAGCGAAGCAGTGGGAAAGAGACACACTGGCGAAAAAATTCGGTGATGACTTGGGTGTGCGTTTGGCTTTTAATGAGGCTGATGTGTTGCAATTCAAGCCTCACACCACAATGGAAATTGTCAAGCGTTTACAGCCTTGGAGTTTGCGAAAATCTTCAGCAGATGTCAAAGGTGGAGTGTTTGAGGATTTTTTGAGTAAGACTTTCCGTGATGATTTGGGGCAATATTTTACACCTACACCTGTAATTAATTTAATGGTGGGAATTTTGCAACCTACAGTAAATGATTATGTTGGTGATCCTGCTTGTGGTTCAGCGCGGATGTTGACGCACGTTTTGGATTATGTGCGTAAGCAGGAGTATGCAAAAGCAATAGCAAATAATGGTGGTAGTGCTGAAGGGATTAATCCTGAAGAACCAACCCAAGAGTTTATCAAGTTTCGAGATAATCATTTATTTGGTGCTGAATATTCTCGAAATGTGATGCACGTAGCGCGAGTTAATACTTTAATGAATGGCGCACAATATGCCGATTTAAAGGTAATGGATTCGTTGGAGCGATTGAGTAGCATTACAGGAGGAATTACAGAGGGGCTTCCAGAACGTCCTGGGTTTTATCTGGGAGGGTTGACGATGATTTTAACTAATCCTCCATTTGGTTCTAAATTGACAAATGAAAGTGTTTTGAAAGATTTTGCTGCACGGGATGGGATGACAAAAAAAAAGGGCAAGGTTGTTAAAAGTATTGCCCAGGAAGTTGCTTTTTTAAATCGTTGTTTGGAATATCTTGCACCCAATGGAAAGTTAGCAATTGTTTTACCTGATGGTGTCTTGGCAAACAGTTCAATGCAGGATGTAAGGGATTGGATTTTATGCTGGGCAAGATTAAAAGCAGTTATAAGTTTACCACAAGAAACATTTGCACCTTATGGTGCAGGAGTGAAGACTAGTGTGGTTGTCTTAGAAAAGCGCAAAATACCTTTGTCAGCAGAAGCTCAATTAGAACTAGGAAAGGAAGTTATAGAAGCTGATGAAGATTACGAAGTTTACATGGCTCGAATTGATGATATTGGTTATGATGCTACAGGTCGTTTTACTGTATCTGAAGAAGAAGCACATTTCCCTGTTGAAGTGGTAGAAACAGTTACAGATTTTGAAAGTCTAGCAGGATGGTAATGGATCTTAATAAACATGATATAAAGCGATTTCTAGTGAAATCAAGTGATTTGACTAGAAAAAAACTTTTTGTTGAATTTTATCAACCTAAATCTCAATTTCTATTTAAAAAACTGCATGAATGTCCGTATCCTCTTCATTCCTTAAAGGAATTAAGTAACCGGATGTTTGACGGGCCTTTTGGTAGTAATCGTAAAGTTGATATGTATCAGGATAATGGAATAATACCTTACATTAGAGTTAAGGATGTTCTACCTTCAGGAATCTTTTTAGATGAACTTAAATATATCTCTCAAGAAAAACACAATGAATTGATTCGTAGCCGTGTAGTTCCAGGAAATCTTTTGATAACAATAGCGGGTAGACTTGGAACTGCTGCTGTATTTCCTGAAAGTCTAAAAGAAGGTAATATTACAGGTCATATTGTTGGTTTAGAACTTTCAAAAGAAATAAATCCTCATTATGTTGCAACATTTATTAATTCTCAATTAGGTCAATTTCAAGCTATTAGATTAGGTCATAGAACAACAAGACCAGAATTAAATTTATCTGAAGTTGGAGAGTTTGTAATTCCTGTTCCTCCTAGACCTGTTCAAGACCTTATTGCTCAAATAATGCAGGATGCTTATGTTGTAAGACATAAAAAGCTAGCACAAGCTGAATATATAGACTTACATATTAGTGATTTTGTTTTAGAAAGACTAAGAATAAATTATATTGAAGTTGAAAATGCTAAGTATTTCTGCATATCTATAAAGGAACTATTATCATCAAGGTTTGATATCAAATATCAATCTCCAAAAGCTAAAAATGCTTTATTTCTATTAGATAAAAGCGAATACAGTATCAAGTCTTTAGGAGATTTAATCGAAGAAATACACTATGGTGCATCAGTAAAAAATGATTATGCTGATGATGGGATTCCGTTTATACGTATTGGAAATCTAAAGCCTAATTATCTTGATGTCTCAGATATTGTGTACTTTGATGAAAGTAAACGCAATTTACTTGGAAAAGCATTTGTCAAACCAGAAGATTTGTTAATGTCTCGTAGTGGTTCTGTGGGTATAGTCGCAGTTGTAACATCTGAGGCAAATGGGTTTGCTTTTGGTTCATTTCAAATTAAGTTTCGACTTTTTAAAAATTCTGCAAATCCATTCTTTATTGCATATTTTTTGAATTCAAAAATTGGTAAAGCTCTGCTTGAACAACAGAAAACAGGTTCTATTCAAATGAATATTACGATAGAGGGTATCAAAGCAATTAAAGTCCCCTTACCAGCGATTGAAATTCAAAATCAAATAGTTCGAGAAGCAGATGAGCAACGTACTCAAGCGACTTTTTTACGTAATGAATCAGAGGATACACTTTTAACAGCAAAAGCGCGTGTTGAACGCATTATTTTAGGAGAGGAAGATGTCACATGAAGGAGGGCAGCAAGTACCAACCACTCCTTGAATTTTTACTTGGCAGCGATCAAAATGAAATAACTTTATCATTTGCTGAAATCGAGATTTTAATAAAAAATAATTTGCCCAATTCAGCGAAAAGTAAACGGGCATGGTGGAGTAATCGCAGCAAAGGTGCATTACAAGCTTCAGCATGGATAGAAGCAGGATATCGCGTTGGAGATGTTGATTTTGATAAGCAATACGTTACTTTTCGCCAATTTACTACTAGCGAACAAGTGCAGCTTGTAGATGGAAAAGTGGTATGGAATAGCAAATCAATCAAGGCATTACGTCTCCAAATTGGTTTAACACAGGCAGAATTTGCACAAGAGTTAGGTGTACGCCAGCAAACAGTTAGTGAATGGGAAAACGGAATTTATGAGCCAACTCGCTCAAAGTCAAAACATTTAGACTTAGTTGCAAAAACAATTGGGTTCAAATACGAGGTAGGAAGTTAATCATTTAAACTTTGACATTTACATGGTTAACAGGTATATTGTCAGGATAGCATTTGCTTCTGGCAGTAGTCAAGCATGAGTATTCAAAACACCGAACCCAAAGCCCTCTTCCTTTCCCCTGACGGCAACGTATACCCTGACAACCTAATTTGTACTGGCATCATCCCCGCAGAACTCGACGGCAAACCCTGCCCCCACTCACAAGCAGGGCGCTTTCCCGGCATCAAACCCCTCAATCCTGAAGACTCAAACTACACCATCGACAAAGGAAAACCAGGCGACCTTTGCCCAACCTGTGCCAAACAACAACTTGCACACCTTGGACACTGGCAAGGTCACAGAAATCAAATATTCCCTGAAGAACTGCTATTACTGCGCTTGTTCAAGTGCCGGATGTGGCTATGGCTAGTTGTCCCAGGACTTCACGACCATGATGCAACCCAGCTTTTACCACAAAATCTATGAAATGAGAGTGTTTAGAAGCGATGAAAACACACTCACACTTACAGCAACCCGGCAACAAAATTACAAATTTTGTCAAAAGCCAGCAAATAAGTTTCCGAGGCTTCCTGCTGACTTCTGGCTCCCTAACAAAAGGAGACATTCACCATGATAAAACCAGTTATTGCCCAAAATCATCCTTGGGTGATAGTAAAAACTGTTGTGATTACTCAATCTCACACCGTCGCCCGTTTTGCTAACCGCCAAGATGCAGAATACCATTTGAGATTTTTGCGTCGAACTATTCCCAATGGCGGTTTTGAGATTATGTTTGAACCGCCGGAGGATGTAAAAGATGTTGAGGAATAGCTTGTACAGTGGTTTAATTTGATAAGCGATCGCCGAGGAATGTATGATGCTGCTCAGTTCTTGTTAGAAAGAAGTGTCATACATCCATCAAAGGACACCGCAAATATAAATTACCATTTAGTAATTAGTTTACTGTCAGGCAATGAAAAATGACACAATCTCTATCAAAACTATATACATTCGATGAATTTGTAGAATTTTTACAAAATAAAAATGAAAACATTTATTACGAATTATACGATGGAGATATTATTCAAATGCCTTTACCAACAGGAGAACATGAGGAAATCGTAGGATTTTTAATAAAAATTTTATTGGCTGAATGTTTAAGACTTAATCTTAATTATTTTGTCCCTAGTAAAACGCTGGTAAGACCAGAAACAAAACAATCAGGCTACTTTCCAGATGTTCTTTTATTAAACAGTTCTAATTTAATAAATGAACCACTATGGAAAAAAGAGTCAATTATAACTCAATCTGAATCAATACCATTAGTGATTGAGGTAGTTAGTACTAATTGGAGAGATGATTATCATAAAAAGTTGGCTGACTATGATGAGATGGGTATCAAAGAATATTGGATTGTAGATTATGGTGCTTTTGCCAATAAATCACTGATAGGACAAGATAAACAGCCGACTATTACAATCTATTCTTTCAATGATGAAGGTGAATATCAAGGTAAACAGTTTAGAGGCAACGACCGCATAGAATCATCAACATTTCCTGAGTTAAATCTGACTGCTCAACAGATTTTTTCAGCTAGTTATTAATTGAAAAACCGAAAAAAAAGGAGTCTAATTTAGACTCTTAAAAAACTTAGGGGCGGACGTTCGCCCACCCCTATAAAAATCAGGTAATACCAAAGAAAATCACTAAACCCAAAACTGCCCCAAAGATAATTAAGGCATAGAATTGAGCGCGACCGTTTTCTAGATATTTCAGTCCTTCGCCACTCACAAGCGTGAAAAAGCCGGTGAGGTTAACAGCACCATCAACGACGCGGAAGTCAACTTCCATGACTTGTCTAGCTAGGCGACGCAAGCCGACGACAAAGACGCGATGGTAAATGTCATCAAAATACCACTTGTTGAGGGAAAGCTCATAAAGTGGTTTGATTTTCGCCGCGATCGCAGCTGGGTCAATTTTACCGCGCAAATACATCAAGGAAGCCAAGGTAATCCCAATCAAGGAAATTCCTACAGAAGCCCCTGCCATAATGTAAAATTCCGTCGGGTTAAACTCGGCGGCTTTTTCCAGAACTTCACTCAAGGTTTCTGTGGGTGGGAAAATAAATTCCTCAAAGTAATTGGCGTATGGTGTGCCGACTAAACCAATCAAAATCGAAGGTACGGCTAAAACTGCCAAAGGTAGAGTCATCGTCCAAGGCGACTCATGGGGAGTATCGCTGTGATGACCGTGGGAGTCGCTATGATGTCCACCAGTTGCAGCTAATTCGCCTTTCTTCATCGCCCCAGGGCCAAAAGTCGGCGCTGGTTCGCCTGATTCTAATTCCAGGATAATTGTCGAAGCTTTTTTGAGCTTGTCTTTGATTTTCTCGTCAGTCCCCCGGAATTTACCTTCAAATGTCGAGAAATACATTCTAAACATGTAAAAGGCGGTAATACCGGCAGTTAGCCAGCCAATTAACCACAAAAATGGGTTAGCTTCAAAAGCTTTGCCAAGAATTTCGTCTTTTGACCAGAAACCAGCGAAGGGAGGGATACCAGAAATTGCCAAGCAACCGATTAAGAAGGTAATCCCGGTAACTGGCATATACTTCCGCAATCCACCCATTAAGCGCATATCTTGGGCTAATGCGGGGTCGTGACCAACAACGCCTTCCATCCCGTGAATTACCGAACCGGAACCCAAGAATAGCATCGCCTTGAAATAGGCGTGAGTCATCAGGTGGAATAAACCGGCGCTGTAGGAACCTACGCCCATAGCCATCACCATGTAGCCCAATTGGGAGATGGTGGAGTAAGCTAGACCCTT
Organism: Calothrix brevissima NIES-22; assembly: GCF_002367995.1. Taxonomy (GTDB): domain Bacteria; phylum Cyanobacteriota; class Cyanobacteriia; order Cyanobacteriales; family Nostocaceae; genus Aulosira; species Aulosira brevissima. The sequence continues at coordinate 4,244,551 of NZ_AP018207.1, forward strand.
TTTGATGTCATTTTGGGTAATGGCAATTGTTGCCCCTAAAAACGCCGTAAATGCCCCAGTAAAGGCAATGACGTTCATCGCGGCGGGGACATGTTCAAAAACTGGGTACATGCGGGCGATTAAGAACACCCCAGCCGCCACCATTGTCGCTGCGTGGATTAAGGCGGAAATGGGGGTAGGGCCTTCCATCGCGTCTGGTAGCCAGACATGGAGAGGAAACTGGGCGGATTTTGCCACCGGGCCCAGGAACACTAAAATCGCAAACAGCACAGCCAGGAAATTGCTGATAGAACCCGATTGTACAAGTTCAGCTAGGCGATCGCCCATTACACCAAAATCAAAGCTGCCTGTTGCCCAAAATAGCCCCAAAATACCAAGTAAGAGACCGAAGTCTCCCACACGGTTAGTCACAAATGCTTTTTGGGCTGCATCTGCTGCTGACTTGCGATCGTACCAAAAGCCGACCAGCAAGTAGGAGCACATCCCTACCAATTCCCAGAATACGTAAACTTGTACGAGGTTGGAGCTGACTACCAGACCCAACATCGAAGAACCGAACAAACTGAGATAGGCATAAAACCTGACGTAGCCTGGGTCATGGGACATATAGCCGTCGGTATAAACCATGACCAAGAAAGCTACCGTGGTGACAATTACCAGCATCACGGCTGTGAGGTGGTCGATTGTGTAGCCCATACTCAAATGAAAATTACCTGCTGCTGCCCATTCTAGGGTGCGGACATAGGTGGGATGTCCTTGGATTTGGCTCCACAGCAAGGTTAACGACAGCCCCATCGCTGCTCCCATTAGGGAGATAATTACCGCAGCGTTCAGCTGTCGTAGGCGGTTTGTCACCTGATTTATCGAAATTAACCCTAGACCGACCAGCATTGCCCCAAACAAAGGCAATACGGGAATCAGCCAGGCATATTGATAGATTACTTCCATCACTGACGCTTACTTTTAGGATTCTTGACTAAGTTAGAACAGCGCTGCCAAAGGTCTTCAGCAGACTGGGACAGACAGACAAGTGTTTAGACACTGCTTTTGTGGATTTGGTCGCCAGTCTTGTTTTCCTTGGGAGAAGCCGCAAAAAATCGCGGTTCTAGGTCATAGGCGACGGCGATCTTCGCATCTTCACTTTAAAGCAATCTCCATTGCAGTCAATTATCCGTCCTCAAGCAACTGTCTATGTCGAACTGTTAATAATTGTGACACACTCCCTTTAGCATAAAATACCCCACCAGGAAGTCTTTAGGTGGGGTGTTAAGCTTGGTTTTAGATTTGCTTTACTAAATTGATAGTTAATTATTGATGGTCAAGAGATCTAATACTTAATTTTGCGTATTGACTTTTGACACTCTTTATGTTATCTACGTCCTACATCCACTGTTTTAGCGCTACCGTAGGGGGAGTAACGCTTGTTGTAGTTAACTTTTATCTCTTCTAAGGCTAAACGTAAGTCGTCTCTGCCACGAAAACCCTCAAGACGATATTGGATGGTGCCATTTTCAATTAACAGTAAAGTGGGCAGTGACTTCAGGCGATATGTTGTAGACAATTTAAAATTTTGGTCAGCGTTAACTGTGACTAATTTAATTTGGTCGCCACATTGGCTCTGAAATTGCAATAACAAAGGGTGGATAATGCGGCACAAACCACACCAAGGGGCTTCAAAATTCACTAAAACCGGAATAGGAGATTCTAAAACTTCTTGAGTAAATGTCCGCTCACTAACCGACAACACCATGACGCCTCTAAATTTATAGGGTTTTTATATCAAACTAACTATCGGCAGATTATATTGGCAAGCCATTGACCACCGATAGACGCTCTGTGGGCACAAATAGTTTAGACAAAAATCGATCGCGTTGATTGCGGCGCTGATCAAAAAGCCACCGTAGATATCGCTTTGGCTTTGGGAAATGCTCAACTGTTGGTAGTCACTGCTACTGAGGTATGCAAGCTAGGCTAGTCATCTGTCAGTTGTTTTGTGGCTGAATTTCCCTGTAAGTCCTGGGAGAGGCACTTGTAGATTTATTGGCCACTAACTCTGAACTATTGACTCTGGATAAAATCTTCCTGCCGTAATGGGCGTGAGGAGGTTTAATACCTAGCGAAAATGATTGAGCAGCGAGTAATAACATAAAATCTCAAACCGACTACATGCACCCCCACTGGTAGCTATTTGAATTTATCCTACATTGATTTGGTAACAATTGATAAGTGGGAATTTTCATCAATTTGATTAGTATCTGCTGATAGTGGGGATCGCCTAAAACTACCATGTTAACTTACTAGTTGCGGATAATAACAGGGGGTGCGACCACCAAAGTAAACACACAAAAATGGCAACTCCTAAATAAGCAGGACGGAGAAATTCTGACAATTTCAGAGATTGCCGACCGTCAATAATTGCGGCGAAAGGAATAATAGAAGTACGCTGTTTCACAGTTGCAAAGGCTTCGCCATAACGTTGAGCTAGACGGCGATCCCCGTGCCAAACACCAAATAAATGATGCAATACCAAGCCAATTGAGGTCACTAGGGTAAAGGTAGTACCCAACCAGAGAGTATGGGCAACACACCAAATGATTTGCCCTACCATTTGCGGATGACGGGTAATGCGAATAATACCCGTTTCATACAAATGAACTTGGGGCTTTTGAATCGCCGCAATCTCTAGGAGATTGAAGGTGGCAGGATACAAAAATAAAAAAGAAATTGCTGACAGCACCCAAACTAAAATTTGGATGCCGACTACATCCTGCACCTGCCAAAGTTGCAAACCATCATAACGATGATTAAAAAAGTAAATAATTAAGATTACAGCCAAGGGCAGGCTGACTAAGGCAAATAAAATTCGGTAAAGCCTTGGCCCAATTAGGTTTTCTGCCCAAGGACGAAGCGCAGCTCCCCCGCTATGAGCGATCGCAAAAACTAACTGTAGCCCCAATATGACAAAATGACTGGGGGTTAACCAAGAAATCAGCATCATAACTTATACGTAAGTGAAGTAAATTAAAGAAAACTTAGTACAGTACAACCAATACCACAAAGTATTTAAACAGGGACTTTAGTCAAGATGTTGTACTACTGTCTTTTCCGAGTCAAGCTTCCAAGTTTAAGATGCGATTAATCATACCGAGAAACCTGGGTGTGAAATGCTGATTTCTTGTCAAAGCCGCTCCTTTCTTGTTTGTGGGTTTAGCCTATGTCTGACCTTCCGTTCACTTTAGATCAGTTACGTATTCTCAAAGCGATCGCTGTAGAAGGGAGCTTCAAGCGCGCCGCTGATAGTCTTTACGTATCCCAGCCTGCTGTCAGTTTACAAGTACAAAACTTAGAACGGCAGCTCGATGTCCCATTATTTGACCGTGGAGGACGCCGTGCTCAATTAACCGAAGCCGGACACCTACTACTGAGTTATGGGGAGAAAATTCTCAGTCTCTGTCAAGAAACTTGTCGCGCGATCGAGGATTTACAAAATCTCCAAGGCGGTACTTTAATTGTCGGTGCTTCCCAAACTACTGGCACTTATCTGCTACCGAAAATGATCGGTATGTTTCGGCAAAAATATCCCGATGTCGCCGTACAATTACATGTCCATTCGACTCGCCGCACTGCCTGGAGTGTCGCCAATGGACAAGTAGATTTAGCGATCATTGGCGGCGAAATTCCTGGTGAATTAGCAGAATCTTTAGAAATTATTCCCTATGCTGAAGATGAACTGGTGCTAATTTTACCCGTCTTCCATCCCTTTAGTAAGCTCGACACTATCCAAAAAGAAGACCTTTATAAACTTCAATTCATCACTTTAGATTCACAATCAACTATTCGCAAAGTCATAGACCAAGTACTAGCGCGCTGTGAAATCGATACGCGGCGTTTTAAAGTCGAAATGGAATTAAATTCCATTGAAGCTATTAAAAATGCTGTGCAATCTGGTTTAGGGGCAGCTTTTGTTTCTACTTCTGCCATTGCTAAAGAGTTACAAATGGGCGTATTGCACTGTGCGCCAATAGAAGGTGTAGTGGTCAAACGCACGCTGTGGCTGATTTTTAATCCTAATCGTTATCGCTCCAAAGCAGCAGAAGCTTTTAGTCAAGAAATTCTCCCTCAGTTTGCTACCCCAGGATGGAACCATAATGTATTAAAATTGACGCAAAAAAATTTAATGCTCAATACCCTGGATATAGTGGCACCTGCCATTACTGACGACGACTGAATTCCCATCACTAGTTATTTAGTCATGAGCGGGCTAGTAAAGTCTTGGGGAATCACTTGCTGCGATCGCTTGACAGCTAGCAAGTGCTGTGGGCTTCCCCACGAGCAACTAGCTAACCTCAAGGGTCACATGTCATGAGTTAAACAGACTATGACTGCGGTACGGTAGTCATAGTAGCTATTGCGCTTTTTTGGGTTTACTGCTTGTCAAGGCTAGTAGCGCACCTGAAAATTCTTGGCTTTGAGTTAGTTTAGTTACACAAAGCAGTTACTCTGGTCTTTTATCAGCCTGTTTCTAAATGACTGACTCCAAAAAAATACTAGGGTAGGAGTTATTGATTTAAACCAAGCTGTAGTATGGACTACTGATGATGGACTCTTGACTATGGACTTTTGACGAATAACTAAAATGGAAGTTTACTGCACTCGTCCACGCTGTCCCCGTCCACAAAACTATTTTGCGGATTTAGATGATAACACAACCCTAAAAACAGTCCAGCAAAAATACTGCACTACCTGTGGAATGCCATTAATGCTAGATGGTCGCTATGTTCCCATCAGGCTTTTAGGTAGGGGAGGGTTTGGAGCCGCATTTCTCGCCCGCGATCGCCGAATTCCCGGAATGCGTCAATGTGTAGTCAAGCAATTTCAACCTACAGGAAACTTAGGCTTTCATCAACTGCAAATAGCTCAACAGCTATTTGAAAGAGAAGCAGAAGTTCTGGCAGAAATCGGTAACGAACACGAACAAATTCCTGACTTGTTCGCGTTCTTTCCGATCGCAGTTCCCAGCTTGCAACCAGGACAGCAAGACCAGTTTTTTTACTTAGTTCAGGAATATATTAATGGACAAAATCTTGAAGAAGAATTAATTACCAAGGGTAAGTTTTCGGAAGCAGAAATTTTAGAAGTACTGCAAGAAATACTCAAAGTCCTGAAATTTGTTCACAATCGCGGCATTATTCACAGAGATATCAAACCTTCTAATATTATGCGCCGTCGCGATGGCAAAATTTTTTTGCTAGATTTTGGTGCAGTGAAGCAAGTAACCAATTCCCCAGCAATTTCTTCTACAGGTATTTATTCTATCGGCTATGCACCGCCGGAGCAGGTAGCAGGCAATCAGGTATTTCCATCTACAGATTTATATGCCTTAGCTGTAACGGCGATCGCTTTACTAACCGGGCAAGAAGCAACTAAGCTATTTGATGGCTACAGCAACCAGTGGAAATGGCGCACCCAAGTTAATATTAATCCTCACTTAGCTGATATTTTAGACAAAATGCTTCTGCCTGCTGCTAATCAACGCTTTCAGTCAACCCAAGAGGTGTTAGATGCATTAGCAAGACTCGATCGACCACACTTGATACCATCTACGCACGTTAAACCCAAACTGCAAAATACTGCACCAGGTTCTATAGGTGTAGCTTCACAATTACCAACAGCTATACCAGCTTTTTCTACATGGGAATTGTTAGCAGGAGCGGCTTTTAGTGGGTTTGAAGGGGCATTAATCGGTATTACTTGTTTTAGTTTGCTCCGTAACCCAATAATTACCCTAAGTATTTCATTTGCTATTTTAGGAATAATGATTTTCGCCCAATCAAGAAGGTGGATTGAGAAGTTAGATTTATTAATTATTTCGGCTATTTCTTTTGCTATTATTTTTTTTATCCCACTCTTGCGCGCACAACTAGGCATTCAACAAATATTAATATTAGCATTTGTCTCTGCTTTAGTAAGTATTGCATTAACGGCTCTATTTCGTCTGATTTATAAATTACTTTCTTTAATTCTTTAAGCTGGTTCTGCGTAACAAATCAAAATTCAGGTTTTTATTAAAATTTAAGAAAATTTTCACAGGGGCATCTTCAGGGAAATCAGTAATTAATTTTTTAATTACCGATGGCTGCGTAAACTTAAGTTTACTAATTCTTAACCTGACAACACGCACAATGAAAAATTGCTGGCGTTGATAAGTAACAATCAAAATAATAACTATGTCGCCAAAAAACGAAACTAATGAAACTGGGGTTTTGGTTTTAACTTTGGTGGTGACACTAGGATTGGTTGGTAGTGTCTTTTGGTGGTTAGCCAATAATTCTGGTGCGATCGATAATTTGACACCTAATCAATCTCGCCCATCACAAGATAAATATACCCACAAAATTGATTTTCCCTCAGGCTTGTTTAGTTATGGGGGTAGCACCACCTGGGCTCCAATCCGCAAAGAAGTCGAGCCAGCAATGCAACAGTTATGGCCGAAGTTTCAATTACGTTATACCAATCCCACCACAGGCGCACCTGGTTCGGGTACGGGGATTAAAATGCTTTTGGAGAACCAACTATCTTTTTCTCAGTCATCTCGCTCGCTCAAAAATGATGAGTTTCAAAAAGCCCAACAACGTGGCTTCACATTCAAAGAAATTCCTGTAGCGATTGACGGAATTGCGATCGCAGTTCATCCCAATTTGCAAATTCCTGGTTTAACTCTGGCACAGATTAAAGATATCTACACAGGTAAAATTACCAACTGGCAAGAGGTAAACGGCCCTAATTTACCGATTACAGCCTACTCTCGGCGTTTAGAGGAGGGGGGTACCATCGAATTTTTCGATGAAAATATTATGGCAGGAGAAAAATTTGGCTCCAATATCAAATTTATTCCTACCACAACCCAAGCCTTAAGAGAAGTGGCAAAGAATCCAGGGGGAATTTACTATAGCTCTGCTCCGGAATTAGTAGGGCAATGTGGTGTCAAGCCCTTACCATTAGGGCAAAAATCCGATCGCCTGATTCCACCTTACAAACCACCTTTTGTCCCCCTGCAAAACTGTCCGCAACAGCGTAACCAAATCAATGCTGTTGCTTTTAAAACAGGTGAATACCCAATTACTAGGCGATTATTTGTCATCATTAAACAAAATGGACAAAGCGATCAGCAGGCTGGAGAAGCTTATGCAAATTGGCTACTAACTGATCAAGGTCAGGAATTAATTGCTAAAGCTGGATTTGTCAGACTTCGCTAATTCCCCATCTGTAATTACTGGTGTTTTAGCAACAATTCTGGCACGAAAATAAAGCTGAGAATCCAGGGGCTAGAAAATAGAATTTTCTAGAGATTTTTTCGATGAAGGATTGTGCATCTCCTCATCCCCCTTTATAGACATGGCAATAGACGAACAAAAAGGACAAGGGAGACAAGGGAGACAAGGGAGATAAGTATTGGGTTTAAATAACAAAAATATAGTCAGAAATAGTCAGATATTTGTAACTCTTAGACGGATTGCTATGGTGAGAAATTTTATGATTGAGACTAGGAAGTCACAAAATATTCTTGGGTAAGATTTTACCTGCCCTAGTTAGAGATTCGTAATTAATTTGAATAATTACCTATACCAAAGTGACCCCCAGATTTGTATCAAAATCTAGCGGCAGCAATATTTATCCCAGACATCTTGGGTAGTTAAGCTGCTGGATTGTTGGTGGAATTCGTTTTTACCACTGCCTAAGGCTGACAGAAATTAGCTGTTAGTCCTGCTTGTATTAGTAATGCTTTTGCCCCAGAGGTGATTCCTCAATGCTCAATTTCACCCTTGCTGTTGGGGCAAATACAAAGGTATTAGGTTGCTTCTTACCGCGAACAAATGCTCTCCCATTTGCATGTTCTGGTAAATGAAACACATTGAACATTGAGGCTTACCTATCGGAAATTCCCGATTACACACAATCTGTTTGTGGTGGTCAAACAGACTGGTCAAACCGAGCAGCAAACAGTGGTTGCTGATGCCAACTTACTTTTTACTGAGCAGGAGCAGGAACCGATCGCCCAAACTAGGTTTGTTCAAATTCGCTGACACCTGCTATTGATAGCAGATCTGAACTTAACCTTAGCTAGCTCTATTAATCGATTCTGCTGGTAAGCAAATGAGATTGTCCCCTTGGGTCAAAATTAAACCACGTTGACGTAATTTGCCCATTAAACGGGTGACGGTTACACGAGTTGAACCGATCGCACTACCAATTTGAGCGTGAGTCAAGGGGAAGGGCAAACAATAGCCGCGAATGACATCGGGATCGGTTTCGCTCATTGCCGGCTCGCCATATTCCTCAATCAGCAAAGTAAGGAATCCTAACAAACGGTCAATAGTGCGGCGTTGTCCCAAAGCACTCAGCCACAACAATTTACGTTGGTGCTGATATCTAAAGGCGTCCATAACTTCGCGACGGAAGTGAGGCCAGTTATCCAAATCGTGCCAGTACATCCACAACACCGCAGTTTGATCGACGTGAGCGTAAGCCTGGAGTGTGAATGGTGACTGAGCAACAATTTCAAATGGTTGTCCTGCACCCACAAAACCCAAGAAAGCTTCTTCTGGAGTTCTGTTGATGCGACGAGAGGTTAACTGACTGGCAGTGGCGCTAACTTGGGCGGTTCCTACCATGCGGATCGCACCCCTTTGCACCAAATATAGCAATCCAGGGCGAGCTGGAATGCGCTCATCTTTGCTGAAGGTACGGCAGCGATAGTGTTCTTGAGCCCAGTCAAGAATGCGTTGCCAAGTTAAAAACGGACGAGAAGCCTCGGAAAAAGAGGATGGAGATTGCATAGGTAACAAAGAGCGTTCGGCTGAAGACAAAGACGACAAAAAAGGTGCAAGGAGTGTCTTTGTGTTGGCGAGTCCGGCTTAACGCCTAACAGCGCCAGCCATCCAAAGAATAGAAAGCATTTTACTCCCTACTCTTTTGTTATACTTCTTACTGTACAATGATGGTAGTAAAGTTTACCCTCTATTCATTGAATATTCATCAAATTTTATTCTACTCTCATTTTTCTTTATCTAGAAGAAACTTACAACTTTAGATAGATGACAGAGAATCAGCACTTTGGGAGTGAGGCTGTCTTTATTGAGAACTACGTGCATTTTCAGGTACTAGTGAGTAAATACACAGCATTTAAGCGGTTAATATACAGCAAACTAGCAAAATCCTTAAGTGTTTGTACTTCTCAGTCAAAAAGTTTATGCATAACAGAGGAAAAATTGCCTCTGTATAAAGGTAGAGATGAAAAAAGAATTTTATATATTTCTGGTATAGCTCTGTGCCTAGAAAAATCTCAGAATTATGAAGCGATGGCAATGGCTGAGGCGATCGCTAACGACTTATTAGCGTCCTGTGGCGACGTTTTTCAGGTGTCAATTGTTCCCCCTGGTTGGATTTATTTAGAATTGTCTCAGCCAATCTTAGGGGCTTGGTTACAAAATATTACAGATGGCAATTTTGGGCTAGCAGGAAGGAGCAGGAGCACAGCAAATCTTAACATTAACAATTCCCAGCGCTTATTTACGGTGCAATATGCCCATGCACGTTGCTGCTCGCTATTGCAACAAGCTCACCGAGAAGAATTAATTCAACTGGGGGCAGTGCAAAATCAAGCACTTAGCTGTTCAGGGACAATTTTATGGCAGATTTTGTTTCCTCACCCGATACCTTGGCTGAACAGTGATGGAAAACTGCGTTGCTATCATCCGCCTGAAAGTCAACTCATAGGCGAGTTAGTGCAGGTTGTCGATGATTTGCAAGGCGATGATGTTAAAACTCTAGCGAACTGGGAAAAAGCTGCTTTGAATTTAAGCCAAGCTTTTGAAAATTTTTGGAGCCAGTGCCGCATTTGGGGCGAAGTAAAAATTGCGGCGCGGGAACTAGCTCAAGCCAGACTGGGATTAGTCATGGTTACACAGTTTGTATTGAGGTTGTTGCTAGAGGAAAAACTTGGGGTGGTTGCGCCTTTAGAACTCTAAGGGGCTAGGAAGTAGAGGCAAGGGGGCAGGGAGCAGGGAGCAGGGGGAAAAATAGCTGTTGACTGTTGACTGTTGACTGTTGACTGTTAACCAATGCCCCATGCCCAATGCCCAATGCCTCATTTCCGTAAAGCTTCTGAGAAAGTAAATATAAATTTATATAACAAGTGTTGACTCAATTGAACACGTGATATATATTATCTGGTGTGTGAGGAGCGAACCAGCAGGGGCACCGAGACGAAACACGGCCAGTCGTCGGTGTCCTTTCTGATTTTTTGGAATGTTGATTAAGTGCAGCTTTACATAAAGTCGTGGTTTATTAAGGGTTGAATTTTTAACGCAAAGGCGCGCAAAGGGAAGCGCAGAGGTACGCAGAGAATGAGCTAGGAATTAATGTGTACTAAGTGAGTTTTTAAGATAGCTATTCATGCTAGACGGTCATGTGATAATTTACACAGCGAGGGCATGAACTTCATTCTTCCCTAGTCTCTAGCCCCTAGCCCCTAGCCCCTATTTTCAAGTTAGTATAAATTGTTCGATTGCGGCTGCAACTCCATCTGCTTCAACGGGAGGCGCTACCCAATTGGCTATAGCCTGGACATCTGCTGGTGCATTACCCATAGCTACACCAATGCCAGCGTATTCTAGCATTTCCACATCATTAAAGTTATCACCAATAGTCATGACGTTATTGCTTTGTAAGCCGAGTAATTCTTCTGCGAGGTAACGCACCGCAGTTCCTTTGTTGACAGAGGGGTGAGTCGCCTCAAAGAAGGTAGCAACCGAGGTGGTGAGGTAAAGCTCTGCGGGTGTGTATTGAAGGCGTAAATTGCCTAAAATTTTGTCAATTACTTCGCTGTCGTCAGATAAAGCTAGGACTTTTGTGGGTTCGTTATCTAAAGCTTGGCGTAAATCACCGACGGGAATGGCTGTAATTCCGGAACGTTTGGCGTAGAGTTTGGTTTCTGGCGTTAACTCTCGCACGTAAAGTTGATCGTTGATATAAAAGTGAACGGAAAGAAGCGATCGCAGTTGTGGTTGTTCAAAATAATCTAGTAGCTGGGATGCGATTTCTCGCGGAACTGTCAAATGGCGATGAATTTTCTCGGTAGCTGGATCTTGAATCCAAGCACCTTGATATGCTGCTAATGGTAATGTAGAGCCAATTGCTTGATGAAAGCGTAAAGCTGAACGGTACATGCGTCCAGTGGCGATCGCTATTTGAATTCCTTTTGCTTGTGCTGCGGCGATCGCTTTTTTTACGGGTTTACTGATTTTGTTAGATTTACCGGAAATTGTGCCGTCGATATCTAAAACCAGTAATTTGATTTCTGCTGCAGCTTGAGCCTGATTTTCCATCGATGGTACATGAGTAGTAGCTGTTAGATCCATAAATTCCCCAAGTTTTTGGCTTCCAGTAAGAGGGTAACAGGCTCTTGGTTTAATTGTTTTAGGTTTTTGTTGTGGTAGTAATGGTTGTAAGCTCTCTCAACTACGGAAGCTTAAGTCTCTCGATTCATCATCATCACAAAGCGTTCGTCGAACATGTTGGCGCAGCCATCGCATCTTTTTTAGAATACAACGAGTTTGAAAACACGCCCTAGCCCCTAACCCCTATGTTTGCTGAATTAACAAACGCGATCGCGAATATCAATATTCCTGCTGATTGGGTTGGTATTCGAGTTGTTAAAGAAACATCTACTAACCGTCATGTCCGTGATGGCTTACCCCAAGCTAATAGCAAATACTCTACTAAAGGAGCAATGCTAGAAGTCTTGGTAAGTGGCTGTTTAGGTTATGCCGCTACCAATTATTTAGATATGGCTAGCTTACAAGCTGCCGCCGAAGTAGCGTATAAACAGGCACTTGTGGCTAGCGAATGGCGGATCTATGATTTCCGGGAAACTCAGCGTCCTAAAGTTGTGGGTGAATATCACTCACCATTTTTACAACCATTAGATGCCCTCACCCCCAGAGAAATCAACGATTTACTGGTGCGGATTTGCCAAACCCTCAAAGTTAGCGACAAAATTGTCCAAACTACAGCCAGCTTTAGCAGCAACGAAAAAGAGACATGGTTTGTCAGTAGTAATGGCTCCCAAGTATACCAAAAGTTTCTCTCGGTTGGCGCACATTACGGAGCTACAGCCCAAGATGGCGCGATCGTCCAGCAGCGTACTAACAACGGTTGGCACGCGAACTGTTATCAAGGCGGACTAGAACTGTTAAAACAAGATGGACTATGGGATCGGGTGCAGCAAGTTGGAGAACAAGCAGTAGAACTCTTGACAGCCGACGAATGCCCAACAACCCGCACCAATTTAGTCTTAGCACCAGACCAAATGATGCTGCAAATTCATGAAAGCGTCGGACATCCCCTAGAAATTGACCGAATTTTAGGAGATGAGCGGAACTACGCTGGCGGTAGCTTTGTCACCAAAAGTGATTTTGGCAACCTAGTTTACGGTTCGCCACTGATGAATATTACCTTTGATCCCACCGTACCCGGTGAATTTGCCAGTTATAATTTTGACGACACTGGCGCAGTAGCCACCAGAGAATATGTCATTAAAGGCGGGGTACTTCAGAGAGGTTTAGGCAGCCTAGAAAGCCAAGCCAGGGCAGGAATAGCAGGCGTAGCTTGTGCCCGTGCTTCCTCATGGAATCGCCCCCCAATAGATCGCATGGCTAACTTAAATTTAGAACCAGGAAACGCCACCTTTGAGGAAATCATCGCCGGGGTGGAAAATGGTGTTTACATGGAATCAAACCGTTCCTGGTCAATAGACGATCGCCGTTATAAATTTCAGTTTGGTTGCGAGTATGCCAAATTGATAGAAAATGGCAAACTCACCAAAACCCTGCGTAACCCCAACTATCGCGCCACCACTCCCGAATTTTGGCAAAGTTTAACCAAAGTTGGTAATAATTCCAATTGGCAAATTTACGGTACACCTTACTGCGGTAAAGGCGAACCAAATCAAGCCATTTGGGTTGGACATGGTTCACCAGTTTGTCTATTTGCTAATGTCGAAGTATTTGGCGGTGGAAGTTAATTTGTCAATGGTCAGAGACGCGATTCATCGCGTCTGTACAATTGTCCCCCTTGTCCTCCTTGTCCTCCTTGTCCTCCTTGTCTCCCCCTTCCCTTGCTCATGAAAATTGACGAATTATCTGCATTAGAAACTAGCTTTAACCAGTTAATTGAAACTCTCCTGATCAAGAAAACGGCAACTGAAGAATTCACAGTTAAACTTAACAGCGAACGCAGTCAATTTAGCAGGTTTAATCATGCGAAAGTCCGCCAAACTGGTTATGTTGCTGATGGTTGGATTGAACTAACTTTAATGGAAGAGCAACGCACTAGTATGCGTCAGTTTCCTTTCACTGGAAATTGGCAGATTGATTGGCAGACAGCATACACAGCTTTACAAGAATTACGGGAAGAAATTCGCTTTTTACCTGTCGATCCCTATCTAGTTTTACCATCAGGAAATAACACTAGTAGAGAAATACATTCTGGCAAATTGTTAGCTAATGAGGCGGTAGTACCTACAATTCTAGAATTAGTTGCTGACCTAGATTTTACCGGAATATATGCCGGGGGTGTGGTGATTCAAGCTTATGGCGATTCCCAAGGACAAAAACATTGGTTTGCTACCGATACATTTACCTTAGATTATTCTCTGTTTAAACCATCAGGGCAAGCAGTTAAAGGTACCTTTGCTGGTAGTAATTGGGATGAAGCTGCTTATATCAAGAGAATTCAAGAAGATAAAAAACAATTAGAATTACTTTCTTTAAAGACTAAGGAAATACCTAGAGGCAATTATAAAACTTATTTCGCACCTGCCGCCGTTGCTGATTTAGTGAATATGCTTTCTTGGGGGGGTGTGAGTGAAGCCGATATCCAACAAGGAAATAGTTCATTAGCTACATTATCCCGCGAAGAAAAATTACTTTCCCCTAAGTTTAATTTAAAAGAAAACTTTCAGCTAGGGTTAGTGCCGCGATTTAATGAATTAGGAGAAATGGCAGCACCAGAGTTACCTATAATTGCCAAAGGATATTTAATCAATAGCTTAGTTAACTCTCGGACTGCGAAAGAATATCAAAAAACGGCAAACGGTGCGAATAGTTATGAAGGCTTACGTGCACCTGAAGTCAGTCAGGGTAATTTAGCTTTTGAGCAGATTTTATCAAGTTTAGATACAGGCTTATATGTCTCGAATTTACATTATTTGAATTGGAGCGATCGCCCTACGGGTAGAATTACAGGTATGACCCGTTATGCTTGCTTTTGGGTAGAGAAAGGCGAAATCATTGCTCCTATTGAAAACCTGCGCTTTGATGAAAGTCTCTATCGTTTTTGGGGAGATAATTTAGTAGATTTGACTAACTTTCAAGAATTTATCCCTGAAGTTGGAACTTACGAAAACCGTCAACTTGGAGGTAGTCTGGTTCCGGGAATGTTGGTAGAAGATTTTACATATACTCTGTAACTAACTAACAGCACAAAGTAAAATTTAAACTTCAAGCAGAGCTAGGTTTTTGTGATACTAAATCCTGGTTATTTACCCTTTTATTTTCTTGCTTCTTTTCTCTTTGCGTTCTTTGTGTTTTCTCTGCGAGAGGGTTTACAAACGCCAACGCGGTTCGATAAAAAAGGGAGTTATCCAAGCGGATTTAGTAGAATTTTCGCTCTGTAGTTAGTCAAAATAATAGGGAACATTATAAAGTTTAGAAAGACAACCTGATTTTCAAAATTAGTATTTTCACAGTAGCTGGGATGTAATTAAACAGCAGCTATATTACCTAATATTACCTACCATCGTAATTAAGAAATTAATTACATAATCTCCACCTTTGTGAATTTTGCTCAATTGACAACCATTAGCCATGATAATTTCTATCGCTTCATGACCTGATTGTTGATGCTCTTTTTCTACTGCATCATGGATAATAAAATACTCTGATTGCAATACATCTATTTCTGGTATATCCACAGCTATAAAAGATTGCTTGAGTAAATTTAAAATATCGTATGCAGGAGCTTCTAAGCCGACAATAAATCCAATCGCTTCATCCTGACTCATCTGGGATAAATGACTGATGGTAGATTCAAAAAATTGGGCTAAAAATGGATCTACCTGTTGGGTAATAAGTTGAGCATGAGGAGATTGATTAATTAATTCCAGCAGTAATTGACTATGAATTTTACTTCTATTTCCAGAACCACATTCACCGTAAGCTATTTCTGCTAACAAATATTGGATATCTGGGATATGTATTCTAGCTAATGCTGCTCCATGTAAGCGAACAACTTGACTCGAAAGATATGACCATCGGCGTAAAAATGTGACTGCATCTTGAATTCCTGGTTCTACAACTTGCTTGCGGAATTCTAAGCGAAGAACATCTTCAATATTTTCTATTGACATTAGCATGGATGACCCCACATATATGTGTTGACTGACATAGCAGCATATCCAGGATTTTTCGCCTGAACACAACTAAAATATAATTAAGGAAACACATATTTTCCAATGGTGTCATTACTTATTTAATACAAGTATTTGATAAAGAATTACTGGTTTATATCCAACAAATTTAAAGCTTAAATAAAATAATTTTGTCAGCAATTAAGATATATATTCCGCTCAGTTGTTTGTCTCAATAATTCCCACTCAAAATTTTGACATTACTTTCGTCAGCAGTTTTGAGGTACGGATAAAGAGTAGAAACTAAAAAATCAGCATTTTTGAGTATTACTGAATTTCTCCAATCAGCAAATACTAATGCTATAGATAAATTGGATATTTAAGGGAGAAATTAATTTTTGCATCACAATAGCGTGTGAATAATATATTCATCAAGATTTCTGATGATATATATAAGAAACTAAAAATATTTACTACAAAAATTAACATGATTGTACGGATAAACTCTGCAATACTTTGAGCAAAAATTATCCTCATTGCATAATTTTTTACTACGAATGCAACCAAACTCAGAAAAATCATGAAACAAATTATCAAAAGCAGATTGAGCAAAGTTCCTATACGCACAATTTTAATTGTTCCTTTTGTCATACAAATCTGCGTCACTGTGGGATTAGTGGGATATTTTTCATTTAGAAATGGACAAAAAACAGTTAATGATTTAGTTATTAAATTACAAAATGAAGTAAATTCTAAGGTATTTTTACATCTCGATTCTTACCTCAAAGACCCGGTAAAATTAAATCAAATTAACGCTGATTTAATAACATCTGGAGTTTTAGATTATCAAAATTCGGATAAATTAGAAAAATATTTTTATACCCAAATTAAAAATTCTAATATTAGCTATATAAATTTTGGTCATGCACAGGGTAAATTCACGGGGATTCTCAAAGAAAAAAAGGATGAAAATCTAGTTAATTTCAATCTAGAAGTTTTCAATGCTGCATCTGATAAAAAAATGTATGTTTATAACCTAAAACCTGATGGTTCTAGGGATAATATATTAGAAGTTCGCGATATCAATCCTTTATTAGATCCCTGGTATACGGATGCAGTGAAAGCTGGTAAACCAATTTGGAGCCAGATTTACCAATGGCAGAACTTAGGGATTATTTCTATTTCTTATAGCTATCCAGTATATAACCAACAAAATCGTTTAGTTGGAGTGTTAGGAACAGATTTAAAGCTGTCTTCAATTGGCAATTTTTTAAAAAATATCAATATTAGCCCCAATGGTAGAGTATTTATTTTAGAACGTAACGGATTTCTAGTAGCTAATTCTAATATTCAACCGCCATTCAAGTATGAAAAGGGCAAGATTCTGAGATTAAAAGCAGAAGAAAGTGATGACGATTTAATCAAAGCTACAGCCCAATATTTAAAAGCTAACTTTGATTTTTACAACATCAAAGGAGAGGAACATCTACAATTTGTAGCCAATAGAGAAATAATTTTTGTCAAAGTTGCTCCTTGGAAAGATGAGTTTGGTTTGAATTGGCTGGTGGTAGAGTCAGTTCCCGCAGCAGATTTTATGGGGCAAATTTATGAAAATAATCGGAATAATCTAATTTTATCATTATTAGCTTTATTAATATCTATAGGAGTTGGGATTTTCACATCTCGCTGGATTACTTACCCAATTATTAAGCTAAAAGATGCTGCAACGGCTTTTGCTAATGGGGAATTTGGGCAAACAATTCCTACACAGCGAAAGGACGAACTTGGTATTTTAACAATAGCTTTTAATAGTATGGCTGGGCAATTGCAAAATGCTTTTGTAACTTTGCAAAAAACTAATTTGTTATTAGAACAGAGGGTTAAAGAACGAACTGCTGAACTCCAAGAAGCTAAAGAAATGGCTGATGCAGCTAATGCAGCTAAAAGTGAATTTCTAGCCAATATGAGCCATGAATTAAGAACTCCTCTCAATGGCATTTTAGGTTACGTACAAATTTTGCAACGAGACAAGAAATCTACAGCTAAACAATTAGATGCTTTCAATATTATTTACCAATGTGGTTCTCATTTATTAACATTGATTAATGATATTTTAGACCTTTCTAAAATAGAAGTGCGGAAGTTAGAACTGGTAAATCAAGATTTGCAATTTAATAGCTTTCTCAACAATATTGTAGAAATTTGTCGCATTCGTGCGGAACAAAAGGATATTCAGTTTAGTTATGAAGCCGTGAATAAATTGCCGCAGTTTATCCATACTGATGAAAAACGGTTAAGGCAAGTATTAATTAATTTGTTAGGTAATGCTATTAAGTTTACCGATCGCGGTAGTGTTTTACTGAAGGTCAGTGTTATAAATGAATCGATTCAGGGTAAGTATTGTCTCCGCTTTGAAGTCACAGATTCGGGAGTAGGGATGACACCAGAGCAATTAGACAAAATTTTTATACCTTTTGAGCAAGTTGGCGATCGCCAGCGAATGACTGAGGGTACAGGGTTAGGATTGGCAATTAGTCAGCAGATTGTGGAATTGATGGGTAGTCAAATCCAAGTCAAAAGTACTTTGGGGGAGGGTAGCACCTTTTGGTTTGATGTGGATGTGGTTGCGGCTGCTGAGTGGCAAGAAATTCCGCCGCAAACCTCTACTGAAAACATTATTGGTTATGAAGGCAAACGACGGCAGATTTTGATAGTTGACGATCGCTGGGAAAATCGCTCTGTGATTTCCCATTTATTGGGATTACTAGATTTTGAATTAATTGAAGCCAGTAACGGTGCGGAAGGATTAGACAAAGCTATGATACGCAAACCAGACTGTATCATTACTGACTTATCTATGCCTGTGATGGATGGATTAGAGATGGTAGCAAAATTGCGATCGCTTCCCCAATTTCAGCACACTATTATTATTGCTGCTTCTGCCAGCGTCTTTGATTTTAACCGCCAACAAAGCCAAACTGCGGGTTGCAATGGCTTTCTACCCAAACCAATACAATCTGATGAGTTGCTGTCACAGTTGAGTGTTCACTTGGGTTTAACCTGGATTCGTGAAGCCGAGACTTTGCCTATTGTTGTAAATGATACTGCGAATCAGGCGATCGCTTTAGTCTTTCCGGATATTCAAGAATTGGAAAATCTGCAATTAGCAGCACGCATGGGTGATATTGACACCCTAGAACAAGCAGCACAGCACTTAATTCAATTAGATCGACGCTACCAGCCTTTTGCCGCGCAATTACTACAACTGCTACAGGAGATGAACGAAAGCGCGATCGTTAAATTTATTCAACAGGCAATAGCGGAGGTTAAATCGTGAATTCAACTCAACCCAACCAAATTTTGATTGTCGATGATAATCCTACTAATATTAAAGTTTTATTTGATTGTTTAAAATCAGCAGGATATCGAGTTTTTATTGCGCAAAGTGGCGAGAGTGCTTTAGAAAAATTAGCAGTAATGACTCCAGATTTAATTTTATTAGATGTCATGATGCCAGGAATTGATGGTTTTGAAACCTGCCAACGGCTGAAAAATCTACCTAACAATCAAAATATTCCTGTAATTTTCATGACGGCTTTAAATGAAACAGAACATAAAGTTAAAGCTTTTTCTTTAGGTGCAGTTGACTATATTACTAAACCATTTCAACAAGAAGAAGTTTTAGCGAGAGTCAAAGTACATTTACAACTGTGTAACCTGAATCAAGAACTACGCAGTATGAATGAACAACTAGAAAAAAGGGTAGCTCAAAGAACAGCTAGACTGAGTTATACCCTTGAGCAAATGCAAGTTATGCAACTGCAATTAATTCAAAATGAGAAAATGTCAGCCTTGGGTAATTTAGTTGCTGGAGTCGCACATGAAATTAATAATCCCATCAGTTTTGTTGCTGGTAATATTTTTCCTGCTCAAGAATATCTCAAGGATTTATTTAAACTGATAGCGTTGTATCAACAAGAATGTCCCCAACCGAGTCTGGTAATCCAAAAAGCCATTAAATCTATTGATTTAGAATATATCAAAAAAGATTTTACCGAACTGCTCAATTCAATGGAAATTGGCATTGAACGGATTACTAATATTAGTCAGAGTTTGCGCAGCTTTGCTCGTGCTGATACAGAGAAAAAACAACTATTTGATATCCATGAAGGTTTAGATAGCACGCTGTTAATTCTCAAGCATCGCTTAAAAGCTAATGAGGATCGTCCGGAAATTGAAGTTATTAAAAATTATGCTGAATTACCGCTAATTGAGTGTTTACCAAGTCCCATAAATCAAGTTTTTATGAATATTCTTGCCAATGCCATTGATGCTTTAGAAGAGGCAAATCAAGGCAGAAGCTTTGCCGAAATTAAAGCTAAACCAAATTGCATTACTGTGACTACAAATCTCAGTCTGGATGAGCAATATGCAATAATTTCTATTAAAGATAATGGCACGGGTATGCCACAACATATTAAGAAACAAATTTTTGAATATCTTTATACAACTAAAGCTGCTGGAAAAGGTACGGGATTAGGTTTAGCAATCTCCTATAAAATTATTGTTGATGAACATCAGGGAAAAATTGAAGTAAATTCTCAACTTGGTGCATGGTCAGAGTTTATAATTACTATTCCAGTTATGGCAAGTAAAGGAGTAAGCTAATAGTCAATGATTGCCTATTTCAGAAATAAATAAAGTAGAGGTGCAATGAGTAAACTTGGTAGTAAAGAAGCGACTCTGATTTGGGTTACTGCCAATAAGTTTAATCCCAATCCGAGAATTGTTAAGCCACCTACACCTGTAATTAATAACAAGCAGGGATGATTGGTTGGGTTGGGTAAGACTTGGATTAACAATCCAGCAATGAGAGAGATAGTACCTTGATATAACAGCAGGATGATGGCGGAAAATCCTACGCCGATACCATAGCTGCTACTAAGTGCGATCGCGCTGATGCCATCCATTGTGGCTTTGAGCATTAATATAGTGTTATTCCCGGTTAAACCATTGTTAAAACTGCCAATTAAAGCCATTGGCCCGACACAAAATAGTAAACTACTAGCAACAAAACCATCTGTAAAATTGTCGCTTGTGGGAAAAAGCGCTTTAATGAAGTCGCCTAGAGAATAGAGTCTTTCTTCTAATTTCCACCACTCGCCTAAAACTCCGCCAACTGCGATCGCAATTAGTCCTAATACTATGCCATCAACGCGAGTATTTTTCACTTGCGTTAAACTACCAGCCATTTGCAAACCAATAAAGATGGTGATTAACGCTACTCCTTGGGTAATTATCAGCTGCATTTTTGCAGGAAGATGCTTCTTTAAAAGAAGTCCGCTAATTGTCCCTGCAATAATACTGATAGCATTGATCCAAGTGCCGTTAGTTCGCACCCAAAAATCTAGCGTCACTTTAGTTCACCCCTGATAAAGTTTCATATAGCAATCCTATTTTATATACGCAGAAAAAGGACAAGGAAGACAAGGAAGACAAGGAAGACAAGGGGGACAAGGAGGATAGGTGTTTGTCAGTCCTAAACGGATTGCTATAAATAGGTTGTTAATAAATATTGTATTTTAACAATAAAGCGAAAAACCAAGTTTATTAGCCTGCATCGTCAGGCTGAGTTTATATAACCTCACTCTTATAGGGTGTAGGTGCAAGATATCAGCCCTATTTTGACTAACATTATCTATTACGATAAATTTCATTTACTAGCAAGTCTTTTATACTGAAGTAGAGAATTAATATAGTTAAGAGAAATTGGGCAAACTGTAAAATCGGATCTAATCGCCAACCCTGAAAAACAAAAATAAACCCTACAAGCAACATCACACTTGGTACTAATAAAGCTTGCAGCAGATAAATTACAAAAGCTATACCATTAAGGCTGCTAGCTCTTCTAAATAGCAAAGTTACCATAAAAAGCATGTAAAATATACCAAAAAGTATATATATTATTCCTAGCAAGCTAGCTGTATTCAAACCAAAGTTTAAACCAAAATTTACTTGCATCAAAATTAGATTGTTGATAGGCATAATCTTCCACCCCGGAATTTATATAATTTATTTTGCTACAAAATTAAATAAGTTCGTAGTTAGATTTTACTACGAACTTATTGAGGTGAATGAATTTAAAATGCCTCCAGATAAATCTGAAAAATGAAATTGAAATTTGTTTTTTCAACAAAGTATTTTCTTAAATCTAAAAACAAAGCTAGCTATCACAGATTGAGTTTACCGCTAATTAATAGCGATAATTTCTGCTGTGGTTACATAATGGGATTTTTAATTTTGAATTTTTTAACACTGTTTTGTGATATTTTGTCAACCTCCATCAAGCTTATCTTTTCTTAGGTGGGGGAGAATTTCGTTGCGGAGGCATTTCTGCTCGCAGTTCTTGTCTGCCATTGGTAACAATTCGCAACATATCTTTAAGATCCTGTTCAATACCTTCTAGGACGCTATCAGCATATTGATCCGCACCATTTTCGATTTCTTGAGCTTGAGCGATCGCAGCTTGTCGCATTTCTTCTAACTCTTGCATACAAGCACGGCGCTTTTCCTCAATTTCTGCCAGAGTTTCTTGCATCATGGCGTCGCATTCTTGTTGCACTTGTCGTCTTAGCTGTTCGGCTTCGCGTTCTGCTTGCTTGATAATATCGCTTTCCGCCAAGATTTGAGCGCGTTTAGCTTGCGCCGCCTCAACAACTTGCTGGCCATATTCTTCAGCTTCTAGCAAAATCTCCTCTTTTTGATCGAGGATTAATCCTGCTTCTTGAAAAACTGATGGTAACGAAACCCGGATAAAATCGAGCTGCTCTAACAGCTTTTCATCATCAACTAAAGTGCGTCCCGTTAGGGGAATGCGGAATCCGCTAACGATAATCTCCTCAAGGCGATTAAGTTCCTCTTGAAGATCTATGGTTCCCGCTCCTTCGGGATAGTCTTCAGAGGGGAGATTGTTTCCGTTGCGATCGGGTTCAACATTGGAGAGTTGTGGTTGTAGCATTGGTATATTTCTAAAGCAACGTGTGGGGGAACGAGATGATCGACAGAGCCACCAAACCTTGCAATCTCTTTTACCACACTACTACTTAAAAAACTATACTCATTGGAGGTGGCTAGAAAAACAGTCTCTATTTGGGTAGAAAGAGTTTTATTAGTATGAGCCATCTGCAGCTCAATTTCAAAGTCGGAAACTGCTCTTAAACCCCTTAATAAAACTTGTGCTTGTCGGTTTTGAGCATAGTTGACTGTCAAACCATCAAAGCTATCTGCTTCAACATTAGGTAAATGTTTTGTAGATAGACGAATTAGCTCTAGCCTTTGCTGTACGGTAAACAACGGTGTTTTATTGGGGTTGCGTAGAACAGCCACAATTACCCCATCATACAATCGGCTAGCCCGTTGGATGATATCCAGATGTCCCAAGGTAATCGGATCAAAGCTACCAGGGTAAATAGCAATCACCAGTACCTCCGCGCCGAGGAATCCCCTGGTTTTAGACATAGGGGTAAGGTAAGGGCAAATTTATGCGCCGTCTCAAAATACATAACTGTAATAATCTTCGATGCATCAAAGTGATGTAGGTGATTATATCGGAACCTGTTGATAAACCTATTACATCTCCGAGAAATATTATTTTCGTTAGAGAAATTAACGATACTAAGTAATTGTTATTGACTCAGTATATTTATCGTTAGGCTAGGGACTAGGGGCTAGGAGAGATTTGTATGTTTGGTTGTGAGATTTTTCGTGATTAGCTGACTAACAGATAGGTTTTTACCGTCAAGCAAAACCTGCTCTAATTAGTTATATACTCAAAGCCCCTGGTTTCTTGTTTTATGATGGGAAACTGCTCAGGCTGATTAATAATTTTAGTTATCTAGCTAGGTACTTTTGCATGGCACTGGATATTTCCACTTTGCCTTTGGCATTTCAATTTACTTCTCCTGGCCCAGAGATTGGGAAAATATGGGCAATAACTATTCGCTGGTACGGCTTATTAATCGCCTCAGCAGTGTTAATTGGTGTCAGTCTTTCGCAGTATCTGGCAAAGCGTCGGAATGTTAACCCAGACTTACTCAGCGATTTGTCAATTTGGTTGGTGATTGGGGCAATTCCCGCAGCTAGGTTATATTATGTTTTGTTTCAATGGCCAGAATATGCCCAGCACCCAGAACGAATTATTGCGATTTGGCAAGGGGGGATTGCGATTCATGGCGCAATTTTGGGCGGTTTGGTTGCAGCTTTAATCTTTGCCAAACTCAAGCAAGTTTCTTTTTGGCAACTAGCAGATTTAGTAGCACCTTCGCTGATTTTAGGGCAGGCGATCGGGCGGTGGGGAAACTTTTTCAACTCGGAAGCTTTTGGCGATCCTACCAATTTACCTTGGAAGTTATATATCCCATTAGAACGCCGTCCCCCAGAATTTATTAATAATGAGTACTTTCATCCCACATTCCTCTATGAATCTTTGTGGGATTTAATGGTGTTTGCCTTGCTGATAACTTTGTTTTTTCGCAGTTTGCAAGGAAAACCACGCTTAAAAATAGGTACATTATTTCTCACATACTTAGCAGCTTACAGCTCAGGACGCTTGTGGATTGAAGGGTTGCGGACTGATAGCTTGATGCTAGGCCCTTTAAGGATGGCTCAAGTTGTGAGTTTAATTGGGATTACTTTAGGATTAGCCGGATTAGCTTGGCTTTACTTAGCAAAACGCCCTTTACCAGATGTCGTTTCTACCCCTAGAAGTAACGGCGCGATCGGGGAATAAGGGGACAAGGAGGACAAGGGGGAAATAACAAATGACCAATGCCACTGACAACTGACAACTGACCACTGACTATTGACTATTGACCAAAAAATAAAAAATGCCCCAGAGGATTCTCCAGGGCTTAACCAGGGTGCATCTACCATTACTCTCTACTAGAGGAATAGAGATTATCCGGAAAGACACTGAAAATTTATCAAAATTTTTTTTTGCAGAGTTGAAGTTTATGCCTTTATGAGTGAATTTACTGCTAGAACATGTGACCCAAAAACCTTACAGCCTCTAGAACCCAGGGTTTACATTGTGGGTGCTGGGCCTGGAGATCCTGATTTATTAACGGTGAAAGCACAAAAACTTCTGGCTGTAGCGGATGTGATTTTATTTGCGGACTCTTTGATCCCTGAACAGATTTTAGAGCTTTGTCGCCAAGATGCGGAGATTATTCGGACGGCGAATAAAACTTTAGAAGAGATTGTACCTTTGATGGTGGAGCGAGTGCGATCGCAAAAATCTGTGGTTCGTCTCCATTCCGGTGACCCCAGTCTCTACAGCGCCATCCACGAGCAAATGTACCTGCTATCAGAGGCAAATATCCCTTTTGAAGTTATCCCCGGTATCAGCGCCTTTCAAGCCGCAGCAGCTAAATTACAAGTAGAATTAACTGTACCGGGTTTAGTGCAAACTATTATTCTCTCCCGTATCAGTGGACGTACTGAAGTACCCGCAACTGAAGAGTTAGCCACACTCGCCGCACATCAAGCTAGCCTGTGCTTATATTTGAGCGCCCGTCATGTAGAAGATGCGCAAGCTAAGTTACTAGAACATTATCTCAGTGACACCCAAGTAGCAATTTGTTTCCGTGTCGGCTGGCCGGATGAAAAAATTCGGGTGGTTCCGTTGAATGAAATGGCTGACTGTACCCGCAAAGAACAGCTCATTCGCACCACGCTTTACATTATCAGTCCAGCACTTTCAAAAGCAACAGGGCGATCGCGTTTATATCATCCCGAACATCAACATTTATTTCGATCTAGTCATTAGTTATGGGGCATTGGGCATTGGGCATTGGGCATTTGTCTTTGTTGTCTTGTGCGAGTCTCAGGTTCGGTAAACTAAATACTGTTGACTGTTGACTGTTGACTGTTGACTTTGGACTATTGAATTTTCAACTATGCCATTAATTAAAGTACAAACTTCTGTATCTGCGCCGGAAAAAGCTGAAGTTGAGGCGATGCTGTTAAGCTTATCGGCTAAATTAGCCAAGCATTTGGGAAAACCAGAATCTTATGTAATGACGGCTTTTGAACCGGGAATTCCGATGACATTTGCGGGAACTACAGACCCGGTTTGCTACATTGAAATTAAAAGTATTGGCTCAATGAAACCTGACCAAACTCAAAGTATGAGTCAGGATTTTTGTCAAGAAATTAACCAATCTCTCGGTGTACCAAAAAATCGCATTTACATTGAATTTACTGATAGCAAAGGTGCAATGTGGGGTTGGAATGGGACAACATTCGGTTAGTTATGGAATTTAGACGCGCATCACCTGATCTTTTTCTTTTTTGGTCTACTCCAGTATTGAGCCGGAAGATATTAGGATAGAGATTCTAGCATCAACTGGCGATCGCTTATGTCTGTTACACCGCTTATTTCTTCTGTTGAGTTAAATTCCCCATTATTAGGTGCTTCTGTAGCTGAATTAACTGCTTGGGTACAGCAGCAAGGACAACCTGCTTATCGAGGTAAGCAGCTACATGATTGGCTATATCATAAAGGTGTGCGATCGCTAGCTGATATTTCTGTCTTTCCTAAACAATGGCGTGGCGAAGTCGCAGATATCCCCGTTGGGCGTTCGACAATTCACCACCGCGCTGTTGCTGCTGATGGCACAATTAAGTATCTCTTGCAACTTGCAGATGGGCAAATTGTGGAAACTGTGGGGATTCCTAGCGATAAGCGGTTAACTGTCTGTGTTTCTACCCAGGTGGGTTGTCCGATGGCTTGTGATTTCTGCGCTACGGGTAAAGGTGGTTACAAGCGAAATTTAGCCCGCCATGAAATTGTCGATCAAGTATTGACAGTACAAGAAGATTTTCAGCAACGAGTCAGCCATGTGGTATTTATGGGCATGGGTGAACCGTTGTTAAATACTGAGAATGTGCTCGCAGCTTTAAGATCCTTAAATCAAGATGTCGGTATCGGACAGCGATCGCTTACTGTTTCTACTGTGGGAATACGCGATCGCATTCGTCAATTAGCCCAGCACCAGTTACAAATTACTCTCGCTGTCAGTCTCCATTCGCCTTATCAAGAACTCCGACAACAGCTAATTCCTAGCGCCCGCTTCTACCCCATTGAAGATTTGCTGGCAGAATGTCGGGAATATGTGGAAATTACTGGCCGTCGCGTGAGTTTTGAATACATACTCTTAGCGGGAGTGAATGATTTACCAGAACATGCTTTAGAATTAGCCAAACGCCTGCGGGGTTTCCAAAGCCACGTGAATCTGATTCCTTATAATCCCATTCAAGAAGTCGATTATAAACGCCCTACTAGCGATCGCATTCAAGCCTTTGTTAATGTCTTAAAACAGCAATTTATTGCTGTGAGTGTCCGTTATTCACGCGGTTTAGAAGCTGATGCGGCTTGTGGACAATTGCGAGCGCAGAAATTAGGGCAATAGGTAGAATTTTTGACAACATACAGCGAATTACAAGTTGATGAGGTACAGATAATTGCTGATTGTAGGGGCATTGGCACCGCCATGCCCCAAAGCGCATACTGAAATATGCTGTAAATATCAATATAAAAAGCGTTGTATTAACCACACAACGCTTTTTGAAAGATACCAATTTAAATATTATTTGCAGCACATCAATATATTCTAGAGGGCATGGCAATGCCATGCCCCTACGATTTATCGCATTGTTTGTGCCAAATATTAGCGCTATCTAATAGCGAATAAATTTGATGAGAGAGGCGCAAATAACACAAGTATGTAACTCAAAGTAAAGTTACCTCAATATATCTTTCCTTCTGCCCTCTGCCATCTGCCATTTATCTTAAGTCTTGGCGTAAATACCAGGGGCATAAGCCTCAATGACTTTAGCAGTGCGCGTACAAGTAATCATCAAGTAATCACAAGTTGGGCATTGGGTGCGAGTTATTTGACTATCAGATATATAGTGACGTTCAGCTTTACTGCCACAGTTGGGGCAGCAAATTTCTTGTACTATTTGCATTTTAAATTCCCTGGTTTTAATGAATTATGGTGAGTAAAGACAGCCAATCAGACCAGTTAATCACTGGTTTAATGCAAATTAATAAAAGCCTCTATAATTTGCCTGATTTCTTCAAACAAACTTCAATTTTTTAAAACAAGCCCTTATTTTCTATCTATTATCTTATTAGATCTATAAGTGTAACATCTCACTTTGGATATATAAATTAATTTTTGGTAAGGCTCCTATTTAGAAGTTTACTGATCCCTAATAATAATGCTTGGAGATAAACTCATTTACTGCGATCTCGCAGATTGGTCTGTATATTAATAGCAAAAAGTTAAACAGAGAAAAATACTGTAACTTTAGTCACAAAAATATTTTTTTAAGCTTTGCTTAATATTTTCTGGGTTGATGTGGGGATGAATTTGTCGGGAAACAATTTAATTAAAACTTCCAATATTTATAGCTCAAGACATAGGTTATGTCTGCTAGGCTAGTGGTTGGTAATGGGTAATGGGGAATGGGTAATTAGGTAATGGGTTATCCCAGTTATCAATTACCCATAACTTTTTTTGGTCATTGGTCATTTGTCATTGGTCATTGGTCATTGGTCATAAGAGATAAAAATATTTCTTAAGGAATTTTTACAGAAAGATTAGCATCAGGATTGAATTCCTGATGACGAGGTGAAGATAATTTCTCAGCTTGAGATTATCCTTAAGCAGGATGAAAATAATCGTAGATTTCTTGTGCTAAATGGGGGCCGATGCTGGGGACTTCTGCTAGTTGGGCGGGTGTGGCTTGGCGGATATAATCGACGGAACGAAAATGTCCTAGAAGTTGCTTTTGGCGATAATGTCCTAAACCGGGAATTTCGTCTAAACGCGATCGCTTTAATTTATCACTACGCTGTTGACGATGGAAACTCACTGCAAAACGATGGGCTTCATCGCGCAATCGGCGTAATAGTTGCACTCCTGGTTGTTCTGCGTCAGTTTCTAAAGGTTGAGATTCTCCGGGGACAAAAATCTCTTCCCGTCGCTTGGCTAAACTGACAACCCGCAAGTCTTCTAATAAATTCATATCTTGCAGAATGGCGACAACCGATGATAATTGTCCTTTACCACCATCAATCATGACTAAATCCGGCCAGTCTGGATTACCTGCACGTTGTAATTGCGGATCTTCGATATATTTGCGAAAGCGGCGCTGGATAACTTCGGCTAAACTGGCGAAATCATCGGAATGTCCGGCGGTAACGTTGGGATTTTTGATTTTGTAATGGCGATAGTACTGTTTGGCGGGTAAGCCATTGATAAATACTACTTGAGAAGCGACTGCATTTGACCCTTGAATGTGGGAAATGTCGTAACCTTCGATGCGGTGGGGTAAGTCGGGTAAATCGACAATTGCAGCTAAATCTTCCATTGCTTGCTGATTGCGATCGCCTAATTTTTGCATTCTTTGCAATTCATATTGAGCATTGCGCTCTACCATCTCAATTAATTCTGCCTTAATTTGGCGTTGAGGCGCTAAAATTGTGACTTTTCGCCCTTTACGTCCAGTTAAAACATCTGCCAAAATTTCTGCTTGTGGTAACTCATGCTGTACCAATATTTCTATGGGAATTTCTACAGCATCAGCAGTTTGGTAATGTTCTTCTAAAACTCGTTGTAAAATCGCCCCAGGTTCAGCTTGTGCATCCGCTACAAATGCTAAACGCCCGACTAATTGCCCAGCCCGAATTTGGAATAATTGAATATAAGCTAGTTGTTCATCTGCGGCTAAGGCGATGCCTGATGGCAAGGCTAACGCCAACGCATCCCGCGACACTGTATCATCTGGTAAGGATACTTTTTGCTGTGCCGTGAGAGATTTTAACCCAGAGATTTGATCGCGAATCCGCGCTGCTGCTTCAAAATTCAAAGCTTCGGCGGCTTTTTCCATTTGTTGTGTCAAAATCTCAATTAATTCTTGAGTTCGACCTTGAAATACCATCGCTACTTTTTGGACAGTTTTGCGGTATTCTTCTGGTGTAATTAATTTTTGACACACCCCAGGACAACGCCCTAAATCATAATTTAAACAAGGACGGTCTTTAAATAATGGTTGGGGTCGTTGTCGCAGGGCAAAAATCCGCTTGGATAGGCGTAATATTTCCCTTAATAAACCTGCATCTGTATAAGGGCCGTAAAACTTATCTTTTTCTTTGCCTAATTGACGTTTACGGGTAATAAAAATGCGTGGATATGCTTCCGACCATGTGATGCAGACATAAGGATATTTTTTATCATCTTTGAGCAGCACATTAAAATATGGCTGATGCTGCTTAATTAAATTCGCTTCCAAAGCCAAAGCTTCCGCCTCGGTATCGGTAACAATAAATTCAATTTCTGCCACTTGTTTTACCATTGTGGCAATGCGATCGCTTTTATTGTAGCCGTCACGGAAATAGGAACGCACCCGCGATCGCAATTTCCGCGATTTCCCTATATAGATAATGCGATCGCCTTCATCCCGCATTAAATAAACACCTGGTTCCGGCGGTATCTCGGCTAGACGGTTTTCCAGGCGTTCGGTATCTTTAACTAGTGTTTTAGCAGTTTGTGTCACGATTAGCAAATAGGTAAATTGACAAATCCACCTATATCTATTTTAGAGAAAATCTCTGGTTAATTGTTAGAGACGCGATTAATCGCGTCTGTACAAGAGTCAATGGTCAATAGTATTTTTAAGTTCAGCTTATCTTCCCACCACTTTTCATTGAGCGTTTATTTTCATCAATGCCCAATGCCCAATGCCCAATGCCCAATTTTTAATATCCCACAACATTGCGAGAAGTTAATTTTTCGCTAATTGTCATAATTAACTCTTTGAGATTGACAGGTTTTACAAAGTAGCGATAAGCTCCTAATCTCATCGCTCGTTCTTGGTCATTTTTAAATGCAAATGCCGAAACTACAATAATAGGTATTTTGGGGAATGATGGTTTTCTTTGAATTTTTTCTAGCAATGAATAACCATCAATATCTGGCAGTTTTAAATCCAGTAATATTAACTCTGGCTGGAATTTTTCAACAGTTGAGAATAAGGCAGAACCTATCGATAAACTATGGACATTATATCCACAGTAACTCAGATAGTCGCTCATCAACATTCTGTTTACATCATTATCCTCAACGAGCAAGATGCGTCTCAGTTGTTGCGAACTCAATCGCTGATGTATATGGAGTAATTGTGCTGTCATGTTAGCTGTTTTTGGTTATGAACCCACCACTGATGATCGAAAAAACCGAATCAAACTCCCTATAGCCTATGGCAAATCCAGTAAATTAACTTCATAAATTGCAAACAAAGTTGTAATAAATTCAAATTACTTTTTTCTTGTCCAGGCTTAATAGTATGATCCGAAACACCGTTTAACTGAAAAATTAATAATTTCTTCAGCTATTTTTCTTGCAACTCATGGTAATAAATAAGTTGGTGTACTTTCTGATATTTTGTTTTGGCATAAATATACACATGCCAAGGTTTCTATTTCGGTAAAAATACATCGAAGTTATCAGGAAGTAAGAAAAGAAATTTTATAATTACAAACAAGCCTTTAAACAACATTATCAATACGATATCGGTATAAGTTTATAGATATTCTCAATATTAACGAAAATTTTTAATAATTATAGTCATTTGTCATTAGTCATTTGTCATTAGTCATTTGTCATTAGTCATGAGTACAGTAGGGTGGGCATTGCCCACCATATCCGGGTTTCTACAAGATGAAATTCTGTCCTAGTTGCGTAATCTTATTTGGTTTACTGGGTTGTGGTGACTGTCTTTAGGGTTTCCAGGTAAGCCAAAATGGGAATCATCGACTGAGTATAGGTGTATGTCAAACTCGTTGAGAGCATCAACAGCAGGATTGGTAATTGTCGATAAAGCGAGGTTGCGTCTGGGTTGGACGAAAACCAGTACAGCGCGTTGGTGGGTAGATGCACACACTTCTAGGGCTACATTACGGCGATTTTGGCAAGGCGATCGCATTCAACGAGAAATTTTTATTGCAATTTGTGAAGCTGTTGGTATCGCTGATTGGGAAGCGATCGCGGATGCTTCCTCAGGAGAATCGGCAATAATTGTAGATATCTCTACACCATACCTCGATTGGCATGAAGCGCCGAATGTAGAAAGCTTTTATGGACGAAATCGCGAGTTAACTCAGCTAGAACAATGGATTTTCGGCGGTTGTAAGTTAGTCGCGATTGTGGGGATAGGGGGGATTGGTAAAACTGCTTTAACGCTGGCTTTGATAGATCGGATTCAATCACAATTTAATTGCTTGATTTGGAAATCGCTGCAATCTACACCATCGGTTGATTCTCTCATAGATAGTTTGCTGGCGAATTTTGAACCAAGCACTGATATTATCTATCATTTGCAAAAACAGCGCTGTTTAATCATACTGGATGGATTAGAGGCAGATTCGAGTATATACAATCAATTTATCCAAAAAATCAGCCGCTCTCAGCATCAAAGTTGCATTATCATTACTAGTCGGGAAACTCCCAAGGCGATAGAAATTGATAATAAGACAGTGAACTGTTTAAATCTCAAGGGTTTGGCGAAAACAGAAGCGGTAGAATTATTGCGATCGCGTGGATTTAGCGGGAAGGAAATCGGATTATCGGCTTTAATTCACCTTTATCGCGGAAATCCCTTGGCTTTGAAACTGGTAACACCGTTAATTCAATTGGTATTTGGGGGAAATATCGCCGGATTTTTGACTCAAAATACCTTAGTAATTGGCGATCGCTTACGGGATATTTTAAAACAACAGTTTGCGCAATTGAGCGATTTAGAGCAAGATATTCTTTATTGGTTAGCAATTTGGCAAGAACCGATTGCTTTTGCGCGATTGCAGACTCATCTATTCATAGCCATCGATCCGGCTATGGTGTTAGAAGCGATTATGGCATTAGAAAGGCGATCGCTTTTAGAAAAATGGATTGGTACAGCAGAAATCGCCTTTAGTTTGCAACCCTTGGTAATGAAAGTAGTTACCGACGAGTTGGTGGAACATGCGACAACCGAGATTCAGCAAGTAATCCAGACTCAAGATTTACGTTATTTTCAAATTTTGCGGACTCATTGGTTATTGCGTCCTGGTACTGATGATATTGCAGGCGATCGCATTTTGCATCAACTGCGGGAAAATCTGTGGCGAGTATATGGTGCAACTTTACCCCAAACCCTAGAGCCAATTTTCTTGCTGTTAAAAAATAAATCTCCCTTAGCGGTTGGTTACATTGCTTGTAATTTAGCAGCAATTATTCAGCAATTAAGCATATTTTTTTCAATACCCGATTTTTCACAGTAATTGCGCAAAAATTACCAAAAATCTTGATTTATTTAACCGCCAAGACGCCAAGAACGCCAAGAATTAATAGAGTGTGCGTAAGTCCTATTTCACAGAAGTCAAGAAATAAATATTTTTATTTTTAGGCTTAATTATACCAATTGGAAAACAGATGGTAGGGGTATGAGCATTGCCATGCACTCTAGAATATATTGATTTGCTGGAAACGATATTTAAATATTATTAAAAGTCTTCCTCCCTAAGACATATACCAAAAGGAATAGATAAAAAACTCTGGAAATATTTACTGTAGAAAAATCTCCTAGAAGCGGCTATCCTCAGAACGATGCAAAGGCTATGATTGGCTATATGAGGCACAAACAAGTGTTGTGTCAACCTTGTTTCTAAATAGTTAAGGATAAAGTTATTGGCTGAATTTAACCCCGTTCTAAATATTGCCAATTCAGAACTTAACACTATTCCCCAAGTCAAAATGGGGAGAAAAAGTATATAAAATTAATTCCTAAAGGATACGGTAATGGCAACTGAACAGTTAATCAGAGAAAGCGACAACCTAGATTTAAAACAGCTATTGAGAACGTTAAATGCTGTAAAAAAAGGCGATTTTTCTGCTCGGATGCCTATCGATCAAACAGGAATGGCGGGTAAAATTGCGGATACGCTGAATGATATTATCGATCAGAATGAGCGCATGGCAGCAGAGCTACAGCGCATCGGTAATGTTGTGGGTAAAGATGGTAATGTTTCCGAACGCGCTTCTTTAGGAAATGTTCGCGGTTCTTGGTTAAGTTGCGTTAATTCTGTTAATACTTTAATTACCGATTTAGTCCAGCCTACAGCAGAAACTACAAGGGTAATTCGGGCTGTGGCTAATGGTGATTTATCCCAAACTATCGCCCCAGAAATTGAAGGTAGACCTTTGAAGGGGGAATTTCTCCAAACTGCTAATATTGTCAACACAATGGTAGACAGGCTTGGTTCCTTTGCGTCGGAAGTTACCAGGGTAGCGCGGGAAGTGGGGACAGAAGGGAAATTAGGCGTACAAGCTGAAGTTCGCGGTGTGGCGGGTACTTGGAAGGATTTGACTGATAACGTTAACTTGATGGCAGGAAATTTAACTGCCCAGGTGCGTAATATTGCGGAAGTTGCAACTGCGATCGCTAATGGTGATTTATCCAAGAAAATCACTGTCAATGTTAAAGGCGAAATTCTCGAATTGAAAAATACCGTCAACACGATGGTTGATCAATTAAATTCCTTTGCATCGGAAGTTACCAGGGTAGCAAGGGAAGTAGGAACGGAAGGGAAACTCGGTGTACAAGCAGAAGTTCGCGGTGTGGCGGGTACTTGGAAAGATTTAACTGATAACGTGAATTTGATGGCAGGAAATTTGACAGCCCAAGTACGTAATATTGCAGAAGTGACAACGGCTGTAGCGAATGGCGATTTATCGAAGAAAATTACTGTAAACGTCAAAGGCGAAATTTTAGAGTTGAAAAACACCGTCAACATCATGGTGGATCAACTCAATTCCTTTGCATCGGAAGTTACTAGGGTAGCGCGGGAAGTAGGCGCGGAAGGGAAATTAGGCGGACAAGCAGAAGTTCGCGGTGTGGCTGGTACTTGGAAAGACTTAACCGACAGCGTGAACTTCATGGCGGGTAGTTTAACGGCGCAGGTGCGGAATATTGCAGAAGTAACTACAGCTGTGGCGAATGGCGACTTATCCAAGAAAATCACTGTGGATGTGAAGGGCGAAATTTTAGAGTTGAAAAACACCATTAATACAATGGTGGATCAGTTAAATTCCTTTGCGTCTGAGGTGACGCGGGTAGCGCGCGAGGTGGGAACGGAAGGGAAACTCGGCGTACAAGCGGAAGTTCGCGGTGTGGCTGGTACTTGGAAAGATTTAACTGATAACGTGAATTTGATGGCTGGGAATTTGACAGCCCAAGTGCGGAATATTGCGGAAGTAACTACGGCTGTGGCGAATGGGGATTTATCGAAGAAAATCACCGTGGATGTGAAAGGCGAAATTTTAGAGTTGAAAAACACCGTCAATATAATGGTGGATCAACTCAACTCCTTTGCATCGGAAGTTACTAGGGTAGCGCGGGAAGTAGGCGCGGAAGGGAAATTAGGGGGACAAGCGGAAGTTCGCGGTGTGGCTGGTACTTGGAAAGATTTAACTGACAGCGTGAATTTTATGGCGGGTAGTTTAACCGCCCAAGTGCGGAATATTGCGGAAGTAACTACAGCTGTGGCGACTGGTGATTTATCCAAGAAAATCACCGTGGATGTGAAGGGCGAAATTTTGGAGTTGAAAAATACCATCAATACGATGGTGGATCAATTAAATTCCTTTGCGTCGGAAGTTACCAGGGTAGCGCGAGAGGTGGGAAGTGAGGGGAAACTGGGAGTACAAGCTGATGTACGCGGTGTGGCTGGTACTTGGAAGGATTTAACCGACAGCGTGAATTTTATGGCGGGTAGTTTAACGGCGCAGGTGCGGAATATTGCGGAAGTAACTACAGCTGTGGCGACTGGTGATTTATCCAAGAAAATTACTGTGGATGTGAAGGGTGAAATTTTGGAGTTGAAAAATACCATCAATACTATGGTGGATCAACTCAGTTCCTTTGCTTCTGAGGTAACGCGGGTAGCAAGGGAGGTGGGAACGGAAGGAAAATTAGGCGTACAAGCAGAAGTGCGCGGTGTGGCAGGAACTTGGAAAGATTTAACAGGCGCGGTGAATATGATGGCTGGTAACCTTACCGATCAAGTAAGGAATATAGCAGAAGTTGCAACTGCGATCGCAAATGGTGACTTATCCAAAAAAATTACTGTCCAAGTTAAAGGCGAAATTCTGGAGTTAAAAAACACCATCAATATCATGGTGGATCAATTAAATTCTTTCGCTTCGGAAGTAACTAGGGTAGCAAGGGAGGTGGGAAGCGAGGGGAAACTGGGAGTACAAGCTGATGTTAGAGGTGTTGCGGGAACTTGGAAAGACTTAACCGACAGCGTGAATTTTATGGCGGGTAGTTTGACAGCCCAAGTGCGGAACATCGCCGCAGTTACCACCGCAGTGGCGAATGGCGATTTATCGAAGAAGATTTCTGTGGATGTGAAAGGGGAAATTTTGGAGTTGAAAAACACCGTTAATACAATGGTGGATCAACTTAATTCTTTCGCTTCTGAGGTAACTAGGGTAGCGCGCGAGGTGGGAACCGAAGGAAAACTCGGCGTACAAGCTGAGGTGAAGGGAGTTGCGGGAACTTGGAAAGACTTAACCGACAGTGTAAACTTCATGGCGGGAAGCTTGACAGCCCAAGTACGGAACATTGCAGAAGTAACCACGGCGGTGGCGAATGGCGATTTATCCAAGAAAATCACCGTAGATGTGAAGGGTGAAATTTTGGAGTTGAAAAACACCATCAACACGATGGTGGATCAATTAAACTCCTTCGCGTCGGAAGTAACGCGGGTAGCAAGGGAAGTGGGAACGGAAGGAAAACTCGGCGTACAAGCTTATGTTAGAGGTGTGGCGGGGACTTGGAAAGACCTCACCGACAATGTAAACTCAATGGCGGGGAACTTAACAGCCCAGGTGCGGAACATTGCAGAAGTTACCAAAGCGGTGGCGAATGGCGATTTATCGAAGAAAATCACCGTCGATGTGCGCGGGGAAATCTTGGAGTTGAAAGACACCATCAATACAATGGTGGATCAACTGAGTTCCTTTGCATCGGAAGTCACTAGGGTGGCGCGGGAGGTGGGAACGGAAGGAAAATTAGGTGGACAAGCCCAAGTTCAAGGTGTGGCGGGAACTTGGAAGGATTTGACCGATAACGTGAATTCGATGGCGGGTAATTTAACAGCCCAAGTACGTGGTATCGCCAGAGTTGTCACGGCGGTGGCGAATGGGGACTTAAAACGTAAACTCATGTTAGATGCGAAGGGAGAAATTGAAACCCTCGCGGAAACAATCAACGAAATGATTGATACTCTAGCAACCTTCGCCAATCAGGTAACTACAGTCGCGCGGGAAGTAGGAATTGAAGGAAAATTAGGCGGACAAGCCAGAGTACCTGGGGCGGCGGGTACTTGGAAAGATTTGACCGATAATGTGAACGAACTGGCTGCAACATTAACTACACAGCTAAGAGCGATCGCAGAAGTTGCAACAGCCGTAACCAAAGGCGATTTAACTCGGTCGATTGCGGTGGAAGCTTTAGGAGAAGTCGCTATCCTCAAAGACAACATCAACCAAATGATCGCCAATTTGCGGGAAACTACCCAGAAAAATACTGAGCAGGATTGGTTAAAAACGAACCTGGCTAAGTTTACCCGGATGTTACAAGGTCAACGGGATTTAGAAACTGTTTCTAAACTCATCCTCTCAGAACTTGCGCCGTTAGTAGGCGCACAACATGGCGTATTCTATATGATGGAAGCCGCAGATCATCAGGCTTTTCTCAAATTATTGAGTAGCTATGCTTATCGCGAACGTCGCCATTTAGCGAACCGCTTCTACCTGGGTGAGGGTTTAGTAGGACAATGCGCTTTAGAAAAAGAACGGATTCTGTTAACAGAAGTCCCCAGCGATTATGTGAAAATTAGCTCAGGTTTAGGCGAAGCTTCCCCCCTAAATGCGGTTGTGTTACCTGTGTTGTTTGAAGGACAAGTTACAGCCGTTATAGAATTAGCTTCCTTCCGTCGCTTCAGCGAGATTCATTTAACCTTCTTCGATCAACTCACCGAAAGTATTGCGATCGTCTTAAATACTATCGCCGCTTCCATGCGCACCGAAGAATTACTCAAACAATCCCAATCCTTAGCGGAAGAACTGCAAACCCAGCAAAACGAACTGAGAGAAACCAACAAACGCCTAGAACAGCAAGCCCAATCACTCAAAGCATCCGAAGATTTACTCAAAGGACAGCAAGAAGAACTCCAACAAACCAACGCCGAATTAGAAGAAAAAGCCGAATTGTTGGCGTTGCAAAAGAAAGAAGTTGAACGGAAGAATTTAGAGATAGAACAAGCGAGACGTTCTTTAGAAGAGAAAGCCGAACAACTAGCCCTCTCATCTAAATATAAATCTGAATTCCTGGCGAATATGTCCCACGAATTGCGGACACCCCTAAATAGCTTGTTAATTTTGGCGCGATTATTAGCTGATAACACCGAAGGTAATCTCACCACCAAACAAATTGAATATAGTCAGACAATTTACTCTGCGGGTACTGACTTATTAACCTTAATTAACGACATTCTGGATTTGGCGAAAATCGAATCCGGAACCATGTCCATTGACATGCATCAGATGCTGTTTTCAGAGTTAGGCGATCAATTAGAACGCACCTTTGGACAAATTGCTCAGAACAAAGGACTGGGCTTTACAATTGAACTTGCGCCTGACTTACCCAAAACTCTCTACACTGATAGCAAACGCTTACAACAAGTCCTAAAGAACTTACTTTCCAACGCTTTTAAATTTACCGAACGTGGAGAAGTTCGTTTACGAGTAGAAGTAGTTAAAGCCGGTTGGAATTCATCACAAGAAACCTTGAATCGCGCCCACAGTGTAATTGCTTTCTCTGTCAGCGATACAGGTATCGGAATTGCGCCAGATAAACAAAAAGTAATATTTGAAGCGTTCCAACAAGCCGATGGTAGTACTAGTAGAAAATACGGCGGTACAGGATTAGGTTTATCAATTAGCCGAGAAATCGCCCGCTTATTTGGTGGAGAAATTAAACTGATCAGCGAACCGAATCAAGGTAGTACCTTTACTTTCTACCTTCCCCAAACCAGCCCAGAGTTACGCGGTTTGAGTTCTGAAGTTTTAACACCAAGACCAATTTCTAGCCCTCAATTCCTCGCTGCTACTAACCATTCTCCCGTACTCAACGACGATCGCGCAATCTTAGCCGAAGACGATCGCGTTTTATTAATCGTCGAAGATGATATTAACTTCGCCCGTATCCTTTTAGATATGGCGCGACAGCAAGGATTTAAAGTAATTACCGCCCAAAATGGCAGTATTGGACTTACCTTAGCCCAACAATATCATCCTTCCGCCATTTTATTAGATATCCGCCTCCCAGAAATGGACGGATGGACGGTGTTAGACAGATTAAAACATAATCCTCAAACCCGTCACATCCCCGTTCATATCATCACCGTAGAAGAAGGAAGACAGCGCGGTTTACAACTCGGCGCGATCGCATATTTACAAAAACCCTTAACCAGCGAAGTGATTTCCGAAGCCTTAACTAAAATTAAAGGCTTTATCGAACGGCGAGTGAAAAACCTACTAGTAGTAGAAGATGACGACACCCAACGCCACAGCATCGTTGAATTGATTGGAAATAACGACGTAACTACCACAGCCGTGGGTACAGGAAAAGCCGCCCTCGAAGCGATTCAAAATCAGTACTATGATTGTCTAGTGCTGGATTTAGGCTTACCAGATATGACAGGTTTTGAGTTAATCGAGCAGATTAAACTCTTACCCAATGGGAAAAGCTTACCAATTATCATTTATACAGGTCAAGAACTGAGTAGAACCCAAGAAACAGAACTAAGACGATTAGCCGATACCATCATAGTTAAAGATGTGCGATCGCCAGAACGTCTCTTAGATGAGACAGCACTATTTTTACATCGCGTCCAAGCAAATCTACCAGCACCAAAACGGGAAATACTCGAACAGCTACATGCTAGAGACTATTTACTCACAAATAAAAAAGTATTAATTGTTGATGACGATGTGCGTAACATCTTCGCCTTAACAAGTATGCTCGAACGATATCAAATGCAAGTAGTTTATGCAGAGAATGGTAGAGAAGGAATTGTCCTGTTAGAAAATACACCAGACATTGATATTGTTTTAATGGACGTAATGATGCCAGAAATGGACGGTTACGAAACAACCAAACTCATCCGCCAAAACAATAAATTACGCAGTTTACCAATTATTGCCCTCACCGCCAAAGCCATGCAAGGCGATCGCGAAAAATGCATTGCCGCCGGTGCATCAGACTACATCACCAAGCCTGTAGATACGGAACAATTGCTTTCTTTATTGCGCGTTTGGTTGTATAGGTAAGGGCATGGGGCATTGGGCATTGGGCATTGGTGTCAACTTAAGGCAAAACCCGCTTGATGACAACGTTCTGCCCTCACCCCCAACCCCTCTCCCAGCAGGAGAGGGGAGCAAGAGATTTAATTCCCCTTCTCCTGGGGGAGAAGGGGTGAGGGGATGAGGGCGAGGGTTTTTGTACAACAAGCGCCGTATATAGCTTTTAGCTTAATTTGACAGGTATGGGCATGGGGCATTGGGCTAGAGGTTTTGAGGTTGGAAGTTAGAGTTTTGATTGCGGAGGTTGCAGCTTTTATCTTGGAAATTGTAGTTTTAAGCATGAATGTTGTGGCTTTAAACCTCAACGTTGCGCCTTTGATGTCGGAATTTGCGGCTTTAAACTTCAACGTTGCGCCTTTGATGTCGGAAGTTGCAGCTTTAAACCTCAACGTTGCGCCTTTGATGTCGGAAGTTGCAGCTTTAAACCTCAACATTGCGCCTTTGATGTCGGAAATTGCAGCTTTAAACCTCAACGTTGCACCTTTTATCTCGAAAGTTGCACCTTTTAGCCTAACTTTTGATTAATAATACCCAATGCCCAATGCCCCATGCCCAATGCCCAATGCCCAATGCCCCATGCCCCATGCCCAATACCCCATGCCCCATTTAGAAGACATCGAAATTCAACTTTTGCT
The DNA here is from genome assembly GCF_002367995.1 of Calothrix brevissima NIES-22. GTDB lineage: Bacteria > Cyanobacteriota > Cyanobacteriia > Cyanobacteriales > Nostocaceae > Aulosira > Aulosira brevissima. The sequence goes on from NZ_AP018207.1 coordinate 4,285,191, forward strand.
AGAGGGCATATACCGTTACTATGGTTTAGATTTTCGCAATTATGCACTAGCTTCTCTAAAACGTAGAATTTGGAATACTATTCGCGCAGAAAATTTAACTACCATCTCCGCTTTACAAGAAAAAGTTCTGCACGATCGCGAATGTATGGAACGATTTTTACTAAATCTTTCCGTTCATGTAACTTCCATGTTTCGCGATGCTGACTTTTATATTGCCTTTAGAAATAAAGTTATTCCGCTATTAAAAACCTATCCTTTTATTCGCATCTGGCACGCAGGTTGTTCTACTGGCGAAGAAGTTTATTCTATGGCAATTTTGCTGCAAGAAGAAGGACTTTATCATCGTTCCCGTCTTTATGCCACAGATATGAATGAAACAGTACTGCGCAAAGCAAAAGATGGGATTTTTCCTTTAGAATTAATGCAGCAGTATACCCATAATTATTTACAAGCAGGGGGTAAAACTTATTTTTCTGAATATTACACAGCCGCCTATGATAGCGCCATATTTCGATCATCCCTCAAGGAAAATATTGTTTTTTCACCCCACAATTTAGTCACAGATGGTTCTTTTAATGAATTTAATGTCATCTTTTGCCGCAACGTTTTAATCTACTTTGATAAAACCCTGCAACAGAGGGTACATCATTTACTTTATGACAGCTTAATTAGGTTTGGGATTTTAGGTTTAGGACGCCAAGAATCTCTAAAATTTACACCTTATGAACAACAGTATGAAGCCTTAGATAATCGGGAAAAGCTTTATCGGAGGATAGGTTAGAAGTGAATTGATTATATGTTGCCTGAATACCTTGTAGAAGCTCAAAACAATATGATATTGGTGTAACAAACCAGGCTGCTTATATAAAAGAAGGAAGCTAATATCATGCTGAGGCGGACTTTTCCCTCGCCAGAAGCTCTGCGACGCTTACCATTTGGTTTGGCTGATGTGGCTCTGATTCTTGCTACATTAGTATTAGTCGGACTAATTGCCCGTGTAGGCGCAGGGACGCTGATCGGCTTTGTCCCGCCAGACGTTGTACCTAGTGTCAACTTAGATCCAGTTAATTTGCCATATTATGCAGGGCGTTCCACTCTACGAATGTTTATTGCCCTGTTTTGCTCAACTTTATTTACTTTAATATACGGCTACATTGCCGCCAAAAGTCGGCGAGCAGAGCGAGTTCTCATTCCCCTGCTGGATATTTTACAGTCAGTTCCCGTCTTGGGCTTTTTATCAATTACAGTCACAGGGTTTATTGCCTTGTTTCCTGGTAGTTTATTAGGTTTAGAAGCCGCCTCGATTTTTGCGATTTTTACCAGCCAAGTCTGGAATATGACATTCTCTTTTTACCAATCATTGAGAACAGTGCCACCAGAACTGGATGAAGCAGCAAGACTGTACCACCTATCAGCATGGCAAAGGTTTACAAAATTAGAAGTACCTTCAGCGATGATTGGGCTGCTATGGAATGCCATGATGAGTTTTGGGGGTGGTTGGTTCTTTGTCGCCGCAAGTGAAGCTATCAGTGTCTTGAACCAGAAGTATACTTTACCAGGACTTGGTTCTTATGTGGCATCTGCCATTACCAAAGAAGATATGTCTGCTTTAGGCTGGGCATTACTGGTAATTGTGGTGATAATTTTATTGGTAGATCAACTATTCTGGCGACCGTTGATTGCTTGGACAGATAAGTTTCGTTTAGAAACGAGTGCAGCAGCAGAAGCACCAGAGTCTTGGCTACTAGATTTAATCAAAGCGGCCAGACTTCCGAGTTTGATTGCTCAAGTATTGACTCCCGTAGGTGAAGTTGTCAACCGCTTTCTATCATCATTGACACCACCACGCCCAATCCATAATGTAGATGAAAAGCAGCAGCTATTGAGCGATCGCCTCTACAACTTCGCTGTATTAATAGTAATTGGTGTACTTTTGGTGATTGGGTTGCACTTTATTCTCACCACAGTGGGTTTAGGTGAAGTATTCAAGGCATTTTCACTAGGGTTACTGACCTTGGGGCGGGTGTTAGTGCTATTGATAGCAGCATCACTGATATGGACACCGATTGGTGTTGCGATCGGCTTTAACCCCAAACTAGCACGTCTCTTACAACCAGTAGTGCAATTTTTGGCATCGTTTCCCGCTAACTTTATCTTTCCCTTTGCTACCTTGTTCTTTATTCGTGCCCACATCAGCATCAATTTCGGTAGCATCCTGTTAATGTCCTTGGGCGCACAGTGGTACATTCTGTTTAATTCCATCGCCGGAGCCATGAGTATACCTACAGATCTGCGGGAAATGGCCAAAGATGTGGGTTTACATGGCTGGAAATTATGGCAAAAATTGATTATTCCTGGTATTTTCTCTTCTTGGGTGACAGGCGGCGTAACTGCCAGTGGCGGAGCATGGAACGCCAGCATTGTCTCTGAAATTGTCAGTTGGGGACAAACCACTTTGACAGCAACCGGGTTAGGAGCATATATTGCCGAAGCGACCGCAGCAGGTGACTGGCCGCGTATCACCTTGGGAATCGGTATGATGAGTCTGTATGTAGTTGGTTTAAATCGATTATTCTGGCGACGGTTGTATCACCTAGCAGAAACAAAATACCATTTATAAAAATACATCTTTAAACTTTTTGTATAAGTTAACACCTGTTAAGAAAAAAACCTCAGTTAACCTATTCAAGAGCCAAGCTGATTAAAAAGTAGTGTAAACATGACAAAAACTACCCCAACCACAGAGCAAGCGCTCATCACCGTTGAACAGGTAAACAAAAGTTTTCCTCTACCTGATGGTAAAGGCGAGTTTACAGTTCTGCGTCAAATTAACGTGAGGGTACATTCAGGTGAAGTTGTTGCTTTATTAGGGCGTAGTGGTAGCGGTAAAAGCACCCTCCTGCGAATTATGGCAGGCTTGATTCCACCAAGTGAGGGGCAAGTCATTAGTAATGGCAAACGGCTACAGGGTGCTAACCAAGATGTAGCAATGGTTTTTCAAAGTTTTGCCTTGCTACCTTGGCTAACAGTACAAGAAAACGTAGAACTGGGGCTAGAAGCGCAAGGAGTCAGCCTAGAACTGCGCCGACAACGCGCTCTCAAAGCTATTGACTTGGTAGGTTTAGACGGTTTTGAAAGTGCCTATCCCAAAGAATTATCTGGTGGGATGAAACAGCGAGTTGGCTTTGCACGGGCATTTGTGATTGAACCGCAAGTATTATTTATGGATGAGCCATTTAGTGCCTTAGATGTACTAACGGCTGAGAACCTGCGAGGTGAAATTGACGACCTGTGGAATGCTGGTAGCTTCCCTTCTAAAAGTATCTTAATTGTCACCCACAATATTGAGGAAGCAGTATTTTTAGCCGACAGGGTGATTATTTTAGGAGCAAATCCGGGACGGGTTCGTGGTGAAGTTGTGATTGATTTACCTCGCCCCCACGATCGCACAAATCCTCGCTTTAAAGCTTTAGTAGACTACATATATACGGTAATGACAAATCCAGAAGCAGAAGTCACTGGAGAAGTCACAGTCGCTCAGTCTGATGCACCACCAGAAAAAATTAAATCACCCTACGCCCAGATAATACCTCATGCACGAGTTGGGGGAATTAGTGGTCTTTTAGAATTAATTGTTGAACAGCCAGAAAGCAAGGAAGATATTTTTAAGTTAGCACAGCGAATACAACTAGCAGTAGATGACTTATTGCCAATTCTAGATGCTGCGGTCTTGTTAGGTTTTGCTGAGGTGACACAAGGTGATGTTCAATTGACTGACATTGGACGCGACTTTGCAACCACAACTATTCTCCGAAGTAAAGACCTATTCCGGCAACAAGTTCTGCAAAATGTACCGATGTTGGTCAGTATATTACAAACACTACGAGAGAGACGCATTGGCTCAATGCGGGCAGATTTCTTTATAGATTTGCTGGATGAACATTTTCCTCACATAGAAGCCGAACGACAATTTGCTACCGCAGTTGACTGGGGTCGTTATGCAGAATTATTTGAGTATGACTCTAGAGAAGAACGCCTGTATTTACCAGAGCCAATTTTTGCAGAGCACAGAGAATAGTTCGGAAAATCGCTGTAAATATGAAGATGCTGAACTTTATGCTGATTTAGCTCTCTTAAGAGTCAATAGTCAATAGTCAACAGTCAATAGTCAACAGTCAATAGTCAATAGTCAATAGTCAATAGTCAATAGTCAACCGTCAACCGTCAACCATCAACCAAGCCTTTGACAGCCAACTACGATCTTTCTACAATGACCCTTTAGAAACGAAAACAAGTCTTTGAGTCAAACATCTAGTATATCTTTATTCCTTTTCCTCAAAGCTGTAACCTGAGATAGTTGTAAAATTCCTCCAGAAAGCCGAAAGTCTATAAAAAAGCATAGAAACTAATTTTTTAGTCTAGCTAGGAGTCTATACCCATAATGCCGTCCGAATTACCAGTAAATATTCTCCTGGTTGATGACCACGCCGAAAACTTGTTGGCTTTAGAAGCTATATTACACAGCTTGGGTCAGAATCTGGTAAGGGCGACATCGGGGGCCCAAGCTTTGAGATGTTTGCTCAATCAAGATTTTGCAGTAATTTTGCTCGATGTGCAAATGCCAGAGATGGATGGATTTGATACAGCCACTCTCATCCGCCAAAGAGAGCGATCGCGTCATACGCCGATTATTTTTTTGACGGCATTTAGTACCAACGAATCAATGGTATTTAAAGGCTATTCTTTAGGCGCAGTAGACTATCTGTTTAAGCCCATTGAGCCAGAAATATTGAAATCAAAGGTAGCGGCGTTTGTCGATTTATTCCAAAAAACCGCAGAGGTAGAACGCCAAGCTGCCCAATTAGCAGCCTTAAATAGCAGTTTGCAAAAGAGTGAAGAACAGTTTCGTTCTTTATGTGTTAACTCGCCAATCGGCATTTTTTTAACAGATGCTGAGGGTAATTGTACTTATACAAATCCCCGCTACCAAACAATTTTAGGGATTTCTGGTGCAGAATGTTTAGACAAAGGTTGGTTGCGATCGCTAGCACCCCAAGATAGAGAAACTATCTTTGCAGATTGGACAAACTGCGCCCAACAAGGCAAAGAATACTATAACGAGTTTACTATTCTCACCCCAGAGGGGGATGTAAAATGGTTAACTTTGCGTTCCTCACCGATGCTATCTGAGCGAGGCACAGTTATTGGTTATGTAGGTACAGTAGAAGATATTAGCGATCGCAAACGAGCGGAAGAAGAACGCGCTAAATTAATCCGCGAACAAGCCGCACTCAAAGAAGCGGAAGCCGCCAACCGCATGAAAGATGAGTTTTTAGCCACCTTATCTCACGAACTGCGTACCCCTTTAAATTCAATTCTCGGTTGGTCGAAACTTTTACGCAATCGCAAACTCGATGAAAAAGCTACGGCGCGAGCTTTGGAAACCATTGAACGCAACGCCCTGTTACAAGAACAACTCATCGAAGATATTTTAGATGTCTCGCGCATCATTCGCGGCAAACTATTTTTAAATATCTGTCCTGTCAATTTAGTTACAGTGATTGACGCCGCCGTAGATACAGTACGTCTCCAAGCCGAAGCCAAAAATTTGACATTTGAATTTGCGATCGCACCCAGTGAAGCAGGTAGCATTGATGAAGTGAGGAAAAAAGCCAAAAAGCTCAAAGAGAATAACGGCTACGTCTCTGTAGCTAGCCATTTAGCTTCACCCTTTATGGTTTCTGGCGATCCTGATAGATTACAACAAGTCGTCTGGAATTTACTCAGCAATGCAATTAAGTTCACACCCCAAAACGGGCGAGTAGAAATTAGATTATCAGCAATTAAAGGTAAAGAAATCAAAGACAGCTACGCCCAAATTCAGGTAAGCGATACAGGGATAGGCATAAAACCCGACTTTTTGCAATATGTATTCGATCGCTTTCGTCAAGCAGATGGTAGTACAACTCGCAGTCATACCGGCTTAGGATTAGGATTAGCGATCGCGCGTCACTTAGTAGAATTACATGGTGGAACTATCCAAGCTGATAGCCCAGGTGAGGGACAAGGCGCAACTTTTACTGTCAAATTACCATTTTTAGCAGCTAAAACCCAAGAAAGCGGCGAAAATTCCCCGGAAAAAGCCTTAGTTACCCCCAAATTACCCCTAAAAAATTTACGACTGCTAGTAGTCGATGACGATACTGATACCCGCCATTTTCTTACCGTCGCCTTACAACAAGCTGGTGCAGAAGTCACATCTGTAAATTCCGTTCAAGCAGCCCTGGCTGCAATTCAAAAATATCCCCTAGATATTTTAATTAGCGATATTGGAATGCCAGACGAAGACGGTTATACATTAATTCGCAAAGTCAGACTGCTACCACCAGAACAAGGCGGAACAATTCCCGCGATCGCTCTTACCGCCTATGCTAGAGAAGAAGACGCCAAACAAGCAATAGAAGCTGGTTTTCACATGTATGCGACTAAACCAGTAGAACCAACTCAATTAATTGATGCGATTGTTAAATTAGCCGAACAGAATTACCCAAATTAAAATATTTCCTAATTATACCAATTTGACAAAATCCGACAGATTGTAGGGGCACTGGCACTGCCATGCCCTCTAGAATATTTTGATGTGTAGCAAAGATTATTTGAATTGGTATAAGACAAAGGCTATTTTTAGCGAATGCGATTGTTAAATTAGCCGAACAGAATTACCCAAATTAAAATATTTCCTAATTATACCAATTTGACAAAATCCGACAGATTGTAGGGGCACTGGCACTGCCATGCCCTCTAGAATATTTTGATGTGTAGCAAAGATTATTTGAATTGGTATAAGACAAAGGCTATTTTTAGCGAATGCGATCGCAAAAACGAGAAAACCTAGCTGTAATACAGCTTGTTGTTCAACATGGCAATTTTTCAGCAATTAATCAACCCAAAAACTTGCGCAAAACACCAAAATGATTGCGCGATTTACCGAAATGAGTAAGCAATCAGGCTTTTTATCTGCGGAAAACACCAAAATGACTGCGTGATTTACCAAAATAAGAAAGCAATAAGGCTTTTTGAGTAGGTGAAATGGCTTTTTACCTGCGGAAAACACCAAAACCAGAAAGCAATAAGGCTTTTTGAGTAGTTAAAATGGCTTTTTAAGTAAGTGAAATGGCTTTTTGCTTACTTAAAACATCTAAATGAGAAAGTAATCAGCTTTTTTGTTTACTCAAAATATAAAAATGAGTCTTTAATTTAAATAAATCATCAAGCGCTGTCTACCACAGGCTACGCCTACAGACTTTTTGAGTCAGCAATCAGTTAGAGCATTACAATCACCTGTGTCATATCCATTTGAAAAAATAATGCGACAGATGGTAGGGGCGTGGCACTGCCCATTGGTGTCAACTTAACGTGAAACCCGCTTGGCGACAACTTTCTGCCCTCACCCCCAGCCCCTCTCCCACAGGAGAGGGGAGCAAGAGATTTAATTCCCCTTCTCCCAAGGGAGAAGGGGTTAGGGGATGAGGGCGAGAGGGTTTTGCACAACGCCTGCCCTATATAGCTTTTAGCTTAAGTTGACACGTATGGGCACTGCTATGCCCTCTAGAATATATTGATGTGTCGCCGATATTATTTGAATTGGTATTACAGCATGTTTCAGATAAATTAGGTACGCGCTTCGGGCATGGCAATGCCAGTGCCCCTACAATCAACGATAATTTGTAGCTCACCAAGTGGCAATCTGCTGTATTTGTATTGATATTAAATTAGTTAGGTTTTAGCACCTCACAAATAAAGACAACCAATTTAAAAATTTATTGTAGTTTTCTCCAACTATTAGGAATTAGTAATTATTTTATCCTCTTGCTGATAACCAATTAGTTAAATCAGCCATCGAGGTAAAATCAAGTAAATCCTCAGCTAATGTTTCCAACTCGTTAATAGTTAAAGAGCGCACCTGCTCAAGTAATGCCTCATCAACATTACCTAAACGACGATTGAGTTGTCTTGTCACTAATGATAATGCTTCTTGTTGCTTGCCGATTTCAATACCACTGCGCTCAAAAGAAGTTACATATTTCATCCGTCGTCTAGCCTCCAGTTGTTGTATTTCTAGTTTAAACTCTGCTTCTAAATTGGGTGGCAAAGTTAACATCCAATCCACAAACGCGATTAAATTAATTACATCCTGCTCTTCAAAGCCTTTTTCATACAACCTTTGTACTAAAGCCAATTTTTGCTGTTTACGGTTGTTACGATCATTACGGGTATTCAGTGCTGCTAAGTTTGCCATGACTACCGTTGCGAATGGGTTATTGTCGTTGTCTAGTTCCAATAACCTTGGTTGATAATCTATCAACTTAATAATCGGAAATTGAAAATTTAACGTACATCCAAATAGACTATAACCAAATTGTTCCGGTCGCCAATTTGCTTTTTCATCACCTAAAATTGCTAAAGAAGCTACGGATTTTTTGTATCTATCGTAAATGCGATAATTATAGGTATACATCCTCGCGGCAAAATCTGCTTCTTCTTGAGATTGCACCTCAACATGAATTAACACCCAAGTTTCTTGACCATTTTGTAGATAAACTTTGACCAATTTGTCAGCAAAACGGCGACCGATTTCTGCATCAACTACTACTTCTTGTAATTCTTTATCGAGAAATTCTGGCTGTTGTCTCCAATCAATTTCATTATATGCATTGGGGAAAAAAAACTGCATAAATTCGGAAAAATATGTTTGTAAAATATCCTTCCAAGGCGAATCATATTCGGTTGCGGGATTGAGATTTTTGTTGTCATTATTATCAGTCATTAGCGTCAATTGTGTCTTGCTTGGGCGATCGCTTAATTTTTTCATCGCACCTGTATATCACTAAAAACATGCAATAAACCTTAAAAAAGCTTTATTTTACCTAAAAAAACATTTAATAGAATATATGGCAATAAATTATACCGAATATCTAGCTCATAACATCCAAACCCGACCAATCGAATTAGCTATTCAGGCGATGTTAGTCCACAACCAAGTATAATCATCTCTCTTCCCTAGCCCCTAGCCCCTAATCCCTAGCCCCTACTTTTAAAACTTCAGCAGGTAGAAATATTTACACGCTCTCCTATTAACAAAATTCTTAATATTGGCAGAATTTGTTAACGAGATGGGCTAAGGAATTCTAAAAAGTCAATTCTCAATCGAGATTGTGGGATATTGTTAAATAGGTTAGAGATTAAGCGAATAAATAATTAAGAATGAAACTGGCAGCACGAGTAAGTCAGGTAACACCCTCTTTAACCTTAGCGATCGCAGCTAAAGCTAAGGCAATGAAAGCAGAGGGGATAGATGTTTGTAGTTTTAGCGCTGGAGAACCGGATTTTGATACCCCAGCCCATATCAAAGCAGCAGCCGAAAAAGCTTTGGATGAAGGGAAAACCAAATATGGCGCAGCCGCCGGAGAACCAAAGTTAAGGGAAGCGATCGCCCACAAGCTGAAAACAGATAACGGACTCGATTACAAAGCCGAAAATGTCATCGTCACCAATGGCGGGAAACATTCTCTCTACAACTTGATCGTCGCCCTCATCGATCCAGGTGATGAAGTCATTATTCCCGCTCCCTATTGGCTCAGTTATCCAGAGATGGTTACCTTAGTCGGCGGAGTATCCGTAATTGTACATACAGATGCTTCTACAGGCTATAAAATTACTCCCGAACAACTGCGCCAAGCAATTACCCCCAAAACCAAGCTATTTATCCTCAATTCACCATCTAACCCTACGGGAATGGTATATACCCCAGAGGAAATTAAAGCCTTGGCAGAGGTAGTAGTTGATGCAGATATCTTTGTTGTTTCTGACGAAATTTACGAGAAAATTCTCTACGATGGCGCAGAACATATCAGCATCGGTTCCTTGGGAAAAGAAATTTTCGCCCGGACTTTAATTAGTAACGGCTTTGCCAAAGCTTATTCTATGACAGGCTGGCGACTTGGCTATTTAGCCGGGCCTGTAGAAATCATTAAAGCCGCCAGTACCATCCAAGGGCATAGTACATCTAACGTTTGTACCTTTGCCCAATATGGCGCGATCGCGGCTCTAGAAAGTTCCCAAGACTGCGTGGAAGAAATGCGCCAAGCCTTTGCCAAACGGCGACAGGTAATGTTAGACAGGCTCAACGCCATCCCCGGCTTGAGTTGTCCCAAACCAGATGGTGCTTTTTATCTGTTCCCCGACATCAGCAAAACCGGCTTAAAATCCCTAGAATTCTGCGATGCGCTGATCGAAGAACATCAAGTAGCAGTAATTCCAGGTATTGCCTTTGGTGCCGATAAAAACATCCGCCTTTCCTACGCCACAGACATGGCAACAATTGAAAAAGGCATGGATCGATTAGAGAAATTTGTGCGATCGCGAATTTAGAATTATGGGGCATGGGGCATGGGGCAATTCAATTTTGGATTTTGGATTTGCGATTTTGGATTGGGTTTGAATCTAAAATCTAAAATCTAAAATCTAAAATTCCTTGTCCCCCCTGTCCTCCTTGTCCCCCCTGTCCTCCTTGTCCCCCTTGTCTCCCATGTCTCCCCTATCAATCTCACAACAACCCCATCTCCTGCAAACCCTGACGCAGCCTTTGGGCTTCTTCGGGGTTTTGCTCTTGGTGGAGAGCGATCGCATTTTTAAAAGCAATTAAACTAGCTTGATGATTGCCGACTTTTAGCTGCACTACTCCTAAATTTTGATAAGCTTCTGCATATCTGGGGTTTAACTTGATGGCTTTTTGATAAGAGGCGATCGCATCGGTAAATAAACCCATAGCCTTTAATGTCATGCCTAAATTGTAATGTCCGGCAGCAAAATTATCGTCAATTTTCAAAGCTGCTTCATAAGCTTTTCTGGCAGTTTTTAAATCTCCTGCCTCTTTGAGTAAATTTCCAATATTGTTATATGCACCCAACTTTAAAATTGGATAAATTGGTAACTTAATAGCTGCTTGATAATGCAAACTAGCTTGTTTAGGATTCTGTAACCGACTGTAAGCAATTCCTAAATGATAATGCAGTTCATATAAAATTTCGTAGTTTTCTTCACTGGTTCTTACTCCTCGTTTAAGAAGTTCTATCCCTTCATTAATTTTACCAGTGGTCACATACAAAGCCCCCAACTTACTACATACATAAGCATCGTAAGGATGAGCGGCTAAAAATTGTTCCATTGCTGCTTGAGCTTTCGCGTATTTATTACCTTGCGCGATCGCACTTTTTTGATATCCTTTATGGAGAATCGCCACCCCTTGTAAATAGCCAATTTGCCACTTAGGTTCCTTAGCCAAAATTGTCGCTACGCTATCATCAATTAAAGCGTGATAAGGACGCGAAAATTGAATTTCTGGGTGACGGCGAAACAGTCGAGATACTAAAGAATAAGGTGATTGTTCGGCACCAACTTCTTGACGTAGTAGGTTAATTAAAAGATATTCTTCACTTTGAATTACAGAATAAATTTGTGGTACAATTTCCGGTGTTAGCGTTTCATCTGCATCTAAAACTAACACCCAGTTACCTTTAACATATTTGAGAGCTTCATTGCGAGCAGTACTAAAATTATTGTTCCATTTAAACTGATGTACTTTTGCACCGTAAGATTTAGCGATTTCTGGAGTGCGATCGCTAGAGCCTGTATCTAAAATTACCATCTCATCGACAACATTTGCTACACTGCTGAGACATTTATGCAGTGTAGCTGCCTCATTTTTCACAATCATGCACAGGCTAAGATTCATAATTAAAGCACTCTAATGATTTGAGAAATTTTACCTATTTCTCAATCGAATATAACCGTTTTTAATTTAGTTAAAGAATAGTGAATTTATCCAGAAAAATTCCCCTCAAGCCTGTCACCTCACAATCAGCCCCATTGAATCAGCAAAAATCGCTAACCATCAAGACAATTGTACAGACGCGATTCATCGCGTCTCAGATTCATCGCGTCTCCCTTTCACTGATGGATAAAGCCATCAGGCATAATTGTTCCCGTCATAAAAGTTTCACTCATATCTGTAGCGTTAAGATTCGCGCCTGTTAAGTTGGCTTCGCTTAAGTTAGCTTCGCTTAAATCAGCGCCACTTAAATCCGCCCACTGCAAATCTGCTTTCCACATCCGTACCCCGCCCATTTTCGCCCCGCTTAAATTAGCACCCTGCAAATTAGCTGCACTCAGTGATGCCATGTGTAAATTAGCATCACATAAATCTGCATAATTCAAACATGCACCACTTAAATCTGATTCATTTAAATTCGCAGTTGTTAGCGCCGCTTGGCGTAAATCCGCACCGCTCAAAATAACTTCCGATAAATTCGCCCTATGAAGTTTCGCACCTCTAAGATTTGCCCGACTTAAATTAGCCCCACTCAAAGATGCACCAGTGAGGTTAGCACCTTCAAGGTTAACTCTACCAAAATCTACACCACCCAAGTTAGCCCCGCGTAAATCTGCTTCCGGTAATTCTATACCGTTAAAGCTTCTTTCTCCTGCTGCATACCTAGTTAGAAGTTCTTTCACATTCATGATTGTTTAGTTCACATTAACTTAGTGTAAATACCAACTTTGATTGTCACTAAAATGTCAGGCTCAACAACATAGCAAAGCTAAAACAGGCAGCAAAGTTAACTTGATTATTAATGTTGAAACTTCATGGTGAATCGATTAAAAAATTGTGGCTTAACAAAAATCACTGTTAATTTTAGATAGCAAATTCAACTAAATTAACTAGACTTTGTATTTGCAGTTTCTTTGCATAAAATCAGCACAATAGTGATTAATTTTCATGACTTGTAATTAATTTCCGAAATTCCCAAAAGCAGACAAAGCAGTAACTACAAGTTAATCAAATTAATCAAATACTAATCCGGTGGGTAAAGGTTGAGTTAGTTACCAGAGGTATGTTGTTAAAGGAATAATAGCATCGTCTAGCTATCATACAATAAATATATAAAATATAATAACTAATATGATAAATACTGTGATTTAATGAAATATTATATAAACAACATTAATTTTCCTAAAAAATATTATATATCCTTGACAATATATTCAATTATTGTATTGCTATTAATTACAGTATTTTTAGTATAGATACTTAATTAATATCAACATAATCCATCAATGTTGTATAATTTACGCCTGTGTAATTAGCATATAAAGCGTCAGTGATAAATTCATTTTTACAATTTAAAATCATATATTAATCGCATAATTCGTATTTACATAAAATTTAATTTACCCTGCACTGAAAATAAATTATTACCACATATAAAGCCGCTTTAATTACTGCAAAAATTTAATTATATCGAGGATTTGCGATCGCTCACTTAGATATCTGGGACAAATTAACTCTAAATTCTCATATACCAGAGGCATTTCATCGGGTTACCGCCATAGGAATGACATAAAAATTACATATTATGTTCATACTCTTGAAATACAAATTTAAGAGTTGTGAAATATGCCACAATGTATAGTATAAATCTCCCAAATAGAACAATTGAGGCTGCATAAATAACAACAATATATTTAGCTTGAGATAACATAATCCTTAGTGGCTCAACTAAATCGGATTGTAGATTCTACTTCCAAGGGTTAATAACAAAAATCTAGGTTACTATAAATTCAATGATAGAAGTTCAACAAATCGGCTATGAAAGATTCATTTTTTCAAAACATTAAATACCAAATCAGCAAATTTAAGCAATGGTTTATCAATACACCAGAAAGAGCATTATTAGAAGCTTACCAAGCAGCGCAGGTAATTAGAAACATTGAAATTGAACATTTTGGTAATCAAAAGATTTCTGCCTCAACAGGAAACTATACCGAAAATGTTATGTCTTATTGGCAAGGTTACCTGAATAAAAACTTAATTTTTATTAAAGTCAAACTTGCAGAATTTCGCCTGAGTCGTTCAGTGTTAAATATTTCTGATAATACAATCTTAGAACAACTCCAGTTTATTGATGATGTCATCTCTAAATATAATATACCAACTGAACAAATAAGTGCTATTCAAGACATCTCAAATGTCACACCCATACCAATTAATAACCCAGTTAATAAAAAAGTAAAAATCTCTGATAACAATATTGCTAATGTTCCTCCTGTCACTCAAAAAACCGGATTTTTACCTCGTTCTTTAGGGAGAACAATTAATCGCATCCAAGCAGATTTATCACCCCAAGCTGAAGCCGATTTTATCAGAAATTACCATATTACCCAAAGGCGGACAAGAATTGCCTTAAGATTTTTCTTGATTTTAATACTTGTCCCGCTATTAACTCAGCATATTTCTAAGCAAGTATTGTTCAGTCCTCTAGTAGAAAAAGTTAGAGGTGAAACAAGCGAGCATATTTTCCTCAATGTCAATATGGAAATCAAGGCTTTGGAGGAATTAAAAAGTTTTGAACACAAACTGAAGTTTCAAAATTTATTATATGAATCGCCAAAATTTTCTCATGAAGAAGTTCAAGAACAAATGCGTGAGAAAGCCATAGAAATAGCCGAGGAATTTACTCAGGAAAGTAATAGCGCCATCAGTAATGTATTTGCCGATTTACTATCCTTAGTTGCTTTTGGTATCATAGTTGCCATAAGTAAAAAAGAAATTGTCATTGTCAAGTCTTTTATTGACAATATTGTCTATGGTTTAAGCGATAGCGCCAAAGCTTTTTTAATCATCTTATTTACCGATATATTTGTCGGATTCCACTCACCACACGGATGGGAAGTACTATTAGAAGGTTTATCAGAACATCTAGGTATCCCCGCCAATAGAAGTGCAATATTTCTCTTTATTGCCACATTTCCCGTGATTTTAGATACCATATTTAAATACTGGATATTCCGCTATCTCAGTCGTTTATCTCCTTCAGCATTAGCGACTTTAAAAGAGATGGACGAATAATTGAGAGTAATCAAGGGTGTAAATCAATGCAATTTACTGATAAAGTTGTTTGGATTACTGGAGCATCTTCTGGTATTGGTGAAGCATTAGCTTATCAATTCGCTAATCAAGGAGCAAAGTTAATTATTTCCGCCAGACGAGAACAGGAATTACAAAGAGTCAAACAAAATATCAGCAGCGAATGTTTGATTATCACCCTTGATATTACAGATTCTACATCATTAGCAACAGCAGTACAAACTGCAATCAATCATTACCAGAAAATTGATATTTTAGTTAATAATGCAGGTATCAGTCAACGTTCTCTAGTCGTTGATACCCAAGAGATAGTAGACAGAAAAATTATGGAGATTAATTATTTTGGTACTATTAATCTGACTAAAAAGATTCTACCGTATATGATTGCTCGTGGTAGCGGACAAATTGCAGTTATTTCCAGTATTGTTGGTGCAGTAGGTTTTCCCTTACGTTCGGCTTATGCAGCTTCAAAACATGCCTTACATGGTTTTTTTGAAACCTTGCAATTGGAATTAAAACCTGAGAATAATATTTCTATTACTATTCTCTGTCCTGGCAGAATTAAAACCAATATTTCTTATAATGCATTAAATTATGATGGTAGTGCCTATCAAAAAATGGATGAAGGGCAAGAAAAAGGCATGAATGCTGATATTTGCGCTCAAAAAATGCTGGCGGCTATTTACCGTAAAAAGCGAGAAGTATATATTGGTAGTTTTGATATTTTGTTAATTTACTTTAAAAGATATATACCCATATTATTTTATTGGATAGCTAGCAGAGTTAAACCAACATAATTCGTAATTCGTAATTCGTAATTCGTAATTCGTAAGTAAATGAGGTACGCGCTTCGGGGCATGGCAGTGCCAGTGCCCCTACAATCAACTATTATCTGTACCTTATCAACTGGCAATCTGCTGTAATTAAAATAATACGAATTTGGAAAAAGAATGTAACAAATGGGTAGGGTTATGGCAATGCTATGACCTCTAGAATATATAGATGTGTCACCAACATTATTTGAATTGGCATAATAAAATATTTGCGTAAATCATGGTTAAAATTTATGGTAGGAAGCTAAAGTACAGGTTTGCTGAGAATCGCCAACTTCTATTTGTAAGGTAGAATGTGCAATACCAAAATGATCGTGCAATTCTTTGCAAGTTTGGATGAGAAAATCATCGCCAGGATGACCAGAAGGAATTACTAAATGGGCTGTTAATGCTGTTTCTGTCGTACTCATAGCCCAAATATGTAAATCGTGAACTTGGGTAACACCAGGACGTTCAGATAAATAAGTTTGCACTGCTAGTGGTTCAATACTTTCTGGTACAGCATCTAATGCTAAGTTGACTGAATCTTTTAATAATTGCCAAGTTCCAACTACTACTACTGCGACAATTATTAAGCTAACAACTGGATCAAACCACAACCAACCAGTCAAAATAATAGTAATCCCAGCTAATACTACTCCCAAAGAAACTCCGGCATCAGCAGCCATGTGTAGAAATGCGCCGCGAATGTTTAAGTCATGTTTGCGACCTGACATAAACATTAAAGCGGTGATAGTGTTAATAATGATGCCAACTATCGCTACAACAATGACTGTATTTCCCCCGATAGATGCAGGTTGACTGAAGCGTTGGACTGCTTCCCAGCCAATTCCGCCCATGACTAATAAAAGTGCGATCGCATTAATTAAAGCCGCTAAAATCGAAGAACGTCGCCATCCATAAGTATAGCGTTGGCTGGGGGGTCGGTTACCCAAAAAACTCGCACCCCAAGCTAGTAATAATCCTAAAACATCACTCATATTGTGCCCTGCATCAGCCAGCAAAGCCAACGAGTTAGCTAAGTATCCATAAGTTGCTTCAATAATGACAAATCCAACATTCAGGATGATACCAATAGTGAAAGCGCGGCTGTAGTTATTAGTACCATGTTCATGCTCATGACTATGATGATGATGATTGTGATGACCATGATGATGATTATGTCCCATCTTTGATACCTAAATAACAGCCAACTTCTGAATACTAGTTTGCAGAACTTTTGTGCTAATTGCCACTAATTTAACTTAATATTAATCTTCTGATTGAAATAGAAAGAAATAAAAAATTTGCCATCCGTATAGCAGAAGTTAAAGCAATTTATCGCCATTATTTTCTTAGATAAGAGTATTGATTGTTGGTAGTGCAAATACTCTTTCACCCAAAACTATGATGAAATAATGAGGATAAATCATGAGTAACTTGGGATATGCCAGTTTATTTATTGTAATGTTAGCAGCATTGTTAGCAGCTTTAGCACAAATGAGTATGGCATTAGATGAAGCAGATATTGGACGCTTTTCGATTTGGACAGGAATTGCTTCTGTAATTGCAGGGTTACCAATGATGTTGTGGTGAATAGGTGTCAATGGTCAATGGTCAATGGTCAATGGTCAATGGTTGATGGTTGATGGTAAAAAATAAACAACTATTAACTCTGGACTATTGACTTTTGGACTATTGACTATTGACTCTTGACGTAAAAATTTAACTTATTCCTCGAAGTTTGCGAGTATTATCAACTAAACTCTGAGCAAAGCTATCAAAGCGTTGAGAAAGTTGTTCATCTTTGAGTTTACCTTCAGGACTAAAAGCACCCCAAGCTTGTCCAATCGCAATTTGTTCAGGAATTACCCAACCATGTACCCAGCGCAAAATTAACCGCAAGTCATTAAGGGCGTTACTATTTGACTGTCCACCTAAGACGCTAATTAGTCCAGTCACCTTACCAGACAATTCTTCAAAGCTCAATAAATCCAGTGCATTTTTCAATACACCACTGACACCACCATGATACTCTGGTGTCGCTAAAATTAAACCATCAGCATTTTTGACTGTATCCCGCAAACGCTGAACTTCTGGAAAATCTGGATATTCTTTACCACCATTGCAAAATGGTAGCTGTATCTGCCGTAAATCCAGAATTTCTACTTCTGCACCCAATACTTCTACCCTTTGTGCTGCCAGTTCTAAAGCTAGCTGGGTATAGGAGTTGGATCTTAAACTACCACCAATACCAACAATTTTCACCATAATTTCACCCACCAACTCAATAACAACATTTACTAAATAACTAAATATCTGTTAGCACTCAGATTTTTGAAAGACGGAATCATTACGACTATGCTTATTTTAGCAATTTTGTTGCAAAATATGTCATTAGTCATTAGTCAATTGCGAGTAGACTCTGGCTGAATTCTTTTTAGCGATCGCTTAAAATCTGTAAATGTTGGTATAAAATTTCTGGTGAATCATATTTCATAGTGCATAAATACTATACAAGGTTGCCAAGATAGATATTTGTGATAAATTTTGACTTCACCACTCAAGCCCTGAATAAAAATTAATTTACACGTTGCAAAATATAGTTAGATAACTCACAAAATCCTTCTCCCTCTGCTGCATGAGTCACATAAGCAGGTTGATGCTTTAATTGATGAATATATGCCAAGACATTGGCGACACCAAAAGACAAGGGAAAATAATCGCGATTAAATAAACTTTCATCATTCGGACTATCACCAACTGTGACAACTTGGTCTAATGAATATTCTGGCCAATATTGCTGTAATATTTGTAACAATCCAGTAGCTTTATCTTGGTTTTGGGGTTTGATGTGACATTGCACGCTACTGTAAGTAAATCCCCACCCCATATCATGACAAAGATGGCTAAGAGTTTGGATTTCATGAGGAGTTAATCCAGCTACATCAAAAGTCCAGTCGGTGATGCGAAAGCGATTATCCGCAGATTCTTGAATTTGGGGAAATTTAGTTTGTAATTCCCCAAAAGCCGCAGCTAATTGCTGACGATGGCTAGCTAAATCAGAAATTGGTGTTAAGGGAATTGGGCGATCGCTTCCTCTAAGGTAAAAAAGGCCACCATTTTCCGCTACTGCACCCACTACTGGCAGTAAACTACTAATTCCACTCACCCAACCCGCAGAACGACCAGTAATAATTAACACATTTATTTTTGCTGCTGCTAAATTCTCTAAAGCTTGCAGCAAGTGATTTGTGAATTTTCCTTTACTGGTTAAAGTACCATCCATATCTGTAGCAATCAGCCGAATATTTTTCCAATCAATGGATTTGGCTTGAGACAGGGGTACAGTATTTATCAAAACTTCATCAGACTGGTTAGGGTATATGTACATATACGAATTTGTCAAAGGTGTGCTAAAAAACAGTAATAATACCGCAAAATTGCAAGCAAAATTTGGGCATCCTATACATCAGGAATAAATTTTTTCTGTTTGCTAAGTATGTCAAATTTGATATTTATGGCGGCACCATCGCCAAAGCCAAAAAAGGCTGTTCAGGAAGTACCCGCTAATAATTCACAAATCACACCAATACTACTGTTAGGTTGTGGCGGATTAGCTATAGCATTAATTGCTGTGATTGTTTACGGCAAAGTATTGATGGCTCAGTTAGAGAAAAAACTTAAATTTGAGCAATTTCGGACGCGGGAGCTAGAAAAAAAGTTTAAATTAGCCCTAGACACTATCCGCAAAATGGAAACAAATCCCGACTTAGTCAACTCACGGGATTTTAACTTAGACTATCTGCGGATGCGGATGTCTGAAGAAGTATTTCATTTTGCGATCGTTAATCAAATTAAAATCCAAGTTAAAGAAAAAGTTTCTCAAGCTTTGCGCCCAAATCAATCCCAACAGGGGATGGTAGGAATTGCTAGTAATACAGGACGCCAAGTGGATGAAATGTTTGATGTTGAGTATGAAACTGGTACTCCACCAAATATTGCCAAGCGAGTACTATTTCGCGTGCAAATTAGGTTAATGAAGTTACCAACACAAGCGACTTCTGCGACTATTAGTCAAATTATTGATTGTATTGAAACTTACCTCAGTCCCACCGATGATGAAGATACTTGGCAACCAACAATTCAAGGAAGGGTTGCTCACATGCAGTGGGATCAAAAGGCTAAACCTACGCCTCTATTAGTACTTGAGCAATCAAATGAAGGGGTGAATGTCACATTTAGGACTAGCCGTCAAGCGAATGCTCCGAAAAATTTACAGGAGTCGATGATTAAAGAATCCCGTTCGGTTAAATAATTACTTTACCTCTGGCGAGTAAGTTAAAAGTCAAAAGTCAAAAGTCAAAAGTCAAAAGTCAAAAGTCAAAAGTCAAAAGTCAAAAGTCAAAAGTCAAAAGTCAAAAGAATTATCTTCTGAGCTTTTGCAACATTGGGAATAGTGTATTTATTTACGCTGCGTTGTACTAAATAATTACCAAGGTTTTTGGGTTGCAGATGCAGTTTTATGATTTTGAGGAGTTCTGATTCCTGGCGATACCTTGGGAATTACGGGTTAAAAGACCATCTTCCATTTCCACAATGCGATCGGCTATATCCAAAATCCGATTATCGTGGGTGACTAACAAAATCGAGGTTCCTTGCTCTTTAGCAAGACTCTGCATAATTTCTACAACATCACGCCCAGATTGCTTATCTAAGGCGGCTGTGGGTTCGTCTGCTAGTACCAACGGCGGATGATTTACCAACGCCCTAGCGATCGCAACTCTTTGTTTTTGACCCCCAGATAGATTATCTGGATAGTAATTCATTCTATCTTGTAAGCCAACTGCTTTGAGCATCGCTTCTGATTTAGCGATCGCTTGACTTTGGGCAATTTCGTCATTTAACTCTACTGCCATTTGTACGTTTTGTCTGGCAGTTAAAAAACCTAGCAAATTATGCGCTTGAAAGATATAACCTATTTTGCGTCTAACTTGCACTAATTTATTTTGACTCGCACCTAATAATTCTGTTCCCAAAAATTTCAGACTTCCTTCTTGTACAGACCTTAAACCACCAATTAAACTCAATAATGTGGTTTTCCCTGAACCTGAAGGGCCAGTCATAATTACAATTTCACCAGGATAAATTTCTAGGTTAATGTCAAATAAAATTTGTCTTTTTAGTACGCCTTTACCATAGTAATGATTGAGATGTTTAATGGCAATTACAGGCTCGGAGTTGATCATAAATTAATTACCTAGAATTTAGTTTTTCCTGGCTATAGGTTTTGAAAATAAATTCTCACTTATTAATAATAAAGTATTCTTTTTGAGAAGTATTGAGCATTTATAATTATTTTATATCTGTTATTTTGTCAAAATAGCAGCACCAGCCTTTGTTTAACTAATTTGATTTAAAATATATCTGCTGGATCGGCAGACCGTAATTTACGCACAGCGATCGCCCCAGAAATAAAACACATTAATATAGTCAAAATTAACACTAATACAGCCCGATCGAGACTCATGAATACTGGTAGCAAAGTAGCTTCTCTGGCAGTTTTATACATAAATAAAGCAAAAAGAAATCCTGGTAAATAACCCATTAAAGCTAAGATTAACGCTTCTTGCAAAATCACATTTAATAAGTAATTTTGTGTATAACCTATTGCCTTTAAAGTTGCATATTCAGCTAAATGATCGGCAACTTCTGTATAAAGGATCTGATAAACAATTACGGTTCCCACAATAAAACCCATAATTGTACCCAAGGTAAAAATAAACCCAATTGCCGTACTAGTAGCCCAGTAATTACGCTCAAAATCGATAAACTCTTGTTTAGTTAAAACATTGATATCTTTAGGTAAATAATTTCTTAAATCTTCAGCTACAGCACTTGTATTGGCACCGGGTTTTAATTTAATCACACCAATATCAATTAAACCCCGTTGGCGGTTGCTGAAAATTCTTAAGAAATTCACATCACTGGTAATTAAATTACCATCGGCTCCAAATGAAGCACCTAAAGTAAATAATCCACCTACTTTGATGCGTCGTCGTCTAACTTCTGCGGTTACAGTTTTACCTGCGTCAACATTTGCTGCAATTGGCCCATACTCCAAACGTGAAGAACGGTCATATAAAACAACATCGGGTAATTTTAATTGCTCGATATTTTCTTGAATCCCAGGTAAATTAAATATATTAACTTCCGGATTAAATCCAAATATTAAAATGCTGCGAGGGCGACCTGTTTCGGGATTTTTCCAGCTTGTATAGTCTAAATATATAGGATGTACTGATTGCACTGTAGGTAAATCTAAAGCTTTATATAACCGTCGTTGAGAAAAACTTTTCATCGACAGTACAGCATTAGATTGGCTATTGATTAAAATAATATCGCCCTGCAAACTTGTATGAAAGCGAACGTTACTATAATACAAAGCATCTCGAAACCCAAGTTGCATAAACATTAAGATATCAGCAAAGCCAATACCTGCCAGAGCCACGGTTAAACGAGTTCTTTCCCTGGTTAATTGTAGCCATGATAAAGGAATTTTCTTGTTAGGATTTGAAAATTGAAAAATACTACTAATGAATTGTTTAAGCATTGAGTATTGATTTGTAATTCGTAATTCGTAATTCGTAATTACTTTTTTACTTAGATGTTCATAAATGTACAATAGGCGATTTATTTAAATGCCCAGTTAAACCCTTACTCATAACAAATGACAAATAATAAATAACCAATGACAAAACCTATTATTTGCTAATTTCTACAACAACTTTGGCGTAGGTTAAGCCTGCAACTTTTGCACTATCTTCCGGAGTTAAGGCAATTTTTACTTCTACAACTCTGGCGTCTACATCAGCAGCCGGATCTGTATTTAAAACATCTTTCTTGCCAATCTTTCTGCCAATTTCTGTGACTGTTCCCCGTAATTCATTAGTAAAAGCGCCATTATCACTAGTAACGGTCACATTTTTACCGATACTGACTTTACTAATAGAATCTTCAGGTACTTCAGCAATCACAATCATCTGATCGGTTTGTCCAAGTTCAGCAATTCCCATTTGATTAATGGCTTCTCCTGACTTGGTATGAATTTTTAATATTTCACCATTAATGGGCGCTCTGACATAGCTTAATTTGAGTTCTGCTTCAGCTTTTCTCACCATTGCGATCGCATTACTCACTTGAGCTTGCGCCATCTGCACATCAGCCGGACTGACTTCTATCAGTCGTTTGAGTTTGGCTCTTTCTTCGTCGATTTGTCTTTGTAAAGTAGCTACAGTTTTATCGCGGTTAACTTTAGCTTCAATTAATTGCTGTTGTAAGGTAGACAAGGTTTTCACCAAATTTGCTCTCCCTTCCGCAATTTGTTGGCGTAAAGTTGCAAGAGTTTGTTTATAAGTCGCTTGGCTTTCCGCAACTTGCTGATTGCTGGTAACTGCACTTAAGCGTCTTCTATCTCGTTCTTGCTGGGAAATTGCGCCTTCTCGGTACAACATCTCATAACGTTGCGCATCAACTTGGGCGTTACGCTGTTCAGCTTGTATACGGGTGACGGTAGCTCTTAAAGTATCTTTTTGTCCGCTCAGTTCCGCCTCTAAACGGTTAATCATAGCTTGTTGAGCCATTTTTTCACCACTTAATTGCGCTGCAATTCGCGCGATCGTGGCTTGCTGTGCATCCCTTTCACCGCGTAACTGAGCTTCTAAACGTGCAATGACAGAATTTTGGGCTTGAATATCTCTGGGGGAACCGGCTCTTACTTGTGCTAAATTTGCACGAGATTCTTGCAATTTTGCTTTTGCTTCTTCCAGTGCGGCTGTTTGGGTGTCGTGGTTATCTAAAATCGCAACAACTTGACCTTGCTTGACTTTATCGCCTTCTTCAACCAAGAGTTTTTGTACTCGCGATGCAGATTGTAGCCCCCCCATTGGCGCAGATAATTTAATTACTTCGCTTTGTGGCTCTAAATGACCAACAGCAGTAACACTGTTAGCCATTGGCCTGATGGATACAGAGGAAGCTAACTTTCTTAATTGTTCGACTTTGGCTGTACCCAGTACCCCAGCAGCGATTACTATTGGTAGGGCTACAGCAATACTCCACCAAACTTTAGGTTGCTCAACTGATTGCTCTGCGAGCTTTGGCCTTTCAGTCACCCTTGACATGATATATTTGCCCGTTTATCTGAATTGTGCTGATGGAAGGAAAAGCAAAGTATAATTCGTAATTCGTAATTTGTAATACTTCGGCTGCGCTCAGTACAAGTTCGTAATTTGTAATTATAGAATTCGCACTGAATCGAAGTGTTAAAGTTTGAATCTGTGAACGATCTCTCAATAATTACTATTACGCTTAGTCGAATTATTCTCTAGCGCATTAATCTTGATAGATTTGTAGCGATCGCTTTAGTACTTCAAAGCCAAATAATTGAAGTGTTGACTAAGACAGCAATTGCTGAAGTAGTAATTACGAATTACGAATTATCTTGACATATTATGTGATGTTGAAAGTGTATTGTATTTGCAAAAATCTCTAGACTTCAGCAGTTTTTATCGTTGTAATAGATGCTTTGATTTTTTTGATAATGTTGTAGAGTTTCACAAAGCTAAAATTACAGTTTTTCTGCTAAATAAACTGTATTAGCTGTAATTAACGAAGATAACTAACTTTCTTTGGTGTAGATATCCAAAGACTTCGTTGATCTAATGTTTTTAACTTAGATAATGAAATCGCAAAAAATACCTCATTTGTAGGATGTGTCAGGAAATAATACATCTGCTACATTCTCAATCTCTAGGACTGACGCACCCTACGCAGTTAGGTTATTGACTGTTTTTGAATCACTCCATCAAACTTTGCTTAACTGAATTCTACATTCATTAGTTACGGGAAAACGTAACAGAACCTACAGATGGCGAATGAGAGGAATAAGGGAGATAAGGGGGACAAGTCGGGAGAATCAGGAAGGTGAAAAAAGTTAACTTATGTAAAGTTATCAAATGATTACTTTTCAATAGTATTATTTATTTTGTATCCTTAGTTACAGAAATATTTTGAGATTGACCCTTAGATATGAAACTCGATTCTCACAGACCACATTTTGCAACACAATTCAGAAGGCGGAATCTGGATGTTACTACTCATTCTTGCAGCATCAAGAGGTTACCACAGAGGCTGGCAACTTCTCGTTGGGTGAAGCTGCTACAATTCCCCAATCCATATAGTTTTGATGAAGCGCTGTTATTATGCCAGGTTTCAGATGATGAGTGGGTAGCCTGGATTCCCGATCATGGAGAAGTAATCCTCCATTCAGGGGAGTTTAGTTATTAGTCATTAGTCATTTGTGATTATTGCCAGAAGTCCAAGACGTTGTATCCTAGTTCTGCGAGCATGTGGCGCAGCAGGGGTAAGCTTAGACCGATGACGTTGCTGTGACAACCAGAGATTTTTTCGACAAATAAACTACCGAAACCTTCTAGCGCAAAAGCACCGGCACATTTGAGGGGTTCGCCTGTAGCTACGTAAGCTTGAATATCGCGATCGCTCATTTGCGCGAAGTAAACTCTAGTTACCTGACATTTAGTCACAGTGCGGTTTTGCGTCAAGTCTATTAAAGTATGACCAGTGTAGAGATCGCCAAAATTACCTTGCATAATCTGCCAACGCGCGATCGCTTCTTGCGGGTTAGCTGGTTTACCATGAATTTGACCGTTCACAGCCAAAACCGAATCACAACCCATAATTAAAGCTGATTCAAATTGGGGAATCACAGTTTCCGCTTTGCGTTGCGCAAGAGTTTGCACCAACTGATTGGGATCGTCTAATTGAATTTGCGATTCATCAAAATCGCTTGGATAAACTATGGGTTCAATCCCAACACTTTGCAATAAACGTCGTCGCGCTGGCGAAGCAGAAGCAAGTACAAACTGCGGAATTTTCATACAGAATTATGAGTTATGAATTATGAATTATGAATTAAAGGTTTCACCATTTATTTAAAATTTACAAACATCTATCTTCCTTGTCCTCCTTGTCCTCCTTGTCCTCCTTTCTTATCCTTTTCGTTCATATATCACGTAAGATTGCTGTAGGGGCTATGGATAAGGACGGTAAATAAAAATACTCAATGCCCTATGCCCCATGCCCCATGCCCCATGCCCAATAATTAATAAACTGAGAACGAACTTACAGCCTCGTCTATAGCATTTTTAAGTTTCTGCCAACGTCTTTCGGGAACTGAAGCATTAAAAGTAAAAAGTTTACCCCGACTGACAGCAACACTAGCAAGATTGTGTCGCTGTTGATTATTGGGTAATTTCACCAGATACTCTAGTAAATAGTAAATTTTACCATTCACTTCTTGTTGAGCAGCATTGACTAATTCAGCTGTCCGACCGGAATCTGGGGGAGCAAGAGCCGCCTTACCTAATTTATACCCAACTTCTGTAGGTGTTCCCAGTTCTGCTAACGTTTTTCCTTCAGAAACAGGGCTAATTACTACCGAGACATTTTCACTAAGTTCTATTAAATCGTGGAACACCACATCAGGGCCGTTAGCAACTTTCACTTGCACCCAGCCATTAGGATATGAGAACTCATAGCCATTATCAGTGTTTACGAAGCTTTTGAATCCAGCCGCAGCCGCTATACCAGGATT
Source organism: Calothrix brevissima NIES-22 (assembly GCF_002367995.1). Taxonomy (GTDB): domain Bacteria; phylum Cyanobacteriota; class Cyanobacteriia; order Cyanobacteriales; family Nostocaceae; genus Aulosira; species Aulosira brevissima. The sequence goes on from NZ_AP018207.1 coordinate 4,311,664, forward strand.
ACTTAGGCTGAAACTCAATACCAATAGCAACATTAATGCGATTCGTTTCCACATTTTTTATAAATTCCTTTGGACTGGAAGCAAAATAAAGCAAGCACAATTTCTCATTGTCCCATCAACCGGGACTCTGTTAAATAACGTATTTAGTTATCAAAAAATTGGGTATAAAACCCCGTCCACTTCGGGTGTAGCTCTCAGTGCGCCGCTTCTAGGACGGCTTTGTGAGATAATGTTAATAGGTTGTTGACCGTGAGAACGATGAGGAAACAGGCTTCGCGTCCTACTCCGTGATCTCAAAATTCCTAGCAGTCAATGGTATTCAAGTAAACCCAAACTGTAAGGACACAAAGCAATTAAATACCGTGGGACACACGGAAATTTACGCTTGGGGAGTAGTCCATCAGAGTGCTTGCTGTAAAAAGTGTAGTCGGACTAGACATGAGACTGTAAGACCAAAATCAACATTGTTGATGGAGGCAAGATTCAGCCCAAGAATCACCGCCCTAAAAGTGCGGTGAGTGTCAAGTTTGGGAATTGGGAAGGAAGACAATTGTACAGACAAGGGTTCATCGCGTCTCTGACCAATGACCAATGACACTATGCTTATTAGTAATGAATTACGCTGGTTTTATCCTGGCAATCTTCCAGAAAATATTCAACTTTGGTTTCAGCAAAATTGTCTAATCGACCCGTTAAAATCGCCAGAAGTGCGGGAAGATGTTTATCTTTACTCGCCTGGATGTGATTATTTGGGAATCAAGCTGCGACAAGGAAGGCTGGAAGTGAAATGGCGACAAGCAGAACTTGGTGTGCTGGATTTTGGCGAATTAGTCACAGGTAAGGCGGAAAAATGGGGTAAATGGCTGTGTGAAGATTCCCAAGGTGACAGTTTTCAGCCGGGGATGGTTTTAGCTAATCCTGTATGGGTGAATGTGCATAAGGTTCGCTATTCTCAGCTTTTTCAAGTTTTCGCGGATTTTTCGGTAAAAACTGTCGCCAAGAATGAACGTATAGATAACGGCTGTAGTGTAGAAATTACTAATTTGACGGTTCGAGAAAATGCTTGGTGGAGTTTGGCTTTTGAAGCTTTTGGGGAAGATAGCCGCATATTGGATAATCTCAAAGCGACAGCCAATCATGTATTCCAAACTTACCAAAATTCCCAATTAGCGATCGCACATTCTTACGCTTATCCCCATTGGTTAAGAATAATTACTCACTAATACCATCAGCAAAAATTACCCTACAGGATAATACTCAATCTCATCTGCTCAAAGCCAAAATTGAGCATAAAGGACAATTCCCGCAAGCAAGGTGGGACAATAGTGTTTTGATATTGGTCAATAGTCTAAAAGCTTTTGACCATTGACCATTGACCATTAACTATTTAATCTGCAACACCACAAGTGTCATATCATCGGTATTTTGTTTTTCATCACCGATGAATTGCTGTACTTGGTCAAATAAATAATCGACAATTTCCTCTGGGCCATCGCAATATCGACAAGCAGCACTAAAACTAGAAACAAAGTTTTCTTCGTCAAAGCGATCGCCTCCTGCTGCTGCGGCATCAGTTAAACCATCGGTATAATAAATCACTGTATCCCCAGGTTCTAATTGTGCCTGGGCATCTTCATATTGGCTATTGGCATCTAAACCAATTAACATTCCCAGCGTATCTAATCTGGTGACAGTTTTTGTGGCTGCGTGCCACCACAAAGGCGGATTATGGGCAGCATTACTATAAGATAAAATCCGCGTTTGGGGATTATATTCTGAATAAAATAGCGTCACAAAGCGGTGAGAATTTTCTAAATCGGCAAACATGACGCGATTTAAGTTTTGCAAAATCTTAGAAGGAGAATTACCGTGTAATACTTCTCCTCTTAACATTCCCCGCATCATCGTCATAATTAACCCAGCCGGGACACCTTTACCCATGACATCGCCAATTACTAAACCCAAAGGCCCGGTTTCCAAACCATTTTTATTGTGAAGAATATTCTGATTTTGGTTTGTGGGAATAAAATCGTAATAATCTCCACCTACACGATTAGCTGGTTTACATCTTGCAGCTAATACCGCACCGGGAACAATTGGACATTGACGGGGTAAAAGTCGCCGTTGAATTTCTGCACCAATTTCTAATTCTTGATCTAGGCGTTCTTTTTTCCTAAGTTCTACGGCTAATTCATCATTTTCAATCGCGACTGCGGTTTGATCTGCCACTAACCGGACTAACTTTTGTCGAGTTTCTGTCCAGCTATATTCAGGATCGCGACTTAAAACATATAGCCATCCTCGTTCTGTATGTTTTACTAAAATAGCAGTGCCAAATATTTGCACATCTGGCCCCAAATAACGATGCATTTGATCGTCTAAAATCCCTGTAGCAGTAGCCAGAGGGGCAGTATTTGGCAAAAGTGTAATTTGACTAGTAGCTGTTTCTAAGGCTTTACGAATATTTTTGCGCTGTCCGCTATCTTGCCAGTGCAATTGTTCTAATCTGACTTGACCGTTAGGTTTATAGAGAAATAGGGCGCTACCATCCCCATCTGTAACTCTAGTTGCCATCAGAGGAATTAGCTCCAAAAATTGATTTAAATTGTTGAAACTTCTGAGGGCAAATCCTAAAGAACTTAACAAATCCTGAATTTTGTTCTGTTCCCGGTGCAGCCTTGACACAAGTTCTTTTAGTGCTACGACTGGAGTGACATCCGTTGCAGCACTACTATTACTGTCAGTGGGTTGAGAGGGCAGTTGAGACACAGGCACAGGTTCTATTGCATTTTTAGATAGGCAAACTTTTGATTACTGATTAATCTCTTGCTTTTGGGATTGCTAAACCATATTGGGATAAGATTTGTCATTTTAGCAAGAGTAGAAAGACGTAAGACCAGAATTATATAAGTATTGCATTTGCTTATTTATTTTCTTACTAAAGATAGTAATTTTAAAAAATGTATTCTCCTAGAGAAACTACAGGGTCAAATTCAGCAATTTCTGGCAGAGATTAGCAAAATTATAGTTCTTTCATCACTTATTTACTCAGTTATATCTCTTGCATAGTAAAAATCCTTCATCAGGAAAATAATATATTACGTTGCCAACTGGATTTATCGGGGTGAGGGGTCTGGGGGTCGATGGGTATGAGGTAGTCTCAGCAATTTTAGATACCATTGAGAATACACTGATTTCTCAGGTTTGCATCAGTACTGTTGTCAGGAATTTGTCATGTATGTAATTACCTCTGTGCTGAAGGTTTAGACATGGCTCGCGGTGCTGGTTTTACGTCCTGTTGTCGTAGGATTTATTACCTAGTTTTTAACAATTTGCGTTCAGCATCAGTTTAGTTCAACACCCACCGGATCTTGTCTTGAGTTCTCAAACACTGAGAATAACTCATGACATATATCACTAGAAGCTTATGCAGAATTTTGTAGTTTCATAAACATATTTTACAGGTTTAATTTTTCTCCAGAGAATATTCATTGACGAGAGAATTTTGGCAACAGACAGATCTATCAAATAGCGCCGCCGGATTATCTACATAGATGTCTGGGCGGAAATTATACTGTAATCTTGGAGTAACTCTTTTATTAAAGAATTAAAAATGCAGTATTAGAGTAGAATTCTAGCAAAAGTAGTTCAATCTGTGTAAAAAAATTTCCTAGCTAATGAATTAAGCTTTTTTCCATCATTTGTTGAATACCTTCGCCAAAATGCCACACCTACCAAGTGTGTTAATAACTGCTTAACAGATGTCTTTACAGACTGTCATGATTGCACTACATACAGATACTATCAGTGAGTTTACTGATACAGTTCTAGTTAGTAGCGGTTGACGAAGTTGGCGAAGGTATTGTTATTAATACTGAATTTAAGCGATCGCACTGATGGCGGTGATTCTCCAATTGATGACTTTTCCCAGAAAAATCTTAACTGCAAAATCCAAAATCAGCCACTTAATAGTGCTTCCACAAACTCGTAGCTAGAAAAAGGACGTAAATCTTCGATTCCTTCACCAGCACCAATAAAGCGAATTGGTAAGCCTAATTGCTGTACAACAGCGAGGGCGACGCCACCTTTGGCTGTACCATCCAGCTTAGTTAATACCACACCGCTAAGTTGAGCAGCTTGGGAAAATACTTCCGCTTGCCGCAATCCATTTTGACCCAAGGTAGAATCTAGAACCAAAAGTGATTCTATTTTGGCATTAGGAGCTTTTTTGTCAATAATGCGGCGAATTTTTGTGAGTTCGTCCATCAAATTCTTTTTGTTTTGCAAGCGCCCAGCCGTATCGACTAAAAGTAATTCTGTATCTCTAGCTTGAGCTGCGGCGATCGCATCAAACACCACGGCAGCCGGGTCAGTATTTTTACCAGGGTTAGAAATGACTTCGACACCGCTACGAGTTCCCCAAACTTTCACCTGTTCCACAGCCGCAGCCCGGAAAGTATCTGCTGCACCAATCAAGCATTTATAACCAGATTGTTGGGCGAGGTGCGCAATTTTACCGATGGTTGTGGTTTTACCTGCACCGTTAACCCCTGTAATCAACCAAATATTGAGAGTATCTTTTTCTGGTGCAAAAGCAGGCTGGTAATTTTTTTGTACCGGAGCATCCAGCATATCCCGGAGAATTTGTTTGAGATAAGCGATCGCTTCGTCTGGCGGCGTTACTTCTTCCCGCAGTTTTTTCTGTAGAGAAGTGATAATAAAATCTGTGGCTTCCACACCCACATCAGCTTGTAGCAGCAAAGCTTCGATTTCCGCTACAGCCGCTTGGTTAAGAGGCCCTTGACCAACAATTGCTTTGAGTTGGTTCAGTATATTCCGCCGGGTTTTGTCTAAACCTTGGCGTAACTTTTTCAGCCAGGTAATTTCCTCAAGAGAAACATCCTCAGCACGCCTACCTTGGGCGGCTAAGATTTCTGCTGACCAAACAAATCCTTCATCAAACGCCAGTCCAGCAAATTCCTCTGTAGTTTCTGGCGTGGTGGTGGTAGCTGCTGGTTGCACTATTTCCGGTGCTGGAACTTCAATAGCGCTGGCGATCAACCTTTCCTGCTTCGCTTGTCGTTCCGCCGCCGCCCGTTCTAAAAATGATAAATTGGCTGGTGCTGTTGGCTGGGTTTCCTCTGGGGTAGTTACCGATGCAATAGCTTCTGGACTGACGACATCTGGCGCTTCTGCAATTTCCTCAATCGCAGAAGTAGCTGAAATCACTTCTTCTGTAACAGATGGTTCCTCAGCAGTTACCTCTTCAGCAGTTACCTCTTCAGTAATTGTAGGCGCAACAGTTGCATCAACTTCTAAACTTGGTGCAGTTTCTGCAACTTCAGCAGGTGCTTCTTGTGCAGTAGTTTGACTAACAGTTTTCTCAACTTCTGGTGTCTCAACTTCTGGTGCTGCTACCGATTGTGCAGTTTCAATTTCCACCTCTGCGGGTGATTCTGGCTCAACTGCTTGAGATTGCTGTTTTTGCTGAATATTTTTGTAAGCAGCTTTAGCAAAAGCCAACAAATCGGCCGATGTTTCCGGTGCAGTATCGGCTGTTGACGTTGACGATTCGGCTGTTTCTGGTTGGGGTTCTTGGGTAGGCGGAGTTTCTCCCTGCTGTTGATCGGCGGGAAGCTCAGAGGATTCGTTATGTTGACGGCGGAACCAATTAAAAACCATTGCAGCTAGTGAATATTAGTTGTTAATTAAGTATGAGTTATAAGTTATGAGTGTAATTGAACTCCTGACTTTTGCCTGGTGTAAAAACCGCCAGGATCTCCTCACTCCTCACTTCTCACTCTTAACTCACAACTTAACACCCATAGGCATCAGGCAGTCTTTTTTTGTTCTGTAAATCGGCGCAGCACACCATTAATAAACCGATGGCCTTCATCACCACTGTAGCGTTTAGCTAGTTCTACAGCTTCATTGATGGCGACACTATCAGGTAAGCCTAAAAATAGCATTTCTGCCACAGCAATCCGCAGAATATCCCGGTCGATTTGAGCGAGGCGAGCAACTTGCCAATCTACGAGAGCGGCGGTAATGTGTTCATCGACCGCATTGCGTTCTTCGCTGACTGTCTTCACAATCTCGATGGCGTATCTGCTGACTGTTTTATCTTGAGTCGCCAGCTGAATTAATTCGGGAAACTCTACAGCTGCACCTAATTGATTGATTGCTGTTTGCGTATATGCGATCGCTTCTTGCAGCATTGTTCTGGCAGTATTTAAATCAGAAGCACGAGTTTGACTACTCAAAATGCGATCGTGACTGCGTTGCAATTCACCAGCTGCATTATCTAAAGTATCTTGCACTTCCGATCGCAAAGTGCGTACTGCTGCTAGGACTAACTTAGGTAGTTGTTCCTCTGTCAGTTTCTTTGGGTTCATTGGTAGCTGACTGAGGCTTAACAGCGCTAATTCACGCGCTAGTTGTTGCGGTTTCCGGTCTTGCATAAAGTTATGTTTGGATTAATTATTGTCAGTGGTCAGTTGTCAAGAGACGCGATAACCCTTGTCTGTACAATTGTTAGAGACACGATTAATCGCGTCTTTTGTCAACAAGGTAATAGAAAACAGTAATTTTTCTCTAGTTTATTCCTTCATCCGCCAGCCCCTAGCCCCTAGCTCCTATTTTCTAGCTAGTTCTTCATACCCGGAGACAATCAAGCATAAAAATTTGTCTTTCCCATGTCCCATGACCTATGCCCCATGCCCATTTTTCAGTTAGTCAGTAGATTTTCGCACGATCAGACAACTATATTATCTATTTGCTGGTAACTTTATCCGAATGATTTATATTTTCTACCATAGCGATGGACTGGGAGTTGGTTTCTAGAGTTGGCGACAAGGTATTAGGCGCAACAATTCCCCCAGAGACGATAATTTTAAAAGCATCTTCAATCGACATTGACAGGTTCACCACCTCATCTTCAGGAACTACTGCGTACCATCCTGTAGTAGGGTTGGGTGTCGTCGGGATAAAAACGCTCAACATTGGGCGAGACATTTGGGCTTGAATCTCATTACTGATTATGCCTGTGACAAATGCGATCGCCCAGATTCCGCGTCTGGGATATTCTAGCAAAACTACCCGGCGAAATTTGCCTGGAGAATCTTTAAGTATGGTTTCTAAAAGCTGCTTGAGGGTTTTGTATACCTGTCCGGCTAAGGGAATCGCCTGCAAAACCTGCTCGCCAAAATCTAGCAGCCAGCGCCCCACAATATTCCGCGCCATCAAGCCAATCACCAGAATACTTAATAGCGGTACAGCTAATCCTACTGCCAGATTCAGGATATTTACTAAGATAGGATGCAACCCCTCAAAGGGATTCAGTTGTTTGGGAACTTGGGTGAGAAAATTGATTACCCAACTAGCAATAGTAATAGTCAGCCAGATTGTAGTTGCTAGCGGAATTATAACCAACAGTCCAGCAATCAGGTCATTTTTTAAGTCCTGTTTTAAGCGATTAAGTGCCAAACTCCTATTCTCCTTTTTTAGGTTCTCAAATATATTCGTTAACTAAAGGAGACATTACTTGAAGCACAAGCTACTGCAAGTAGCTGTCTCCACTATTAGCTGAACCACAGCCGCGAACATAGGCGTTCTATCGCCAGGAATCCAGATTTTTTCTGCCATTACATCAGCCAATCAGCCGCTAGATAGATAAGATGCAACTTTACATGGATTTGGTGTAACTAATAACCGAAATTACAGCTATTCTTCTCAGATGATGTTACTTTTCTTTATCGGACTTGTAAATGATTGTTGCAAATAGTGCGATCGCACTAATGTTAACCTACATCAGCATTACTGGCTTAATATTGCTAAAATTCTTTGCAGATAGTCTTAAGAGGTATTTTGGCTCCTGAAAAACTATAATTAATCTAAAACTATTTTCTGATAAAAGCCTGTAAAAATATTAAGTTAACTTAACCAAGAAAAACTACTCAGTTTCGCACCTGAGACTGTCAATCTTGACAATATGCCTGTATGTGCCACAAAAAGCAGATAACGGAGAAACCACTTCCGCTTCAAATAGCTTTTTAGCTGAAATTTATGGAAGTTGCATCAGCCTGTGTATTGGTTTGGGAAACCGAAGACTGTGTATCTAAGCTAGTTACAGGCAGATGTTTCATTTCCCAAACCTTAAGTAAAATTAAATATTCGTAGAATGCCTGTAATGTACACCAAGCCAGACCAGCCCGTCCATCTAAAAAGCCACCTAATAAAAAATACATATAGAAGAAGCGGATTAATGGTCTAGCAGGTAATCGTAAAGATAAATCTTTTAAAGCGCGCCGTCTTTCCACTTCTGACTTACCAAAAAACAAAGCTCGCCAGTTAACAGTTCCTTGTTCTATTTGATGCAATGTTTCTGCTGCTTCATCAGTAGAATAACGGTTATGCTTTTCAATCCAACGGCTCAAACCTTTGCTACAAGTGTAATGGGGATAAGTTGACTTTAAAAAGCTGGTTGCACCGTGACATACTTCTCTCTCAGTATGTCCGTAGTCTGTAAACCAAACTTGACCGTGACGAAACAGCCGCATTTGGTAACGTGGATATTGGGTACTGTAGCGAATCCAATGATTCATAAACATGACACGTTCTGCAACATAGTAGCCAATATAATCTGACTGCTGAATAGCTTGTTCGCATTCTGCAAACAATTCTGGTGTGATCCGTTCATCAGCTTCTAAAATATAAACCCACTCATGCTTTGGGGGAATAGATTCTAGCATCCAAGTACGTTGGCGTCCGTGACTTTCAAAAGCATGTTGCACAACACGAATCGGATAACGACTGGCTATTTCTACAGTGCGATCGCTACTGCATGAGTCTACAACAATAATGTCATCCGATAGCATCGCTGACTCTATACAAGCAGCAATATCCAATTCTTCGTTATATGTCAGTATATAAATTGAGAACATGCTAAAACTCTCAATAAAATTCTTGATTTAAACTATATATTGGTTAATTATTTGTAGCTTAATTTAACGAATCTCAAATTTAAAATCAATTATTAGTATTTGATATTGCCAAATCCAGCCTCTACCACAAAAATTTTCAATCAGTGTAATACCAATTCTCTACAATTTAACCACTAAATTAAGTGAAATTTTGTAATAATGAATTGGTATTAGACTTTCGACTATTTTGTAATTACAAATTACCTAACGTGGTGCAGGAGTTTTACGCTGAACACTTTGTAAAGTACCCATTCCTTTTAATCCTGTCCAACCAATGATTATGTAACCAATAGATAACAACAAACTGCTAATTCCAGTTCGCAACCCAGATTTCCAAGCATTGTCTTTAGCTTGTTGTTCTGCTTCTTCTTTACGTTGACGGACTTGGCTAATTTGTTGAGTACGTAACCCCTCAATATCTGTTTGCTTTTCAATAGCTTTATCCAGTTCTTTAGGATCTGCTTTCGCTTTTTTCAGTATTTCTTTTACTGCTGGGGGAAATTGAGGACTGGCTAATGCTTGTTTGTATTTTTGTTCGTCGTTGAGTATGTCCGTCAACTGTGCTTTGGTTTGATTCCGCGCCTGTTGTAATTGAGCTTTTCCTTGATCTGTATTTAGTTGTGCTTGCAACTGCGATAATTGATTATTTAGTTGTCTTTCAGCTTGTTCTGCATCTTCATTAATTTTTGTGACTGTCTGATTTTTCGCTTGATTTACATTATTCAGATGCAGTGGGAAAATTAGCAAGAACATTAACCCTAAAATACTTGCTAGTACAAGGGCAGGAAATCTTAAATCCACACTTGGCGAGCGATCGCTATCCGCACTCTCAATCCAATATCCAGCAAACAGTATCCCTAATCCTACCAAAGGCACAATCCCTCGATCTACAAGATTTGTTGCCAAACCAATCTGCCATGTGCGATCTGTTGGTAGAAAAGGGAACAACAGCAGTAAAAAGTCTAACAAAAAGGACAAAATTAAAATTACGCCCACTACTTTTAATGTCAGGGCAGTGCTAACAGAAGTAAAACGGTTCACCATAGTTGTTCGGTCTTTTGATAAATCAGAGTGATTGTCCTATATCAAGTTACTTGAATATTGTTCCCATAACCTTACTGTTATATGGCAACAAAAAGCAGATGCAACAAAACGACAGAATGGCAAAGCTTAACGATCCATTCCGTATCAGACTGCAAAGAAAACCTTCTAAGCTAATGGCGTCTAAATTGCATGACTACTAATAAGGGCTATTAACTGTTGACTGTTAACTGTTGACTGTCAACAGCCCTCACGATGGATTGTGCAACTTAAAAACAGAATAGCTGACTGTGATTAATTGTCAGTAGCTTAGAGTTTTCTGCCTTTGAGGATGAAACTACACCACAGTAGCATCTGTCATCTTCAGTGTCCTCAGAATTTACTTAGTGTTTTAATAAACTGATAAATTAGCTAAAAAGCGGATACAAAGTCTGATTTTTGCAACACTAGTATAATTATTTACCAAAATTCTCCATTTGTCTTTGAATAGTTTGTTCCCAGATTGGTAAATCTTCTGGATAGTCAACATCACTCAAAGCAGGTAGGTAAATCTTAGATAAGTTAAGTTTTTCAGCAATGTTAACAGTTTGTTGCAATACTTGAGATGTTCCCCAATCGATATTAGCGAATAAATTTGGTATTAGTTGACGTAAACCAATCAAGTAATAACCACCATCAATTGCTGGGCCTAGTACTAGATCGTAGTTGCAGACTTGCTCAAAAGCCTTGGCTAATAGCTGAGAATTCACACCAGGACAATCTGTGCCAATAATTATGACTTGTTCCCTACCAGATTGAAAAGCATCACTAAGCGATCGCCTCATGCGATCGCCTAAATCTCCCTCCCCTTGAGCCTGGTAAACCAAATCCAAACCCAACCAATCTCGCATTAGTTGCAAATCTCCCCCAGCAAAGCGCACCTCGCAAGATATATCCACCGTTTTTTGCAATTCTTTAACTTGAAATACTGTGTATTCAGTCATCTGCTTTTGTAAATTAGCAGCACCTAAATCGCCTAAAGCAGGTATCATTCGGGTTTTCGTCTTCCCCGCTTCTGGATAGCGAGTAAAAATAATCAAATGCTGTTTTAACTTCTTTGCTGATTTCAACACTCAATCATCCATAGTCAAGAGTCCACAGTCAACCATCAACAGTCCACCGTCCACATTATAAAATTTGTTGACCACTGACCACTGACCACTGACTACTGACAAAACTAATAACAATACTTCCCATCTTGAGGTGTATTCTGCTCTTTACTAGTTCGCATTGTGCCTAACATTGTTGATACAAAAACACAGCGTTTAGCTTTACCACCTTTTTTACTAGATAAAGTAATTCTCCCAAGCGGTGGTTGCTCAACCATACCCATGCGATCGAATTGAACTTGCCTGACTCCATTTGATTGTTGTAAAGTCGTTTCCAGGTCTAAGCGAACAGCAGCATCTAAATTATTCCAGTTAGCACTGCTAGGATTGAAATTTGCTGGGTGAATAGCCCATTGAACAATACCATTACTTTCTCTAAAACTAGCTTGCCAAGTTAACTTTTGTCTTTTCGCTTCTCTTTGGGCTTGAAGCATAGCACGATAAACTTCATCTTGAGCCACATTCAAGCGCCGAACATTTACAAAACTAAACCAATTGGGAACTGCGATCGCGCTTAAAATACCAAGCGCTAAAATAACTACCAACAGTTCCACCACTGTGAAGCCACTGTTAGAGTAATTTTTCACAACAATTTTTACCTTATTTTTCAAAAAAGTTTATTTTTATCTAAAAAATTATTTTTACTTATATTTTATAGTCTGGCAACCAGGGTTTTCCTGCTAATAATGATGTAGATATGGCAGTAGGAAAAATAATAATTATCAAAGTTTTTAATAATAAAATAGAAATAAAATTTATGTGATATATTCGTGAAGAATTATTAAGAAAGTACTTCCAGATAAATAAAGCAGCATTCATACCTTTATGTCGATTAAATGGTTCTTGTAAAGCTTTACATGCCAGGTATTTATAAATATTTGTCCTAGCCATATGCCAAATATGTTTATCAAATTGTCTAGCTTGATATGCTCTTTCTATCACTTGTAAACATGCTTTTTCCTGGCGAATAAGATTAGAAGAAAGTGAATTAGCAGTGACTCGATATAATATCTGCACAGCAGGTACACATACAAAATTAAACTTGTTAGCTAATCTTAACCACATATCCCAATCCTGAGCAGCATTTAGAGCTTCATCAAATCCACCAATCAGCGTGATCGCTTCTTTACAAATCAAGGGGTTAGAGCCATTTTCTAAAAAATTATTGAGCAATAATTGTTCATATACATCACCATTGGCTACAAAATGTCTACCAGAAACCAAAAAATTGTCATTTTCATCAATATAATCAGTCCAGCTATAAGCAACTTGATAATTACTATTTTGTTGTAAGGCTTGTAACTGACTTGCTAACTTCTCAGGTGTCCAAATATCATCTGCATCTAAGAAACTGACATAATCTCCAATTGCATAATTTAATCCCCGATTGCGGCTAACATTTCCTCCTGCATTTTCAAAAGAAAAAATTTTCAACCGATAGTCATCAATTTTAGAAATAATCTCTAAAGTTGAATCTTGCGAACCATCATTAATGACAATTAATTCAAAATTGGTAAAAGTTTGGTTTAGAACTGATGCAATTGTGGATTTAATAGTTTTTTGGCAATTATAAGCTGGTATAATTACAGAAATAATTGGATTATTTGGTTTGTCATCATACATGTTATGTTAAACGAAATACTTTTTTTATAAAATTTCATAAAAAATATTATAAATTTTCAGATAATAAAAAGGACTTATCATACTAGCCAAATAAAATTCAAGCTCAAAAAGAGCAATTATATCATTTCTTAAAGATTTTTGGTATTTAATAATATGTTTTATCAGCCGATATAAATTACCTAAAAAAGTCCTCAAAAATATTATTGGTTTTTGCCAGCTTTTACTGTTAATCGTGCGTAAATAAAAAATACACAAGCCACAACCACGAGCTAAACTTAACAAGTAATCTTTTTCTAAGCGCCAATGTGGTATTTGATGATAAGTATGCATATTTGGATTATACCAAATTTCCCAACCAGCACTATGAATATATAGCAATGGTTCATAATCATCACCCTGCACAAATATACCAGGTAATTTTCCTGTCAGCATAGGTCTTTCAGGAACGCGATCGCACCATACCTGTTTGCGAACAACTAGCGCCGCGCCAGGGGGAAGTCGCAAATTTTCTGGTTCAAACAAGTGTGGTTTATTGCCAAGTTCTCTGATAGCGAGAAAACCTTGAATTCTTTCAAAATTTTTAGGTGGATTCACCTCATAGCTACCATGAATTTGACCACTCCAAGCACCAGCTTGGGGATGTTCAATCCCAAAATTATAAGCAGCTATTAGCCAATCTGCCGCAGGTAAATTATCATCATCTAAAAATGCAATTATCTCACCTCTAGCTTCTTTTACTGCTCTGATACGTGCAAAAGCTGCTCCTTGTTTAGTTTCTAAAAAATACCTTAAAGGGCAAACACGATTACATATTTCTTGGTAATTCTGAATAACAATACTTGTGCGATCAACACTGTTATTATCAACAATAATAATTTCCCAATTTAAATTTTCTACTCCTGTTTGCAAGAGAAGCATATCCAAAAGTTTAGGCAATCTTTCCGCGCCATTATATGTAGGAATAGCTACAGAAATATCTATTTTTTTAGCGTTTATATCAATCATGTAAAATAACTTTACTTTTCTGGTAGTATTTGGTTAAATATCCTTGTTTCCAAAGATAAAAAGGACTGATAAAACTGCTGTAAAATAATTGCATCTCACAAGCTGCAACTAAATCAATTTTTAAACTTTTACCATATTTAATTAAATGCCAACTAATTTTATGCAAATCATTTATTAAATAAAATAAAAATGCTAATGGTCTATAGTAAGGCTTGAGAGGTATCATCCTAGTAACAAAGCGGCTGAGTCCAATACCGCGAAAAAAAGGAATTAAATACTCTCTTTGTAAGCGCCTACTAGGAATTTTGTGATAAATTTCCATTTCCGGGTTATACCAAATCTCCCAACCAGATTTTTGCAGGTAAGACAACATTTCTAAATCTTCACTAGTTAGCGTATTGTTAGAGACTCGACCTGTTAAAATCATCTGACTGGGAATACTTTCTAGCCAAGCTTGTCGGCGGATAACAAGCCCCGCAGATGGTGGAAGTAATCTTTGATGAGGTTCGTAAATTAAAGGTAAATCGCCTCTTTCTGTAATTGCTAAAAAGGGAGCAATTCGCTGAAAATCTTTTGGTGGTTCTACTTCCCAATCTGGATGAATTTGACTGCCATAAGCTCCTGCTTGCGGATATTTTTGCCCAAAAGCATAAGCAACTGCTACCCAATTAGATACTGGATAATTATCATCATCAAGAAAACCGATGAATTTACCTTTAGCTTCCTCAACAGCACGTTTTCTTGCATAACCTGCACCCTGCTTGGCTTCAAAACAATACTTTAAAGGGTAGGGACATTGCCAACCAGCTTGATAGTTTTTAATCAGATCTGCTGTATTATCAGTACTGTTATTATCTACAACAATAATTTCCCAAGCCAATGTTTCGGTGTAGAGTTGATTGCGTAGTCGCTCTAATAGTTCCGGTAAACGACTTTCACCGTTATAAGTGGGAATAGCTACAGTAAAGTCTACACTTTCACTCATCAGTAATTTCCCAGTTAAAACTACAGCGATATACGTGAATAACTAACCCCTAAGTATTTATAGAGAAAAACTCAGAGACTTCCAAGTTCGCTGTTAACAGTTAACCGTCAACAGTCAACAGTCAACAACTTAAAACACCCATTTATTATTTCTATTCTGCTTTAGGTATGTTATTTCCAGTTCAGTATTTATAGTGGTTTTTAATATTAGTTTGCTAACTTGATTTAATTACAGTCAGTATTTTTAACAGTTAGTATCTGCCCTGACAAGAAAATTTTGAGTAATATTTACATAACTAGAGAGAGTAGAACGTAAAAACACTGATGGCGTGCTTCTACCTCTTAACTATTATTTTTTCCCAGATGATATATTTTCCGCTTCAGGTGGGTAATATAAGCTTACTCTACCATTCGTGAAAACTAACTTTTTCCGTTAAGTCTGAAAACCTGGATATAGTCAGGGTTTCAACCTATATTTAATTCTCAATAAATTTATTGATTGAGAATTAGCACCCAGAGATCAGACTTTTGTATCGGGGTATTGTCAGCGCAGGTGCAGCCTGTCGTAGAAATCACTCCGCCAAAAAGATAGCGGTAAAAGTCAGTGCGCGAAAACTATGCTGCAACTCCTATATACACAGATGCTCGATCTCTGCCATTTTTATTCTTCGTCGGCTATCAATTAACCAACTAATATTAAAATCAGTTTTTTGGTAAATTACCAACCAAATTACAAATCATCTCCCAATATTAATCGCGCTGTATTTCATATCTACACTTGACAGGAAAATAGCTATGTCTATAAAACGCCGTTTAGTCAAGCAAATCAGAAAATTTTCTCAAAAATTCCGCCAATTTCGATTTGTAATTAAAAAACAACTAGTTTGGCTTTTGAGAAGTTCATTCATTAATAGAAACCAAAAAAAATGGCGTAATTCAGGTTTCGTTCTGCCCTCAGTTGTCATGGTAGCTTTGGTAGTTGTGCTGCTAACAACTGCTATTCTGTTTCGCTCATTTGAACGGGCAAAAAATGCCAGCAATGTGAGAGTAAATGAGGCTGTACTCAACGCTGCAACACCAGCACTCGACAGAGCTAAAACTAAATTAAACAAGCTATTTTCTGATTCTAGATTGCCACGAGCAACACCTACAGATACAGCATTATCAGGTCATTTTGCCACATATATTAATGAATATACCTTTGGTGATGAACAACAAATCAAAGTTCAACTAAGTACGACAGATCAAAATAAATTAACTACAGGAGAAAAAAGTAAATTAGCTGCAAATTCTACAGCTAGCGCTCAAGAAAAAGCCTATTTAACTCAAATCCAATCAGCATGGATGTATCCGGTAGATACTGACAATAATGGAAAGTATGATACCTATACCATGTATGGGATTTATTTTAAAAATCCACCGGTTACTAACGGCGCTTATGAACGTTCGAGAAATCCTCTAGAAGCAAGAGCTATACCAATGATGGGTGGTAATGTTGGTAGTAACTGCGGAAGTTCGGCTGGTACAAGTGCGACTCTAGTGGGTAACTCTGGTTGGTTTAAGGTTGGTAGTCAGTTGAAAAAAAGTTTCTTCGTTTATACTGCCAATGTTCCGATTACAAATCCACCCAATAACACCAGCTATGAAAGCTACAAGGGTAATAAGAGCTTTTCGGCGATGGAATATCAGCAGGAACGAGTACAACTTCCTCTAGTTAATAACGCCGTTGTTTTTGAGGACGATCTAATACTGACTCCTGCGGCAGATATGAACCTCAATGGGCGAATTGTTACTAACAGTAACTTTGGTACTGCTAGCGGCGCTACAGCTAAACTATATCAAATCAGTAGTCAAGATTCCTGTTTTTATGAAGCTGATAATAGCAAAATCTATGTTGCTGGTAACTTAGGTGCTGGTGGTTATACTGACACTGCTGATAGAGCAAATGGTACGCAAGTACATTTATATAAAGGAAAAGGAGTTGCCCCAAATACAAGTTCAAGCTATAACACTAAAACTGATAAATCAGTAACTAATCAGCCCAATCTAATTTTATACAATAGTTTGGCTTATACCCAACGGATCAATCGTTTAGTTGAAGTTCAGATGACGAATAATGCAACTACCGATCCCGATGAGGTGAAGCAAGGTATTACAAAAGCAAAAGAGGCTCTTGGGTTATCAACTTATACAACAGCAGAAGAAACTCAGTTACGTAACCAACAGTTAACAGCTTATTTTAAAAGACGTACTCGTCGCGTTCCTTATCAAGAGGTTGATTTCGGTGTAGATGCTTTAGGAAGTTACAAAGTTGGTGGTAGCAAAGCCAGTCAAGTGTTACAAGGAAGCGTCAATACCCTACGCCCACCGGATGAGTGGATATATCCCTTTTTACCGACAGATGGTAGGAGTAAAACTGGGACTATAAATGGTAGTAACGTCACTTTCAGTAACTTAGACCTGAACACTAATAATACTAATAGACTGCGACCCAGTGCGACCAAACCAGATAGACTAGAAAAAACATTACAAGGTGTTGAACAATCCGTAGGCGATCGCATCTCTGTTGGTAATAATTTACCTGAATTGTGGTGGAACGGCACCGCATTTGTTGGCCCTAACGATGAAGATACGCAAAATATCAGTGGTAGATACTGGGACGATCCTACCACTACTACCTCTGATAATATTCGGACTCGCCACAGCGAAATTCAGCAACTACCCAATTTAGGTAACATCTCCAGAGATGGGGATTGGGAACTATCGGCAGCGCAAGTACCCAGCACCCCACAAGAACCTGTTGGCGGTTTGCGAGTTATCACTGGTGCGGGAATTTACTTGCCTGATACATCTGCATCTGATAGTTCACCTAAATATACTAGTTTGCCCACACCGGGTAATATTTGGTCAGATCAGAACCCCGTACCCCAAGCACCAGCACCTACCAGCACAACAATCAAACCATATTGGATGTATGCCTATACTGAGGGGGCAACAAATTACGCCAATATCACTTATAAATACAACACCATCGCTGACCGGACAACAACTCCATATCTGAGGATGCGGGCTACAGCTGTTTATCACTACAAAGCAAGTGGCTATAGCCAGTCATCCCCCACACCCATAGCTTGTGTCAGTAGCTTTTATGTACCAACTAATAGCACTACAGCCAAAAATATATCTACACTCCCTGACACTGTGACTGTAGACGGTATAGGCAAGGATACTAACGGTAGATCCAACAACGGCATTGTTTACGGGCCACCTACTGGAACTGTTACCAGTTATAGCGATGCTTTGACTTACATCTCCCAATTAAAATATCCCAATGGACGATTAATAGATGATGGACTATTGGCAAGAGCTTTAGCCAAAACAGCCGCCAATCGTACTTTATCTGAGAAGTCAGCAATTGATGCTCAAATTTGTGGCTTACAAATTTTAGATGGCAGTATTACTGTAGCCGCTACTCCTCCGATTCCCCACGGTGCGATTCGCGAAACTGCTTTTTTAGATGCCAGACAAATTAAAACCATTCATAAATCAACAACTACAACACCCGATTTCGATCTAGACAAAAAAGATCGAGAACCAATGGAAATCCGTGCCACAGTCTTAGATCTCAATCAATTACGGCAAACAACCATAGGTTCGGGGCCTGCAAGTACACAAGAATACTTACTACCAAATAGCGGAATTATCTATGCTTCTCGTGATGATGCGCTGCCAGATTGGAGTGCTGTAAGTAATATCAATTCACCAACAGAATCAGAAAAGCGAATCAGTGCAGTAGACCATAGACTTGACGCCAATCGCCGACCCAATGCCATTATGTTAGTCAATGGTCAAAAGTTGTGGCGTGACGATGACTATCGCGATGTAGAGAAGGGGTTTATTTTAGCTACGAATTTGCCTGTATACATGGATGGCAACTTTAATTTGCATGGTGACTTTAGTGGCGGTACTCAAGAGGAATTCACCAACAAACTCACATCTACTTGGGATAACTTCTATAACCGTACAAAAGCTCAACTGAATCCTAACTTTGCCTGTCGCAAAAATGACTCTAGATTGCCTAACTGTACTGTTGGCGACGAATGGCGACCAGCAGCAGTATTAGCAGATGCAATAACTATCCTTTCGGACGCCTATAGATTAGGCTACCGCGATGAGGGAGACTATGATTGGAAGCCTGATACTTCTACTATTACAGGGACAATAGCAACCTATTTCTCCACTACTAACAGTTACGTACCTGTAGCTAGATGGCGTGATACTAGCACTAACTTACCTAAAGATTGGGACACCACAACGACTGGATTCCAGGGTAGTTCTTACTTCAATAACTTTGTTACCCCCGTGGCACTACAAATACCACCAGGGTCGTATTTAACAGAGGTTTGCCCTGTACAAAATATCGTCAATGGTCAAGGCACAATCGGCAGTGGAAACACTCTACAAACAGTAACTGTAGCAACATACTGTAGCGTAGCTACAAACTGGATTATTCAGACTTCCTGTAGTGATAACGGCGGGGGAAATACTTATCTGAATGATAAGATTGTGGGCAAGAATGGAAACCCTAGTAATAGTAGAATCAAAACCGGATATTTATTTGACGATCCTGCAGCTTTTGCAGCAGATAATAATACAGGCCCCAAGTGTTTTGATAGTAATGCTCCTCGCAGATTGGCTTTAGTCCGAAATAAAACTACTGGAGTACCTGTACAGCCTCTGCAAGTTTTAGGAGTTGAAACGGGGGGGAAAGTCCAAGTTTTTAATTTAGGATCGACAAAATCTGTAGCGGTGTCAGGTGTAACAGGTTCAGTAGCAAATCAAACACTAATGGGGCCGCCTAATGATGCCTTTATGCCTTGGTTAAAGCCAACAGTCACTGCTGGGGTGATCACAAGTATGCAACCAGTTTTACAACTTGACCAACCTTTTGCTAGCCCTGCTGATCCTAATAACAGCGAGGATATTACTGGTACAAAAGACGGTAATTGGTTACAAGACGCTACCGACACGACTTTTAATGTAATTATGGCGGCGGGAGATGTTCCCGGTCGTCCTGCAGAACATGGTGGTGGTTTACACAACTTTCCCCGCTTATTAGAAAACTGGGAACCAGGGAGTTTGAAGACAACTAGAATTAATGGTTCGTTTATGCAAATTGGCCGCAGTGCCTATGCCAGCGCTCCATTTTTTGTGACACTGGATAACACCAACATATATGCCAACAATAATACTAACGGTACACTCCCTTACTATCGACCCTCAATTAGACAATGGGGTTATGATGTGGGCTTGTTATCGCAGTCACCAGATTTATTTGCTCTCAAACTAGTGAGAATACCAACAGATAGACCAGATGAGTATTATCGCGAAGTTGGACGCGATGACACTTGGATACAAAACTTACTTTGTGCCAAAAAAGTCAGTGATGATACTTATGCTATTACTAGCAGTAACCTTCGTAGTAGTATCTGTCCATAGCGATCGGGTGGGTAAGCTAATAGCTAGTTACCCACCTACAAAACTACTGAAAATAAACAACAGATGATATGTTTCAAAAGTACTGCATATCCGCAAAATCCGGAGAGTCTGGGTTTACAATTATCGAATCCCTGATTGCAATGGTAGTTGTTGCAATATTAATGATAGCGATCGCGCCGGTAATTGTCTTCTCTACTGCAACTCGCGTCCAATCTCGACGTATTGAGTTAGCTACCCAAGCTGCGAAAACATATATAGAAGGAGTGCGAACAGGAGCTATTCTGGTTGATAATGCTGCATTACAAGTTGATACAACTACCTATACTTCCATAAATGCATTTCCTGCACCAGCAGTAGGCGCTTTAACTTGCAGCAATAATAGTTACTGCTCCACTCCGGCTGCCAATTTATATTGTATAGATGGAGACAATAATGGTAGCTGTACTACAGATAATAGTAAAGACTTTGTGATTCAGGCGTTTCGCTATAATTCTGCATCCACTAATCCCACTACTGGTTATCTTTTAGGAGTCAGAGTTTACCGAGCAGATGGCTTTAAAAATGATGGTAGTTTGCAGAAAGCACCGGCAAAGCAAAAAACTGTGACTGGGGGGTTAGGCGAACGCAAAACACCTTTAGTAGAAATGATTTCCGAAATTACTAGCCAAACAGGCTCATTTAATGATTTGTGCAATCGCCTGAAAACAGGCACCACTGGTACTAATAACAGTTGTAACTAAATCATTGTTGGGTGTCTATCCTAGCTTGAAAATAGGGGCTAGGGACTAGAGGCTAGGGGCTAGTAAAGAGCGATTTTTATATTTGGTTGTGAGATTTTCTAGTGAATGGCTAACTTGAAAATAGTGTTGACTGTTGACTCTTAAGAGAGATTTTCATGTTTGGTTGTAGAATTTTTCCATGAATGGCTGGCAAGAAATTTACATTCTCTGTAAGTAAAAAGATATAAGTTTATGCTCAGTCTTATTAGTTAGGTTAATTGACACCATATCTAATAAACAAAATCCCCGAATTTTTCATCAGCAATCGGGAATCTGGAAGAAGCAAATCTCATCATTTAAATAGGATTTATATCAAACATATAATGTGGGTTAAAAACTACCCAACAATATCATGGGTTTTAGTCTTCGTTTTAATTGTCAGATCTAGTCATAGTTCGACATCCAACTCACATCAGCAGTAGCAATTGTTGTTTATCGAGAAAAATAGAAAATATATAATATGAGTCCCATACAATTTTTACTGAGTAAATATAAAAACCGACCCAAAGTTATTCAAGATGATGGTTTTACCCTCATAGAATTACTAGTAGCCAGTATTATAGCAGTGCTAGTTATTACGCCTCTGTTTGGGTTTATGATCAACATTGTAAATTCAGACCGACAAGAACAAGCTAAAGCTAGCTCAGAACAGGAAATTCAGTCAGCGACAGATTATATTGCCCGCGATTTACAGCAAGCAATTTATATTTATAATGAGGCTGGTGTAGATGCAATTAAAGCCCAATTACCTAGTCCGAATGATGTAAATAGGGTTCCCGTACTTGTGTTTTGGAAACGTGAGTTTATCAATGGCGTACTCACCGCAGCTGATAACAATAAAGATGACACGTTTGTCTACTCATTAGTTGCCTACTATTTAATTAAGGATGATAGTGCACCTTGGTCTAAAGCAGCTCGCATTGCTAGATGGCAAATTCGGGATGGGGTAAAACTTTCTAGTGGTGTTACTTGCTCAGGGTATACAGACAAGTATGTTAGCGGTTATTGTCCAAGTACTGGTTATGCTCCCTTTAAGCTAGAAGGGGTTGGGACTTTGGAACAGAAAATGAATAGCTGGACGCGACTTAGCTCCTACACTACGACGGCTAACAATGTGACAACTACAACCAACGTTAGTTATCAAGATTCTCCGGTAGTATTAATAGACTACATCGACCAGACTACCACCGGCGCACCTGCTGCAATCACCTGTCCCACCGGCACATCAAAAGTCACACCTGCAAGTTTCAATACTAGAACTCCTGGTCAAATGACTAGCTTTTATGCTTGTGTAGATACAACTAATACGGCTGCACAAGTATTTTTACGAGGTAATGCTTTAGCTAGGATAAGAAGCAGCAACTTCAATTACAGCAGTAGTCAAAAAAATTATTTTCCTCAAGTCAGTATACGGGTACAAGGAAGAGGATTCCTGTTTACACAGTAAATTTTAGGTGAATTTGCGTCTCCTGACTTGCACTAATATCTTTTAGTTCAATAATCAACTGAGAAATAAATTGTAAAAAGAGGAAAATATCTATCTGCTGTTTTGACAGATGAAAATTTAATTTTCGCTCAGTAAACTACTAAACCAGATTAATCTCTGCAAATTATATGAGTCAAGATACTTGGAAAATTTTCTCTAAGACAAAAGACAATGGTTTCACATTGTTAGAAGTCTTGGTAGTGATATTTATGGTAGGAATTTTAATAGCGATTTTAGGGCCTGGTTGGCTTGGCTTTCTCAAACGACAGCGTTTAAACAAGGCTAACGATATAGTTTTAGCTGCTTTACAAGAAGCACAACGAGAAGCTAAAAAAAGTAAGCGTAATTACAGTGTGAGTTTTCAAACTAATAGCGGTATTCCGCAAATTTCTGTGTATTATGGCTCTACTCCCAATTGGCGAAATTTAACCCGAGAATTAGAAATCAAACCGGGGGAAATTATTGTGGGGACAAATTTAGATACAACGGACTTGAATAAGGTCACATCCCCTGCTACTGTTGTTTTTAATAATTTAAGTACTGCCAGAACTGTTACTTTTGACTATATGGGTGCTTTGGCAGGTACTAGTCCTAGTACGGGTATTAAAGTTGTTGTAGCAAACCCTCGGCCTGCAAACTCTACAAATCCTAGCAATAGCAAACGATGCGTGATTATAGAAACTTTAATTGGGGGAATGCGGACTGCTAAAGATAGTGACTGTAATTGAATTAATTCCGTGCTAATCAAAACAAAAAACAAGTATAAACACTGAACTATGCAAAATATATTAAGTCCAGAATGAAGGCAGAGTATAGGAACATGCTGGTTCAGAACAATGGAGTTAACAAGGCAATTTAAAGAGATTGTAACTAAAAATATTGCTGAACTTTTTAGTGAATATAAAATAATTTATAGAACCTACTATCACTGGCTTGATAAAAAAGATATTAATGGAATTATTATTATTATTTCTAATATTATTAGAATCACTATTGTAAATTCTTTTTTAGCTAGAAAGACAATTCTTTTTTATCCAGACAAGCCTTATCCAGGGACAGTAATATATAAAATATGTCTTCATTTAGGGTACTCTATAAGCAATGACCCTACTAAAAAATTTGATTTAGCTTTTAAATGGCAGGATTCAACGTTTTCACAACCAGATAATTTTTTACAAAAACTAGCCACTCGGACTGAAGTTTTAAATATTAATTGCAATGATATTAGCAAAAATCATGTCGATAAAATATTTCAGGACATTTTTGGCTATAGTTCTCTAGTTGATCCTTTCAAATTTAGAGGGAAAATAGTTCGGAAATCTAACATTAATGCTACACATGATGGAAAGATTATAGATGCTCCGTTAGAAGAAACTGAAAGTGGATACATATATCAAAAATTAATTCATAACGAAGTAGATGAAAACTTTGTACAGGATATAAGAGTAACTATTTTTAAGGATAAAATTACTTATTTAGCCCTTAAATACAGACCTATTCAAAATCGTTTTAATATCAAAAGTTATGCTAAAATCTCTGAGCCAGAAGAGATATTTACTCAGGAAGAAATTACAAAAATAATTAATTTTGCTATTACAATAGGTCTGGATTATGGCGATTTAGATATTCTCAGAGATAGGGAAGATAATAAAATCTATATCATTGATGCTAATAATACACCTTGGGGACTGAATTCAGATCATATGTCGAAAAGGTTAGAAAAAATAGCACTAAATAAATTAAGCAAATCATTTAAGATGATATTTATAGATTCAAAAACTAATGCTTGTGCATAAGTTTTTATTGATAGTATTAAGCATCAGCCTTTAGGCATTTAAATTGTATATTTTGCACTGAGGTTGTCAAAAGTCCAGAGTCCAGAGTCAAAGGCTTGATCTCTATTTTGTCACTCTCAAAAAACAATAATCAGAGCTAAATTCGGAAATTTTGATTTAATCAAGCATTGAGAGGATGTTTGACTGACTCATTCCTCCGCAAATGGTATAACTTTTCATGATAGCATTCCCAGTCTGGGACTGGGAACGAGAGAATCTCTCACAGCTGTATCTAAAAGAAATTTCGCGCTAAGTTTACACCGATGGTATTGCTATGCGCCTACGAAAAATCTATATGTATCAAGATTTTCGTGAATTGCGATCGCCAGGGGAAATGTTTGCTATTTTCCCCCGAACCTCCCCATGAGAAAAAATTTCTCTGGCAACAGTACTGAGGAGGTAATGAGAGGATAAAATATGTAGCGGTTTTGCGGGAAATCGCGATTAGTAATGATTGAGGTTAATTCCAGCTTCTTTAGCCATTGCTTCTATACCTTTGATTTCTAAGGTTTTAATTGCTTTGGTAGATAGCTTGAGTTTAACCCAGCGATTTCCGCTTGGCCACCAAACGCGCTTGATTTGCAAGTTAGCTTGCTGAAGGCGTTTAGTACGGCGGTGGGAGTGGGAAATTGCAAAGGCGTTATTTGCCTTTTTACCTGTTAGTTCGCAGCGACGAGACATAGCCTGTTTCTCCAGATTGCTATTTCAATACAACCTTTCTATTCTAAGAGGTTTGTGATGAAGATTTGGATCGGGAACTGAGAAAATAGATAAAATATCCCAATTATCAGGTTACCAGGATTGTTATCTTTCAGAACGGGAAACTCCCGCCCCGATAATTTGCCATGATTGATGCTACAGCATATTTTAGGTAAATGAGGTACGCGCTTCGGGGCATGGCAGTGCCAATGCCCCTACAATCAATGATTATCTGTACCTCACCAACTTATAATTCGCTGTAAGAGATTTACTTACTTACTTACCTGTTCTGTGAGTTTAGTAAGTACTTCGTTTGAGCGTTCGACAAAGGATTTCATACCTTCAGCGTCAAATCCTTTTTGTGACATGAGGGCTAAATCGTAGACATGTTGGCAAATCATGTTTGCTAATTGGGCGCTGGGAGATAAGCCCTCACCTTGAATAATGCTACCTTGACTGAGATTAGCCAAATTTTGAATTAGGGGGTGTGCGGTATTTACCAACAAAATATGATCTTCGGGGAATTCTGTGGTTTGCTGCTGCATCATGGCGTTCATTTCCCGCAAACGACGCAGAATTTCTGGTAGCAATACCACTGCTGGTGGAGTTCCTTGGGGATTATCTGATTTTAAAGCTTCGGTACGGATATTGACTTTGGGTTTGTTGAGGGCTTTCTCAAATAGTTCTTTGATAACTTCACCTTTGGTTTTGTTGGTTGTCGGATCTACGATTTCCCCAGATTTATCTTGATCCAACAGGGTATTATCTAAGTCGGAATCTACACGGGTAAATTTAACATCGTTATATTCCCGTTCCAAGAAGTTGATGAAATGGGTATCGATAAAGGAGTCCATAAATAGGACTTCTAAGCCTTGATTTTTATGTAATTCTACGTATGTAGCTTGGGTGGCTTCATCGGTACAGTAGAATACTTTGTTTTCGTGGCGTTCTTTGTTGCGTTCTAAGTACTCTTTGAGGGTGGTATAAGGTATGGTGGTGGCTAAATTATCTGTGCTAGATGTAGCTGGAGTCACATCTTGCCAAACATCGCCTTCAGCAGATTGTACTTCTACGGCGGGAGTATCCGCAGTTTTTTCAGCAATTTTGGCGGTAGTGCGGAAAATGATGATGTCTTCTACTTGTTTTTTAAACTTGTCATCGTTGAGTACACCAAATTTAACAAAAGTGCCTAAATCTTTCCAAGCACTGATGTATTGTTCGCGGTTGTCGCGGTAAAGTTCTTTGAGGCGATCGCCTACTTTTTTGGCAATGTAGTCACCAATTTTGCGGACAGTGCGATCGCCTTGCAATGCACTTCGCGATACGTTTAGGGGAATATCGGTACTATCAATTACCCCCCGCATAGGCATTAGGAACTGTGGGATAATTTCTTCACAGTTGTCACTGACAAACACTTGGTTACAAAATAACTTAATCTGACCTTTTGTGACATCAACATCCGGCCTCATTTTGGGAAAATACAAAATCCCATTAATAATGAACGGATAATCGGTATTTAGATGTACCCAAAGTAATGGTTCTTCTTGAAACGGATAGAGATAGCGATAGAACTCTAAATAATCTTCTTTAGTGAGGTTATTTGGAGATTCTCGCCAAGGTGCTTTTTGTCTATTTAAGACTTCACCATCCAGTTTGATGGGTACTGGCATGAAGTCGCAATAAGTCTTAACAAGATTTTTGATTCGTGATGATTCTAAATACTCTTCTTCTTCTGCTTGCAGGGTGAGGGTAATGGTAGTACCGCGAGTTGTTCGCGATGATTCATTTAAGGTGAATTCTGGGGAACCATCACAACTCCAGTGTACTGCTTCCGCGCCTTCTTGGTAGGAGAGGGTATCAATTTCGACTTTTTGCGCCACCATGAAGGAGGAGTAAAAACCTAGACCGAAGTGACCGATGATCGGTTGGTCTGATTTTCCTTCATATTTGTGAATAAATTCTTCCGCACTAGAGAAAGCAACCTGATTGATATATTTTTTTACTTCCTCTGTTGTCATGCCGATACCATTATCGGAGATAGAGAGGGTTTTGTTGTTTTTGTCTATGGCTATTTCAATTTCTGGTTCGCCAATCTCTCCCGCATAGTCTCCGGCGCGGGATACCATTTTTAGCTTTTGAATTGCGTCTACAGCGTTTGATACCAGTTCCCGCAGAAAGATTTGATGATCTGAGTACAGGGATTTCTTGATGATGGGAAAAATATTCTCAGTATGAATACTGATAGTGCCTTGTTCTAGCATGTTGGGTAATCTTCAATGCAAGGATCTAAATGATGAATATAGCAAATACACCTCACCCCTCTGCTTCTAAGAGCAATCCGGAAAATGGATCAGGGGATGATACCAATTAGGATTTTAAATGTATAACTTAGGCGATCGCTTTTTTTTTGAGCATTGTTTCCCCCATACTGAGATGCGGATTTCCCTACCCTAGCGCAAGATATTCAAGTAGGTCGGCGTAATTAAAATACTGGTAAGGGTTGTCATTTGTCAGAGACGCGATTAATCGCGTCTGTACATTTGTCATTGGTAAGGGGTTGAAGTCTATTTACGTTTCGTAATATAGTTTAGTGCCATTAATGATTTACTTAGTACTGCTTTGCATAAGTTCATAAATTTTTAAACGCAAAGGAACGCGGAGGTTAGCGCAAAGTTTCGCAGAGTATTTCCTAAGCTAATTTGCTATGAATTAATGAAATTGTGTACTTAGTATGATTTGTGTTGTTAGTTAGCGATCGCCAAACTAGAAAATAACCACAGAATCCCCCCAGCTAGCAGGACACAGACAATTCCTGCTACACCAGCGAGAGGTTTTTTGTTTTTACCCGTAAACCATTCGGATACTTTACCTGTGTAGGTAATTAGCTCTGCTGTGTCTAAAGTAGCGATCGCCCATACCCAACCAGCATGTAATCCCCAAGCTATACCCAAATTACCGCCATCAACTAACCTCGCCAATACCAGTACCATCCCCATCAGCCAAAGTCCTGGGAGTTGGGGAATAGTTTCTTTCTGTTCCCAAACTAAATGCAGCAGGGCAAAAATGAGGCTAGAAATTACACCAGCTAACCAAATTGGGTATTGTTGAGTTAACTCTGTGATTAAGAAGCCGCGAAAAATTAATTCTTCAATAGCACCTACTAATAAAGCTATCAAGGGAATTGGTAGTAAGTTGGCTAGTACTAACTTGTTATTTTCTGTTTGCCATTGGCACCAACCTAGCAAGAATTGTCCAGCAAACACGATAGCAAGGCTAATTACTCCCAAGCCAAAGCCAAAAAGTAAAGAAGTGAAAAGGGAAAGATTAGCAACCAAGCCATAATTAGCGAAAGATCCTCCAGCGAGAGAATTCATCCCCCATAAAATTAGCGGTGCTAATAAATACAGGGGTATTAATAAGGGTAGCTTTTGCTCAGGTTGTAAACTTTTACCAGGTTTCCATTTAAGTGCGATCGCTATTACTACTGCTATTGGTAACCAACACAATACCCACAAGCTAAAAAAAGCCATCACCACAACTAATACTGGTGTATCTTTGAGAAATACCAGTAAAGTGTCGGCTGATGGCTGCAACAATGTGATAAAAATAGGCACAAAAAACACGACTAACTTCTTGCAACAATAGATTTCTTGATTTTAATCAAGACTCTAATAAAAGTAGTCACTTATGCAAGAGGTATAATCGTATTTTTTCCGATACGACAAGTTTTCCAACGACAGTTGTTAGTTTGTTGTGTTGCTAGAGATAAGTTATTCAGCATTAGCTTTAACCTATCCCTATCATCAAAACAACTTAATCTTCGTCGTCTTCTAAATCTTCTTCGTCTAGATCGTCAACATCTAAATCTGCTGAGGTTAATTTTTTGTCACTTTCACCAAGTTGAATCAAGTGAATGTGCTTGTATCCTAAGCGGATTTCAAATTCATCACCTGGCTTTAAGCCCATTGCTTTGGTGTATGTAGCACCAATCACAATTTGACCATTTTGATGAACGCTAACTCGATATGTCGGTTCGCGACCTCGGCCATCTTTGGGTGCTTCTGGGCTGAGAGGAATTCCTCTAGCAGATAGCAAAGCGTCATAAAAATCGGTGAGATTAACACGAACTTGATTATTCTTAGTGACCGTGTAATAGCCGCACTGCTTTGCTCGTTCTCGACGTGGTAAATTGGAAAGCTCTTTTACTTTAGCAAGCAATGCTTTTCCGGTTAATGGTGCGGTTGCAGTTTCAGTCATTATGCTCAAAATTTCCTTAATTTCTCCAAACTAACAAACGGTATCTTCTGCCAGAATTTAGCCTTTTAGCATCTGCACAGAGTCAATCTGGTCATGACATTTTTGGGTAAATTCCTGCTGCTATGAGTAAGCCCAAACACCTCTTTTATGGTTGCCCATAAATAGATTAGAGTACCTGGTAATCGCAGGCATCAATTTTGGTGATTTTACGTCACTTTTAACCAGGATTCGCCAACGAAAATGAAATTATTTTTTCTTTTGGCGCTAATGTAGCGGTGTAACTTTAAGCCACCTTTACAAATTTTGTGGGTTGTACTGCAATCAGTCCAATAGACCAATAAATTGCAGATTTTCCACTATCAATGCTTGCCATTATTGCCCTTAAGTTATAGGGTTTACCCTAATATTACTCTGAGGCTTTAGACAGCATGAGATTTGAATATGGTCATACAGGCATACACCCTTTTGGCCTGCTAGTAGAGACGTAAAATTTCTTGTCTCTAGATTACGAGATTAACAAAGCAGTAGTAGCCGCGCTTATACGGCTCTTGATACTGGTTTTGTTCCTGCGTAATTTTATATTAAATACTAGCATGGACTAATAATAGCAAAATAGTTGTTTTATTTATAATTAAACTTACTGGTAAATTTTTATGGAAATCTCTTAGCTCCAGGAATTAAAAAACGATGAGGATTTTTCTTGCGCTTGATTGGGGTTATGAGGATTGTAGCCGTGGTTTTCTCAAAATTACTTTAATTTAGACTGTGAGTTTTGACAAGTGAGTTTATCTCAGATTTCCTTGATTGTGACGACACAAAAAGTTATGAGGATGTCCATCCCTATTATTAGGGAACCAACAAAAAGCAGGCAGAGGATTCTTTTCGTCTGTCTAGGGGAAGATTAGTTTTTCTCCATCTGTCTATTGCTTTATTGCCACTACTAGATGTTGATTATGGCTGTCACAGTTGTAAATCTACAAAAAGTTCGCAATTCATAACCTTTTGAGCTATCTATACTCTCAGGTCGTGACTGCTGTTGACATTAAGATGTAGTGCTAACATCAGGTAGATTTCGTTTGTTAATTTTTGCTAGGACGGTAATTTACACAAGTCCATCTGTGGCTAATCATTTCTCACCTATACTGCCAAACAGGTCAATCAAATGTAAAGCAGTAATAATTTTTTTGATGTAGGCTCAAGAGAACTAGACAAATATTACCTGCCTGACGTAAAAACGAAAATCTTAATGGTTATCCTCAAACTAGTAGAACTCTCAAGTAAGTCAAAAGTCACTGATTCACAAGTCAAAAGACTTTTATTATAGGCTCTAGTCAGGTTTTAAATGGTGGGCTGATTGACGTGCTTGCTGTAGTGGTAGTTCTGTGTCTGATGCAAAATATCTTGCGGAAAACTAAGCTATAGGTAGCTGCAAAATTGATCATACTTTGGGATCGCTCAGTATCAGGGCAAAGACA
Organism: Calothrix brevissima NIES-22; assembly: GCF_002367995.1. Lineage (GTDB taxonomy): Bacteria > Cyanobacteriota > Cyanobacteriia > Cyanobacteriales > Nostocaceae > Aulosira > Aulosira brevissima. Next base: position 4,342,476 of record NZ_AP018207.1, read on the forward strand.
AAAACTTATATTTTAGTATTTTGAGGTATTTGTAGGGATGACTCGATTGCTGGGGTACTGTACTAGAATCAGTAGGTCTTTAATCATCAGCCTATTAACATCTAGTTCTCATCTAGGGCAACAAGAGTATAGCCGATTTTTCACAATTACCTGTCTGTAGTTGAAGTTGCTCAGGTAGGTAGGAGAATTTAAAAATTTTGGTTGGTAATATATGGAAGTTCTGTTTAAGGTTATTCGCCAGCAACACAATTCGTCTCCTGTTTTACAAACTTACCTTTTAGAGGTAGAACCAGGCAATACTATTTTGGATTGTCTCAATCGGATTAAATGGGAGCAAGATGGCACTTTAGCGTATCGCAAAAATTGTCGCAATACAATTTGTGGTAGTTGTGCGATGCGAATTAATGGACGCTCGGCTTTAGCTTGTAAGGAAAATGTTGGCAGTGAAATTAGCAGATTACAAAAAATGCGATCGCCTGCGTCTGCTGACAATACCATTCCCGAAATCACGATCGCTCCTCTGGGAAATATGCCAGTCATTAAGGATTTAGTTGTGGATATGAGCAGCTTCTGGAACAATTTAGAAGCGGTGACGCCTTATGTCAGCACAGCAGCGCGACAAGTTCCCGAAAGAGAATTTTTACAAACTCCCCAAGAGCGATCGCTACTCGACCAAACGGGTAATTGTATTATGTGTGGCGCTTGCTACTCAGAATGCAATGCACGGGAAGTTAACTCAGATTTTGTCGGCCCCCATGCACTCGCCAAAGCTTACCGAATGGTAGCCGACTCCCGCGACCAAGATACCGAAAATCGCCTAGAAAATTACAACGAAGGGACTAAAGGAGTGTGGGGTTGTACCCGTTGTTTGTACTGTGATTCTGTCTGTCCAATGGAAGTAGCACCACTGGAACAAATTACAAAAATTAAGCAAGAAATTCTCACTCGCAAGCAAGCCAGCGATGGGCGCTCAATTCGTCACCGAAAAGTGTTAGTCGAACTTGTGAAAGAAGGCGGCTGGATCGATGAACGTAAATTTGGTTTACATGTTGTCGGCAATTATTTTCGCGATCTGCGCGGATTACTGAGTTTGGCACCTTTAGGTTTAAGAATGATCGCCAAAGGCAAATTCCCACTTTCCTTTGAATCTTCTGAAGGTACACAACAAGTGCGATCGCTCATTGAAGCTGTGCAGGAAACTGTAGAGGCTAGGGGCTAGGGAAGGGAGACAAGGGAGACAAGGAGGACAAAATTAATTCAAAATTCAAAACTTGTACTGAGCCTGTCGAAGTATTCAAAATTCAGAAATATTTTTGACTTTTGACTTTTGACTTTTGACTTTTTATGCCCAATGCCCAATGCCCATTTACAATTGACTCCCTCACCTTGGATCTTGAGGGACATTAATCGGTTGTCCAAATCGGTTATACACAAAAATATCCCATTGCCCATTATTAGTAGTTTCAAAAGCAATTCTGGTACCATCAGCGCTAATCGTGGGGTTGCGGACTTCTGCTTGCAGATTCGCAGTTAAATTCCGCGATTGGCGTGTTTCGCGATCGTAGAGGATTATAGCCGATCGCCCTTGACGACTAGCAGCAAAAACTAGATAACGCCCGTCTTCAGATACGCTGGGATGAGATGCGATCGTATCTAAGGAATTTAAACCAGGTAAATCAACTAAATTACCAGTTATGCGATCGAATAAGTAAACATCTTGGCTACCCCGTCTGTCACTAGTAAAAACAATATATCTGCCAGCCATTTGCGGGTTTGATTCAGAGGCTAAACTGTTAAGGCTGCGCCCACCTGGATCGAAAGGGTAACTCAAAAGGCGGGGATAGCCAAAACACCCAGTCAATAAACTTGAGCAGGCAATTACAGATATAAAAATAGATTTTTTCATATAGCAGTCATTAGTCATTAGTAAATCGTAAATAGTCTAGTAACTAATAACTCATATTTTTTTGGAAGTAAGCCAATAAAAATCAACCAAACTAGCTTAAGAAAGCTTAATAAAATTGAAATCCTTACCAATGACAAATGACCAATGACCAATGACCACACATTACCTATGGTGCTGTAGGTGGTGGAGCGACAGTGGCACCATTAGGAATATCTAACTCAATATTTGGCCCCCGGTCGAGAACTTCAATGTCCCACTGACCACGGCTAGCGGTTTCAAATACTATGTAACGCCCGTCTGGGCTGATTCCTGGTTTTCTGACCCAGCCGCGATAAATTGGCGTCATAATTTGTGACTGTTGGGTAGCGCGATCGTAAAGGGCTACAACAGGTCTTCCTTGGTCGCTAGTTAAATAAGCAATATAACGTCCTGTGTAGCTCAGGCTAGGACTTTCAGCAATGGTTTCCGGTCTATTTAAGCCCGGAGTTTGTATAAAACTTTGCCTTTCTAAGTCATAGACTAAAATTTGGTGACTGCCATTGCGATTAGAAACAAACCCTAAAAAGCGCCCATTGCCACTCAAACTTGGTTGCTCTTCTGTGTAGCGACTGTTGAGGGAAGTAGGGCCAATTGGTATGTTACCGGAACTGCAAGATCCAAGCACAGTTGCCAAGCTAAAAACTAGGCTCCAATGAATCGGTCTTTGGAGCCAAAATACTAGTGTAACTTTTTTCACCTCACCTTATTTCCATCGCCCCTGACAGTTTTAAATATCATCAAAATTGTTGGAATCATCAGAATTTACATCTGGTCGTTCCAGAGGTTTATATTCTACGTAATCAGTTGGTATCGCCTCATCATCATTACGTTCTCTGCGTGAAGATGAATCGCTAGCTGGACGGCGTCTCCTCGGTCTGGGGGTGACATCCTCATCACGGGGTTCGGAACGCTGTGGTCGGTTATTTGGACGACGAGAAGGTTTTCTGACTTCTGATTCCGAACTGTCCCAATCATCAACTTCTCTCGAAGCTGAACCCCAGTCTTCTTGTTCCACAGTATCTGCGGGACGGCTTACAGAACGCCCAGAATTACGGCGACGGTTTCTATCCCCTGAATCTTGTTTGTCACTACTACTGGGACGTTCAGAACGTCGGGGAGATGAATCTGTGTAGTAATCATCACGCGAGGAACGCTCTTCTCTACTAGCTCTAATTCGGGGACGTACAGGACGTTCTTCTTCCTCATAAGGTAGGGGATCTAAATCATCATCCACCTCAGCTTGATACCCTTGTCTTCGCCGCCTGTCATAGGTATATTTGTTGCTGACCTCTCGCTCTTCATCCACAATTGGGGTATTGCGCTTGGCTTGTTGAGTCGCAATACTACGCAAGCGAATACTTTCAACGGCAAAAAATACAGTTGTACCCACTAAAAGCAGCTGACCAAATTGCAAAATTGGGTCTAATCGCCAACCTTGGAAAATTAAAATAAAGCCGCAAAGTAAACCTACCGCCGCAAAAAATATATCTTGATCTCGAGACAGCTCAGGACGCACAGTCCGTAAAAAATACAGTGCTGCCCCAGCCACAGCCAAGAAAATTCCTAGAATACTGGCTGAGTTTGTCCCAAAATTTACTTGAGCCAGAATACTGACTGAGTTCAGCCCAAAATTTATCATTGATCTATATCCCAATATCAAATCTATGTTAGCGAGTCACAATTAAAATCACTACTCTAATTAGTCACAATAATATTTAAGCTTCAAAGCATCAGGTAAAGAAGCTTTGAAGCTATTCACCACAAGCTAAACAATTTTGTGTCTGTCAGCTAAGTATACCCTGTCTCCTGTAAGAGCAATTGCTGTGTACGCTGCAATTAGGTATATAGCTAACAGACCAGCAGTTATCAGAGTCAAACTGACTCCTGCCAAGATTATGAACGTTGGATTTTATCTTTTTGGCTAATGAAAATCAAACCAACTGTCGCCGGAATAACGACAATCACAGCACCCCAAAACAGACTCCAAAGAAAATTTGCTAAAGCAGGTGTCATAGTTCTCAACCATTTTTTACATACTTCATCATAATTCTAATGGTGTATCAGTTCCTTGAGAAGGCACTAGATCGTGAGATACAACACAACCAGTCCCCTGGTAAATGATGAACTGAACGGTCGCATATATTTACTTTTCCATGCTTCAGAGGAAGTGGCAGCATTTGGTTAAAATTATAGAGAGTGCTTTACAATGCTTAAAATTTTTGCAATCTCGCCCAGGTTTTTTCTGCGTTCACAGATAGTACTGCAAAACTAATGACTGGTGTTAACCTAATTACTTGGATTCTCAATCCTGTATTGGGATTGATGATATTTTTGTTCATTTTTCGCATCATTCTCACTTGGTATCCGCAAGTGGATCTAAATCGGTTCCCCACTAATCTTGTAGCTTGGCCTACTGAACCCTTTTTAGCCTTGTTGCGAAAGCTAGTACCCCCCATCGGTGGAGTAGATATTACCCCGATTATTTGGGTCGGGATTTTCAGTTTGCTACGGGAAATTCTCCTTGGTCAGCAAGGATTACTTACTATGATGTCGCGTGTAAGTTAGAAATTGGGCATGGGGCATTGGGGCATGGGGCATGGGGCATTGAGGATTTGTTTTACTTTTCCCCTAGTGCCTTATCCCTAGCCCCTAGCTCCTTAGCTTTTTAACTCTTGCACAAAATTAGTGTAGACATTACCCTGCAAGAACTGTGGGGTTTCCATAATTCTTTGATGAAAGCCAATGGTGGTAGGCAATCCGGTGATAGCACACTCCCGTAAGGCTCGTTTCATGCGGTTAATAGCGGTGGGACGGTCGGGACCCCAAACAATTAACTTACCAATGAGAGAGTCGTAGTAAGGGGGGATTTGGTAATCTGTGTAAACATGGGAATCGATGCGCACGCCCGGGCCACCTGGTGGAAGATAGCCGCTAATACGTCCGGGAGAAGGACGGAAATCATGATCCGGGTCTTCGGCGTTAATTCGGCATTCAATTGCATGACCTTGTAACACTACTTGGTCTTGAGTCAGCTTGAGTCTTTCCCCTTGAGCAACGCGAATTTGTTCGGCAACCAAATCTACTCCTGTAATCATCTCTGTTACAGGATGCTCAACTTGAATCCGGGTATTCATTTCCATGAAGTAGAATTTACCCGATTTATCTAAAAGAAATTCAATGGTGCCTGCCCCAGTATAGTTAATATACTGGGCAGCTTTGATCGCTGCTTGTCCCATTTTCTCCCGCAGTTCTGGGTCAATAGCGGGGCTAGGAGCTTCTTCCAACAGCTTTTGATTGCGTCGCTGAATTGAGCAGTCGCGTTCGCCTAAATGAATTACGTTACCGTAATTATCTGCCAAAATTTGAAATTCAATATGGCGTGGACGCTCAATAAATTTTTCTATATAAACGCCAGAGTTGCCAAAAGCTGCACCAGCTTCTCCTTGCGCTGCCAGGAAGAGTTTGACGAAGTCGCTTTCACAAGTAACTAGGCGCATACCCCGGCCGCCACCACCTGCGGTGGCTTTGATCATCACCGGATAGCCAATTTCTTTAGCTAGTGTTAATCCTTCTTGCTCAGATTCTACTAAACCATCACTACCCGGTACTGTAGGTACACCAGCTTTTTGCATGGTTTCTTTGGCTGTGGATTTGTCACCCATTAAGCGGATGGCTTCGGGGGTGGGGCCAATAAAGGCAATATGATGGTCGGCACATATTTCGGCAAACCGGGCATTTTCAGCTAGGAAGCCATATCCAGGATGAATGGCGGTAGCATTCCGGGTTAAGGCGGCAGCAATAATGTTGGGAATGTTCAAATAACTTTTACTGCTGGCAGGTTCGCCAATACAAACCGCTTCATCGGCAAGTTGTACATGTAGCGCATTCCGGTCAACAGTGGAGTGAACAGCAACTGTTGCAATTCCCATTTCCTCACAGGCTCGGAGAATACGAAGGGCGATTTCTCCCCGATTGGCAATTAATATTTTGTCAAACTTCATTTTTTAGCTTCGATATCTGTACCAGTAGATTGACATTCTCTCCCATTCAACTTGCAACAATGCTTTCCGCCTTATTTCAAATTATGACAGGAGATTCCCCAACCTCTTCCCTAAAAGGTGCATAAACCCTCAGAGTAGTTTCCCAAAGGGTAGGATTTGGCTGAGACCGCCTACGGGGTTTAACTAGATTAACAATATTGCTACTGTTAGTCTCTTGCATGTACCTGAACTAGGTTTGTGCAAGCTTACTCTGCATCCCACGTTGGCTTACCTTTTTTAATATCTCTCGTGATGTGACTATATTTCTGTCCATCTGATATCCACTGACAGAAAATTTATGCTATATTCTAAGTTCAGTGATAAAAACCGTGCGGATGTGGCGGAATTGGTATACGCGCACGCTTGAGGTGCGTGTGGCTTTGCCTTGCGAGTTCGAGTCTCGCCATCCGCATTTTTAGTGCATAGTTAAATGTCAAAGGTCAATAGTCAAAGGTTAAGAACCGGAGGCTATTGACTTTTGTTGTGTTTCATTGGCCATTTGTCATTGGTTTTGACTATTGACTATTGACAAGCCTATTATAGAAATAGATGAACTTTTGTAAAGAACATTGACTGCAATCTTTAAACCGACAGACAACTTAACATTGCCAGCAGCATGGCATCGTCTGACTCCGATTTGGCAAGGTGGTGAGGATGTCATTAAGCAAAGTTTGCCGCATTCAAAGCTGGCTCCTACTTGGCAAATGCTACTTTTGGGTGATGGTTCGCCAACACGCCATTTAGAATTGCTTACGGGCGAGCCGACGGAAGTAGATGTGATTGATATGTCATTGATTGGTATGGATGCGGATGCTGCTCCTGATTTGATTCAAGCTGTACCTGGCCCCAGATTGCGGCGACAGGTTTGGCTGCGGACTGCCTCTGGTCAGCGATTGGCTTATGCTACTTCTTGGTGGGAAGCTAGTCATGTAGATGAGTATTTGCAAAACCGTTCATTACCGATTTGGGCTAGTTTAGCCCGTCTGCGGACTGAGTTATATCGGGATGTACAGGGGATTTACTATGGCTATTCGCCTGCTCTAGAGTCTGGTTTTGGGGTGAAGGGGCCTTTTTGGGGTCGCCATTATTTGTTTTGGCATCATGGGCAGCCTTTGACATTAATATATGAAGTTTTTTCGCCGTATTTAACTAAATACTTAGGGCCGATGCATCTCAATTCTAGCGATCGCTAATAACCTACAATTACACGTATCAGGTTTTTCTGGAAAGGTCTACTACTGTTTCTCAGATACAAGGTTGGGTTGAGGAACGAAACCCAACCTTGTATATTGAGAGAAGTAGTAGATACAACTAACTACGGTGTGAGAAAATCTAAATGGTCGCCTGGTAAGGAACGTAACTCTTCTACTTTTCCTTCCATTTTCAATTTTCCCTTTTCTAAGAAAATAATCCAGTCAGCACGCTCAATCACTCTGGGACGGTGGCTGATAATAATTGTTGTTTTGCCTGTTCTGTAAAATAGCAGTCTATCTAAAATTTCTGATTCACTACTGGGGTCAAGTCCAGCTGTAGATTCATCTAAAATTAGTATGGGTGGATTATGAACTATGGCGCGCGCTAGTGCTAGTCTTTGTCTTTGTCCACCAGAAATATTTGCGCCAAATTCTCCTAAAACTGTTTGATATGTGTCGGGTAATTTACTAATAAATTCGTCAGCGAGGGTAATTTGACAGGCGTTGACAATTTCTTCAAAACTGACATTTGGAGAACCTATGCGGAAGTTTTCAATAATTGAGCGACTCCAAAAATGAGCATCTTGGGGAACTAGAACTACTTGTTTTCGTAATGATTCTAAAGATAAATCTTGTTGGTTATAAATGCCATAGCGGATATTGCCAGATTGCACTGTATGTAAACCAGCAATTAATTTAGCTAAGGTACTTTTGCCACAACCTGATTTGCCAATTAAGGCAATAACTTTACCCCCAGGAAGGGTGACTGAAAAATCTTCTAATAAGTCTACCCTGCCAGCATAATAAAAATTTAATTTACTACAAATAATATCTGTATTATCGGAAATATTTGCCCAAGGTTTCTGTGTATCTGAAGACGATTCAGGGGTACTGTCAATAACTTCTTGGATGCGGGTATTAGCAGTTTGTACTTGAGCAAATTCATCGACAATACCGATAATAAAACTAAATAGACCAGTAACATTACCAGTCATACTAGAAAATGCTAGTAATTGACCTATAGTTAATTCTTTACTAATAACAAGTTGACTGCCGAATAGCAATAAAACTGTACTACCAATATTAGCAACTAGTCCAGAGAACTTCTGATTAATGATTTGAATATGGATTGTTGTTAAAGATAATTTAGTTAAGCGGCGAAATCGGCTTTGTAATTCCTCCCAAAATTGTGCAGATGCGGTAGTAGTTTTCAGGGTTAATGCACCTTTAAAAATTTCTACTAACACCCCTTGGTTTTCGGCATCTAAAACCATATATTTACGAGTTTTTTGTTGCACAATAGGTAAAAAGACAATTGTACTTATGCTCATTAAAACCGCAATTAATATAGAGAATAAGGATAATTTCCAACTGTAATAAAACATCAAGCATAAGCAAACTATCGCCATAAATAATTTGGTAGGAAACCCGATTACTCCTTGGGCAATGAAGCTATTGATCTTTTCAATATCTCTCAGTCTACTGGCTACTTCCCCACTACGACGAGCTTCGTAGTATTTCAAAGGTAAGTTTAATATTTTTTGTCCAAATTCTAACATTAACTTTAATTGGAAGCGTTGGGCAAAATTAGCAATTAGCATATTTTGCACCAACTCTAAGCTGCTGTTGACAACGTGCATGACAATTACTGCTAATACTAGAGAGATCAGCAAATCAGAATCACGCCGCACTAAAACATCATCCGTGAGAATCTGTATCAGGAAAGGAGAGGCTAAAGACAATAAGCCAATTAATTGGGAAATTACCAAGGCTTCTAAAATCAAACCTCGGTATGGCAAGATACCCTGAACAATCTTTTCAAAAGTGTTAAGTTTGTCATCAGGTTCGGCAAAAAAACGATTTGCATCTGGTTGGAGTAATAACACTACTCCATTTTGCCAACCTTCAATGAGTTCCTGTTCAGAAAGATAACGAAGACCTATTGCTGGGTCACCAATAATATATTTTTTACGACGCTGACCATACAAAACTACCCAGTGAAATCCTTTCCAATGGATAATCGCGGGTAGTGGCATTTGTGACAGTTTTTTGAGAAAATTTTCTGATGCTTTGCCAGTTCGAGTGTAAAGACCTAAAGCTTCTGTACCACGTCTTAAACCTAACAAAGTAGTTCCCAGTTGACCGCTACCAATTGCCTCGCGGATACGGTTAATAGTTAAATTACGCCCATAAAATTTGAGAATAGAAGCAACACAAGCTGCCCCACAGTCTTCTTCACTGTGTTGCATCACAACTGGGTATTTCTTCATAATTAAAACAAGTTTTTATGTGGCGATTAGTACTGAGAATGAAATGATTGTTTAGAAATTAGATTTGAAAAAAAATTTTGTATTTAAAGCTTGTAGTTTGAGTGTTTTCGCTCCAGATATAAGCAGTATACACACAGCTTATTATTGAGCCAAAAAATAAGATGAGCTTTCTTGCCTAATCAATAGGCTAGTTTTTTAAGTAGATTTGATTGAATAGCGATTAATCAATTTGGATTTTTAATTTATAAGAATCCAAAAGCTGAACTAATTAATGCATGAACTGGCTGTAAAAAATAGCTAAAAATATAGCTTTTACAACCAGCTAATGCTATGGTATGCATAAGCCATTAAACAACTAAGGCGATATAGAGTGCGGCTATCCCTATTAGCCGCGTCTCTACCTAAAGCTTATACAAACCATTTTGAATTACACTTAAGTAACAATTGGGACTGCCAAATAACAAAACACCCAAGTTATTTTTTGTGGGATGGTGTTGGTGCCTTTTCAAGGTAATAAGTAGGCAAGATGCCCGTACCACAAGGTTGGATAAGTGATGTTGACTATCCCCTGATTGTGATTATCAGCAGTATGATTTTGGAGGTTCACATACAGGTTGTGGAGGTGGGCACACAGGTTGTGGAGGTGGGCACACAGGTTGTGGTGCTACATAAACTGGTTTTGGCAAACACCAACTAAAAAGAAAACTCCAACTCCAACTTAGTAAACCAAAAGTACCACCTGAAATTGTTGATTGATTTTCATCAGACAATTCAGACAAGCAGCTTTCGTCAATAGACAGCAATTTATTTTCAGAGTTGATCGTCATGATAAACTTCCTGATTTGGGGATGTTAATTTTGATGTAGATGAGCTTTTATCCATTTTTATTAATTACAGATGTTAGAAAATTTATCTGTAACAAACAAAAATGTTGACATAATCGTGTAATTACAAAAAATTCAGCCAAAATGGCTGTTTTATTTGTGTGATTACTATTGTTTCCTAAGCTCATGGCTATAAACCTACAGCATCTAAAACAAAAAGTACAGTCTTTTTGAAGTTTTCTAAATACTATGTTGTTAAGTAGTAATTTAAGCATATTTTATTTGGCGAGCATCGGCAGTCAAGAATAAATATAGATAGCGTTAGTCATTGATTATTAAAGGATTACGCGGATTTTAATGTTTAGTTTTTTACTAGTGATATTGCAAAAATTAATGTTTATTTTTATACAGAAAACACATTTATTTATTATCAAGATACACTGTAAAAATTTAATAAAATTTTGATAAATACAAAAAACGCCAAGGATGATATATTTTTTCGGTAATAGAAAAATAACGTTTCACCAAGAAGAAATAACTTAAATTTGTGATGCAGAAACATCCGATTTTATTTGAATGTACATTAGTACTACAAATTAAGTGTGTGGCAAAGTTTTGTGGAACATTTTTTAACCTGTTGACTATATGCTTAAATAACAAAGAGGCTAGTACCAGCGATCATTTTTTGATATAAATTTTTAGGAAAATGTTACTAGCTAATTAGTCAAAAAAATAAATTTTGTTCAATATTTTTTTAATCTCTTGACTATATGCTTAAATAACAAAGAGTCAGTACCAGCGATCATTTTTGGATGCAATAGCATAAAAATGTTGTTAAAAAATTAATAGAAAATAAATTTTTATATAAAAATATATGATTAGAGTTTTGCTGGTTGACGACCAACAAGCTGTGAGAGATTACTTAAGATCATTGATTGAAAAAGAAACAGATCTTGAAGTAGTTGGTGTTGCAGATAATGGAAAGACTGCTATTCTCAAAGTCGCTAATTTACAGCCAGATGTGGTTATTCTCGATATGGTAATGCCGGAGATGGATGGGATTAATGCGACAAAGATTATTAGTGAAAGATTTCCGAAGACGAAAGTTTTGGTGTTGAGTGGTTATGACAAGCATCAATATATTCAGGCATCGTTAAATGCGGGAGCAAGTGGTTATATACTCAAAGATGCATCGCCAGAAGAACTGAGAGATTCAATTCGCTTGGTGGAAAAAGGCTACACTCAGTTAGCACCTGGTTTAATTAGTAAAATTATTCCGCAACAGCCAATATCGGATGCAGAAATTGTCAGTATTCAAAAAAGTTTGGATGTTCAGAGTTCAGGAATAGTTCTCCAAGAAAATACTCCTACTTTCTTGGATGTAATTCAGACAGAGGAACTTTTACCGAATACAACTCGTTGGGTAGAAGTGGGAGGACTGTTTTTAATTGCAACTGTTGCAACAGCAGTGATTTTATCTGCGGTGATTCAATATAAAATAGTTGTGAAAGCACCTGCGAATGTGCGTCCGGCGGGAGAAATACGTTTAGTACAAGCAGCACAAGAAGGAACAGTGAAGAGGATTCTTGTGCAAGAGAATCAAGTGGTAAAAGCACAAGATATTATTGCCATTATCGATGATAGCCAACTACAAATTAAAAAAAGTCAGCTTTTAGGTAATATTCAGCAAAACGAAATGCAACTGATGCAACTGGATGCGCAAATTCTGGCTGTCGATAGACAAATAGTAGCAGAAACAGAGCGCAACCAAAGAGCGATCGCATCGGCGACAGCAGATTTGCAACGTACCCAAAGAGAATATCAACAAAGCACTGTATCCAGTAGCGGACAACTAGAAGAAGTCCAGGCGAATATTAAAATTGCTCAGGATGAATTACAAAAAGCCGAATTTGATTTTAAATCAATGCAAGCGAATTTGAAAGCCACAGAAGCAGCCTTGAAAGCGGCGAAACTAAAACGCGATCGCTATTTGAGTATTGCGACATCTGGCTCAATTTCTAAAAATCAATTGGAAGAGGTGCAACTAGCATTAGAACAGCAACAACAATCTTTATTATCTCAAAAATCAAGTTTAGAAGCTCAAAAGCAAGTTATCGAAAGACAACAACAAGCTGTAGCAGCAGCTAAGAGTAAATATAAACCAGCAGCCGCAGCAACGCATCCTAGTGATGCTATTCTGGCAATGGCACAGGAAAAAATTGCCCAAGAACGTGCCGCAGGTGTAGGAAGTTTGGCACGCTTGAAGCAGGAAGAAAATAGTTTGAACCAGCGAAAACTGGAAATTCAAAATATAATTAACAGTGCCAAAAAAGACTTAGGACAAATAGAAAAACAACTACAATTAACGATAATTCGTTCTCCGGAAACAGGGACTATTTTGAAGTTAGAACTGCGAAATCCTCAGCAATTAGTACGCCCAGGGGAAGCGATCGCGCAAATAGCACCTTCTGAGGCTCCTTTGGTAGTCAAAGCTAATGTCAGCGTGGAGGATATTAGCAAAGTAAAGGTTTGTAAATCGCCAAAAGTTACTGATTGCCAAGAAGGTAAAGTGCAAATGCGAATTTCTGCTTATCCTTATCCAGATTATGGGATTTTGCAGGGTGCTGTGAGGAGTATTAGTGCGGATGTGATTGATGAACCGCAAAATAATCCTATGATTGCAACTGCGCCTTATTATGAGGTGACTATTGAGCCGGAAAAACTTTATTTAGAAAAAGGCGATCGCTCTTATCCCATTCAACCAGGAATGGAAGTAACGGCAGAAATTATTTCCCAAAAAGAAACTTTATTAACATTTATTCTGAGGAAAGCACGGCTGCTGACTAATTTATAGTTGATTGTTGATTGTTGACTGTTGACTGTTGACTGTATGAAAATACAGCTTATTTCAGGAAAATGAGGTACGCACTTCGGGGCATGGCAGTGCCAGTGCCCCTACAATAGACGATAATCTGTACCTCACTAACTTGCAATCTGCTGTATCTAGTATCAGTGAGAAGACTGCTGCGATCGCGACTATTATTGAATGTCAGTCCCGCATCCGCGCCTATTGTGGCTTTGTGGGACTTGTTTTTGTTGCAGATCAAAGTCTTCCTATAGTTGCTCTTAAGCCTGATTTCATCGGAATACATCGATTTTTTATTGTGCATTCAGGGCACATTAGACCCCATTGACTTGCAGCTTTGTCAAGTTAGTTATATCCTCAAATTGCTGAAGATAACGGATTTACCTGAGCAAAATTTTGAATTTGTCCGGCGAAATACACTAAAGTGTGTTAGCAAAGGTGATTCACGATAAATACAAAACTGGTGAAATAGTTGGGAAATGAGATGCTCCCAGGAGCAAGATTGTTAAGGGTGGATAAATTAATCTATCTAATTAACTGCCCGATAAGATGGGAAACCTTTTGGTTTACTTGACCAATCAAGTAATGAATTCGTAAGTATGAGGTATAGGTTTTAATGCCACTGCCTATTGTGTCTGTTCCGATAAAGAAAACCAAGAAACCGTCTTTGCTGCTGATACTGTCTTGTGCTTGGATATTGATAGGTTTAGGAAGTGCGGCATATTGGCTATTAACTCGGTTTCAACTATTGTCTCGAGATTTGCCAGTAGGGGCCACAATTATTCCTCAAGATGCTTTATTGACGGTTTCTTTAACTACAGATCCGAAACAATGGCAGCAATTGCGACAGTATGGGACAAAAGAAACCCAAGCAGAACTGGATCGAAATTTAGTGAAGCTGCGCGATCGCTTTCTCACGAATAATGGTTATGATTTCCAAAAAGATATTCAACCTTGGGTAGGTAATGAAGTCACTTTAGCAATTCTCGCACCCCAAACAAGTCAACCTGCACCTAAACCAGTTTCGACTAACGCAGAGGCTGTTAATAGCCAGCAGTCGATGGTGATGGTTTTGCCAATCAAAAACCCTGAAAAAGCGAAAAGCCTGTTAGCACAACCAAAAACTTTAAAACAAAGTCAATGGATTGACCGCACATATCAGGGTTTTACAATTAAACAAACCGATGGTCAAACTGGGGAAAACCTTTCCGCTACAGTATTAAATGGACAATTCTTAATTATTACTGATAATCCCAAAGCGACAGAAAGAGCAATTGATGCTTATAAAAATAAAACTTCCTTAGCTAATACAGCAGGATTCGCGTCCAACTTGCCGAAAATTGCTAATTATCAACCTTTTGCTCAGTTTTATATTAATGTACCCACAGCTGCGAGGATAGCCGCAGCAGCACCCAATCGCCAATTACCTGCGCAAGTTTTGGCGCAATTGCAAAATAACCAAGGCTTGGCAGGGACAATTAACTTAGAACCAGAAGGAATACGTTTAAAAGGCGTTTCTTGGCTAAATCCGAATAGTCAGCGAGTGCTAGCAGTGGAAAATAATGCAGGGAGAATGCAAAGCCTAGTCCCAGCAGAAACCTTAATGATGCTTTCTGGTGGGAATTTACAAAGGCTTTGGGACGACTATGAAAGAACATCGCGAGGAAATCCCCAGTCGCCAATTCTTCCCGAACAATTACGAGGTGGCGTGAAATCCTTAACAACCCTGGATTTGGATCGGGATTTGCTGCGGTGGATGAAAGGCGAGTTTTCTTTATCGGTAATTCCCAACACCCCAAAAGATGCAGCAACAGCAGATTTTCGGGCTGGATTGCTGTTTATGGTACAGGCAAGCGATCGCAATTTAGCGGAAGCATCCATCAAACAGCTTGATGAAGTGATGAAAAATCAATACCAGTTCCAAATTAAACCTGCTACGGTTGCAGGTAAAACCGTTACCAACTGGGTTGCGCCTTATGGTACCTTAACGGCTACTCATGGCTGGTTAGATGGAGACATTGCTTTTTTAATCGTGGGTGCGCCAATTGCCGATAAAATCGTTCCCAGGCCTAGCATTACTTTAGCTAGCAGCACACCTTTTAAACAAACAGTACCGGCAGAACCTAATCCCACAAACGGTCAATTTTTCTTGGATGTGGAACAGACAGCGAAAAATTTCCCCTTACCGACTTTATTTCCTCGTCAAAAAACTTGGTTAGCCGCTACCCGTTCGATTGGTGTAACAACAGCTGTCAGCGATAATCGCAGTACTCGCTATGATATATTTTTCGCACTGAAGAAAGCGGATCGTTCTTAGGAAGGGATAAGGAAAGGGGGACAAGGAGGACAAGGGAGACAAGGGGGACAAGGAGGACAAAAAAAGTTATGAATGATACTCAATGCCCAATGCCCCATGCCCCATGCCCCATGCCCAATGCCCAATGCCCAATATAACCGCTAACCAGATAGGATCAGAACAGTCAGAATAAAAATTTAAAGAATGACTGGGGAGAACACTTTATGAATCTGGTTGTACTCCAGAATTGGCTGGACAATGCTTCCTTTGCTGTCTTATTCCTCACCATGCTGGTGTATTGGGTAGGGGCGGCTTTTCCGAATCTGCCGGCCTTTGCTGCTTTGGGGACAGCTGGAATGGCGATCGCTAATTTGTGTATAGCTACCTTATTAGGGGCGCGATGGATCGAAGCTGGCTATTTTCCCCTGAGTAATTTGTATGAATCTCTGTTTTTCTTGACTTGGGGGATTACAACAATTCATTTGATTGCCGAAAATTCTAGTCGCAGTCGCTTGGTGGGTGTGGTTACTGCGCCTGTGGCGATGGGGATTACAGCTTTTGCGGCTTTAACATTACCATCGCAAATGCAAGTGTCAGAACCTTTGGTACCGGCACTCAAGTCTAATTGGCTGATGATGCACGTTAGCGTGATGATGTTAAGTTACGCTACTTTGATGGTGGGTTCTTTGTTAGCGATCGCATTTTTGATTGTCACTCGCGGTCAAAAGATCCAACTACAAGGCAGTTCTGTTGGTACTGGTGGCTATCGCAGCAATGGTTATAAGTTACGCAAAGCCGGTGAATTAGTCACGGAACCACAAGTACCTGTGGCTGACAATAATGGTTTTGTGCGCTACGAAAGCAATAGCAATGGTAATGGTAAAACCGCCGTTTTAGATTTAGTTACTGCACCTCAATCAGAAACTATTACATCTGCTGAACCTCTTTCACCTCAGCGTCTAAATTTAGCTGAAACTCTAGATAACATCAGTTATCGCATTATTGGTTTGGGATTTCCTTTATTAACAATTGGGATTATTGCTGGTGCGGTTTGGGCTAATGAAGCATGGGGTTCTTATTGGAGTTGGGACCCGAAAGAAACTTGGGCATTAATTACTTGGTTATTTTTCGCGGCTTATCTTCATGCGAGAATTACTCGTGGTTGGCAAGGTCGTCGTCCGGCAATTTTAGCGGCGAGTGGTTTGGTTGTAATTTGGATTTGCTATTTGGGTGTGAATCTTTTAGGTAAGGGTTTACATTCTTACGGTTGGTTTTTCTAATTCAGAAGGCAGAAGGCAGGAGGCAGAAGGCAGAAGGTTATTCTCATTAATAAAAAACTCCACCCACAAGGGAATGGAGTTTTTTATAAAATTCTGTATTTAGTTGTTAATTAATATGGTTCAAATTCCAGTTCAGAAATTAAGTTTTACGGATTTTTTAGAACAGTATCCTGATGGTTCTGGGATTTATGAATTGGTAAATGGAGAGATTATCAAAGTGGAACCGACTAGGGCGCATAAGAATGTAGCAAGATTTATTATGTTGGGCTTTAATGATGAAATTCGCCGCTTAAATCTTGACTATATTGCTGATAAAGATGTGGTTGTAAGAACATTTTCTAGTACGGGAGAAGAACAAGGTAGAAATCCTGATGTGGGTGTAGTTAAAGCATCTCAGTGGAATAGTAATGTGTTAGCTTATGGGGCGTTAATTGAGCCGATTCAACTGGCTGTGGAAGTGACTTCAACTAATTGGGACGATGATTATATTGATAAATTAGATGAGTATCAACGCCTTGGTATTCTTGAATATTGGATTGTGGATTATTTAGCGATCGCTTCTCGTGCTTATCTCGGTAATCCTAAATTACCTACGGTGTTTGTTTATCAATTAATTGATGGACAATATCAAGTGCAAAAATTTACAGGTAATGACAGGATTATTTCTGCAACTTTCCCAGAATTACAAATTACTATTAAACAAATTGTAGATTCTAGTCAAATCCAAAAACTTTAATTTTTATTTTTAGGACTTACGCACAAATCCTCTCAAACTCTTATTCTCTGTGAACTCTGTGTCCTCTGCGGTACCCTTCGGGAAGCCGCTAGCGCGTCTACAATTTTCTGTTACCTTTGCGTAACTACTGATTTCTTATCAAAAGACATTTTTACCACTTTAAATAAGCAGCTTCAATTCCCTGTTCGCGCTTAATTTTGCTATCTTTTTCAAACCAAGCAATTACCTGTGCTGTTGTTAAATCTTCTATAGTCACACCATATTCTTGGGCAATATGTGTTAAAAGCTTCAGGGATGAAATTGTCAATCTTGTTAAAAATTTTTCTGAAGAAGATAACAAAGCTGCGTCTACTTTTGCTGATTCTTCTAAACTTAAAAATTGTTCTGATGGAGAATTTGTCATTGGTCAGTAGTCAGTGATCAGTGGTCATTATATCTTCCTTGTCCTCCTTGTCCTCCTTGTCCTCCTTGTCCCCCTTCTATTCCCGCGCTTGGACTAAATATCCACAGCGATGCTCACCGTTAATAATCCAGTGGGTGCGCTCGACTGTACAATCGGGGAGGACTGCGGCGAACATTTCTAGTTCATGACCGCAAACGCTAGGAAAGGATTCGGCAACATTAGAAATAGCACATTTATGCTCAATGAAGAGAAAGCGATCGCTCTTTGTGGAATCATCAGGCTCTACAGCATGATACTCTGCCATGAAGCCTTCTGCTTTTCTAAATTCTACTAAATTGGCGACTCGTTCTTTGAGGGAACCGTTACCCAAGCGATCGCGATATTCTTGGGCTTTGCGTTCCCATTGTTTCTGTAAAATGTTCTTAACTTGGTCTTTGCCTACGGTTTCTGCTAAAGTATCCAGCAGGGAAACAGCAAAATTTCCGTAACTATCACCCAAGCGATCGCTATCTTGACGATACAGGCGATCGCGTCCTCTAGAACTCAGTTGGTATACATGCTGCGGTCTCCCCATCCCCGCTTGTACCATTGTTGAATATAAAATTAACTCTTCGGCCTCCAAATCCTTAAGATGGCGGCGAATCGCTTGCGGACTAATATCCAACTCTTCGGCTAGCTCAAAAGCGGTGGCTTGTGAGTGTTTCAGGAGATACTCTAGAATATCTTGCTTCGTTGAGGACTGGTGGGTAGTCGTCATCTTCTCTGCTAGACGCTGCGCGAACGTCCCAAAAAATTTATTTGAAAATTTGACTTTAACAACATTGTTGTTGTTAATCTAGCGTAAAATGAAGATAAGTTAAACAACAAGGATGTTGTTTTAGTCTTCATCCTTATTCTAACAGCCGTGTAACCACTCTGTAACCCCAGATGGGAATCGGCTACAAAACCAAGCCCGTCTCCCATCCTGAAGAGAGATTCCAACGAACACGAGAGATTACTACCGATGAGCGCCACTGTCAAAACCTTAGTCAACCAACCTTACAAGTATGGCTTCGTCACTGATATTGAAGCCGACACTATTCCGCGTGGACTAAACGAGGACATTATCCGCTTGATATCCGCCAAGAAGAATGAGCCGGAATTCATGCTGGAGTTTCGCCTCAGAGCGTATCGCCAGTGGCTGAAAATGACAGAACCTACTTGGCCTAATGTCAAGTATCCCCCCATAAATTATCAGGATATCATTTACTATTCCGCGCCGAAACAGAAAAAACAAAAGCTGGAAAGTTTGGATGAGGTAGATCCCACTTTACTAGAAACCTTTGAAAAGCTAGGTATTCCCCTATCTGAACAAAAGCGTCTAGCCAATGTTGCTGTTGATGCAATTTTTGATAGCGTTTCCGTCGCCACTACATTTAAGGAAAAGCTAGCGAAAGATGGCGTCATTTTCTGTTCCATTTCCGAAGCATTGCGGGAACATCCAGAATTGATCAAAAAATATCTGGGTAGCGTGGTTCCGGTAGCTGATAATTACTTTGCGGCTTTGAACGCTGCTGTATTTAGCGATGGTTCTTTTGTCTATATTCCTAAAGGCGTAAAATGCCCAATGGAACTTTCTACCTACTTCCGCATCAACTCTGGTGATACGGGACAATTTGAGCGCACGTTGATTGTGGCTGAAGAAGGTAGCTATGTTTCCTACCTGGAAGGTTGTACTGCGCCAATGTATGACAGCAACCAACTTCATGCGGCGGTTGTGGAATTGGTAGCTTTAGATAACGCGGAAATTAAATATTCCACAGTGCAAAACTGGTACGCTGGTGATGCTAACGGTAAAGGTGGAATTTATAACTTTGTTACCAAGCGCGGTTTGTGTCAGGGTGTAAATTCTAAGATTTCCTGGACGCAAGTAGAAACAGGTTCAGCAATTACTTGGAAGTATCCTAGCTGCGTGTTGGTGGGTGATAATTCTGTGGGTGAATTTTACTCGGTGGCGCTGACAAATAATATGCAGCAAGCTGACACCGGGACGAAGATGATTCATGTTGGTAAAAATACTCGCAGTACAATTATTTCTAAGGGTATCTCTGCTGGTAACTCTAGTAACAGCTATCGCGGTTTGGTAAAAGTTAATCCGAAAGCTGAAGGCGCGAGAAACTATTCCCAGTGCGACTCGATGCTAATTGGCGATAATGCCCATGCCAATACTTTCCCTTATATTCAAGTACAAAATAATACGGCGAAGGTGGAGCATGAGGCTTCTACGTCGAAGATTGGCGAGGATCAGCTATTCTACTTTGCGCAACGAGGAATTTCTGCGGAAGATGCTGTTTCGATGATGATTAGCGGCTTCTGTAAGGATGTGTTTAATCAGCTACCGATGGAATTTGCGGTGGAAGCTGATAAGTTATTGAGCCTGAAGTTAGAAGGTTCTGTTGGGTAATTCTCCAGCCATAGATTAAGAGAATTTATCTCACGCAAAGGCGCAAAGGCGCAAAGAAGACGAAGAGAGAACAGATAGAGAGAGAGAACATGATTATTGAAAATAGTGAAGTTGTTTTGTCAGTTAAGGATCTGACAGCGACTGTTGATGGAACGCCGATTCTTAAGGGTGTGAATCTGGAAGTTCGTGCGGGCGAAATTCATGCGATTATGGGGCCGAATGGTTCTGGTAAAAGTACTTTTTCTAAAGTATTGGCTGGACATCCAGCATATCAGGTGACTGGTGGTGAGGTAATTTTTCAAGGACAAAATCTGCTGGAATTGGAACCGGAGGAACGTGCTAGAACGGGTGTGTTTTTGGCGTTTCAATATCCTTTAGAAATTCCTGGCGTCAGCAATTTAGATTTCTTGCGGGTAGCTTATAATTCTCGCCGCAAAGCACAGGGTTTGGAAGAACTGGATGCGTTTGATTTTGACGATTTGGTAGAGGAAAAGTTGGAAGTGGTGAAGATGAATCCCGCTTTCCTCAACCGCAGTGTCAATGAAGGTTTTTCTGGTGGTGAGAAGAAGCGCAATGAAATTTTGCAAATGGCGCTGCTGGAACCAAAGTTAGCAATTTTGGATGAAACTGATTCTGGTTTAGATATTGATGCGCTGAAAATTGTGGCGAATGGGGTGAATCAATTAGCCAGTCCGGAAAATGCGACGATTATGATTACCCACTATCAGCGTTTGCTTGACTATATTGTGCCTGACTTTGTGCATGTGATGGCGTATGGCAGAATTCTTACTAGTGGTGGTAAGGAGTTGGCGCTAGAGTTGGAGTCTCGCGGTTATGACTGGATTTTGGAAGAAGCTGCGGTTGAGGTGGGTGTGTAATGACTATTCAAGTTTCTCCCAGTTCGATAGCTAATTTGTTGGATCAGGATGATTATCTGACTGGGTTATTAAGTCGGGTAAGTCAAGAAACAGCAGCAGGTTGGTTAGAAGGTTTACGTCAAGGTGCTGCTAATTGGGTAAGTCATTCGCATATCCCTACCACCCGTGAGGAAGAATGGCGCTTTACTGATTTGTCAGGTTTGCGCAAGGTGGAATTTCAGTTAGGGAAGCAAGTTTTTACTGATATTTCGGCGTTTGCTTTACCGGAAGCGGCGAATAGTCGTTTGGTGTTTGTTAATGGTGTGTATGCGCCGGAGTTATCGGCTATTGATTTACCTCAGGGTGTGGTTGTCGGGAATTTGACGGCTTTAGCGGATGAGGTACAGGCAGGAATTAGCAAGTATTTGGCTAAAACTGAGGGCGCGCAAGAGGTTTTTACGGCGCTGAATACTGCTGGCTTGGCTGATGTGGCAGTGGTATTGGTGAGAAAGAATGTAGTAGTTGACACGCCGATTCATTTGTTGTTTGTTTCTGTTGCTGGGGAAGAAGCGACGATTTCTCAGCCGCGTTGTTTGGTGGTAGCGGAAAGTGGTTCGCAGGTGACTTTGGTGGAAGAATATGTGAACCGCCAAGACGCCAAGTACGCCAAGGAAGAGGAGAGGGTTTATTTTACGAATGCGGTGACGGAGATTTGGCTGGCGGAGAATGCCCAGGTGAGTCACACTAGGGTTGAGCGGGAAGGTGGAGAGGCTTTTCATGTTGGGAAGACGGCGATCGCTCAGGCGCGTGATAGTCGCTATACTTGTAACGCGATTAGTTTTGGTGGGAAGCTGTCACGCCATAATTTAGAGGTTTTGCAAACTGGCGAGCAAACGGAAACCACTCTCAACGGTTTGACAATGATTTTTGGGAATCAGTTAGCTGATACTCACAGTGCGATCGCGCTGAATCATCCCTATGGTAAAAGTGAACAGTTGCATAAGTGTATTGTAGGCGATCGCGCTCATGCAGTATTTAACGGTAAGGTTTTTGTGCCTAAGCCAGCACAGCTAACAAACGCAGCCCAATTAAACCGGAATTTGCTACTATCATCTAAAGCGAGAGTTGATACCAAACCTCAACTGGAAATTACCG
The DNA here is from genome assembly GCF_002367995.1 of Calothrix brevissima NIES-22. Classification (GTDB taxonomy): domain Bacteria; phylum Cyanobacteriota; class Cyanobacteriia; order Cyanobacteriales; family Nostocaceae; genus Aulosira; species Aulosira brevissima. The sequence goes on from NZ_AP018207.1 coordinate 4,364,784, forward strand.
CAGATAATGTCAAGTGCGCTCACGGTGCTACTGTTAGCCAGTTGGAAGATGATGAAATATTTTATCTGCAAAGCCGGGGAATTGACCAAAATGCTGCCCGGAACTTATTAATTAACGCTTTTGCTGCCGAAATCATCAATAAAATCCCCGTTGCTTCCCTGCGACAAAGCCTATTAACCACAGTCAATAGTCTTAAGTCATCCAATGACAAATGACTAATGACTAATGACAAATGACTAATCACCAATGACATTTACTTCTACCAAAACCCTAGCCGATTTAGTTCGTGCTGACTTCCCGATTTTGCATCAGGAAGTCAACGGTAAACCCCTCGTTTACCTGGATAATGCTGCTACTTCCCAAAAACCTCTTCAAGTATTAAATACACTGCGAGATTATTATCAGCAGTATAATGCCAACGTGCATCGAGGCGCGCATATTCTCAGCGCTCAAGCTACTGATGCTTATGAAGGTGCTAGAGATAAAGTTGCTAAATTTATCAACGCTGCTTCGCGTCAAGAAATTGTTTACACCCGCAACGCGAGTGAAGCAATTAACTTGGTAGCTTACAGCTGGGGAATGAATAATTTACAGCCAGGAGATGAGATTATTCTGTCGGTGATGGAACACCACAGTAATATAGTTCCTTGGCAATTTGTATCCCAAAAAACGGGTGCGGTACTGAAATTTGTCGAACTGACTCCCGAACAAACTTTTGATTTTGAACAGTTCAAAACACTAATTTCTGCTAAAACTAAATTAGTGTCAGTCGTTCATGTTTCTAACACCTTGGGTTGTATAAATCCAGTGAAAGAAATAGCTGCGATCGCTCACAGATACGGTGCGAAATTCTTAATGGATGCTTGCCAAAGTGTCCCTCATATGCATATTGATGTGCAAGATATTGACTGTGATTGGTTAGTCGCCTCCGGTCATAAAATGTGCGCCCCAACTGGGATAGGCTTTTTGTATGGCAAATTAGAACTGTTAGAATCTATGCCGCCATTTTTTGGTGGTGGTGAGATGATTGCTGAAGTATATTTAGACCATTCCACCTATGCGGAATTACCCCATAAATTTGAAGCGGGTACGCCAGCAATTGGGGAAGCGATCGCACTTGGTGCAGCCATCGATTATCTTACTAATATAGGTATGGATAAAATCCATGCTTATGAAGCCGAATTAACAGCTTATTTGTTTCAACAATTAGCGCAAATTCCCCAAATTCAAATTTACGGGACGAAACCAGATGCTAAAGGAGAAGGTAGAGCCGCTTTAGCCTCATTTACCGTAACAGATATTCATGCCAATGACCTATCTACATTATTAGATCAAGAAGGCGTTGCTATCCGTTCTGGACATCACTGTACTCAACCATTACACCGTTACTTAAATGTGGCGGGAACTGCAAGAGCAAGTTTATATTTCTACAATACCCGTGAGGAAATTGATATTTTTATCAAGGCTTTGAAGGAGACTATTGACTTTTTTGCCGGAATATTTGCTTAATTTTAGCTGGGCAATGCCCAGCTTTTTTAATCTCAAATTTTAAACTTTCTCTAACTGTTCAACCTCTGCACCTGCAATTAAATTCTTTAGATAGTCGCGGGTTTCAGCGAAGGTTAAATACAAAAAATTGTTGTATTGAACAAGAATTTCGTATTGATCGAGAATGACATTATTAGCATCTTCACGCCAACTCAAACCGTAAATTAATCCTAAATTACAAGCCTTGCTTCCCAATTCCCCGATTTCTAAGAGTATCTCTTTATATTCAGGCTTGAGTTTCCCGGTTCTAATCATCTCATCAAGTAGGGCTTGATATTCAGTATTCGTTTCGCTCATAAATCGTATAAAATTTAGCAACAAGCACCTGTAATTATAACCGCTAAAAATTAAAATTATGGAATTTGTGCAACATCCCATTTGCTAAAGCAGTTAAAAGCTAACCCTAAACCTGTGCGTTGCCAGAGGTCTATTATTTACAGCAGTTTTCACCTATTTGAACCACATCTGTCGTAGGGGCACGGCATCCACAATCTTCTCGTATATACAATAATCTTACTGGTGCCGTGCCCCTACAGTGTTGTCTATTTACCTGAAAATTGCTGTAAAAGGTAAAATTCAGCAAAAAATACTTATAATCCGATGATCAACTTGATAAGTATATTATGAGTATAGTTGACTTATGAATGGCAAAACTATTGCAATGTCCATGCAGCTTGGAAAAAGTCACGTTCGCAGAACATTGCATAACGATAGGTAGATTGTACTAACGGTGTAGCGATCGCGTAATTATCAACTAAAGTTTCTAATTGTTGTGCTAAAGGTTGAAATTCTGCACTGCTGTAAGTTTGAATCCAGTTTGTATATGCATGATTAGGAATACCATTAATAGCTAACTGTTCTCCCAAAAAAGCATACAGGCGCATACATGGAGACATTGCCGCCGCCGTTAAACCCACATCTCCACCCCAAGCTGTCGCTAATAAAAAGTCAGTGTAACGCCGGGTAGCTGCGCCTGGTTCGACAGCCTGTAAGTTAACTCCCCATTGTGCAGCATAGCTTTCATGGAGCTTGAGTTCCTGCAAAACGCCATCAGCTAGGGCGTGAAATGTGGTGAATCCCTGCCAATCTGGTGCTTTTGCCGCAGCGACACTGTAAGCACGGGCAAAAGCTTCTAAGAAAAAAGCATCTTGTCCGACATAATAAGCAAATTTTTCTGACTCAAGACTACCATCAGCTATGCCTTGCACAAAAGGATGCTCTAGACAAGCTAAGACTAAATCTTGATTAACTGTCCATAATTCAAGGGAGAGAGTCATTTGTCAGTTGTCAGTTGTCAGTTGTCAGTTGTTATTAGGCATTAGGCATTAGCCATTAGGCAATATTTATTCGTCCTCTGCTTCCTTGTCTCCCTTGTCTCCCTTGTCTCCCTTGTCCTCCTTGTCTCCCTTATCGCCCTAGAAGGGAAAGAACTGTAACAAGACGGAACCAAGACTACCTACAAAGTCAAAAAAGCTAGGTTTGCCAACATTTACTTTACCATCTGGGGGTGTTTGTAATTCTTTGATAAATGCTTGGGCTGTTTGGGTACCAGGAGCGTTTTTTTGCTCTGTAAAGAGTTTGGCGGCAATTTCCGCATCTTTAAATGCGCCTTGTCTATCTAATATTTGGTAACGAGCAACACCACGGGCTAAGTAGGCTTCACCGTAATCGGTTTTAGTGGCGATCGCTTGATTAAAATAATCAATAGCTTGTTGTGTATTGCCTTTTTGGGCTTCTGCTACACCCCAAGCATAAAATTCTTCTGGTGTGGCAATTTGTGTGGGTATGCCAATTGCACCTTGTAGATAAGTACTATTGAGATTGACGCCAGTTAATTCTGCATTGACTAGATAGGAGTTTCTGAAGTCTGCACTGGCTAAATTTGCACCAGCAAGCCTGGCGGCGTTGAGGTTTGCTCCAAATAAACTCGCACCTGCTAGGTTTGCACCGCGTAAATCAGCACCAGTTAAGTTTGCACGGCTGAGGTTTGCACCTGCGAGATTAGCGCCGCTTAAATTCGCTCCAGTTAAATCAGCCAAAACTAAACCTGCACCTACTAAGTCACAGTTTTGACATTGTTTTGTCGATAATAATTGTCTGATATGTTCGGAATTCGCTGCTTCGACTCTCGTTGTCAAGCTAATTATTGTTAAAAATAGGGTTGTGGCTAAAACTTGGCTTTTCATACTCTTTGCCGCCATATTGATGACTGAGTTCTCAACTTTCGCTGAGATATATTTATACTTCAGCCTATGATATGAACAATATTAGCTAGTCGCCACAATTAGTATGAAATATTACCAATAACTTGAGTATAATTAAAGGCTTGTTTAGAATTTAAGTTAATATTGCCAGTTTGTTTAGGATTGGACAAATTCAATCCTGTAAATAAACTAAGGCTGAGTGTCAAACCAAAGGCTAGTAATAATTTTTCGAGCATAAGAGTTACTCCACATAGTTGCCAAGTAATTACCAAGGATGAGGTTCATTGTCAGTATTATTGATTTTTTGGCAACGCTAAGTGATAACTGCTGTTATTTCCTGTGATATAAGTCCGATAGGGTTGTGATTGCGATCGCACTTAAATAAATTGCACCCCTGTAACTACATAGAGTACAAAAATTTCGGCATTAGGGAGTCCCAAGGTGCCAACCTAAAAACTGTCACAATAGAGTACTGAGAGTAAATTTGCTGGTGCTTTTGCATACTATAGCAATCCTATTTGAGATGCAAACAGAAGGGACAAGGAAGATACAGCAGATTCCCAGTTGGTGAGGTACAGATTCTCGTTGATTGTAGGGGCACTGGCACTGCCATGCCCCGAAGCGCGACTATATTTTTTGTAAATTCTTGCGATCGCCAAACTTTGTGCTTTCCAGAGATTAAATTTCCGAGCAGATTTGACTAATGTCTTTCAAATAGAAATTTTTGGCAGAGTCTAGCATAAAATCCCAATACTCAGTAAAGAATAATGGGTAAGATTCACCACTGAGCACATATCCTTTAGGTGACAGTACAAAGTTTGTCATTTTAGCATTTATCTGGAATCTAAAAATATAGTTATTCTCGTCTTGGTAAAAATTAAGCGGTGCAATTTCCATGACTTCAGGGTGATAAATGATATCAAAATTATTACCAAAATCGCTTTGAAAAATCTGGCATTGCTGAGAGTAAAATGGCTCTTTAATATAGGCTTGCATCTTGTTAAATTTTTTCATTGTCCAGTCACGTTGATACTTGATAAACAATTTACTTACTTGCTCAACTAGTTCTGATTTAGCAAAAAGATGCTGATATTTTTCTTCGTCAATTTCTGAGGCGATTGGTATGTGTTGCCAAATCTCCTGATTTTTTACATAGCGCAGAGAGTAGCGATTAGTAAATTTCGGATTAATTTTAGTAGTAAATTGTATTAAGTCAGAATTATCGCTAAATTGTTTACCGTAGAAACGCACAAAGTTATAAAGTTCTCTAAAAAAGAGAACTGGTAATAAAACAAGCACTAAGGTTAAAGTTGCTAGGATTAGTTTTGGGAGAGTCTTGGCGTTAATAGGCGTGTATACTCTCCCGTTTCCACTACGCGATCCATAACTTCCTCGAGATCCACCACCACCAGATCCGCCACCGCCACCTTTGTTATGAACTAAAATACCCTCGGCATAAAAATTATGATTGGGATTAACAGATAACAGATTATAGACAGTGACAGGTTTTTGAATATAGTCAATGCTAGAAATAACAGGAGTATCGCCAGCAAATCCAATCAGGCGATCGCCTAATTTAAGTTGTTGCGTTTGCAGCAACTTTACCCCTGTAGCAGTTTTGATATAAAAGGGATGAGTAGCTGTGACTTTAATTTTGTGATTGATTACATAATATTCAGGAGAGGAAACTACTTGAATTTCACTAATCTCCCCAATCTCCGGACTTTGCTTGGTGAAGTTATAACTAATAATGCTGTCACCGGGATGTAATTTTTCAATAGCTTTAACACCATCAACAGTTAAAATAGCAGTCCCAGGAGCAAAACAACCTCCACGAGCATAAGCAGAATCAGTTATCCAAAAAGCAAAACATAAGATAAAAGTTAGACTAATACATAAGATTTTGGTTAAAGCATAACGATTTTTCATATTAGTTATTTACTCTAACGACAGTTACCGAGTTTTTTATCCTGGCGATGGCAGGTTAGCAAATTTTATTTTATTAACTAAATTCATGCCACCTCTAGAAGTGATTTAATTATAAATTCATTTTAAATGCTTAATTTTTCGCAAATATTGTGAAAATTGCTCTAAGTCTAAATCAATAAAATAATCAGCCTGCTCAAAACCTCAAATTGAGGCTAAACAGGCTGAATTGGTGTTGAATTAATTCCGCAAACTTATGCAAACAGGGATGTTTAGCTGAGGAAGTTTAAACCACCTGTAGCGGCGATGACACCAGCGATCGCACTTGCAACTAGTGAAGTCAAAGCGGTACCAAATAGCCACCATGCAGCAGTTGCAACGCTTTTCTTGGTTTCTTCCACTTGCTTTTTGGCTTGGTGTTGGATAGCTTTGATGCGTTTTTGCGTTTCTTGTTGAATGCGTTCGGCGCGGTGTAATACGCTATCTCGTGCGGCTTCTACGCGATCGATAATTTTGTTCGCATCTTCCTGGGAAATATCGCTGCGCGAACTGAGTAACGCTACTAGGGTATCGCGATCGAAGTTGCTGAGGCGATCGCGTAAGGCTTCAAATCCAGCTTGGGGATCGTCAAACAATTTCGCAAAGTCTTGCTGAATGTTTTCGTAGTTCAATTCTGGACGATCTAAGGAGTTAAGATAGTCGCGAATTCGGCTAGTGGAGTTATCTAGCACCGATTGTACTCTTTGCTGAATTTGCTGATATTGCTTACTCAAGGAGTCGCGTACAGATTCGATTTGATCCAAGATGCGGTTGGCTTCTTCTTCGGAGATGTCTTCCCGTTGAGATAGTAAGCTGACAATTGTGGAACGATCGAATTTGGATAAGCGATCGCTTAAATTTCCTATTCCCAATCTTGGATCTTGCAGCAGTAATTGTAAATCGCGCTTGATACCTTCAGGGTTGAGTTCTTCTTTATTGGTGTGACGCAGGTAATTTTCTAAAGTCTTACCAAAGTCTACAACTTTTTGGGTAGTGCGCTTTGCTAAACGTTGCGGCGCGTTGACAATATTATTAATCGCTGCTTGGAATTGATCGATAGCACGATTAATTTGTTCTTCGCTGAGGTTTCCTTGCTGGCTGAGGAGTTGTACCAAGGTATCGCGATCGAATTGCGATAGGCGTTCTCTGAAGGCTACAGCACCCTCTTGCGGATCTGCTAGTAGAGTTTCTAAATCTTGGCGAATACCTTCGGGGTTAAGTTCTTCTAAATTGGTATTGCGGAGATATTCAGCAATTTTAGCGCTAGTTTGTTCGTATTGTTCTTTGGCTTTACCTGCTAAGGCTTGCGGTGCTTGTAAGATGTTATCTCTAACTTCTTCTAAGCGATCGATAGTTTGATTAATTTGTTCTTCACTCAAATCTTGACGCTGAGATAGCAGGTGTACCAAAGTATCGCGATCGAATTGGGAGAGGCGTTCTTTTAAAGCAGAAATTCCCGCTTGTGGGTCTTCGAGTAAAGTTCTAAAATCGCGTTTGATACCTTCAGGATTCAGTTCATCCTTATTGGTATTGCGCAGATAATCTTCTACTCGTTGACGCAGTTCAGCCGTTTTGGCTTGTGCTTGCTCTTGCAGTTCTCTCACATTATTTAAGACAGAGTCGCGAGTGCTTTCGAGTTTGTTAATAATATTATTAACTTCCTCTTCGCTCAAGTCTTGACGTTGCTGAAGCACTTGAATAAATGTCTCGCGATTCAATTGTGAGAAACGTTCTTGTAAATCTTCTAAAGCTGCTTGTGGATCTGCTAACAAGTCAGAAAAATTATGCTGAATATTTTCTGGCGTGAGTTCTTCTTTCCCTGTGGAACGCAGATAATTTTCAATTTGCGTCTGTACATCTTGCCATTGTTTTTTGGCTGTACCTTGTTGTACAGTTGCTAAAACTTCTTGGCGAATACTTTCTAGCTGTTGGACAATTTCTTTAACTCGCGCTTCGCTCAGATCGCTACGTCTAATTAGCAAGTTTGTTAAATAATCTGGATCGATTTCTGCTAATTCTCGGCGCGTAGTTTCTGGATCGGCTTGTGGATCGTAGATGATATCTTGAAATTCATCTTTAATTGTCAAGCGGTTAAAATGCCAAGGGAAGGAATTAGAGATGTAATCCTCGACATCGGCTTTAATATTGTTGGGGTTTGATTGTGGTAAATTCTCAGATATTTGTTCGGCAGTTTTATCTGTGAATTTTTGTAGTTCCTGGGTGATTTTCTCAACGTCGATGTCTTGAACTTTATCTTTCAGTTTTTGCAACTGATTGGTAATCTTGTCCACATCGATATCAGAAAGATTAACTCTATCTAATAATAATGGGACAGCCGCACCTACACCATATTGTACAGCTTGCTTCAGTCCACCGTTGCTACTACCATTACCATTTCCGCCACCAACTGTAACTAATTCCTGAAGGCGTTCGCCTAAGTTTTCTGATTTTAACTCTTCAGGTGTGGCAGATTTGAGAATGTTAATTACTTGCTCTGTGGGATTTTTGCGCGATGCAGCTTGTTTCCAAACAGCTTCTAATTGATCGGCAATTTTGTTGATATCGCCTGAAGATAAATTTAAACGAGAGCTAATTAAATCCACAAAGGTTTGGCGATTGATATTGCGGATTGCATCGCTATTAGCAATATCCTGGAAATTGACATCTTTGAGTATCTGCTGAAATTGATTGCCAATTTCTTTGACATTCAGGTTTGGTACTTGCAGAGAACTTAAAGAACTTTGTAGCGTATTGCGAATAGTATCAGCATCAAAACCTGAAGTTAATTCTCTCCGTACTGCTGCTGTGATTTCTTCAGCAGTGGAAACCATTTGTTTTTGGGCTAAATTTCCCCCGATACCCGCAGTTGCAGCCCCAGTTAGGGTTTGCAAACCAGAAGTAAAGGTACTGGCGAGAGAACCAATTAAGGAACCGACGGTAGATGAGCCTAACCAAACTACCAAAAAGAAAAAGGTAGACCAAATAACTATACCGATAATGGCTCCAAATAAGGCACTTTGGATTAAACTTAGTTTCACCGCTAAAAAACTAGCAGCAAATATAGAAATTGTTGAGGTAATTAATGCCCAAATGCCAATTTTAGATTCTACTTCGCGAATTTTATGCCCCAAACTTTCTGAGCGATCACTATCATCGTCATCATCAATATCCCACGAGGAAATCCCCGCAGCTACAGAAAAGTTGGTTAATAGTAACTGAAAGGCTAATGCCATTAAAGTACCAGCCAAAAAAGCCACAAAAAACTTTGGGCTTGAAAAAATAATCGGCAATCTTTCTTGACTGATAACTTCTGGTATACCGTTAGCAGGTGTTACTCCCAAGGATAGCCAATCCCATCTCAACATAGTTTCAAAATTTTGAAACATAGAATTATCTCTCTTGCATGTGATGGTTGAAATTCCATTTCTTGAAAAAATGGCTTATTTATTAGTTTAGAAAGTAGTTCTAGTTACACACACTTTCCTAAGTCGTAAATTTAGTAATCAAAAGATATACTTATTTAGAAATAAGTATATATATTGTTAATTTTTCAATTAAAATTATTTGGGTGTTACTACCCGATAATTAAGCTAATTATTTAATTGATTAATTTGCCAATAAATGTTCTTCAACAACAGTTTTTATTTGAATATGCCAGATTTAAGATTAAAAATAGTTATGATAAAAATCATCTATCAAAGATAATCAGATTTATAGATATTTACTCATAATCTTTGCAAATATTTACAATCATTTTTTAGATAAAATCGATTCAGAAAATTTAATTTTCTAACTATGTATCTGGATACATTTTAGGGATTTTCTAATTATCTATATCCAATGATAGATAAATAATTTCTCCCAAATGATTGATGAAAAGTGATTTTAAAAAAAGCATAAATAGGCTTAGAGAGCTTACATAATTTAGCTGTTTAAGTAATTTTCTTATTTGGGAGAAACAAATGGCTGTAGTAACTAGACGTGCTATAGGCGTATTTCATAATCGTAGTGATGTTGAACAAGCTCTGCGCGAGTTAGGTAAAGCTGGCATTGTTATGGATAGAGTATCTGTAATTGCCAGAGATAGAGACCATAACGGTGAAATCGCTGGCGCTGCGGTGAGCGAGAAGGTTGGCGATAAATCTGATGAAGGTGCAAAAGTTGGTGCAGTTTCCGGTGGTGCATTGGGTGGTTTAACAGGGTTATTGGTAGGTCTTGGTAGTTTAGCCATCCCCGGAATTGGCCCAATTATGCTAGCTGGTGCAGCAGCTACGGCTTTAGCGACAACTATCGCTGGTGGTGCGATTGGTGCGGCGGCTGGTAGTTTACTTGGTGGATTAATTGGGTTAGGAATTCCCGAAGAACGCGCCAGAGTTTACAACGAACGAGTCGAACGAGGCGGTTATTTAGTCATCGTTGATGGTACAGACGAAGATATTGCTAGAGCCGAACCAATTCTACGTCGTTGGAATATTGAAGAATTCAATGTTTATGACCGTCCGAGCAGTGAATATGATGTTCCTGGTACTCCCGTTGGTGCTGTAGGTACTGGAGTTGCTCAGACTCCTGTTGCTACTCATGGAGATGTCCGCGCTCATAGAAGAGCGATTGGCGTGTTTGCACACCGTCGCGATGCAGAAGCAGCACTGACAGAACTGCGTGATGCAGGTTTCCCCTTGAGTCGAGTCTCGCTGATTGCGAAAAATACAGATGGCGATCGCATTGCTGGCGTTAATACTGGTGTAGATAGAAACATTGGTACTGGTAATAAAGCAGATGAAGGCGCGAAAGCAGGTGCAGCTACAGGCGCAGCTTTAGGTGGTTTAGGTGGTTTGTTGGTTGGTTTGGGTGCATTAGCTATCCCCGGAGTCGGCCCTGTAATTGCAGGTGGTGCAGCCGCTACAGCGTTGGCTACAGCCGTAACAGGTGGTGCAATTGGTGCAGCAGCTGGTGGGATTACAGGTGGTTTGGTTGGCTTAGGTATTCCTGAAAATCGTGCCAAAGTTTATAGCGATCGCTTTAATCGCGGCGACTATATTGTCATCGTTGATGGTACAGAATCGGAAATCCATCAAGCTGAAACTATCCTCAAACGTCGGGGAATTGAAGAATTCGGAGTTTTTGACGCTACTGATTTAGACAGAGTACACCATAGCGATCGCCATGTTGTAGATACTTCTCATCCTGGTGACGTTAGTAGAGACGAGCCGGCTGTGGTAATTGTCGATCGCCGTGATGAAACTCTCTAAGGCGTAAAAATTTCCGGTATTGGAGCAAGGGTAAAAATAACTTGCTCCTACTTCCTCCCACACACATCAGCACAAATCAAAATTCGCATATTGATCTCAAGAGCAAAGAAATGAAAAAACTCACACCTGTCTTAATTAGCAGTCTTCTAATTTTCGGTGCTGTTGCTTGTAATAACACAGAAAAAACCAGTCAATCAGCACCCGCTAATCCTAACGAAGCAGTAGAAAGACCAGATGCACAAGCAACAGAAGCTGCACAAAAAGATGCTCAAAGCGAGACTCGCCGCAGACAATTAAATTCTGATATTCGCGCTCGCGAACAGCGAAATAATGCTACCGGTGGCGATACTCAAAGAGCTACAGGCGACCTTGCTAGCGAAGTTCGCTCTAAATTAGAAGCGAATATTCCTAATGGCGCTCTTACAGTTGAAGCTGCTGAAAATGGTACGGTTACTGTTGGTGGAACTGTCAATAATCAGGATCAGTTAAATAAAATTGCACCTTTATCTAAGGAAATTAAAGGTGTCAAACAAGTAGTTGTTAAAGCAGTAGTTGCGCCGCCAACTCAACAAAATCGATAATCATAAATCCTAGTTAATTTTACTAGGATTTACTCTGACAAAATCATAATTATTAAAGCCTGTAATCAGAAAATTATGTATAATTGATTATAGGCTTTTGCCGCGATTGCCATGATTTCAACATACAATCAAGGCTATTTTATTGATTGACATTCAATCAATAATGACAACTTGGGTGAAGCACACAATACAAAAGTTATGACAACCGAACAACAGCAAATGGAATTCGCTAACTCTACCTCCCCAGAGGCGAGTGTAGCTATTACAGGCACAAACAATCAAAATTTGCCAAAGCTACCTCCAGCAAATCAATCTAATGAGCAATGGCAACAAATTGGGCGTCAGGTTGCTGACTTTTTAGCACAGCTTCCTGAATATGTAGGCAGATTTTTTAACCAATATCAACAGCCGTTAGTCACTATATTTTTGATTTTGTCTGCATTTGTGACACTAAAAGTAGTGTTAGCAGTTCTGAGTGCAATTAATACGATTCCTTTACTTGCGCCAACTTTTGAGTTAATTGGTATCGGTTACACAGCTTGGTTTGCTTCCCGTTATCTGATTAAAGCTGACAATCGCCAAGAACTAGGTCAAGAAATTCGCCGTTTTCAAAATCAGATTGTCGGCTCGTAATTTATTGATAGCTTAATTTGAGTCAATCAGTTATTTAAATGTAGCCTAAAATAAAAAGGCTACATTTTCTTGTGTCTATATTTATGACAAATGACAAATGACAGCCGTTGACAGTTATATTTAATTACACCAACAAACTTAAAAGAAAATAATATATCCCTGGGGATAGAGTAAATAGTTAATTATCCTCAGTAATGCACTTCTAAAGATAGTATCTTTATCTTGATGAAAAGTTTAATCTAGTCCCATAAGTTATCAACAAAATGTTTAACGAGGGCGTGATTTATGACTAATAAAGAAGTTAGAAAAGCAGTAGATTCTTCCGAGCGCGTTGAATCAGATTCTTATGATAGAGGTATTATTCCAGCCGAAACAGCAGCGCGGAGAGAAAGAGAAGGAGACTTATATAAAACAGTCCCTACAGAAGAAAGAGAAGCCAGCGCTTCCACAGACGATCAAACCCACTCTGATAGCATCCGCACTACAGACGGTTACACAGTGGATAAAGAAGGTTTATTAAATAATTATGCTGTTGAGCCAGAAATGTATTATGAAGTACCTGGCGATGCACAAGAATCAGCAGCACAAGACACTGCTAACCGTGTGGAAGAATTAATTGAAGCGAATGAAGATAAAGAAGGTGAATTAACAGATAAGAATGATACTCGCGGTAGAGGCCCAGGGCTTGTTTAAACTGCTTGTGGTACTGTAATTATGATGATGAGGATTTTGTCCTCATCTTTATTTTTATATGTTGGTAGGTGAGGTTAAAAAATAATGTTTTTAACGCAGAGGAACGCAAGGGAAAGCGCAAAGTGACGCAGAGGTTGGCGTAATAGTTGGGATTTTTGAAGATGGTGAAAGGTTATATTAATTGAGGGGAAGGTGAATGATAAACTCTGTACCATTACCGGGAGCAGAATTACATTCAAGAGTACCAGCATGTTTTTCGGTGATAATTTGATGGCTGATCGATAATCCTAATCCTGTACCTTTACCTTCTGCTTTAGTAGTAAAGAAGGGATGGAAAATTAGCTGCTGTAATTCTTGTGAAATACCGAGTCCATTATCTGCAATGGTAATTACTGCATAGTCGTTTTCTAATGCTGTTTTAATCATAATAATATTGGGTTGTTTTTCTAAATCAGAATATTTCTTACCTGTATTAGACTCTTCTAAAGCATCAATAGCATTGGCTAAGAAGTTCATAAATACTTGATTGAGTTGTCCTAAATAACAGGGAATTTGTGGTAAATTACCATATTCTTTAATTACCTGAATTGCTGGACGATTAGATTTAGCTTTGAGGCGATGTTGTAGGATCATTAATGTGGTATCTAAACCTTTATGAATATCGCTCAGTTTTCTTTGTCCATCATCGTTGCGTGAATAATTGCGTAACGATTGCATGATATCTTGAATGCGATCGCTTCCTAGTTGCATTGAATTAATCATCTTCGGTAAATCTTTTAGCAAATACTCTATCTCTATTTCTTCTCCATGCTCCTGAATCTCAGCAGGTGGGTTTGGGTATTGTTGCTGGTATAAATTTAAGTGGGCAATTAAATCTGTAATGTACTGTTCAGTATAGGAGAGACTACCACTGATGAAACCTAGCGGATTGTTGACTTCGTGGGCAACACCGGCTACTAGTTGTCCTAAAGACGAGATTTTTTCGGTTTGTACGAGTTGCGCTTGCGTTCGCTGGAGTTTTTCGAGGGATTGTTGCAATTGCTGGGATTTTTCTTGCTCGCGGGCGTAAAGGCTGGCGTTTTCAATGGCTATGGCGGCTTGGATTGATAATAGCTTGAGAATTTCTCGGCGATCGCTTGTAAAGGCATCGGTAGTTAAGTTATTCTCTAAATATATAATGCTAATCATTTTGCCTTGATACAAAATTGGCGTACATATTACAGATTTTGGTTGATGCTGAAGAATGTAAGCATCGGTGTTATAAATACTTGCTTCGCTGGCATTACCTAATATTAAGGTTTCCTGGGTTCTGGCAACATAGTTAATTAAAGAAGCGGGAACATCTGCACTGCAATCTACAGGTGTAGATTCCATAATTATCAAAGTATCATTTTGTTCTTTATCAATGGCTTTGATAAATAGCTCGCCTGCTTGTTCTAAAATTAAACATCCCTTTTGCGATGCGGTATTTTCTAAGAGAATATGCAGCAGTTTTCTTAAAAGATTATCGAGAATAATTTCACTAGAAATGGCTTCTGCTGCTTTCATTACCGTTACCCAATCTAAGGTATTGTTAGTGCTGTGAGTATTATTGGTATTTCTGAGGATGTTTTGGTGAGCGGTAATTGATGTTAAGCAATTATCGATAATTACTTGTTGATTTTTCGCTATAAATTGAGTGCGAGAAATTAAATTAGGATAGCGGTTTTCTAAATCTGTGACTTTGGCGATCGCACCCCATTTAATGTAACCATAATAAGCCTCTGTCATATAAGTTTTAGCAATTTTATTTTTACCTAAATCTAAGTAAAATATGGCAGCACGTTCGTTTGCTAAAGACTCTTCTTGAATGTAACCATTTTCGCCAGCACCAAAAATTGCAGCATCATATAAATCCATAGCTGCTAAAATTTGTCCTTGAATTCTGGCGATTTCTGCTGCTACTAAATCATATTTATGTTGAAAGTTACAGGGTGCATTTTCTGCCCAATGCTTTAATTTTTGTTGATTAGCTTGGACTTGTGCTAACATTTCGCTTTGTTTATCAACTGCGACATTTAAATAATTAGCTAACAGCGCTAAAGAATAGTAGAAGTAGTAAACAGCAGCTAATAATATACCTAAAGTCGCTCTTTGATAAGGAGCAGCTTTTTGACTATAATTAATAGCTGAATCATATTCGCCAAATAAATACAGCATCATTATCTTGGCAATATAAGCAGCAAATAGCCCTTGATAATATTTAGTTTGCTCAAACCAAGAAAAAATATTTGGATCGGCAAAACTGGCTGTAATTAAATCACATGGTTTATCAACTTCACCTTGAAGATTTAAAACTAATTGTCCCCAAATATTAGCATATTTGACATAGGGCTGCTGTTTTAACTTGCGCAGTAGTGCAGTATATTCTTTTTGGCGCTGATTCACTATTTCTAAGTTTTCTCCTGAGAGAAATAGTTGCGTACAATAAGCAATTACAGTTAAACCAGCATGGGCAATATTCCCTACTTCTAAACCGCTATGAATTCCTTTAATTAAGGGATTAAATGTAGATTTAATATGTTCTTTACCTGGTAAAGCATAGGTACTAACTACCATATATACTTTAACTTCTAATTCTTTAGCGGGATATTGTGCTAATAAGCTAAAGGCTATTTTACCGGAGTGATAAGCAGCAATTGGATCGCCAATAATCGATTGCAAAAATGCAGTATAAGCACCATATACATAAGATGCTAATGGCGAATGACCATGTTCTAAACATAAATTCACCATTGTTAAAACTATCTGGGGATAAATATCTGGTGCAGATTGATAAGCTGCTGCTGAAATTTTGCTAAGAATGCGAATACTTGCTAAATGACAAGGGTGAGTCATTTCGGCAAAAGTCGCTAAATCTGAGAGCGCTGGTAGTTGCGGTAAATTATGGCGATCGCCTGTATAATCTACTAAAGTAATTCCTAACATTTCTACTGCTTTTATCCCCACTTTCACGCCTTGAAATTGTTGAGATTGGGCAATATGCATGTCAATTATCAGTTCATAAACTTTGACTAAATCCAGTAAATTAGCTGCTTGTTGAATGACAATATCTGCTAATTGCTGTGCTGTTTCAAAGTTGGTTGTTAAATACTCTGCTTCTGCACCTTCAACATAAATATTTAAAGTTAAATTATATTGAAATTGCCAACTATCTACTGCTAAAAGTTCTCGCGCAATCCGCAGATAACTCACAGCAGGTTCGTGTGCTGCGGCTGCTTTGGCTTTATGTCCAGCAGTTAAATTTAATTGTGCTAATTCATCTTTTTGTGGCTGTGTTGAAAAAAGCTCAATAGCATAATTAAATTGATTGACAATATCAAAAATATGCGCCTCAATTTCTGCTTTTGATTGGCTTTGCAGGAGTAATTCACCAATTTTAAAATGGGTAGATTGTTTCTGGGATTCTAATATAAGAGAATAGGCTGCTTGTTGGACGCGATCGTGTAAAAAACGGTATGTAATTTGCGAATTATCAAACCCCATCATGTCTAACTCTTCATCAGCAAACAGTAGGGGAATGTTGTATTCATTACTCAATGGTAAAATTAATCCCGCTTGTAAAGCTGGTTCTAAAGCAGCAGCTACGAGAAGCGATCGCTGTTCGCTAACTGTTGCTAAAATATTTAAACTGAACCGCGCACCAATACAAGCTGCTAATTTCAGGGTATTTTGGGTAGTCTCTGGTAATTTTGCAATATTACCTGCGAGTAAATCAACTACACTTTTATCGGCAATTCCTGTAGCTTGAATCTGTTGTAAATCCCATTGCCAACAATTTTGAGTAAAATCAAACTTGAGTAGTTGATCCTGATGTAATGTTTTTAAAAGTTGGGTGAAGAAGAAGGGATTACCTTGAGTTTTATTAAATAATAATTCGGCTAAAGATAAGCTATTTTTACCATCATTTAACGTGTCTGCCAAAATTTGCTGTATATGGTTTAAACCCAAGGGTGACAGCACAATATTATTAATGATGGTTCCAGCTTGAGCAATATCCTCTAATGTTTTCAGTAATGGATGACTACCAGTCACCTCATTATCTCGATACGCGCCAATTAGTAGCAAATATTGCGTATCTGGATTAGTCGCCAACACTTGAATGAAATCTAGGGAAGCAGAATCAGCCCACTGTAAATCATCGAGAAATATAGTTAAAGGATGTTCCCTTTGACTAAAAACTTGAATAAAAGCTTGAAATACTTGATTAAATCGGTTTTGCGCTTCTTTTAAACCTAGTTGCGGTATTAAAGGCTGTTTACCAATGATGCGTTCAACTTCGGGAATCACATCAATAATTACTTGTCCGTTACCATTCAAAGCTGATAGTAACTTCTGTTTCCAAACTGCTAATTGTGCATTAGTTTCTGTAAGTAACTGTTGGATGAGGTTTTGTAATGCTTGAATTAAAGAAGCATAGGGAATATTACGCTGAAATTGATCGAATTTACCACGAATAAAGTAACCCCGTTGGCGAACAATCGGTTTATGAACTTCGTTGACTAAAGATGATTTCCCAATCCCAGAGTAACCAGATACCAGCACCAACTCAATTTTTGCTTGTGCTGCTGCTACCCGTTCAAACGCAGCTAATAAAGTTAATACTTCCTTCTCCCTACCGTAGAGTTTTTGGGGGATGAGAAGATTTGCAGTGCGATCGCGTTCTCCAGGGGTAAAGTTAGATATTGTCCCCTGAGTTTTCAGTTGCTCTAAACACAATTGTAAATCCGCCAATAGCCCAGCAGCTGTTTGATAGCGTTCTTCAGCATTTTTCGCCATTAGTTTCGCAATAATTGCTGCTAAAACATCCGGTACTTCTGGATTCAACTGTTGAATCGGCGTGGCTTGTTTAGCAATATGGTAGTGAATTAACTCTAAAGGATCGTGACTGGGAAATGGTAGTTTTTCGGTAAGTATTTCGTAAAACGTCACCCCCAATGCATAAAAGTCACTGCGATAATCCACACAACGATTCATTCGCCCTGTTTGTTCTGGTGACATATATGCGAGAGTCCCTTCCAATTGGTTGGGATTGGTAATTTGCGGAGTTTCTTTATCCAACCGGGAAGCAATACTAAAATCGGTGAGTTTTACTTCTTGAGATTGGGGATTGATGATGATATTAGCTGGCTTAATATCTTTGTGGACAATGTGTTGCTGATGTAGACAGTCAATTGTTCTCGCTAGGGAAACTGCAATTGTGAGAAAACACAGGAGAGAAGGTTTTTCTGTGGAAAGCCATTGTTTGAGACTAATACCACCAAAGTCTTCGCAAACTAGAACTAAACGATGTTCGTAGTTTTCCAGGCGATAAACTTTCACCAAACCAGCTAAATCGAGATTTTCTCTGATTTTATATTCGTGTTTGAGGCGAAAAATCTGTTCTAGGCTGGGATAGTCAGCTTTGAGGACTTTGAGAATTACTGGTTGATTGTTTATTTGAGAAGTTGCTCTGTAGAGATTAGTGTCTATTCCTTCATGTACAACTTCTGCAACTACATACCCTGGTATCCCGAACAATGGCGACACAATTTTTTCCCTGTTTATAAAATGATATTTATATTTCTAGATTTCCCGGATAACAGTGCTAAATAACTATAATTTGGAAAAAATATAAATTAGTTTACCAATTATTAGCGGATTCAATAGCCCAATAATCAGCATTTTCAGCAAATTAACCTATTACTAAAATTTCTGTGCTATACCTGTATCGAAATTCTAATTAATTTAGGTAACTATCAGGAGGATTGCGTAAATATGACCCAAAATTTGCACAAATCAGAATTACAACATTTCCGCAATATTTATATTTTTGGTGACAGTTATTCGGATACTGGTAATGCTTTCAATCGTACAGGAGGAATTTTAGCTGCACCGCCAAATTATCAGGGAAGATTCTCTAATAATTTGATTTGGGTTGATTATTTAGCTGAAAGCTTAAATTTAAGCGTAAAAACTGCTGATAATAGCGTCAGCAATCAGGGAATTAATTTTGCTGTGGGTGGCGCAACTACAGGTGAAGAAAATTTATTTCCGGCGGTGATTCCTAACTTACCAGAATTATCAGGATTGCAACAACAAATACAATCCTATATAAGCAGCTTACAACAAAGTCAGGCGGATGCTTTATATATTATCTGGGCTGGTGCTGCGGATTACGCTCCTTTTGTGAATGGTGTACCTCAATATAGCGATACAACTACTACTATCGCTAATATTTCTACAGCTATCAATACTTTAATAGAATCTGGTGCGAGAAATATTTTATTAGCGAATGTAATTGATATTGGTAAGACACCTTTAGCAGTTGAAGTTAATCAAATTACCAGTTCCGATTTAGTTAGTCAGGTAGTTAAGAAACATAACGAATCTTTAACAGAAATTGCTTACATTTTTGCAGAAAAAGTTAATTTAATGTTATTCGATGTCAAGTCTATTGTGGATGAAGCGATCGCGCATCCGCACAAGTTTGGTTTTACAAATACCACTCAAGCTAGTTCCCTGGTAGAATCGAGCAATCCAGATGAGTATGTATTCTGGGATTTAGTCCACCTAACAAGCAAGGCGAATCGATTAATCGCGAATGCAGCTTTAGCCAGATTAGCAAAAGGCTAAATTTCAAATGGTGCAATTTCGCGATCGCACCATTGGCGTTGATACCATTCTGCAACTAAAGGACGGACAATAAATTTAGGCTGGCGATCGCCTTTGACATCAATGCGCAAACAGGAGTAAGGTCTATGTTTATGGTAACCTTGTCCGCTACGTCCGATGAAAAGTTGCGATCGCGCCATTAATTTCTCGCCATCTTCCCGAATTTCCGTCAATTCTGCACCCTCTGGACGTTGGCGACGTAAACTAAAACCACTACCACCACATACAATCCAGGGGATATGAGAATCAGCATGTCCTGTATCTGTTGTTTGTAGATATTCTAAACAATGAGCGTGACCGTTAATAACTAAATCTACTAAAGGACGATTTTCCGTCAGAGAACCTAATTTTTCTGCTACCGCATCAAACACCCCCCGTAACCGATTACGAATTGCTAAAGTTTGCGCTTGTTCCCATTTTGTCGCCTCAGTCACATAGGGTGGATGATGAAAGAAAATTATCCTTCCCCGCACTTGGGGATTTTGCCAAGATTCAATTAATCTTTGTCTTAACCAATCTAACTGTTCAATATCAATAACTGTAGTTTTATTAAAATCTAATTGCTTTTCTATATCAACTATAATTTCTTCAATTTGTGTGAGTTTAACTTGCAAATCGTCTAATTGTTCAGCATCTTGAGGATTATTAGGATTAAGAATTGCTGAATCTGCCACAATTTGCTGCTTTTCTTGTTCTAAAACAGTGCGGCGTTTTTCTAAAAATCTTCTATCAGCATCACCTTCTCGTGTTTTTGGTATTGGTGGTGGTTCGTTAAATGTATTAGAATCCAAAGCAAAGAAATCAATGCCACCATAGCGAAAAGTATAATAGCGATTAGGCAGGCGAGTAAAGCTTCCTGGCTGATAGGAAAGACAGCGATTATTATTGATTGTACTTGTATAATGTTGGTCTAAATGACTGGCTAAATCGCCTGGAGACTGCAAGGCGCAGAGATAGTCTAAAAACGCCCTCGCATAAGCATCACCAGTTCCCGAACCATATAAACCCACATCTAAATCTAAACGCGATCGCAATAATCGCCTGATTGGTAAAGTACTAATAGAAACTAAGCCAAATAATAGGGGTAAATCATAGTAATCGTGATTTCCCGGTACAGGTAAAATTGGCAGTTTGAACACCATTTTGTCATAGGCAATTTTTTTCGCTTGTTCTCCATCAACGAGAAATTCTTGGTAAGGCTGAATAAAATTTTGTTGATAATATTCTTTCGACCCTACCAGATAAATTACATCGCCTGTATGCAACATAAAACGACATTCATGATGATGCGGTAGCATTAATTCCGCCACCTGACGTTGGGGGTTATGTCCCTTATGCGTCCCCGAACCACTATCCCCGACAACTAAAAATGAAAACTCCAAATCTTCTGCGCGATCGTCTTGGATTACTAGCTGAGTTTGGTCAATACCGCGTTCAAGAATTAGCGGATCTTGCCATTTTACCCTCTGCTGCATCTTGCTAATTTTTTTGGCGATCGCTGGGTCAGAAACAAGTTTCAATGTAATTTACTCCATTTGTCAGTTGTCAGTTGTCAGTTGTCAGTTGTTAGTTGTCATTTGTCCTCCTTGTCCCCCTTGTCCCCCTTGTCCTCCTTGTCCCCCTTGTCCCCCGAATTATCAGCCGGATTTTTCATTTCAATTACCAAATTTGGTAGCCCATCTAACTTCTCTACTGGTACTACTTCATCTACTTGAGGCACAAAAATCTTTAATCCAGATGGTACACATTTAACTTCGATTGGCGTGTTACCGATAATTTCGCCATCTAAAGCTACTTTTTGCGGGGGATTTGTGGTGATTTTAAATTGTTTAGCGCGGAGGTAGCCGATATCATCACGTTCTACGGGATTACCCGCAGAAGCAGTTTGGAATAAATGATATGTAGCTGCGATCGCGCCGGCTTTGTTTGCTGGTGCGACAATAGTTAAATCTAGCAGTCCATCATCATAAATAATCCCAGCTGGCCCTTGCGCTAAAACTGAAGTCGGGGGTGCTGCATTGGCGACAGTGACAGCTGCAGCTTGAGTTTTAATGATTCTGTCTTCGGTTTCAATTTCTACATCAAAACTTTCTAATTCTCGCAATTGCTGAATGCCGGCGAGGACGTAAGCTAAAATACCAAAGCGCTTTTTTGCTTCTCTGTCTGCACGTTCTACCGTTTCTGCTTCAAAACCGATACCTACTAGTAGTACCATTGGTAGATCGTTGCAATAGGCGACATCGACATTCTTAGTTGCACCTTGGAGAATTGTCTCACAAGCGGCTTCAATGGTATCGGGAATAGTCAAAGCTGTAGCAAAAGCGTTCGCCGTTCCCCTGGAAATGATGCCTAAGGGAATATTAGTATTAACTACAGCTGCGGCGGCGGCGGAGAGAGTTCCATCACCACCAGAAGCGATAATTTCATCTACTCCACGTTCCACTGCTGCATAAGCTAGTTGATCTGCACCAACTTCTTCAGTAGTAAAGTAAATATCTAAATCAATTTCTGGCTCTAATATTGCCCGAATCTGTGCCAATTCTTGTTCTGAGTCACCTTGACCAGCTACGGGATTAAAGATGAGGCAAGCGGAACGCTTCATAAGAATCAAAGCTTAAAATACAATATCGTTAAAAATTATCAAAATTATTCATACCATACCGATAAGATTGCTTCTTCCTCCTCACGGCAGGTTCTCAGCTATTGACACACTTGATGAAGGAAGGGGGCTAGCTTGAAAATATTGTTGACTGTTGTAGGGGCGGGTTCAAGATCATACGTGTCAACTTAAGCCGAAAGCTATATAGGGCAGGCGTTGTGCAAAAACCCTCTCGCCCTCATCCCCTAACCCCTTCTCCCCAAGGAGAAGGGGAATTGGATCTCTAGCTCCCCTCTCCCTTGGGAGAGGGGCTGGGGGTGAGGGCAGAACGTTGTCACCAAGCGGGTTTCACGTTAAGTTGACATCAATGGTTCACAGATATCCTCACCGATCAACAATGATCTAAATAAACCCGCCCCTACAGACTGTTGACTGGGAGGAGAAATTTTTCAGATTGCAATCGGATCAAGTTTGAATGCAATCGGATCAAGTTTGAATGCAATCGGATCAAGTTTGAATGCAATCGGATCAAGTTTGAATGCAATCGGATCAAGTTTGAATGCAATCAAATCAAGTTTGAATGCAATCGGATCAAGTTTGAATGCAATCGGATCGAGTTTGAATGCAATCAAATCGACTAACAAGGCTATTTTCTGCTATTTTGGTGCATACACGTACATTCTAAAATATTATGAATCGGTTTTTACTACATTTTTTCAGTATGATTGCCCTCAGTAGTTTGTCTGTTGCGACTGTGACAATGGCAAACACAACACCGGAAACCTTAAATATAAAATTAGCGCAAAAGCTTAACTGTAATAACGCGCAAACTCAAGTCGAAATTAATCAATGCGCTCAGTTATCTTATCAAAATGCTGATAAAAAATTGAATCAAGTTTATAAAAAACTTCTGCCAACTTTATCTAGTTCTAGAAAACAGAAATTAATTACTGCACAGCAAGCCTGGATTAAATTTCGCGATACCAGTTGTGAGTTTGAACGCAGCCAATATGAAGGCGGAACTATTGCACCTAGTATTTATGTTGGTTGCTTAGAACGCATTACGCAACAACGTACTCAACAATTACAGGATTACCTAAATTCAGAGAATTGATATTAACTGAAAGCTGAATCCTCAATCCTTTAAGCTAATACTCATCTAAAATTGCGTAACTACTAATAAGGGCTGTCAACAGTCAACAGTCAACCGTCAACAGTCAACAGTCAACAGCCCTCACAATGGATTGTGCAACTTCAAAGCAGATTAGCTTATCCTGATATTTGGTAAATAAATGTAAAGAAAATCGCAATTAAACTTAACTCAAATTAAGCAATTAGCATCCGGTAAGTCACTCACTGCGGTAGTCTAGATGAGAGTGAAATTATCGCCTTGTTTGACATTTTGTTTTATGACTTCAACTGTTTCCAGTCCTGCACGCACAATCCGTATTGGTTCTCGTAAAAGTCAACTGGCTCTAGTTCAAACCCACTGGGTAAAAGAGCAACTACAAAAAAGCTATCCTGAGATTGCTTTTGAAGTCCATACCATGTCTACCCAAGGCGACAAAATCCTGGATGTAGCATTAGCCAAAATTGGTGATAAAGGATTATTTACCAAAGAATTAGAAGTTGGGATGCTGAATCAGGAGATTGATTTTGCGGTACATTCCCTCAAGGATCTGCCAACTAAATTACCAGAAGGTTTAACATTGGCAGCAATTACCGAAAGGGAAAATCCAGCAGATGCTTTGGTACTGCACGAAAAGTATAAAGGTCAGCAAATTGATACTTTACCAGCAGGTGCAGTAATTGGTACATCCTCGCTGCGGAGATTAGCCCAGTTACGCCATAAATTCCCCCATTTTACTTTTAAAGATGTGCGGGGAAATTTGAATACACGCATGGCTAAATTAGATGCGGGTGAATATGATGCTTTAATTTTGGCAGTAGCAGGGTTAGAGCGCTTGGGAATGAGCGATCGCGTTCATCAAATTTTACCTAAAGAAATCTCGCTCCATGCAGTTGGTCAAGGTGCTTTGGGTATAGAATGCCGTGCAGATGATACCGAATTGATATCTCTGCTCAAAGCGATCGAACATCCCGAAACCCGCGATCGCTGTTTAGCTGAACGTGCCTTTTTACGCGATCTCGAAGGCGGCTGTCAAGTACCCATTGGTGTAAATACGGAAATTAATGGTGATACTTTAACCTTAACCGGGATCGTTGCTAGCGTCGATGGACAAAATCTAGTCAAAGACACCGTTACCGGAGAAGCCAAGAACGCCGAAAATCTGGGTACACAACTCGCGCATTTATTGCGAGAACAAGGCGCACAAGCAATCTTAGATGTGATTTTTACCGAAATCCAAAGAGGTTCTTAAGCCAATCCGCACCCGGATATGGTTAGATAAGTAATCAGTGAACAGTGAAAAAGTCATGATTGAGTAACTAAAAACTGATTCACTGTGTAGGCAGAATCGGGGAAACATATATTACCATGCGGATTCTATTTGTTGCAGCAGAGGCAGCTCCAGTTGCAAAAGTTGGCGGAATGGGTGATGTTGTCGGCGCATTACCCAAAATCTTGAGAAAAATGGGGCATGATGTGCGGATATTCTTGCCCTACTATGGCTTTCTCCCAGACAAAATGGAGATTCCTAAAGAACCCATTTGGCGAGGGTTTGCCATGTTTCAGGACTTTGCTGTTTACGAAAGCATCCTTCCTGGTACTGATGTTCCCTTGTATTTATTTGGACATCCTGCCTTTACGCCTCGTCGGATTTATTCCGGAGAGGATGAAGATTGGCGGTTCACTTTGTTTGCCAACGGTGCAGCCGAATTTTGCTGGAATTATTGGAAGCCAGAGATTGTCCACTGTCACGATTGGCACACAGGGATGATTCCCGTCTGGATGAACCAAGATCCAGATATCACCAGCGTGTTCACCATTCATAACTTGGCTTATCAAGGGCCTTGGCGTTGGTATTTAGATAAAATTACTTGGTGTCCTTGGTATATGCAAGGACACAACACAATGGCGGCGGCGGTGCAATATGCAGACAGGGTAAATACTGTATCTCCCACCTACGCCGAGCAAATTAAAACACCTGCTTATGGCGAAACCATAGAAGGTTTATTGTCTTTTATTAGCGGTAAGTTATCCGGGATTATTAACGGTATAGATACTGAGGTTTATAACCCAGAAAACGACAAATATATTGCCCAGACATTTACAAAGGATACTTTAGATCAACGTAAAGCTAATAAAATTGCCTTACAAGAAGAAGTTGGGTTAGAAGTTAATTCCAATGCCTTTTTAATTGGCATGGTAACCCGATTAGTAGAGCAAAAAGGCTTAGATTTAGTGATCCAAATCCTCGATCGCTTTTTGGCATATACTGATGCTCAATTCGTGTTGTTGGGAACAGGCGATCGCTATTACGAAACCCAAATGTGGCAGTTAGCATCCCGCTATCCCGGACGCATGGCTACTTACCTACTGTATAACGATGCTTTATCTCGCCGCATCTACGCTGGTACAGATGCTTTCTTAATGCCTAGTCGGTTTGAACCCTGCGGTATCAGCCAAATGATGGCTTTGCGTTACGGTTCCGTCCCCATTGTTCGGCGTACAGGTGGGTTAGTTGATACAGTATCCCATTTCGACCCCATGAACGATGCCGGTACTGGTTATTGTTTTGACCGCTATGAACCCCTAGATTTGTTCACCTCCATGATTCGCGCCTGGGAAGGTTTCCGTTTCAAACCCCAATGGCAAGAATTACAAAAACGCGGTATGAGTCAGGATTTCAGCTGGTATCAATCAGCCAAGCAATATGTCAAGCTGTATAGATCCATTTACGGCTTACCAGAACAAGAGGAAGCACCGCAACCAGAATTAGAGTTAAATGAGCCGGTAGCTACTAGTTGAGGGAGCATCCCAAATGTGCAAAAACGCCCTCACCCTATAAGGGTGGGGCTAGAAATACGAAGCCTGCCTTTGCAGGCTCAAAGTTTGATAGCCTGCGTTCGTCGAAGACGTTCCCGAAGGGTAGGCAGGCTTTGTTGGTATAGCAATACCCTTCTAGGGTATTGCGTCAAAATTGGGATGCTCCCCTAGTTGATAGTAGAAAATTCTCTTCCCATAGTGAAGAAACTGATTGACAGTGCTTGGAAAAACTGATCTAAATTCGACCCCTTTCTTCAGGAAGGGGTTTTGTTTAGATAAAGAAGTGATAATTTTCAATTTTATTAGCTAGGCGTGAAGCTAAAAAATTACTTGCATCTTTTAAAGCGTCGTAAATTTGAATCGCTTCTTCTCGATATTTGGTAATCTTTTCTGTATTCCAATAATATGGTGGTGGTTGGAGATTGCTAATTCTATCTGCCAATTTCACTAGCCAAATTTCTTTTGGTTGTTGTTGAATTCTTTGTAAGCTATCTGCCATTTGCAGGTGTTTGGCTAAACTATTATCTTTAGTTAAAGCCAGGACACCGTTAGCAACATTCGTACCAAATTCGCTGGCTACTTGTTCATAAGTTATATTGGTATCTTCGATGGTGTCATGCAAAATTGCGCATTGAATTGCTAAATTACCATCATATTCTTGATTTTCATTTAGGGCCGCAATTACTTCCATACTTACAAAACTTAAATGCATAATATAAGGTATATCTGAACCAGGAATTTTCTGCCCTTGATGTGCTTGTGCAGCAAATTTATAAGCTTTAATATAGGTTTCTTGCGACCAGTTTTGCATCATATATAAAAACTCTCTGATTTAATCATCGGGAAATTGCCAAGATGAAATAGTTTCAACATCTTGGCTATGACATTGAGTACAAGTAGCGTCAAATATTGAATCCATCCATTCATAACCACAATTGCGACAATGACAAAAAATATTATTGCGGTTAGCATCTTTGATTCCCTGATGCCATTGTTGTAATTCTTGAGAATTAGAGAAGGGAAAATTCTCAGACATAAAGATTAAGCCTGATAAAAAGATGTGGCTGATAAAACTATTGCTTATGAATTATACTTGAGTTCGTTAAAATCTGCGATCGCTTAATTCCAGTTTACGAACGCTTGAGTAGTTTGGCGAAAATCTTTAGCTAAGGCAGATTTAAGACAATTTTCAATGTCTGATTTTAGGCTTGTAATGTCACTCCTGGCAAAACTGGGGGTGACATTGCATAATTTGTATCTTTCAAACCTAAATTCTATTGCGAACCTATACAGCAATAGATTATGAAATTTATCATTAGATTTACTGGATTAGCCTTGATGCTTTTTGGTATTAAAGTTTTAGCAAGCAGCGTAATTTTTTCTGGATACTTTATTCCTAGCTTACCTGTGATATTGTTGATCACTGCCGGAATATTGACATTAAAATATGGGGGACATAATCGTCAATATGCTTGGCTGATGATTGCTGCTAGCTTGGCTTATGCAATTATGAGTAGTGTAATTTTTATTGCGCCAATCTCGCTGGTTTCCTTTGCTTTAGCATTAATTGCTGTGAGTATGGGCTACACTATGCTGACTACGGGAAAAGTGAAATTGCAATTATTACCTTAGTTGTTATTTGTTAAAGTCATAGAGTTTTCTTTACTATCGATATTTATCTTTTGTATTGAATTAGCCGGAATGCTTGTTTTCTAACTGGATAAGCGGATTTAGGGATTTTCAAGATGCGATCGCATTTCCGTCAATGCGGTATGATTGCCATTGGTTATCATACCTGCTGAATATTGACCTGATCTCCTAATCAGCGCTAAATTGTTCAATTGAGCGTCTTGTGTTTAAAGTTACTTGCAAACTTGGAGTAAATGCGGTATCTGTATTATCTTTAGCAATATGTAGCAAAAGGTTGACCGTTGTCAGTATATTAGGCTATTGAGGAGTTGAGCTAAATCTCATAAGCTCTGACTGCTCTTGATTTGCAAGAGTATTCTAAAATCAGCCTAGTTAGACTTGGTGTATTAAGTCTACTTAACGGCTGGGATGACTAGTCATTTAGGTGGCGATTTAATAGACCAAGCCGTAATTAACGCTACATCAAAGTCAGGAGCTTAATACGTATAAACTATCAACTAAATCAAGGATAAACAGTTGAAACAGCAGCAAATTATCATGGGAAGCATCTCCGCCACAGTATCTGCGATCGCCGTCGGATATTTGGGCGTACAATACTTAAATCAGAATGCAATGTACACAGTTGCTGGTGCAATGATGGGACTGGGTGCGACAACACAAATTACCCAAACTAAGTTGAAATCCCCAGGTAAAAAGTCAAAGCAATCGCCATCACCACAACCCGCTTCACCTGTTGTTGCTGTACTTGAACAAGCACCACAGCCGATACAACCAATTTATCAACCAATTGAACAACAGATTGAACAGAAAATTGAGCAAAAGATTGAACAACCTATTGAAGTTGTCGAATCAGATTCTAGTAAAGAATTAAAATCAGAAACAGATCCCGTAATTGAACGATTTCTTACATTGGGTTTGGAAGATTTTTAAATACCGTAGGGGTGGGGTTTCCCCACCCTCTAGGTTTTGGTCATAGGGCATGGGGCATTGGTAATTTATCGGAAATTACAATAGAGCAGCAAAGTAATTTAAAGTGGCTGGATGGGTATTGATTAATTGTTGAACTTTTGATTCTGATTCAGATAAATTATTGCTGTGAGTTTGAGTAATTTCTAGATTCTCTTCCCAACTCAAATTTTCAATACCTAATAATTTAGCTAACGCATTAGTTGTTGCTGGCGAATTAAACAGAAATTCTCTAATTCTTAACTCACTTTCACTGAGTGTAGGTGCAGCATCAACTATCTGAACCTCTTTTTGTATTTCAGGTTGCGGCTTTGACCATGCGGGAATCCAGTTATTAAAGCCAGCTAAACTCTTCGGGAAATTACTTGAGGCTTCTTTAATTAATGCTTGGAGAATTTGCGCATGGGGTCGCAATTTCAGAATCAGACTAGGTAACCAAGGTAATAAAATTTTATCGGGAACGGTGGCGAATAATTTACTCAACAGTTCGACGACAAATTTACTAATTCTCGGTGCAAAGGTTAAAGATAAAATAAACCCATTTAGATATTCGGGGAAAGATTTAATTAACATTTCGTTGTTAATCACATCATTGAAGAATTCCCGAATCGCTTCTAATTTTCTTAATGTTAATAACCATTCTGTTGTCCACAATAAACCGATTTTGGCGGGGTCGTCTAAACCTTGGCTGGATTGTTTGACACCGATTAATAATTGACTGCGGTTACAACCGAGAGATAACGCCAAACTTTCCAGGGTAAAGATAAAATTCAGCATCCCGGCGATTTGTTCGGGGGTGGTTCCTCTATCAGCAAAGGCTTGGGGTAGTAATGTGGCGTAATGTCCGTAACCAGTGGTAACAAAATTTTCTATCCATTGCGGTAAGCCTGTGGGTGTGGCGCGGTAGTAATGGACTAACCTGCGGACTCGTTCAAATACTTGGGGTGCGTCGCTGACACCTGTTTCTTGTTTGAGGAGAGAAATTGCGTGTTCTCCGAGTTCTTGAGTAAGTCGCAAACTCCGCGCGTATAAAATACTATCTTCAGTGGCTTTGAGTACATCGCTGGTTTTGGCTTGGGGAGAAAAAGCTGTTTGTTTGAGACGCTGTTCTAAAACTTGCTCGATGCTGACACCTTCATAACCAAGCATAATGAGATGGCGCTGGTATTTACCGATGCGAATTTCCCAAGATTCTTGAATCGGTTTAGAACCAAGACTGCGATCGCCTATAATTGGCTTGACAATCGTATCACTCAACAAATAATGCAATCGCCACAGCACATCCGAACAGGGTAAAAGTTCTGGCTGCTGTTTGAAATCCATTAAGGCGCGTTGGTTGGTTTGTGCAAGTAGGTTGACACCCAGTGGTTGAAGCCTATCGTACACATCTTGCGCTAGAGGAGGTAAAGAAGCGTAACCAACCGTACCAATGCGATCGCCTCCGAGTAAAATTTGGCAAAGTTGGTAAATATTGCGTTTTTTGGGAGTGCGGTCTTTTTCTAAGCAGGTAATTGCTGCATCTTGGAAATCGTAGGGTGTGGGGTGCATTCGGTTTCGCATCCCCGCTAGCAGCATTGAGGTTTGATAAATGGCGATGGAGTCGGCGGTACTAGCTAAATAGGCATTTTTCCGCGCTAATCCGACAATATCAGCGCACCATTGCAATAATTGTTCTGTATCAGCTACGGCTAGTTCTGGGGGACGAGTTAAAAAGGCTGCGAGGGTGGAATTGGTGGCTGTAACAGGACTTGGTTTGGTTTTAGTGGCTTTCTCTTCTTTATTGAGCGAAAATCCTTTTAACCCCGTAACCTTAAGATTCTTTTTCCAAGTTGCTTCTGCTAGGGATACCGTACCGGCTGGGTGATGAAATTGGTATTCAATAGCTGCAAAACTGGAAGGAATTAAACCATATAACCATTTAGTTTGGGTGCGTTCCGGGATTTCCCAGAGATTATTATTATTTACGCTATATTCTGCCACATCGCTAGCAGAGTGCGCTGCACCACATATATAGATAGCTTCCGCAGGTGCAATATTATTAGCCGCCATGTGTTTTTTCATGGAAGTCCACATATAGCGTTCGCGCTGACGGTCGATTTCGATATCTTTGTTGCGAGTTCCTAAACGGCGCATTAAGCTACCAATGAGGAACATTATCTGACGATATGTATCGTAATCCGCACCGATAATTGCGGTTTCTACATACTCATCCCACCATTCCGAAAAGTGGCGTGTATTGGAATTGCGGAGTAAAAAGCTTAAAAATTGGTCAAAAGTGGGGACGAGGCTACCTACTTCTACACCTAACGCCGAACCATGCATTTTTGCTTCATCGCTGGCGGGTTCCTCTGATTCTTCAGCAAGTTTAGTATCAGGGGGTTCCCATTGAAAGACAAAATCCACCGCCCTATCAACAAATACTAGCTGAGTTTCGGGATTTTGTAGCGCAAATGCGATCGCTTGATATTCTGCAGAAGCTTCGGTAATCGGTGCAACCACACTCAACGGCATGATTTTGGGCGAAAAATGCTCGGATTCGGCAGCGAAGGCTTGTAAAGCGACGGGTAATTTACAATCGCGGAGATTTTCAACGGTGTTTTGTAAATCTTCGCACAGTTCCAAGTAGATGACTTTCGGCGGTTTTTCCCGTAAACGGCGCACCATCTGCAAAGCGGAGGATGGGGAATGGTGACATACGGGGAATATTTCTAGGGGTTCGCTGCTGGCTTTTTCTACGTCTTGTATTAAAGCCGTTAGCATTTCGCTTAAAGGTTGTGCATCAGTAGCGAATTTTTCCGCAGCGTTGAGGAGTTGTTCTTGGAGTGCGTTGAATGCAGTTGGGAGAGTAACCATAATTAATTCGTAGTTCGTAATTCGTAATTCGTAATTAAGAGGTTTAAATTATATTTAGGTTTTTGATGGGCAATTTTTTGGGGAATTTTAGATAATGCGTAAATAAAGTTAACTTGTGGGGTTTGTCATTTGTGGGTAGGCGTGTTCTGGATTTCCCATAATATAAATACAACCCATGTCAGAATCGGAGGCTTTATGTCACTGACAGTTGAAGATTTAGAAAAAATGCAGCAACAGTACCCCGACTACCGCATGGAATTAGTTAAAGGTAATGTTATTGTCATGAGTCCATCAGGATACGAATCAGATGAAGTTGCGGCTACGATGGTGTCTCAGTTATACAACTGGGTGAAACCACGTAAATTAGGCAGAATAACAGCTTCTAGTGCTGGTTTTAGATTGCCAAACTCAGATTTACGCGCACCAGATGCTTCGTTTGTTTTAGCTGAACGCTTGCGTCGCAGTCCCAAAACTTTTGCTCAATTGGCTCCTGATTTAATTGTTGAAGTCAAGTCCCCCAGCGATAATGTAGAAGATATCAGAGCGAAGATTCAAGAATTTCTGAGTTTGGGAACTACAGTCGGAATTTTGCTGAATCCCGATGAACAAATTGTGGAAGTTTACAATGTGGAAAAAGAGGTAATAGTACTGCACAATGGCGATGTCCTAACGGTTCCCGAATTGCTTCCAGGTTGGGAAGTAGCAATTTCCGATTTATGGCCTGTAGAATTTGATTGAGGTACTTGTATCACTTTTACGTTCCTCTCTGCGCCTCTGTGTCTCTGCGTGAGATAAAAGAGAAATAAACCGCAGAGGACGCAGAGAACGCAGAGAAAGAAGAGTTTTTAAAATAACCCCATCGCTTGTTTCCCACCTTCGAGGAAGGCTTCCCATTCACCTTTTTCTTCTTTACTACGCTTCTCCACAACGGCGTGCCAAAATTGATTCATCACAGAAATATCTTCTGGTTGACGACGTACCAAAGTACCGACTAATGACTTAGCTAACGCACCCGCTTCTAAATTAGTCGCACCAAAATAGCGACTGTGTAAAATCGCATCTTCTAATACACCAATTTGTTCGGCTGTGGAAAGCGCCGATTCTAAACGCTGGTCATCAGAACTAGCTGCGGCGCTGGTTTCGCGCAAGTCGGCGAAGGTCTGCAATAATACATCTAATAATGTTGGCGGTACATCCACCTCAAAACCGTGACGGTTCATTAATTCCTTGGTGCGGAACAGGATAATTTCTTTTTCCTGCTTCTTATTCGTCACCACCGGCATATGTACGAAATTAAACCGCCGTTTCAACGCTGAAGAAAGTTCATTGACACCCCTGTCGCGGCTGTTGGCTGTAGCGATAACATTAAATCCGGGTTGCGCGAAAGCTACGTTATCTGTCTTTAATTCGGGAATTGAAATATACTTTTCACTCAGTATAGATATCAGTGCATCTTGCACATCGGAAGTACAGCGTGTCAATTCCTCAAATCTGCCCATTGCACCAGTGTGCATCGCTGTCATAATGGGTGAGGGTATCAAAGAATCGCGGGATTGACCAGCCGCAATTACCATCGCCACGTTCCAAGAATATTTAATTTGGTCTTCTGTAGTTCCCGCCGTTCCTTGAACTACATAAGTAGAATTACCAGAAATTGCGGCTGCGAGTAACTCAGCTAACCAGCTTTTACCTGTACCTGGGTCACCAATTAACAGTAAACCACGGTCAGAAGCTAAAGTGACAATAGCACGTTCTGCGATCGCACTATCTCCATACCATTTCTGTTCAATTTGCCTATCTAACTTTTGCGATGGCATACTTCCCAATACAAAAGTCCTCACCATTTGCGGTGATAGTCGCCAAGAAAACGGCTTTGTACCTTTATCAATTGATGCTAAATATTCCAACTCTTCCGCATATTTCATCTCCGCCGGCTGTCTTAACATCACAGTATTATCTTTCGTCTCGCTACTTGCATTATTACTTTTAGCCCTTGCCATTTTTATCTCCTAATAATTAATGTAAAATCTCTCTTAAACTCTCTTGCTTGGCGTCCTTGGCGTCTTGGCGGTTCATTTTTCTTATTTTTAAACTAACCGCGTTCGCGAAGCGTCTCGAAGAGAAGGTCACAAAGTAAGAAAATTTTGCAGCAAATATGGGTGAGTTCTCTCAACTCACAATCACCTTCTTTAACTCCTGAATTAACTTCTTCGGACTACCCGTTAAAATCGGCATACCCAACTCCTTCAACTTATCCCTAAACCATTGATTCACGCTGAAATATCCCGAACTTGTCACAGCACCCACCGGAATAAAATGCAATCCCGACTCCTTCAACGATTTAATATAGTCGAATAAAACTTGGTCGCTACCACCTTCATAAAAATCAGAAATTAACACCATCGCCGTATTATTTGGTTCTAAAATCTTTTGTGCAGCTTCCACTAACGCCGCATAAATATGCGTCCCTCCACCTAATTGAGTTCGTAATAAAACCTCAAATGGATCATGTACCCAAGCTGTTAAATCAATGACTCGCGTATCAAACGCTAATAAATGTACATCCACATTCGGAAGTCCGGCGAAAATTGACGCGAGAATTGTACATTGCACCATCGCATCCACCATTGAACCTGATTGGTCAACTACGACAATCATGCGAGTTGGTGTTTTTTTCTTGGCTGTATGGTGGTAATACAATCTATCAACAAATAACCTCTGTTCTTCTGGGTTCCAGTTAGTTAAATTCTTCCAAATTGTCCGCTTTAAATCTAAATTGCGAAATATCCGTTTTGGTGGAACCGAATAATCGATTTTGCCGGCGACAGCTTGCGCGACTTGTAACCGCAAAACTTGTGCTAGTTCGTCTACATATTCCTGAATTAACCGTTTGGCGTTTTTCAACGCATTTCCTGATAAATGCGCCTTTTCTCGTAATAACTGTTCTACCAAAGCCATTGATGGTGTAAGTTGACTGGCTAACCTGTCATCTTTGAGGACTTCATGTAAAGCCATGCGGTGAATTAATTCACCTTCTAAAGCTTTCAGGGTAGCGCGTAGTTGTTCTTCGGTAACGGTGAAACCGCCACCAGTACCCATACCTGCACCCATACCGCCACTGTTACCGCTACCTTGTCCTTGATTACTGGGATTTTTCCCGATAGCTGGCCCATTTCCCCGCAAACTTCCCGGTTGACATCCTAAAGCTTGTTCTAAAAATCCTACATCTTTTAGCCATTGCGCGTATTGTTGGGCGGTGACAACTCCGGTTTGGGTGTTGGGGCCGAAAGCATTCAGGAGTAATTTAGAGAAAACTAATCCTCGGCGTAGGGTAGCGGTTTCAGCTTCCGGTGTTGTGTCGTCTTGGGGAATAATGGGATTATTAAAATCTGCCTCTAATTCTGGGTAGCGGTGGAGTAAGTTTTCAATACTAATATTCGGGTCGAGGATTAATTGGGGTAAATTTAACTCGCTGACAACTTCCGTCGCCATTTGTTCAAAATTTGCACCCTGTTCGCTAAAGCCAAACATACTGGTTAGTAAGCGCCAGTATACAACTTGACGGCGTTGAGCAATTTGTTCTGTATCCATAATTTTTCCTCAACTCTTACGCAGTAGTCTGCTAGAACGTTCTTGTAAGATTCCCACGACGCTATTTTTAATGGAATCTTTTTTCGCAATAACTGACGCTGCGGTTTGTCCAGTAGATGTGATTTTGTTTTTCACTGCTACTGCTAAAGGTTGGACTGACCATTTACCCGCATCGAAGCGTAGTAAACCGAATATTTGCTGAGATTTGGCTATTATGTCTAAATTTAATTCTGATAAACTGCTGATACGTTCATTAGCAATGCTGAGTTCTCCCGCATCACCCCAACTTAAAGCAATATTCTCGTCATTTTTCACGACTTGATAATTACTGAGATATATCGGTTCCGCGATTTGGATGGGATGGCGATCGCACGCGGCGACTGTAGAATAAATCAAGCTATTACCTGTATTCTCAGCAAAAAATTCCGCCGCCCGCTTCATTAAATTATAATTTTCACCAAGTTCGCCTTGACCTTGCCACAATAAATCTCCGGTAGGTAGCAAGGGTACATCTGTAATTTTCAAAACGCGATTTTGGGCGAAAGCATCTAATAAAACAGCCGCATTGCTAAATAAAAGCCAAATTTGCTCATTATTAATTGCATCTACCTTATAAGCTGATTGGGTAACTCGCACCAGTTGAGTTTGATTGTTTGCATTTAGCAACCCGTAGGCTGTGAAACTAACTAAATTGGCGTGTTGGCGTAAATCTAAACCTAAAATTTCTAAATTACCCGATATTGGCTGTGATTTTGGTAAAATAGCTGGGCTTACAGTCCCTAACATTGCCTGAGTCCACAAATCAACCCAACGATATTTGGGAATTGCTTGGCTATCAGCAACGGGAAGATTTCCCATCAACTCATTAAAATAGCCAGTCAGTAAAGCCGCTTGTCTGATTAATAAAGGTTCCGCTTGGATTTGTTCCAGTGTCCCTAAAAACGGAACCAAAGTTGCGATATCCAAACGTGCATAACCGACTAAAGCAATTTCCATCAACCAGTGACGCACACTAGCTAACAAGACTTTGACATTATTCGGCGGTTCTTCAGCTTCATTTTTCTGTTCTACTTCAGCTATGGCTGCGCGTCCTAACAAACTCCTGACTTGAGATTGTAATGTATCAAATAGCGCTCCTTGAATTGCCGCGCGCACAGTCGCTAACACCGCAAAATGCTTATCTACAAACTCATTTGTGCTAATCGCCTGAGTAGATTCAGTTAAAGATGATTGTAAAGGCGTGCCAGTAAATACACGCTCTACAGATTGTAAGGTTTGTAAATGTTGCTCATCTAAATTCGCAAAACCAGTAATAAAACACTCATCTAAACTCGCAATCAACTCGAATATTTCTTGATTGCTTTCGCTGATTTGATGCAATGCGCCGGGGAAAGCCATGTGTTGGAGACAAGGAGGACAAGGGGGACAAGGAGGACAAGGGGGACAAGGAGGACAAGGGGGACAAGGAGGACAAGGGTTCATCGCGTCTCTGCCCAATGCCCAATGCCCCATGCCCTATAATTAAACAAACCAACTCATTTCAGGTAGGGGAGAGTTAGCGGTTTGTAATTCGAGGTAGCGGAGGTAGTTTAAGAAACGGCTGAAGACTTCGCTAGCTGGTTCTTTTTTTACCGTACCGCGACGGTTGATGATGTCGTTCAGGGAAGTAATTTGACTGGGGTCGCCGGGAACTTTAAGATAATTTATTACTTGGTCAATACCGTAAGTTGCGATCGCTTCTTTCATCACAGCTTGTAAATGTTTGCAGGGATAGCCGCTTAAACCTCCACAAGGGCGATTATTGTTGGTACTGCAATAATAATCTAGGGTTCCAGCTTCAAAAAAAGATACATACACTCTTTCAATATCAGAACCGCTAGAAACTACTCCTTGTACGCGATGATTGAATAACTCCACAAACGGAACCTGCTTCACATCCCGCTTGGTTGCAGCATTTTTCTGGTTGGCAGCTATAAACGATGAATTAGGCATAATATCAATCATCCCCAGTTGGCGAAATGGTGAAATCGTCAAATCATCATCGACAAATTTAGCAAACTCGAACATTCAACATGGTTTTAGCCCACTTACCATGCTCATCTATAAATTTTACATATAACAACCATAAAAACACTTAAATTAGTGGCTCTTTGCAAAAGTTATTACAGTAAGGGTTAGGGACTAGGGGCTAGGGACTAGGGACACAAACAGGTAACATTAAGTCAAAGTATGACAAATTTCATGCAAAAGTCGTCACAATCAGGCAATATCACTTAACATTAAGTCTTATAGTTGTCCCATTAAGTCTTATAGTTATTCCATTAAGTCTTATAGTTGTTCCATTAAGTCTTAATAGTTGTCTGATTTAAGTATAGGAATCCTAAATCATTTGTGAAATTTACTAATTCTCATTTTTTCCTCTTGTCCTTGGCGTACTTGGCGTCTTGGCGGTTCATTAAAAAAAATATTTTCACAACTCAGATGAGATTGCTATAGTTTGCAAAAATGCAATCTACCACAGAGATGATTTTAGAATTCGCATTTTCAGGCAGTCTAATAAAGGTAGACTCAATGCATAGAAGCATCTAAGAAGCTTTCTCCGGCTTCCCGTACAAATAAGATGACACGTTCCCCGGATTCTCATCGACGGTTATGGCTGCTGATCTTAACCCGTACCAGCATTGGTTTGGTACTGGCGTTAATTGCTGGAATTGTCGGGGGTGTTTGGTGGGCGAATATTTTTATACATGAAAAGCTAGCACCGTTAATTGAAAGCAATTTGTTG
Source organism: Calothrix brevissima NIES-22 (assembly GCF_002367995.1). GTDB lineage: Bacteria > Cyanobacteriota > Cyanobacteriia > Cyanobacteriales > Nostocaceae > Aulosira > Aulosira brevissima. The sequence continues at coordinate 4,402,743 of NZ_AP018207.1, forward strand.
CAATTGCTAGGAAGACCTGTAAAGTTAGGTGCTGTTGAAGCTTTTTCGCCTAATAGTCTGCGTTTTGGTTCTACGTCAGTTCCTGCAACAACTACAGATCCCGATAAATTAGTAGCACAAGCAGTAAATGTCGGCTTCAATCCTTGGGAGTTAGTTTTTAACCGGACTTTAAAGCTCAATGTTACCTTAGTTCGCCCAGATATCTATATTGAACAAGATAAACAAGGGCGTTGGGTATCTACAAGAATTAATACAGCCACTCAAGAAAATGCTGGTTTCATTAAAACTGAATTAGAAACCCTGAATCTGCAAAATGGCGTTTTAGTCTTATCGCCATTGCTACAACCAGGTAAACAGCGAATTAGCGTTGGTTTCCATCAATTGAATGGAATTGCACGTTTTTTAGAACAAAATCAACGCATCAATTTTGATATTAGCACTCAAGCTCTATCTGGAGGTAGTTTACAAATTGCGGGAGAAACGCTACCAAAAACTGTACAAACAACTTTAAATATTCGCGCTGCTAATTTATCAGCGACTAATTTATCGCAGTTAGTGCAGACACCTGTTAACTTACAAGCGGGAACTATTAATAGTGATTTAACTGTAAATATCCCCCGCAATCAGTCGCAAACTAAGGTTTTGGGAACAGTTGATATCAATCAAGTAGTTGCACAGGTTAATAATCTTCCCACCAAAATCACGAACACTACAGGTAAATTACAGTTTGAGAATCAGCAGGTTGCACTGGCAAATTTTAGCGCTAACTTGGGTAACATTCCCGTACAAGTCAACGGGGGAATCAATGCGCAAACTGGTTATAATCTGACAGCTAATGTCAAAGCTGTCACTACCCAGAATCTTTTACAAACCTTGAATGCTAAATTACCCATCACATCAACTGGGGATTGGACAGCAAATATCAAGTTGCAAGGTGCAATCAGAAAACCTGTAATTACAGGTGCGGTGAGTACGATTAAACCTGCTGTAATTGACCGTGTCAGCTTTGAGAATATTACCACGCAATTTCAAGGAACACCCCAGGAAATTGTGATTTCGCAAATTCAAGCTACCCCAACCCCAGGGGGGAAAATTACTGGTAAGGGAAGAGTTAGCTTAGGAAAGCAGGGAAGAGTTGCGGTAAATGTACAAGCTACTAATTTACCAGGAGATGCGATCGCGCAAACGTACAATGTTAATTTACCTAATATTCGCATTGGCACAGTCTCCGCCAATACCCAAGTTTCGGGAACTCTTGCTAATTTGCAAACTCTGGTGCAAATCCAAGCACCGATGGCGACTTATCCCGGTAAAGTCGAATTAGCGATTAATAAAGGAATTGTTCAAATTCAGAATACAGCTTTGCGCGTAGCTGGGGGTACAGTTGCAGCGACAGGACAACTAAAAGGCGATCGCTGGCAAGCTGTAGTTGATGCGTCGCAAGTTCCCCTCCAGAGTCTAGCCCAAGCTACCAGCAATCCCGACAACCCGAATGCAACTTTACCGCCACAATTTCAAGGTACGTTAAACGGTGAATTTAACTTAGCAGGAACGACAAAATCTTTCCAACTTCCTAATATTCAAGCTTCTGGACAAGCAAATTTAAATGTCGCTGGCGGTAGAGTTAACCTCAATAATATTCGCCTGAATAACGGTCTGTGGCAAGCTGTCGCCAATGCTTCGCGCATCCAACTTAATCAATTTGCCAAGAATATTCAAGGACAGATTGTTAATAGTAACTTACAAATTTCCGGTAATACTAATTCTTTCGCTTTAGCTAATATTAAAGCTGCTGGCGAAGCGCGGTTAAGTTTAGCCAGGGGAAGCGTTAACGTCAGAAATATTCAGTTAAATAATGGTAACTGGGGAGCTACAGCCACTATTTCCCAGCTTCAATTGAATAATTTATCACAAAATTTGCGCGGGCGGTTAAATGGTGACGTTCAAGCTGTGGGAACTACCGCTTCCTTTCAACCCCAAAACATTGCAGCTGCGGGTACTGTCAGGCTTTCCCAAGGTTTAGCCGCACTCACTCAACCTTTAACTGCTCAATTTCAATGGAATGGCAGCAACCTGCAAATTCTCCAAGCCACCGCACCCGGTTTAAGGGCATCTGGTAATATTGCTGTGGCATTGCAACCCACTACCCAAATTACCGGCTTAAATCTCAATGTCCAAGCACAGGATTATAATTTGCAGACTCTACCGTTTAAGCTTCCAGGAAATGTGGCTTTAGCCGGAAGGGTAGATTTTAACGGACAAGTTTCCGGTACTCCCACGCAGCCAATTGCTAATGGAAATATTCGCTTAGAAAATTTAGCAGTCAATGGGTTAGCATTCGATCCAGTATTAACAGGAAATGTCAGGTATCAGCAGGGACAAGGAACGCAATTTCAAGTTGCTGGAACCCAAGATCAAATTGCAGTTTCTTTAGGCGCAAATAATCGTCCCACTGCATTTAATATTAGACGCGATTCCACCGTCGCCACAGGACGTACCGTTGGCGATAATCTTGCAGTCAACGTCCAAGATTTTCCTATATCTCTAGCTAAAAGCTTCATTCCTGCCAATACCAATTTAGGCACAATTAACGGACAGTTATCCGGTAATTTAACAGTTAACCTCAATGATTATAGTTTACTGGGTAATGTTGCCGTAGCTCAACCAAGAATTGGCAGACTCCAAGCCGATGAATTTCGCGGAAATATCAGTTATGGTAAAGGCACATTCAGTTTAACGAATGGCGAATTAGTTCAAGGCGACACCCGTTATTTACTCAGTGGAAATTTACCTACCACAGGTAATAATCCCTTGCAGTTTGAAGTCAGCTTTAACCAAGCTAAAATTGAAAATCTACTGCAAACTCTAAATATATATAATTTCACAGATATTCGTACTGGCTTAAAACCGCCAAACCTAGCTGGTGCAGAAGCATTGCAAACTCAGCCAGTTAGTTTACCCAATACAGATTTATTAGGACAAATCGATTTTCTCTCAAAAATTCAAAACCAAGTCAACCAAAATAGAACTCAACAACAAGCATCGCGACGTATTCCCAGTTTAGAAGAATTGCAAGGTATCATTAGTGGTAGATTAGGCGTAACTGGTAGTTTGCGATCTGGTTTCAATATCGGGTTTAATTTTACAGCTAATGATTGGGTGTGGGGTAATTATAAAATTAATCAACTCATTGCTAGTGGTAATTATGAAAACGGGAATTTAAATCTACAACCTCTGCAAGTCAAGTTTAATAATTCTCTCCTAGCTTTTACAGGAAAATTAAGTCAGCAATCTCTATCAGGACAGGCGCAAGTCCAAAATTTAGCCCTAGCAGATATCAAACCTTTCTTTCCCCAATTACCTGTAGATATTGCTGGAAATATCAATGCTAATGCAACCCTTAATGGGAGTTTAAATAATCCCCAAGCCGTGGGAGAATTAGCGTTAGTAGATGGTAGTTTAAATAATCAATCTATCCAATCAGCCCAAGTTGCTTATGACTATAATAATTCTCGGTTAAATTTTGGCAGTAATGTTTTAGTTACGGGTACAGAACCAATTCAAATTAACGGGAGTATTCCGGCTCCATTACCTTTTGCTTCTACTGAGCCAGATAATAGTATTAGCATTCAAGCTAACGTACAAAATCAAGGCTTGGCATTATTAAACTTATTAAATAATCAAGTCCAGTGGGTAGATGGACAAGGACAAGTCAACGTCCAAATTCAGGGAACCTTCAAACGACCAAGCACCACAGGCGTTGCCACAATTAATAATGCCACACTCAACGTCCAAAGCCTGACAGAACCCCTAACTAATGTTACAGGCACAGCGCAATTTGCAGGCGATCGCTTAATTGTCGATAATCTCCAAGCCCAATACAGTCGCGGACAATTAACAGCCACAGGAATTCTCCCCATTTTCGCCACTCAAAACGCCCAACAACAAGCAGCCAGCAACCCCCTCACCGTGGCGATAAATAACTTGCAATTGAACTTTCAAAACTTATATCAAGGCGGAGTTAGCGGTAACGCCGTCATCACAGGTACAGCTTTAGCACCCCGACTCGGCGGTACAATTAAGCTAAATAACGGAGAAGTCTTACTCGGAAACACAACTGCTACAAATAATACCACCACACCAACAGCCAATTCTCCCGACATCTCCATCACAACCCCACAAACAAAGACTAATCCTAATACTGATACCATACACACAACCGTAAATACACTTAAAATTCCTGTAGAATTTGCTAACTTACAGCTAATCCTAGCCAACGATATCCGCGTTACCCGTCAACCCCTATTTAGCTTCGTCGCCCAAGGAGACATCACACTCAACGGTAGTTTAGCTAAACCGCGTCCCGAAGGAGAGGTGAGTTTACGAAGAGGACAGATAAATTTATTTACCACCCAATTTACCTTAGCCCGTGGTTACGACCAAACCGCAACATTTACCCCCAGTCAAGGATTTGATCCCACCTTAGATGTGCGCCTAGTCGCCATTGTCCCCGAAGCAACACGCACCTTAGGACGAACCTCACGCATATCTAGTGAAATTCAAGATGTTTCCGCCATTAACTTTGGCACCTTAAATACTGTCCGCATTCAAGCCATCGCCAAAGGCCCAGCAAGTCAATTATCGCGAAACCTGGTACTAACTAGCGAACCTCGCCGTAGTCGTGGTGAAATCGTCGCTTTACTTGGCGGATCATTCCTTAATACTTTACAACAAGGCGATACAGGTTTAGGACTAATTAACATCGCCGGTTCAGCAATATTCTCCAACTTACAAGGAACCGTCAGCCAAATCGGTGAAACCATCGGCTTAAGTGAATTACGCCTATTTCCCACACTGGTAACTAATAGAAATACCAATGTTTCCGTCCTTGGTTTAGCAGCAGAAGGTGTATTTGATATCTCCAGAAATTTCTCTTTATCTTTATCGCGAGTCTTTGCAAGTAATGAACCCTTACTTTACAACGTAATTTATCGTTTAAATGATGAAGTGCGTGTACGTGCGGCTACTAATTTAGGCGATGAAGGACGCGCTGTAGTTGAATATGAAAGCAGATTTTAATTCGTAATTCGTAATTCGTAATTCTTGCTAAAATATTATTTATTTACACCTATAGCAATCCTATCTGAGTTGTGAAAAAATTTTTTAATGAACCGCCAAGACGCCAAGTACGCCAAGGATAAGAGAAAAAATTGAGAATTGGTAAATTTTACAAATGATCTAGGATTGGTATATATAAGTAAGTCAGTGGAAATAAACATAACTATATTAAGCACTGTAAATTTCTTTAAAACCCTTACCAATGACTAATGACTAATGACAGCCCTTGCCAGTTATATTTAATTACGCCGACCTACTTAAATGTGTTATGACTAGCGCTATTCCCAAATCAGAAATTACTTATCCCAGCAGCGATGGAGAACCTGTGGCTGAAACTTACGACCATTTGTATGCACTTTTAACAACACTAGAAGTACTTAGACAATATCTACAAGGTCGCCGCGCCACAGTTTTAGCTAATCAATTCTTATATTACGCCCAAGGCTTTCCCAAATTAAGAGTAGCACCCGATGTCATGGTAATTTATGACGTTGAACCAGGGGGAAGAGATAACTACAAAATTTGGGAAGAAAAACAAGTACCAAAGGTAATTTTTGAAATCACTTCAAAAGGAACTCAAGAAGAAGATAAAACCACTAAGAAAAATCTCTATGAAAGTTTAGAAGTAGAAGAATATTGGTTATTCGACCCCAAAGGCGAATGGATTGAACAACAATTACAAGGATATCGTTTGCGCGGAGATATTTATGAACCCATCACCGATAATTGCAGCCAAATCTTACAACTACGCCTCGCTGTAGAAGGAAAACTAATTGGCTTTTATCGCTTAGATAATGGCGAGAAATTGTTGGTAACTGATGAATTAATTGCAGCACTCAAACAAGAAACAGATAAACGTATCCAGGCTGAAACTCGCGCCGCCGAACTAGAATCCCTACTCTCTCGCTACCGAGAACAATTTGGCGAACTCCCATAAAATCTCAAATATTAAGAAAACACTTGCATCGTTGAAATCCTAACTTCAGCAAAGTGTCCACCACGCAAAGAAGAACGCAAATCATCATCCTTTGCGTTCCTCTGCGCTGACTTAGCGTACCTTTGCGTTTAAAACTCCCCCTTAATGATGGTGATGGTGATGATGATGTCCATCCAAGTGAGGATTAACCGCCACACCTTCCTCAGCCCGCAACGCGCTAATATGCTCATCAGCCCACTGTGCAACCATCGCTAAAAACTCCGGACGGTCATTCACACAAGCCATTTGCACAAAATCCACACCGGGATGCTTCTTCTCCACAGCATGAATAATGTGGTGAACATCCAATAAAGTTTCGTGATTCTCAGTCGCAAAACCAATTGGCATAAAGATTATCACTTTTGCACCCAATTGAATCAAGTTATTAGCCGCTTGCTCCGCATTAGGTAGCGTCCATTCAATTAGGGGAGTGTCATGGTTCAGCCAACCCACAGAAATTAAAGGATAGCGATTAATCAACTTCTCCCTTACCAATTCATACAGCGCTTCACTTTCGCTAATCCCAGAAGTAAACCCCTTCGCCTTATGGGGACAACCATGATTCATCAACACAATCCCAATTTGCGAAGGTAGATAAGTAGCTGCTAAATCAGCATTAATCTTTTCCTCTACCAAATGCGCCATCAAATCAATATAGGCTGGCTCATTATAAAAAGAAGGAATGTAACGCATTCCTTTTAGCCAATGTTCATCACCATCAGCCAACTCAGCTAAAGCATTATTCACCTGCTCGATCGCAATGCCACTAGTAAAGATAGAATCAACCACTAGTAGGGGATAAATTAAGATTTTGTCAAAGCCTTGAGTTTTAATCTCTGCTAAAACTTGTTTCGGTAAAAAAGGCGCACAGAAGTTAAAAGCTTTGAAAACTTGAACGCCTTCACCCCACTTGGCTTGTAAATTCTTCTCAATCCCAGCACGTTGCTGTTCAAAGATAGCATTATGTGGGGAGATAAAATCATGATGGGTATGTCCCCACTCATGACGGTCAAATAATGCCAAAAGCTTGGCTAAAGGTGGATAAATCCAAGTCGGGACTGGTGCAAATTTTGCTGTCAGTAGATTTAAAGCCTGTTCGTTATAGTTAGCGAAATCCTCGTAGCTTTCGACTTCGCCGTAGCCCATAAGTAATACGGCTACTCGGTCTTGTCGTGATGATTGCTCATGGGTATGTTGTACTTTTTCCGGCGTCGCTACCACAGTGAGTTCCTCAATATAACCAGAATGGAGAGAAATATCAAAGAAATAACTTGATTATTTCCCAGCTGAGTAAAATAAAATCCCATCCCAGGGGATAGGATAGCTACAAATATCATAACTAGGTATTGATTTTCCTACCTCTATCGTGAGGATCTAGACAGAAAAATTTACTTAACAAAATTTACTGAACAAAAAATTTACTTAACTGTAGATATGTAGAGCCAGCATAGTGTAACCAATAGCACATAACTGCCTTGCGATCGCCATAATTGCAGATCACCCTTCTTGGCTGACGGTACTTGTGTTGAAGCTGAAGCAGTAAGTAGGTCAACTAAGCTACTCCATCAGGTTAACAGGCCTCAAGATGGGTTGGAATAGCTTGAAATTATATACAATTTGTAATAATTATACATTCCTAACCCAAACACCTCTGAAAGAAGTTGAGTTTTGTTACTTTTTTCAGAGGTGTACTCATTGCAGAAATAAAATTTTTTCGATGTAACACTGAGGATTTTCGCTCTCATAAATTAATTATTAGTTTGTTAACCATCTCATATTTAAACTTTACTAAGCTCATTAGGTATATGGAAGAAATCTTAAACGAATACTGTAAACAAGCTAATTCTGGACTACTTCTATTGAGTATGCCAACTGGTTTTGGGAAAACGTACAATGTCCTAAACTTTATTTATTCTAATTATCAAGAATTTGCTGCCCAAAACCGGAAAATTATTTTTATTACTAACCTCAAGAAGAACCTACCAATAAATGAACTACGAAAGCGGTTTATTCATGATGATAAAGGAAATGAATTTAATAAACATGTTCTTTTTATTAATTCTAACGTTGATACAGTTATTGAAAATCTTCTGGAGAATGATAACAAAATACCTGAACAGTTTAAAACAGAAATTTATAAGCAATTAAAATCTCGAATAATAACGGGCCAAAATAGTTCACTTCCAAAAGAAGTTCAAGTTATGCTAAAAAGCGAAATTCGGAAAGACCTAGAGCCAGCATTCCGCAAAAATATTCAGAAAATATTGAAAGAAAATTTTAAAAATAAAAAAGCCCGTTTATTAGCTATAAAAAATGAACAAGATTACCAATGGATTGGTAATTTATATCCGGCAGTATTTACAGATGAAAGAACTGTCCTGTTTATGAGTATGGATAAGTTCATTGCTCAAAACACGACACTGGTTGAGCAATCATATTACTTTACTGAAAGATTGATTGAGAAATCTCTGATTTTTATTGATGAGTTTGATACTACGAAAGATGCTGTTCTCAACAATATTATTCAAACAGGCTTGCGTCATAGAGTCGATCTTCTTGATTTATTCTTGAATATTCATAACCACCTTATGCAAAACGAATTTCCTGAAAGGCTGCTTCAGGAATCTGGATGGCTTAAGAAAAAATCTTACGGAAAAGATTGGTTATCTCCACGACAAAAAATTGAATCATTTCGAGATAAAGCAAGTTACATATTTAAAACATATCAATTACAACATATCTGTAAATCTCATGATGACTTTTTGACAAAAACGAGAAACTTTCTTTTTTATGACTACCAATTTCATAATGTACTAAATCGTCATCAGCGTATCAAAATTATTGCAGATGTAGAAAACCGTACAAATTGGATTAAGTCTTTTGATATTAGAACAACAGAACCTGGTGTAGACATACAAGAGTTGCTGAGTAAGATTACCGGATTTCTAACCTATTTTCAGACAGGAATTAAGCATCTAGCTAATAATTATCGACGTTTAAAAGAAGAAAATAAAAGTAATCAAGAAGGCTTTCCACTCGAATCGGCTATTAAAACAGTTCTGAATAATTTTCTCCTTGATGAGCAAGATGTCGCATTTTTGACCAATAAAATTCTAGAAGAAGACTTACAGTATGGCTTGCAAAGCGACAAAAGAACAATCCAAAGTCAGATTTTTTATGATACAGGCTTTCGATATCACGATATCGTCGATAGTGATGAGCATGATACATTATCGAAGATATATATGTTCAACTTTAGCCGTACACCAGAATCTTTTCTGGCGGGAGTTTGCTCACAAGCTATGGTCGTTGGTATTTCTGCAACTGCTGGACTTTATACAAATATTGGCAATTACGATCTAGAGTATCTCAAATCCCATTTAGGAGATTCATTTATAAGTCTTAAAGAAGATGCTCTTATTAAGCTCAAAAACGCATATTCTCAAGCAACTCAAGGATACGATCAAGTAGATATACAAACTGAATTTATTGGAACAGAATCACAGCAGGAAGCAATCAAACAGCTTGAGGAGCTTTTGCGTGACCGAGAAGCAGCACAGGCTTTATGGAACAAACTTAGCCATCAAATAACTAATGATGATGATAAGAAGAGTGTTGAATTTTCATTTTGTCGTTATGTCAGGGCGTTAACTGCATGGAAATATTTTCTGGATCATTCTGATTGTCATGCCTTTCTTTGTCTCTTCAGTAAATTACCAAAGCCTTCCGATCCGAAGTTCGATCTGAACATATTGTATAAATATGCGAAATACTTATTAGATGACAAAAAAGATGCCATTGATGGTAGTGTGGAAGATACGATTTTCTTACTTAGTGGAGATAAGTTTGAAGAAAATAAAGAGAAACTGCTGAATGCTCTGAAATATAATAAACGCCGATTCATTATCTCTGCCTACCAAACAATCGGAGTTGGACAGAATTTACAATTTCCTATTCCTTCTGAATTAGAAGCAATACACATTAATAGCTTGGCAAAAAATTCGGATATGGATATTAATGGCATTTATCTAGATAGCCCAACAAATCTACTTGTCAATATTTATGGGAAAAATATCGCAGATGATGATTTTATCAAATACATTTTTCAATTAGAATTCTTGCGGGAAAATGGAGCTTTTTCACTTAATACATTTAAGAGCAAGTTAGATAGAGCATTTCAGAGATATATAGGAAGATACCAGCCTAAACAAAAGGCTGAGGACTTCATAAACTTATATAATACAGGTGCTTATTCACGCTTTTTGAATAAAACCATTATCCAAGCAATAGGTCGAATATGTCGAACTAATATGAAGGCTCCAACAATCCATATTCTGGCTGATGCGTCAATCCGAAAACACTTAACTGGTTTTGCTTTACCAAAAGATGTAATTCCTGTTTGTGAATATGCTGCTCTGTTAAAATCAGCAGGTGAATCAATATGTCCATCTGAAGATTTAATAGAAGCACAAAACCGAGCATCTCTTAGAAGTCATCAAAATTCTGCTAACATACGCCGCCAACTGAATACTCCTTGGACACATAAGAGTATTAAAGCATGGCAGGATCTGAGAGAACAAACTCTCCGTCAACCTGCTATGGCAAAAGAGTCAGAATGCAATCCTAACTGGAATAGTTATTACCTAAAATTACCAAAAATTGCCGATTCATATTATTTTTCACATGAAAATGACTATGATGAGATTGAAGTTTTCTTTTCTGATGGATACGGGAAAAAAGAAGTTAAAGAAGTGAGTGAAAGAACTTCCCGTCTTTCAGAGTTAATGAAAATTGATCTACTACATAAATTGTTCATTGATTCTGGCTGGGCAACAGCATTTCCAAAATCTAAACTTATGCTAACACCCCCAATGTTCAACAATATTTATAAAGGGGCGTTAGGTGAAGTATGTGGAAAACATATTTTTGAAAATTTATTAAATACTCACTTACTAGAACTGGATGTGAATGAATTTGAGTGTTTTGACTTTAAAACAGAGCAGAAAATTTATGTAGACTTCAAATTATGGAACGATCAGATTGCAGTGCCATCTGAAGAATTACTTGATAAAATTATGGAAAAAATGGCATTTGTCGGTGCAGAAAGGATTTTTGTTATCAACCTTCTTGGTACTTCAAACACACCTTTTCGTCCAATTTTGTCATTTAGTGGAAAAATTGTTGAAGTTCCTTATCTCTGTAAAAATGATAAAATCGATAACTCAGCATTGAACTTTATTCAGGGTGAATTTTGTAAATGAGCATTATTACAAACAGACTAAAGATAGATTTTCATGTTGATGCTATTGAACGAGACTTTGTTTTTATTCGCTTAAAACGAGAAAAAAAGGGTAAATGGTGGGGGGCGGAAGAACTAGACTACATTATTGGTAATGACTATAAAGCTATGGCAGTTGGGTATGCTCAATATGCTTATGCTATGTTTGACAAAAAATCAAATAATATTTATGAATTACGTCAAAAACTGGGAACAGATCCTAAATTTGCTAATGTATCTGCAATTGAAGTAAAGCCCCAGGCTGTTTATAACGGAAATGATGAGTGCATATGTGAGGTCACACTTGCTCGATTATTAATAAATTCTTTAGGTGCATCACGCTCAAGATTTAAGGATCTACATTTCTCAAATCTCACTGGTACATTATTGAAAGTGCCAGCATTAACAGATAAGCTTTATGATCCAATTGGTATCGCTGAGATAACTATTAATCGTATTGATGGGAAAAAAACCGAATTCTTACTGAATGTTAGTGTAGCTAGTTATCGCAAAAAAGTTGCTATTTTAAAAGAATACAAAGGCGAGGAATTAAGAAAGATTCTTAAAAGGCCTGAATATGTCTTCCATAGTGGTACAGCATCCCTAAGAAGGTGGCTTCCTTCTGACGGGAAACAAACAGATGCTACTAAGTCCTATATAAAATGTAGTACAAAAGGAAAAAGGCGTCATACTAATTTTATTGAATTTGGAAGTATTAAAGAATTTGAAAACAGCCGAGCCGGCATTTTCCATCAAGCCTTCAAAAGTATTCAAGAACATTTATCTGAATACATGAGTGTTGATTTTGCATCTGTTGAAATCGACGACAGCGTTGAACTAACGAACACCTTGCTTAAAAAGCCACAACAGCTTCATTCAATACTTGATGGGCAACCAATAAACATAATAGATACAGTTCAGAATGAAGATTCTGCTGAGTTAGCAAAAAACTTAAAAGAATCACTTCTTCCTTACATCACTGATGAAAAGCTAATTACTTTTGGTAAACGTGATAAGAAAGGCGCTCTCAATTTTAGAATTATACATGATGCCGAATTTTACGAAAAAATGGGGCAAGAAGATGAATATCTCGCTTCTACAGATATATTTCAGCGCCAACATCTTACAATTGAATCAACCATAAATATTTCTGATTCTATTGTTAAAACAAGCATCGAAGAACTACTTATAAAGCGGGATATTAGCTCTAAAAAATTAAATCTTTTTGAGTGGTCTAAACTTGGATTGAAAGGAGTTTGGACTTTTGCAGCTTGGGATGAAGAAGCAAGTCATGTGATTTTTATGGAAATTCAGCCAAATGGAAATTTTGAATTTCATACAAGAGAGAAACGAAACATATTCAATTGGGAAAGATTTGACAAATATAAAGAATTAATGACTGAGACTGAGTCTGAAGATAAAATCAAAACACTCGAAGGTCTTGTGATTTCTGATACGGGTGATATAAATCAGATATTCCGTACTGATGAAATCACCATTCCTGATCTTTCCAAAATTGAAACTATTATCAACGAAGTCGAGACAAAGCTTCCTGAAGATCAGCGAACGGGAAATGCTTTGGCGGATTTGCTTGAAGAATTTATGGCTGAAGTTTCCACGAAAGATAACGACAAACTTATATTCTTCACTGAAGAATTACGCAGATTAGGTAATAACGAACTAGACAAAAGCAGTTTCCGGAAACTGATAAATGAAAATTTAGGAAAAATCTCAAATGTTACTAATGAATTACGTAGCTATCTTCTGAACAGATATGATATTAGGCTAATTTTTTCCAAACAGAAGGAAAACCTTGAAGATTTATTTAATGCTTCTCTCCATATAAATTATTTTGGCGAGACCGAAAAAGAAGCATATTATTTTGTGGGAGAGAGAAGTGTAAAAGATTATTCTTTCAAAGATGCTTGCCATCTTCGTAAAATCGTTGCAGTGGATGAGTCAAAACTGATATTTAGACAACTCCTTAAAACTATGGATGTTGATTTTGTCCGCACGGGGCAAAGTACCGTAGTCCCTTTTCCCTTTAAATACATTAGGGAGTATCAGAATTTTGATATTCCTCAATAAGTATATAAGTTGTATTTATAAGCAATAAAGTTTTAACAATGCTCAACCCTAGCTCTGAACCAGAGATTGAAGATAGATGAACATCATCATTTGCCCTGGAATACATGAGCAAGAATTAACAGAGAGTTTTATCTCAGGGTGCTTAAATTTAAATTCTGATAGTTCAACTACAAACAAATCAGTAAATATACTAGTCTACCCACAGCAGGGCGTACTGACAATATCACCATTGCATATTTTACAATTTTTACACAATTGCTTGAGTGATAAGTTAGAATCGCCCGTAATCTTCATCAGCTTTAGCGCAGGTGTAGTTGGAGCGATGCTGGCTGCCCATTCTTGGCAACTTTTGGGGGGAAAAGTCACAGCTTTTATTGCTATAGATGGATGGGGTGTGCCACTATGGGGTGATTTTCCCATTCATCGGATGAGCCATGATTATTTCACCCATTGGAGTTCGTCTTTATTGGGTAGTGGGAAATATAACTTTTATGCCCAACCAGCAGTTGAACATTTATCTATTTGGCGATCGCCCCAAACCATCCGAGGTTTTGCGGTAAACCCTAATGAGGAATTTTACCCCAAAAGCGATCGCATCACTGCTACTGAATTCATACACCTGTTGTTGCGGCAGTATGAAAGCAAATAGTCCGGAAAATAAAGTTGTCCAGCAGGAGTGAGAATATAGGGAAATTTTGTCACCGGAGCGATAAAAATAAGGAGATAAGGGAAAGGAGGACAAGAGAGACAAGGAGGACAAGGAAGATTTAAAGATGATTTTCTCCCCCCTGCTCCCTGCCCCCTGCTCCCTGCCCTATACCCCTGCCCTCATCTACCCCAGTACCTCTTACTTAGTATCAAATGTTTCCTACAGAACCTGCTGCTGTTAATAACGGGTTTGGCGCACTGCTAAAAAACCGTAATTTTATGCTCCTGTGGATTGGGCAACTGGTTTCCCAGTTAGCAGATAAGGTATTCTTCGTACTGATGATTGCCCTGCTAGAAAACTACCCGCCCCTTCCCGGCTTGGCAGAAAGCTCAATGCACTCCACGCTCATGGTAGTGTTTACCATACCAGCGATTCTTTTCGGTTCGGCAGGCGGTATCTTTGTTGACTTATGGCCGAAAAAGCTAATTATGGTTGGCTCAGATGTTATCCGTGGGGTATTGACGCTAGCTATTCCGTTTTTACCACGAGAGTTTTTGTTTTTATTAATACTTGTATTTGCAGTTTCTACGGTAACGCAATTTTTTGCCCCAGCCGAACAAGCTGCTATTCCCCTATTAGTGCGCCCAGAGAATTTAATGGCAGCCAATGCCCTGTTTAGTAGCACTATGATGGGTGCTTTAATAGTGGGCTTCGCTGTGGGAGAGCCAATTTTAAGTTGGGCAAAAGAGTTTCTGGGAGAACAGTACGGTCAAGAAATTATCGTTACTGGACTATATCTATTATCAGCTGCCATGATGCAGCCGATTACCATGAGCGAGGATAAAGCCCCAGGAACGCAGCAGGCTAAAGGTAAACCTTGGGCAGAATTAACAGAGAGTTTGCGCTATCTCAAGAAAAATCGTTTAGTCGTCAATGCTATGCTGCAATTGGTAACTTTGTATTGCGTGTTTGCAGCTTTAACAGTACTGACAATTAGATTAGCGGAAGACTTTGGTTTAAAAGAAAAACAATTTGGCTTTTTCTTAGCAGCTGCTGGCGTAGGTATGGTCTTGGGTGCGGGAATTTTAGGTCACTGGAGTGTCAAATTGCATGGCAAACCCTTACCGTTAATCGGATTTATGATGATGGCGCTGGTGTTAGGGGTGTTTACCTTCACTCACAACTTATTACTCGCGTTAGGACTTTGTGCATTATTAGGTGTTGGTGCAGCTTTTATTGGCGTACCCATGCAAACTCTGATTCAACAACAAGCACCTCCCAACATGCATGGTAAAGTGTTTGGTTTTCAAAATCATGCCGTAAATATTGCGCTATCTTTACCCTTAGCAATTACCGGGCCATTAACCGACTTTTTGGGTTTGCGGACTGTACTTGTAGCCATGAGTCTCATAGTTGCGACTGTCGGTGTTTGGGCTTGGAAAAATACCCGTCGAGTATTACAAGATGTCATTTAATTGATGCAGTAATTGACTATTGGCTATTAACTGTTGACTGTTGACTGTTGAGCGTTGACTGTTGGAGAAAAAAACTCGGAAAGCTGAATAAATCAACAATTAAGTCTTGTTGGCAAAAATCAAATTCTAGTTGTATAGTCTTAGCTGATATAAAAAATAGATATTGATGTACAGATTTTATTAAAGTTTTACATTAAAATGAAATCTTAATTACAGAATCCATGCATTAACTTAGCTATTGTCAGAGGTTTGACAGTGCGATCGCCAACCCGAATCAGTCCCCCCCAGACCGAGAATCCTGCCCAGTCTAATACCAGCATTCCAGCCGTCTCGGTAACCCCTACCAGGGCATCCGGCGGTTTTGCTCTCCTAGACAGCCTCCAGCGCCACGGTGTTGAGTATATTTTTGGTTATCCCGGCGGAGCCATTCTGCCGATTTACGATGACCTTTACAAAGTGGAAGCAACTGGTACTATTAAGCACATTCTCGTGCGTCACGAACAAGGTGCTTCCCATGCAGCCGATGGCTATGCCCGCGCTACAGGTAAGGTAGGAGTTTGCTTTGGGACTTCCGGCCCAGGGGCGACTAACTTGGTAACAGGTATCGCCACCGCCTACATGGACTCAATCCCCATGATTGTGGTTACAGGACAAGTACCACGGGCTTCTATTGGTACGGATGCATTCCAAGAAACCGATATTTATGGGATTACCCTACCAGTAGTTAAACACTCTTATGTAGTGCGCGACCCGAAAGATATGGCGCGGATTGTCGCCGAAGCTTTCCACATCGCCAGCACCGGACGCCCCGGCCCGGTTTTAATTGATGTGCCTAAAGATGTAGCTTTAGAAGAATTTGACTATGTACCTGTAGAACCAGGTTCTGTAAAATTACGCGGCTATCGTCCGACAGTAAAGGGTAACCCCCGGCAAGTTAACGCCGCTATTCAATTAATTCGCGAAAGTAACCGACCATTATTGTATGTTGGTGGCGGTGCGATCGCGGCCTCTGCCCACGAAGAAATTAAAGAACTCGCAGAATTATTTAGCATTCCCGTCACCACCACCCTCATGGGGATTGGTGCTTTTGACGAACATCATCCTCTCGCCTTGGGTATGTTGGGGATGCATGGTACAGCCTACGCTAACTTTGCGGTGACAGATTGTGACTTGTTAATCTGTGTCGGTGCGAGATTTGATGACCGGGTAACCGGCAAATTAGATGAATTTGCTTCCAAAGCGAAAGTCATTCACATCGATATCGACCCTGCCGAAGTTGGTAAAAACCGCGTCCCAGAGGTGCCCATCGTCGGTGATGTCCGCAATGTTTTAGTTGACTTGTTACGTCGCTGCAAGCAAGCAGGGATCAAGGCGAAACCCAACCAAAACCAAGAATGGTTAACCTTAATTAACCGTTGGCGAGACGAATACCCCTTAATAGTGCCACAACACCCAGACAGCATCTCACCCCAAGAGGTAATTGTCGAAATCGGTCGCCAAGCACCCAACGCTTTCTACACCACAGATGTCGGTCAGCATCAAATGTGGGCAGCACAGTTCCTCAAGAATGGCCCCCGTCGCTGGATTTCTAGCGCTGGTTTAGGCACTATGGGCTTTGGTGTCCCCGCCGCTATGGGTGCAAAAGCAGCCTTCCCTGATGAAGAAGTTATCTGTATCAGTGGCGATGCTAGTTTCCAAATGTGTTTGCAAGAATTGGGAACATTAGCACAATATGGCTTAAATGTCAAGACTGTCATTCTCAACAACGGCTGGCAGGGAATGGTACGCCAGTGGCAGCAAGCCTTTTATGGCGAGCGTTATTCCTGCTCCAACATGGAAGTGGGGATGCCGGATATTGAGTTGTTGACCAAAGCCTATGGTATTAAAGGCATGGTGATTAGCAAGCGGGAAGAACTCGCTGATGCGATCGCCGAAATGCTAGCACATAATGGCCCGGTAGTTGTTGATGTGCGCGTTACCAGAGATGAAAACTGCTATCCAATGGTAGCCCCTGGTAAGAGCAACGCTCAAATGATTGGCTTACCCAAGCAAGCGCCAAAAACTGCTGTCGAACCATTGTATTGCAACCACTGCGGCACTAAAAACCAGCCCACTCACAACTTCTGTTCTGAATGTGGTAATAAACTTTAGGATGGTCAATTGTTAGAGACGCGATAACCCTTGTCTGTACAATGGTCATTGGTCATTTGTTTGACAAACAAATATCTTTCTACGCAGGGGATTGTATCCTCTGCGTCTTTTTTATGACTTACGCAAGGAAAACAGAAAAATAAACCCAATAAAAATAAGACTTTGAGGGAGTTTGCGCGTAAGTATTGACCTAGCAAATAGTATAAATATCAACCAAGCATAATGACTATTGACCATTGACTATTGACTATTGACAAAAAAATCCGAGGTGATGTGCATTTAGCGATTTTTTTGGGAATCCTAGATGTCAGGACAAAAGATAGCTATTCCCAACGATCGCAAAACTTTTAAAGGATAATTATGTTTCAACGTAAATTTCCCAATAGAGGAAGCAACAGTTCCGTTGTCTTAGAACCAGAAGTAGCCATCGCCGTTATTGGATTATTTTCTGCTGCTTCGGATGATGAAGGTGTCAGTAGAACCGAAGAGTTTGCTTTGAGTGAAATGCTAGCTGGCATTTCCCAGTTTGAAGACTTCTCAGAAAAAGACTTTGATGAATTAACAGAAAAAGTTTATGATTTGTTAGAAGAAGAAAATGCAGAAGAAGTCATTGAACTAGCGATCGCTTCCTTACCTGACGAAGAATATCGAGAAGCCGCTTATATTACCGCCCTTTTGGTAGTCGGGATTGATGGTGAAGTACCCGAAGGCGAACAGGAATATGTCTCTGAACTGCAAGACGCCTTAAATATTTCCAACCGCCGCGCACAACAGATTATAGACCACATCTTTGGCGAAGATGATGACGAAGAATATGATTACGAAGATTAATTTTTTTGATGCAGAAAGTCCCCTCTTGTAGGCTGGGTTACCTGAGATTGGGACAAATCATCATATATCAAACTTGCAGAATCAACAACAAGCTCATAATGGCGTTATCAGCGCTCTTATGAGCTTTTTATTTGACTGTTAATTTTTAATAATTTTCTGTAGTCAAGTAGGCATTTTCCATCAATACCTTTAGTATTTTACTAGGCAATTTTCATCCAAAAAATTATCCTTTCTGTCTCTGATATTGAAAACTAAAATCGTCAAAAATGCACCTTTAATTTATCATAATTTGCAAAAAGAAGACGAGAGATAGTTAGGGAACATTGTTATACCATAATGAATCATTGATGTATTGCCAAGATGATTTGAATTGGTATTATTATCACAAAATATTTTTCAGCAATATTGAATGACTAAAAAATCTACCATTGGCTTAACACTATTGCTTCTCACTACCCAAATAGGTGTTACTCAGCAACCAACTAAAGCTCAAACTCCCACATCAGCACCACCAACTACCACCACAAAACAAATTTGTCCCGCACAACTGGGAAGTTCTATAGAGGCTATTATCAATCGTCCCTCATTTAATCGCGTGCGTTGGGGAATCTTAATTCAACCTTTGTCATCTGGACAAACTCTCTACAGTCGAGATGCTCAAAAATACTTTATACCAGCTTCTAATACAAAATTACTCACCACTGCTGCTGCATTACAAGAGTTAGGTACAAACTTTCGCATCCGCACCTCTATTTATCAAAATTCTAATGGAGTGTTGCGTGTTGTGGGTAGGGGAGATCCCAGTTTAGGTGATAATCAATTGCAAGCCTTAGCAAAACAATTAAGACAGAAAGGTATTACTCAAATTCAACAATTGATTGCTGATGATAGCTATATTCAAGGAGATATAGTTAACCCTACTTGGCAATGGGAAGATGTGCAGTCAGATTATGGCGCACCTGTGAGTAGTTTTATTTTGAATGAAAATATTTTTAGCTTCAACCTGACACCACAAGCTTTAGGTAAACCTTTACAAATAGCCTGGAATGATAGCAATGAGGAAAGACGCTGGCGGATTGTTAATCAGTCAACAACTGTGAGCAAAAATCAAGATAATAATATTGATGTTACTCGCGATTTAACAGGTACAGTTTTGCGGATTCAAGGACAGCTAACAGAAAATTCTCAACCTTATTTAGTTACTTTACCTGTAGTCGATCCCAATTATTATTTTTTGCGGCGCTTCCGAACGATTTTAGCAACAGAAAAAATTAGTTTAGGACAAACCTTAGTATTTAATGGTGGTAATAATCAACAAGAAATTGCTGCTATTGATTCGCCTCTTTTATCACAATTAGTAACAGAGGTAAATGTCAATAGTAATAATTTATATGCCGAAGCATTGCTGCGAGCATTAGCGGTGAAACAACCAAGAGTGCCGAATAAAATTACTGCAAATTTAGGCTTAGAAGTTTTAAAGGCTAGTTTAACTAAATTGGGAGTAGATCCAACAAGTTACTCTTTAGTAGATGGTTCTGGTTTATCGCGGCGTAATTTAATATCACCAGAAGCTTTAGTACAAACTTTGCGCTTAATGGCGAAAACACCAGTTGCTGATATTTATCGTGCATCTTTACCCGTTGCTGGTAAGACTGGTACTTTAAAAAATCGCTTCCGTAACACTCCGGCTGAGGGAATTGTGCAAGCAAAAACAGGGACAATAACTGGTGCAGTTTCTTTAGCTGGATATGTGAATAATGCTAAGTATGAACCTGTAGTTTTTAGTATTATGGTGAATCAAAGCGATCGCTCTGCCAGCGAATTACGCCAAGCTATTGATGAAATTGTGGTGTTATTAGCACAATTACAGCGTTGTTAGTCTACTAACTTCGCTGCCAAACCTGCCATAATGCGGCTTCTAAGTCAGCAATCCACTGCTGGGGCTGAAATAAAGGCAAGTTGTGGCGGTGTGATGCCAAAATGCGCCGCATTATCGGTAATTCGTTGGGTTCAGTTGCTAAATATACAGCCTTTTGTTCATAAGCGATCGCTGTATCGCCCACAAGCGCATCTTGTAAACCCATTGCTGCACAAATGCTAGCACCCATCCGAGAAACAAAGGTTGTACCCAAACAAGTAATTATCGGAGTTCCTGCTAACAGTGCATGAATTGCGATCGCGCCAGTGTTGGCGACAAAGGTGTCAAGAAATATATCTGCCCAGCTATAAGCTGCTTGATATTCTGCTAAAGGTAAGTGAGGCGTAAACACCAAACGTTCGGGGGTAATACCTTGTTGTTGAGCAAGGTGACATAGAGTATCGTTCATCTCTGGGTTGCTTTCAATTAGCCACAAAACAGACTTCGGCACTTGCTGCAAAATCCGCATCCAAGAAGCAAAGACTTGCAAATCAAACTTATCGCTACGATTAAAGCAGCAGAATCTCAAGGTACTACTGGGTAAGCCAAAGTCACGCAGACTTTTAAGTTGCGGAGTAATGGCTAAGGGAGAAGCAACAAAGGCGTGGCGTAGTTCGATAATTTTTTGACTGTAATCGGCAGCTAAATCATCAGAAATTAACCAAGAATCTGCCAGAATATATTGGATAAATTCTGACTTCATGGTGCTGGTATCTCCAAGATACTGCACTTGGATGGGCGCAGGCTGAAGTGCAAGAATTTCCGGGCGGTTCAAGCTAGTATAGCCACCTAAGTCAATTAATATATTAATGCGATCGCTGTGAATGCATTGAGCAGCATCTACCGATGACATTTGAGCAAGATTGGTAAAAACATCACATCCTGAGCGCATTTGCTCCGTAAATTCATCATCAGCATCTACCAAGCTATAGCCATAGATTTCAAATTTAGAGCGGTTATGGTATTGAAATATAGAGCTAATTAGCGTTTCTATCACCTGTTCGTGGTAATTTGCCCAAATATAGCCCAAGCGCAGTTTACGGGGATGATGCATACAAGCGATCGCTTCCTTCTCCAATCACAATTGTACAGACAAGGGTTCATCGCGTCTCTGACAAATGACTAATGACACCCTTTACCATTTATCTTTAAATTGCACCGACCTATTTCAATAGATAATTAAAGTCTCACTCCTCACTAAATTTTATGGGTTTTAATTCCGCATTGTATACAGTCATCGCTAATCGTATCGCCACAAGTCCCGAAAAGCGAATTACTTTTGCTGAATATATGGATACAGTTTTATACCATCCCCAATATGGTTACTATTCCAGTCATGCAGATAAACTAGGTTTTAAAGGTGGTGACTTTTTTACATCTGTGCATTTGGGTAATGACTTTGGCGAATTACTAGCAGTACAATTCCTGCAAATGTGGGAAATTTTAGGAAAACCAGAAAGCTTTGATTTAGTAGAAATGGGAGCAGGGCAAGGACTTTTAGCATCGCATATTCTTAATTATTATCAACAGCATCACCCAGAATTTTTAACTGTACTGAAATATTTAATTATTGAAAAATCACCGACTCTCAAACAAGAACAACAGCAACGCTTACAAAATTTCTCAGTGCAATGGTGCAATTTGGAAGACATAGCATCTAATTCCATTAAAGGGTGCTTTTTTTCTAATGAATTAGTTGATGCTTTCCCAGTGCATCAGTTTATTTTTGAGGCGGGGGAGTTGCGAGAGGTTTATGTGACAACGCGCGATGAGGGGGATGAGGAGGATGAGGGGGACAAGGAAGACAAGGGGGACAAGGGGATAGGATTTGAGGAAGTAATAGGGGAATTGTCTACCCCCAGGTTGGCGGAATATTGGGATTTGGTGGGCATTGATTTGCGCCAGAATCATTACCCCGATGGGTATCGTAGTGAAATTAATTTGGCGGCTTTAGACTGGTTGAGTATAGTGGCAGACCGCTTGCTGTGCGGGTATGTGTTAACAATTGATTATGGCTACCCTGCCAGCCGTTACTATAACCCCAGGCGATCGCAAGGAACCTTACAGTGCTATTATCAGCATCGCCACCATGACAACCCTTATGTCAACATCGGAGCGCAGGATATTACAGCCCATGTTGATTTTACCGCTTTAGAACGATGGGGCGATCGCTGGGGATTAGATAAAGTAGGTTTTACTCAACAGGGATTATTTTTAATGGCATTAGGGTTGGGAAACCGGATTTCTGCCCTTTCCGAGCAAGAAAAGTCAATTTCCCAGCTATTGCGGCGGCGAGAATCTCTCCACGAACTACTCAACCCCTTAGGGTTAGGCGGTTTTGGGGTGTTAGTTCAAAGCAAAGGCTTAACAGAAACAGAAATTTCTCAACCGCTAACAGGCTTAATTGTGCCAGAGTAAAAGTAGGCGAAAAGTTAAAACTCTATTAATGCTGTACTAGTCTCAGTTGACTAAGGTAACACTGTAACAGTGACAACTAAAAACCTGAGGAAACGAGGAATTATGAATACCCATGATTTGTTAATGCTAGTGACGCTACTTGCCCCCGGCATCTTACTATCTGTTGTCATTTTGGTGACATTTGCCGCAGGTGGCTAGTTAAAAGAAGGCAGAAGGTGAGCCACTGCGGTGGACGGGTTCCCCGGCATAAAGCAAGTGGCGAACCCGAAGGGCAGGAGGCAGGAGGCAGAAGGAATTTCCAGATATATAGTAAATAAACGGGAATTTTTTCAGGAAATTGTATTGATTAAATAAGTCTAATTAAATACATTTCTGATTTTGGTTCATAAATAAATTTACTTACTCTGTGAACTTATGGCAGAAAAAAGAATCTTTCTTTTAACCTTCTGCCCTCTGCCCTCTGCCTTTCTTCATTTATCAGCCATCACTGTTAACTGTTAACTGTTAACTGTACGCGATTAATCGATAATAAAAACGCGAAGTCTCACACAGGCTTCGCCTAAGCTGTACGAAAGGAACTAAACAATGAAGGTGGCATTTCTGGGAACTGGACTGATGGGACTACCAATGGCGCAAAGGCTATTGGCAGCAAATATAGAGTTAGTTGCCTACAACCGCACCCCAGAAAAATTAGCACCACTACAAGCAGCTGGTGCCGAAATCGTAACAGAACCCCGCTATGCAATTCGTGCGGCTGATTGCATTATCCTCATGCTGACAAATGCGGCTGCAATTTATAGCGTGTTGCTTTCAGATACTTCCTGGCGTGCGCTTTCCGGACGCACCGTCATCCAAATGGGCACAATCACCCCTACAGAAAGCCTAGAAATTAGAGATGCTGTTGTCTCCGCAGGTGGCGAGTATATTGAAGCGCCGGTTTTAGGTAGTATACCCGAAGCCCAAGCTGGCAAACTAATTCTCATGGTAGGCGCTCGCGAAGACCAATTTCAACGTCACTTGAGTTTATTGCAAAACTTTGGCCCCGAACCCCGTTTAGTCGGGCCTGTGGGTGCTGGTGCATCAGTTAAACTAGCTTTAAATCAACTAATTGCTGCCCTGACAACTAGTTTTTCTTTGAGTTTGGCTTTTATTCAACGTCAGTATATTGACGTTGAAGTGTTTATGGAAATTCTCCGAGAAAGTAGCCTTTACGCTCCTACTTTTGATAAAAAGCTATCACGAATGTTAGATGGTAACTTTGCCAATCCGAATTTTCCCACCAAACATTTGTTGAAAGATACAGACTTATTTATCAATGAAGCTAAAGCAGCTGAATTAGATGTTAGTAGTATTAAAGGTGTCAGGCAAATATTGCAATCCGCGATGAAAATGTCATTTGGTAATGATGATTATTCATCGGTGTTTTATGCCATCAAAGCTTGGGAAGAAGGGCGCTGGGAATAAATAGGCAAGTTAACAGCGCGCGATCGCCTAAAATTACACTAAATTACACTATTGGGTAAAATATTCATGACCTATGGTAAATTATCAACGCGATCGCGTCCTCCCAACCAGCGCTGAACTCCCATGTTCAGATGATACGCCTGTGGATAATGAAGACCAGAATTTTATTCCCAACTTACTACTATTTCTCCTGGAGTCAATTTGGGCACACAGGAATGATTGGTTTTTTGGCATTGATATGGGGATTTACCACACTACAGGCGTGAGTCATCTAGTACCAGTAGTCCCCGATGGTTTTTTAAGCTTAGGAGTGGAACGGCGCAAAGCAGATAAATCCCGCCTCAGCTATGTAGTATGGGAAGAACAAAACATTGTCCCCAAGTTTGTTTTGGAAGTAGTTTCTAAAACTCCTGGTGATGAATATGATACAAAGCTGAATATTTACGCCCAATTGGGTGTACTTTATTACGTCATCTACAATCCACAATATTGGCGACGCGACCAACATCAGCCATTTGAATTGTATAAATTGATTAATGGGGAATATCAACTACAAATAGGCGAACCCTTTTGGATGCCGGAAATTAACTTAGGAATTGGGCGATCGCTCTATACATCTGGCACAATTCAACGAGAGGTACTGTATTGGTATGATGAAACTGGTACTCGCTACCCTACTGCTGATGAAATTGCACAAGCCGAACGCCAACAGCGAGAACTAGCTCAACAACAAGCTCAAGCCGAACGCCAAAAAACAGAAAAATTAGCAGCCAAGCTCAGAGAATTAGGCATCGACCCAGATAATATTTAATGATATTGGGAGCCTAAACTCAATTCTCCTCAAAATTACTCTTCTCTGCGTCCTCTGCGATCAGCCTGAACTTGCTTTTTATAATTAACTATGATAACTGTTATTTGATATAAACTACTGTATATCTACCAATTTATAGTACAATCTTGCTATATAGCAGGGTGTATACACTTTTTGCCATGAATTTAAGTTTTTTTAAAAAGCATCCACTGTTGTTATTAACAATAATTTTCTTTGGGCTTTTTTTCAGCAGTACAGTAGTTTCTGCCGGACTTAAATTATATTTAACTCACCGGGAATCCGCCTCAATCAAAATACTAAACTCCCCAGATATTAATATTAACAAACAACAAATACCTGTTGATAAATTACTAAAATTAATTCAGCAGCGATTGCTAATTGCACATGATGTAGCACGTTGGAAATGGAATAATCAACGCCCTATTGAGGATTTAAAACGCGAACAGGAGTTACTATTAAAAGTTAGGCAACAAGCAACAAGCCAGAATTTAGACCCCAATAAAGTAGCAGCATTTTTTCAAGCACAAATAGACGCAGGAAAACTGATTCAAAAAGCTGACTTTCAAAAATGGAAAAAACAAGGAATTAAATCTTTTAGTAATGTACCGGACTTAACCCAAACAATCCGACCATCCCTAGATAAATTAAACACAGAATTTCTCCTGGCTTTAACAGAATTAACTCCGGTTCTAGGCTGTACAGAGATTAGAGAATTAATTCAGTCACGTTCCCAGGTAATTATTCAGGGTGATGGTATTGATAAACAAGTGCAGAATTTATCAATTTCACCATTACTACAATTGAAAAGCGATTCTTGTAAAGTAGTTTCCAAAGTTGAGGCTAAAGTTTAAGTAGTTGAAATGGGTATTAAATATTTATACCAGCCAAGTATTTCTGTAAACCTATATGAGCGAAAGAGTAAATACCCCTTGCTCTCTCAACCAATAAACCATTGTGAGCTTGAATATATTTAAGAATCACAGCGCTATCAATTCCTGTGAAATCTAAACTTAAAATATATTCGCAAATCTGCTGCTCAATAGCTGCTTTTAAAAACAAATATTCGCCTTTATACCAATAATTTTTTGCAATATTACGCAATAATTCTGCTGTCTGGCTCACAGAAATTTGCTGAAACATAGCATCGCATTGAATATGACGCTGGTTATCCGATTGTGTAAGCAAAATATCTAATGCTTCTTGATAAATTGCTGATGTATTTAAGTGAAAATCTGCTCTATCTTCAAAAACTAAACAGAGAAAAGTTAATAATAAAGGATTAGTAGCTAGTGATTTTAATGCTTGATTTTGTCGCAGTTTATATAAAAAATCTTCAGATTGGATCGCGGTTTTATCCTGAAACCATTGAATAGCAAACTGGGTAATCTGCTGCTCATCAAAATCAGCAATTTCTACTTCTGTGAACTGCTCAAAAATATAATTCTGTGCTGCAACTCGACAGGTAATTAGAAAAGAATTGGCATAAAATCGGGTAGTAAACTGGCGAATTTCCAGCAAAATTCGGTTATATTCCCTATCCCTAACTTGATCTAACCCATCTAATAAAACTACCGCTTGTCCTTGAGTGAGAAGGGTGAGCGCCGCATTGGGTGTAGTTACACCGCAATCTTCAAACTGTTCTGTAATATACTCTAGTAAGGTGGGTTGCTCTTTTATCTGTGCAAAGTCGTTGAGTTCAATAAATATTGGAACGCGATCGCCTCGATACTCACCCAAGTTACACTGAATAGCCAGCCACTTTAAAAAAATCGTCTTCCCGCTTCCCGGTTTGCCCAAAATCATCAATTTATCGTAGCTTTCTACAGCTTCTATCGCTGGTAAGCGCGGTTGTTGGAGAACACCCAAGTTAAAACAGTTAAACTTTGTCGGATCGAAATTCCTGACTATCTCCCCAATTTCCAGCCTTCTACGTCTAGCGATTCGCTCCCAAATGTAAACAGGAATGTAGATATTATCCAACCTTCGCGGCTTTTCCATATCCAGCACCCGCATCACCCCACAACGCCTTTGAATGCTGTTGTGGACTTTTTCGCGGACATTCTGTACCAAAACTTGAATTTGGCTGATACTAGCTGATGCTTCTTCTTCTGGGAAAGATGAAGGCTTGACAATCTCTTCCCAATTTAAGTTAAGCTTCTCGCAAATTGTCACGAAAATATAGCGATCGACAGCTTTACCTTGAAAAAACTTAGTAACCGGCTGACGACTAATTCCTAATTCTCCCGCTAACCCTTGCTGCGTCAAAGAATTGCGGATTAGCGCAGCTTCAGCCTTACTAATTCCCTTAGCCGATGCTTGAAGCGATCGCCTACTCATTACCCCTATATCAAAGCATTTTGTTAATTATATGACTATTTTTCCAAAAAATCATACCTATCTCATGCAAAAGTCATGCATAAGTCATGCCTAAGAATGATTGTAAAACATGCATAAGAGTGCGAACCTAGAGATCTAGGTATTTGACATCTCTTACATAAAGAAGTGAAATATTATGTTACGCGATCGGTTTAGGAGGGATTATGAGCGGGATTAACGTCACCATTGATGCTCCTTCCGGAAAACATGTTATGCAGCAAGCACTAGAGAAAATCGCCACAGAATTTCAGGATTATCTCAATTCACTACAACCTGAGGAAATAAAATGTTTAGCTGAACGATTAACGCCAAAAAATATTAAGCCAAAGTATTCTCAAGCCGAAATAGACTTTGCAGCCAAGCTAGGCGCAGAACAAATTAGCGATGAAGAACGTAGCCGCTTAGAACTGGCTACCCTCACAAGAAACTTTAGGTGGAGACAAGAATTACTTAAATCGTCATTAACGGCACCACAGGTAGCCGATTTACTCAATACAACTCGTCAGACACCACACGATCGCTTAAAAAAGCATAGCTTAATTGCTGTTCAAGATAACGGAGTCTGGAAATTTCCCACTTGGCAATTCGATCCTGAGGGGCCAGATGGAGTAGTCACTGGGCTACCAGATGTGTTAAAAGCCTTAAAAGTTCCTGCTTTCTCGAAAATTAGCTGGTTAACTCGACCCAATAGAGGTTTAAATGGTTTAACACCCATAGAAGCCTTAAAATTTGGTCAAGTAGATGATGTCATTGCCGAAGCCAGTACGGTAGGCGTCTTGTAGTAGTCTGTTATTCAACAAATGATCAATCAATTAACGCGGAGACGCGGGGAATTAACCTTCCCTGCGTCTCTGTTTCTGTTTAAGGGTTCATTTGGTTGATTCAAGCTTCCCTTAACCGTTCATAGAAATCTGTACAAATCTACCCAAAGATAGACAATACTAGACAAATAAGTTTGTAATCTTAGTCCAAATTCCTAAAACTACAGGGATAAACGGCAATCCCTCTATCCCATCCATAAAGTTTGGGATTACTTGCACTAATTGTTGCAGACTGTTGATTCAACGCTTATTAGGCGTTGTCTTGTCCAAAAAATAGGTAAAGTACTACTTACCATCCGATTTAACGGCGGCTTTACCTAATTTCATCATATCATAACAGGCAAACACTACCTATAAATGGGTAAGAATGGGCAGGTTTGTACAGAATTCAACTTACAGTTTCAAACCCCTAAATCCCTGCATCTTTCATCCATATCTTCAACTATAGACTCTTGACTCTGGACTATTGACTATTGACTATTGACTAAGTATAAATCCTGCCAAAAAAGCAAATCAGTGGCAGCTAAAAGTTACATAAACTACAGTTAAATTGATAAAAATGTCCGGAAACACGTAGCTAATACATGAAATTTGCAGTAGATGTAGTTGTAATGTACTAGTCCAGCACAGCAGAAATGCAGCTAATATTCAAAATAGATAAAAAAGCTACGTAATCAGCTGGTTTAATTTTGAATTTAGTATGGCGGCTGTAATTTCCCAATGCAGTCAAAGTCTGCAATTTCATTAAAGGCTGAATTATCAAGGATAGAAGATGAAATCAACCCTCAAGCTATTCTGCTTTTAAGTTGCACAATCCATTGTGAAGGCTGTTGACAGTTGACAGTTGACGGTTCACAGTTAACAGTCAACTGTCAACAATAACAATGGAATATTTTTTTACTTGGAAGTCTCTTAGTCAATTTGTCAGGAGGTAAAACACCTCACCAAAGACATCTTGGTTTTGTGTTGTTTTCCATTCACAGGAACTTTCATCTTTGATCCTTTATCGTTCATTCTTATTCGCTCAATTATTTCTAATTTCTCCATCAACTAGATGAGGAGTGACAAGGTGGTTAAACTAATTGTCCCGCCACCTAACTTTGGCAGGCCAAAACCAAAATTTCATACCTTAAAAAAGGGTACGGAACTGTTCAGAATTTTCCGGACAGATTTTGGTACGACTGCTTTAAGTTTTCGCTTTTGGGGGCCTCTTTATCGCTTTGATCATCATCGTGGGAAATTAGCTAAAGTTTCCTACGAACCTCTGGATTACCATCAACCAGACAATGATAAAGAACGCGGTATCTATTACCTTGCACCAAAAGTTTCTAGTTGTTTAGTAGAAATTTTTGGCGATGTTGGTTGTATTGAAATTATCGATCAGCAAATTGCGATCGTCACAGCCACAAGAGATTTAAAATTACTAGATCTACGTGGTGATGGTGCAATGCGCGCTGGTGCAAATGAAGCCACCCTAGCAAAAACAGAAAAACGCGGTCTTAGCCAAGCTTGGTCACGCTATTTTTATGAACAGTCAGCAATTTACTCTCAAATTCATGGGTTAATTTATTACAATGCCCATAATAACGAAGAAGCGATCGCAATTTACGAACGTGCCGAACATTTCTTCACCTGTAAACCCGAAAATATCTTGCCACTAAGACACGAATTATTACGAGGCGTAATTTTAAAAGCAGCCGAGGACAATAATTTAGAAGTAATTCCTTATTGGTAATTTGTTACCATCAATTCCCGTAGGGGCGGGGTCTCCCCGCCCTTTTCTTGAGCATCATTCAACCCCGCCCTTTTCTCGATCATTATTCAACCCCGCCCTTTTATTGACGATAATTTATATATAGCTATGATTAATTAAATTTGTAGAAAAATTATGATTAGCAAATCAAATCAAGAACCAACTAACAACCAAATTTCCAGAGAAGCAGTAGACTGGGTACTCAGACGAATTACTCACATCCCGAAAAATTGGTTAATTATTAGCAGTCTATTTATCTTACTCAGCACCATTCAAATTACTGGCGGTGAAAAATTTACTTTTAAATTTCAAGTAACTAATACAACAGCTATTTTCTCAGCTTTAATTTGGCTGCCATCTTTGCTAAAAATTGTAGCTTTAACCGGAGGCGCAATCAAAACCCCAGCAGGAGAAATTACAGGCTCTAGTATGATGCCGATGCTACAATCATTAACTGGAGATACTCTAGGATTTTTAATTGAGCATACTAAATTAGCAGAAGATGTAGCACCACCACAACAGCAGTTGGAAATGCGACAAATGCGCCATGAATGGCAAAAAGCTTATGCTTCAACAGTCCCTTCTTCAGAAGCGAGAAAACAAATTGAAAGCTTAAGTCAACGCTACAAAGAACTGAGAAATTCTCTACCACCAGGTGCAAAACGTACATTTGAAATGGAATCGATTGCAGGTAGAATGCGCGCGTTAGCTTCAGAGGTAAATTTTTCTGAACCAGAGGTAAATAATCTACTGAAATCTAACGATCAAGGTAAGCGATTATTAGGACTTTCTGTCACAGAATGGTCTGGAGATGCGACTTATTTTTATACTGTGCTAAATATGATTAATAATTCAGAAACCGCTTTTGAACAGACTTGTGCATTACGCGCTGCAGAAAAGATGGTAATAAAACTTAATAATCAGCAGAAGCAAGACTTACACTCAGTGCTAGTACATCAACGCAATTACAACGAAGCAGAAAAATGCTGGATTAGACCTAATTCTAACCGTTGGGCGTTGAGCGATCGCATTTTGACAGCCTTAGAGACGTAATTTAATTATTAAATTTTTTAACGCGCCTCTAGCTTGGCGATTCGCGTCTCTAATTTGTTGACTTGTTGCTTGAGTTCAACTACTAAAGTTGCAAGACGATCAAACATTTTGTCACGTTCTGTCTGTGATAAACTTCTGCCAGATCCACTTGCAGTTCTAGGCGTCAGAGTTGTTCTTGGCGATGGAGAAACCCTAGTTTGACCAAGTTGATACTGCAACTGATTTAACTGCAACTGCACGCGATTTAAATCAGCTTCTAGGTTATTAATTCGCGATTCCACTTGTTGTGATGAAGCAGTATTAGATAAGAGTCCTAACCAAAGCAAAACAGCAAAAATACCAGCCAAAAATAATCTTTTAAACATTATTACTTTCTCCCTTGGGTAAGTAGATAGTAGGAAAAATCACTATCAACTACCCTTGACGTATCTTCTTACATTTATTCTCCCTGTTATTCGGCTTTATTTATCAGGTTGTAAGTTAGAAAAAAGCCTCTGCCAATCGGTAGATTTAACCTCATTTTCTCCAGCTTTCACTTCAAATGTCAGATTAGTAGCTTGTGGTTGTTTCAAAGCTTCTATGCAAATTTTAGCCACATCTTCACGGCTAACTTTACCCCGAATATTATCGCCTTGCTCAAAAATTAATTCCTTTCCACCAGCTTCTTCAGTTAACGCGCAAGGGCGAATAATTGTGTAAGAAATTCCGCTATTTCTTAAACTTTCTTCACCTTGCAATTTCCAAGTTAAAATTCCTCCCAATTGCTCGTTTAATCTCACTGCTGGCGGTTCTTCATCCAGATTAATCCCAGGACGACCGGGACGAGTTACACCTGCGGAACTAACTAAGATAAACTTAGGTAAAGTTGTGCCACCATAAGCTTTAATTGACTCCACTTGTAAAGTGAATCCCCCAGGCGAAAAATGAGGATTTAACGCGCCATCATATTCAAATTTACTTAACATCAATTGCAATGAGCAAACTCTGCTACTGTCAATTGCTGGCGCATCATTCACCACCTTGGCGCGAAATACAGGAATAAAATCTGCAAAAGGAATGCGAATATTTATCCAGGTATTAGCTACAGTATCAAAAGAATAGCTATAACCAATGCCATCCCATTTCCCATCAGTCCGCAAAAATAATTTATAGCGTTTTCCATCGCCTCTAACACGCAGTTCTACACCTTCATAACCAACTAAATTAAAAGGTGGCTCTAAATTCTTAGTTCTCACAGAAGCAAAACCACCAGAATTAGCAGTAGAGACATTACCAGCAAACAAAGCTGTATTATCTACAAATTGGATATTACTGGCACTTACACCACCCATTACAACATCATCCAATGCTCCCCAGACATTCCGCAATTCATCTGACGGTTGGCTAAAATCAAATATTATTTTTTCATTTGATTGAGCGAGATATGGTTTTGCAGCTTCTAATAAATTTTTCACACCCCGATATTCCACATTTTCGGGTGTATCGCCTACAATTTCTGGCTGATAAAATTTGACTCCTTGATAATATTTAGCTCTATCTGCTGTATCTCCTTCTACTGGTTGTACTCGCACCGCAGTACAACAAATTACAGCTTGAATATTCGCCATCACAATAGGAGTCAAAGTTTCTGGTTTAGTAATATCTGCAACTACTAAATCAACATCATTATCCAAAATTGCCCTTGCTTTCTCAATATCGCGGACAAGACATCTTACCTGATAGCCACGTTCTAATAATCCCTTGACTACACGTTTACCTAAACCGCCAGTTGCACCAGCTACTAATATTGGACTCACATTTATTCCTCCATTAGGTTGATTTTTTTCATGTTTAGTACGTCCTTGAATTAATTTTTGAATGCAATTTAAAAAAGGAATAACCTCAAAATAGGTCAAGGTTTTGATGAACCTGCCAAAGTCCCATTGAGAACGATTTTTTTCAGTCACGATTGCGCCCTCACAACTTTATCTAGTTTATAGCACTCTGATATCATTCATACCTGATTTTCGGGAGATTTGGAATATACGTAAGATAGGTATTGAGCAAATAAACTATTATCTATTTGGTAATTGCCAGTTTATAGATATGCATAATTACTATATTTATTATTTGATATTTATATGTAAAAATTACTGTATTTCAAATCCTCCGAAATACTTCAACCCTTTGAGATTGGAAAAATTTGGCATTGATGTAAATCGCAAAAAACGATATTGTCAAAAATTGTAGCTAAAATTTTCCATGCCCAATGCCCCATGCCCCATGCCCATGACTAACTATTTCCGCTCAAATGTTGATGCAATGGCTAGCTATGTACCTGGCGAACAGCCACCGCGAGGTACACCAATTATCAAGCTGAATAGTAACGAAAATCCTTATCCTCCCTCACCTGCGGCTTTAGAAGTTTTGCGGAATATCGATGGCGAATGGTTGCGGCGCTATCCTGAACCCTATGGTGGCGAATTTCGCCAAGCTGCTGGTAAAGTTTTAGGCATTCCTAGCGATTGGATTATTGTGGGTAATGGTAGCGATGAAGTTTTAAGTATTGTTATTCGTGCTTGTACTGAACCTGGTCGCAAAGTAGTTTACCCAATGCCTACTTATGTGCTTTACCGCACATTAACGGAGATGCAAGCAGCAGATATTCTAGAAATTCCTTACCAAGAAGATTACAGCTTACCAATAGAAGAAATTATTGCAGCTAATGGTGCAGTAACTTTTATTGCTTCTCCTAATAGTCCCTCTGGACATGTAGTCCCAAGTGAAGATTTGCGCAAATTAGCCAGTGCGTTATCTGGGGTTTTAGTGATTGATGAGGCTTATGTAGATTTTACTACAGAAAATGCTTTAGATTTAGTTCGGGAATATGAAAACGTCATTTTAATTCGCACGCTTTCTAAAGGTTACTCTTTAGCCGGATTGCGCTTGGGATTTGGGATAGCGAATCCCCAATTATTGTCTGGGTTATTTAAAGTTAAAGATAGTTATAACATTGATGCGATCGCCTGTGCTGTTGCAACTGCGGCAATTACTGATCAAGAGTATAAAAATGCTTGTGTAGCTAAAATTACAGCCTCAAAAAATCAGCTAGCAGCCGATTTAAAACAATTAGGTTTTATTGTTTGGGATTCTCAAGCTAATTTTTTACTAGTTCAGCCACCGCAAGGAAATGCAGAGTACCTTTATCAAAAACTGAAGGAACAACAAATTCTCATTCGCTATTTCAAACAACCAGGATTAGAAGATAAATTACGCATTTCTATTGGCACTGATGAGCAAAATCAAACTTTGGTAACAACCTTGATTAGTTTGCTTAAACAAGAAGAATAAAAGCTAAGAATAATTATTGTAATTTTAAATAACTTAATAGACCTGTAGATAAAATTGCGATCGCCTGAAAATTGTCACAATAAATGACGCCATCTTTTATTTTGAAACAATCAATTCTATAGCATTTTTTCTATCTAGAAATTCTGGCATCTGCAAACCTAATTCCTCTGTAAATTTAAACAAATTAAGATTATTGACTTTTTCGACGCGGATACCAGTCTTTAGCCAAGATGAAGCTTTAACTACTGCTGGTGTCATAGGTTTATGGCAATTGAATATATTGCTATTTTAGGCTACATCGCCAGCAGCTTAAATATTTCTGGAAACAAGACCGAGTTTTGTGTACGTCAAAGTAAAATATCAGTAAAATTACAGTCGTGAACTATAAATGTGGAATCAAGGGCAGCCGTTATTTGGTAATCGCTACATTATCGAGAGAAAATTAGGCGAAGGTGGAATTGGTATCACCTATCTCGCGAAAAATCGACGGGGAGAATTGCGAGTCATCAAAACCCTCAGAGAAAAATTCCTGAATGATCCCAAATGGAGATCATACCAAGATAAATTACGGCAAGACTTTCGAGAAGAAGCAACGCAACTGTCTTTTTGTCGCCATCCTCACATTGTGCAGGTAGAAAACCTCTTTGATCAGGATAATTTGCCATGTATAGTGATGGAGTACATCGAAGGCGAAGATTTAGGCCAGCGAATAATTGAAAAAGGGGCGTTACCGGAAGCGGAAGCACTGGAATATATTCGGCAAATTGGCGACGCTTTGATACTGGTTCACGAGAAAGGCTTACTGCATCGGGATTTGAAGCCGAATAATATTATGGTGCGTGCGGGTAAACCAGAAGCAGTGTTAATTGACTTTGGACTTGCGAGACAATTTATTTCTGGTGCAGTTCAACGACATACAGAAAGTCTTACCCCTGGTTATGCACCACCAGAACAATATGCACCCATCGAACAACGGGGAGAATATATAGATGTTTATGCCTTAGCCGCTACATTATATTTTTTGCTGACTGGAGAACCGCCCATGCCAGCACCAGCTAGACAGCTAAATTTTACTCTACAATCGCCTAAAGAATTGAATAGCAGTGTTAGCGACAGGGTGAATGACGCAATTATGCGGGGGATGGCGTTAAATTCCAAATTTCGTCCCCAGTCAGTGCAGAAGTTTTTGGATTTGCTGGGTGCAAGTCTCTTACCGCCAACACAGCCAGTAATATCTCCTCTCTACACACCTCAATCTGCACCAGTAACAACACAGCCAGTAATATCTCCTCCCTACACACCTCAATCTGCGCCAGTACCAACACAGCCAGTAATATCTCGTCGTCCCAATACAACCCCATCATGGGAATGCATCCACATCATCCCTGGTGTTTCTGGAATAGTAGCCCTTAGTCCCAAGGAAGATATTTTAGCAAGTGTGGCAGGTTCAGTTATTCACTTGTTTTCATCAACTACAGGTGAACTTCTCAACACCCTCACTGGTCATTCCGACTCGGTTAATTCCGTAGCCATCAGCAGTGATGGGCAATTCTTGGCTAGTGGTAGTGGTAACTACTATGGTGAAGAGAACACTATCAAACTGTGGGATGTAGCAACAGGTAAAGAAATTCGCACTCTCACTGGTCATTCCGAAGCGGTTAATTCCGTAGCCATCAGCAGTGATGGGCAATTCTTGGCTAGTGGTGGTAGGGACAAGACTATCAAACTGTGGAATGTGGCAACAGGTAAAGAAATTCGCACTCTCACTGGTCATTCCGACTGGGTTAATTCCGTAGCCATCAGCAGTGATGGGCAATTCTTGGCTAGTGGTGGTAGGGACAAGACTATCAAACTGTGGAATGTGGCAACAGGTAAAGAAATTCGCACCTTCACTGGTCATTCCGACTGGGTTAATTCCGTAGCCATCAGCAGTGATGGGCAATTCTTGGCTAGTGGTAGTGAAGACAAGACTATCAAACTGTGGAATGTAGCAACAGGAAGCGAAATTCGCACCCTCACTGGTCATTCCGAAGCGGTTTATTCCGTAGCCATCAGCAGTGATGGGCAATTCTTGGCTAGTGGTAGTGAAGACAAGACTATCAAACTGTGGAATCTGGCAACAGGTAAAAAAATTCGCACTCTCAC
Organism: Calothrix brevissima NIES-22; assembly: GCF_002367995.1. Lineage (GTDB taxonomy): Bacteria > Cyanobacteriota > Cyanobacteriia > Cyanobacteriales > Nostocaceae > Aulosira > Aulosira brevissima. Next base: position 4,439,419 of record NZ_AP018207.1, read on the forward strand.
TGGTCATTCCGACTGGGTTTATTCCTTAGCCATCAGCAGTGATGGGCAATTCTTGGCTAGTGGTAGTGAAGACAACACTATCAAACTGTGGGATGTGGCAACAGGTAAAGAAATTCGCACTTTCACTGGTCATTCCGACTGGGTTTATTCCGTAGCGATCAGCAGTGATGGGCAATTCTTGGCTAGTGGTAGTCAAGACAAGACTATCAAACTGTGGAATGTGGCAACAGGTAAAGAAATTCGCACTTTCACTGGTCATTCCGAAGCGGTTAATTCCGTAGCCATCAGCAGTGATGGGCAATTCTTGGCTAGTGGTGGTAGGGACAAGACTATCAAACTGTGGAATGTGGCAACAGGTAAAAAAATTCGCACCTTCACTGGTCATTCCGACGTTGTTAAATCTGTAGCCATCAGCAGTGATGGGCAATTCTTGGCTAGTGGTAGTGAAGACAACACTATCAAACTGTGGAATGTGGCAACAGGTAAAGAAATTCGCACTTTCACTGGTCATTCCGACTCGGTTCATTCCGTAGCCATCAGCAGTGATGGGCAATTCTTGGCTAGTGGTAGTTGGGACAAGACTATCAAACTGTGGAATGTAGCAACAGGAAGCGAAATTCGCAGCCTCACTGGTCATTCCGACTCGGTTCATTCCGTAGCCATCAGCAGTGATGGGCAATTCTTGGTTAGTGGTAGTTGGGACAAGACTATCAAACTGTGGGAAGTATCAACAGGTAAAGAAATTCACAGCCTCAGTCATTTTGACTCAGTTATATCCGTCGTGTTTACCCCCGATGGAAGTTGGCTGGCTGCGGGAGATAATAGCGGAAATCTCAAAATTTGGCGACGCAGCTAGTTGTGCAATAACAGCGTCAAAATATTATTAGAACTGGCGAACAATAAACACAAAATGAAAGCATACGAATTCCCAGCCAACGTCACCGATGAAGGCAAAATAGAATTACCAAATGCGATTTGGCAACAATTAGCAAATAACCAGCAGGTAAAAGTAATTATTCTCGTCAATGAACCCACAGAAGAAGAACAAGAAGAAGCAGCAGCTTGGCATCGTCTTGCAGCCGAGCAATTACTAAAAGGCTACAGCGAAGATGATGCTATCTACGACACGATTTAATCAATGCAACAGAAACGCACTAATTATCAGTCTCAGATCCCCGACTTCTTCAAGAAGTCGGGGATCTTTTTGTTTGTGATACCTCGCTAATTATCAGCCTTGGTGCCGCGATCGCTCAATTAGCTTTGATATCCTTGGGTTGTTGCTGACATAAACTGTATTGCTCTACAAAAATATCAGGCGTTAGCTTAACTTACCCTAGCTATGGTTCTTTAGGGAACATCAACAAATAAATTATCCCGCTTGTAGGGGCACTGGCACTGCCATGCCCTCTAGAATATTTTGATGTGTCGCAAAGATTATTGAAATTGGTATAAGTTGCGTTTGACGCAATGAATCCCAACAGATAGAGATAATAGCCGTAGCGAAGATATCAAAATTTGGCATTAAAGGATCTGAGCGTAGGCGTAGCCGTTCTTAGACATCGCACTTCGCCGCTAGTTGTAAAATAATAGCGTCAAAATAGTATTAGGACTGACGAAAACTCAACACAACATGAAAGCATACGAATTTCCAGCGAATATCACCACTGAAGGCAAAATAAAATTGCCAGATGAGATTTTGCAACAGTTAGCAAATAATCAGCAGGTGAAAGTAATTATTCTTATCAATGAACCCACCGGAGAAGAACAAGAAGAAGCAGCTTGGCATCGTCTTGCAACCGAGCAATTATTATGAGTAATCAGAATATGCAGCTTAAGTCCAATTAAAATTTTTTTACTGCAAATTTTTTATTGCAAAGCGTATCTTTACACTATGACTCACTAAATCGATGAAACAAATCAAAATTATTGTTGAGAAACATCCAGATGGTTATGTAGCTTATCCTCTGGGAGTTAAAGGAGCTATAGTTGGTCAAGGCGAAACCTATGACGAAGCTTTGGCTGATGTCAAATCAGCTATTCGCTGCTATATCGAGATATTTGGCAATAATATCTTAGAAGATGACTCACCAGTCATTGAAGCTTTTTTAACAGAAGCAGAGGTGGCTATTTAATGCCTAAATTTCCCGTTGATGCTCCTAAAAAGAGAGTTATAAAAGCATTTGAGTTCATTGTTAGAGAACGCGAACATATTGTCATGGTGCGAAAAAATGAAGATGGCTCGGAGACACCATTAGTAATGCCTAACCAGAGTCAAATTAAATCAGGAACATTAAGATCAATTTGCACTCAGATAGGTATTTCGCGGTAAGAATTTTTGGCAGCTTATGAACAATCTTGAAGAAAATTATTAAACCTTACTATGACCACCTTTCCTAAATATATCCCCCAATCTGACCCGCCCCTTCCGCCTGGGGAAACCTTACCCACAATGTACGATTTACCCAGCGATAACCCAGAGGAGCCAGGTTTGCCAGACTATTTTCACTTTTTACAACCCTTACTTTTATACTTAACTTTTCAACCAATAAACTGGAATCCTGAACTAGTTTTCAGCGCTGCTGACCTCAATCTTTACTACGATTTACAACATCCTTTATGGTATAAACGCCCAGATTGGTTTGGTGTTGTCGGCGTGCAAAAACAATATCAAGGTGAGGATTTGCGTTTAAGTTATGTGACTTGGCAAGAACCAGCCAGTCCTTTTGTAATTGTGGAATTATTATCTCCAGGTACAGAAGATGAAGATTTAGGTAATAAACAAAATGCCACAAATAAACCTCCTACTAAATGGGAAGTTTACGAACGCATTTTACGAGTTCCCTACTATATTGTGTTTAGCCGTTACACAAATGAACTCCAAGCATTTCAATTAGTAGGCGGTCATTATGAACCGATGAATTTAACTGATGGACGCTTACTCATGCCAGAAATCGAATTAAGTTTAGGTTTATGGCAAGGGTCATTTCGAGATATTGAAAGATTGTGGTTAAGGTGGTTCACTTTAGCAGGAGAATTGATTCCTGAACCTGCTGAAGAAGCGGCTGCTGCTAATGAACGAGCTATGATTGCAGAACAAGAAGCTGAACAAGCAAAAAGAAAAGCAGCACAACTAGCAGAACGTTTGCGACAATTAGGCGTAAATCCTGATGATTTAGAAGAATTATTGTAATTTTAAATAACTTAATAGACCTGTAGATAGAATTGCGATCGCCTGAAAATTGTCACAATTAATGACGACATCCTTTATTTTGAGACAATCAATTCTATGGCATTTGGTATTGGCGATTTATTCTGGATTTTCCTCCTCCTCTCTTCCCTACAACCCATCTGGCAAAAGCGTCAAATCGAATATCGTCGTTTGCGCGCTTTACAAGAATTTGAGCAAGGACGTAACAGTCGGGTGATTTTATTAATTCACCGTCAAGAGTCTATCAGTTTACTCGGCATACCCTTATCACGCTACATCACCATTGAAGACTCAGAACAAATACTGCGTGCAATTCGCCTCACTCCCCCAGAAGTTCCTATTGACTTAATCTTGCACACTCCCGGCGGTTTAGTTTTAGCTACCGAACAAATTGCTAGAGCATTAATTCGCCACCCAGCAAAAGTTACTGTGTTTGTACCCCACTATGCCATGAGTGGCGGCACAATGCTAGCGCTAGCTGCTGATGAAATTGTCATGGATGCAAATGCTGTCTTAGGGCCAGTCGATCCCCAATTAGGTAATTTCCCCGCAGCAAGTATCCTCAAGGTGGTAAAAGATAAACCCATCGGCGAAATTGATGACCAAACATTAATCATGGCAGATTTGTCAGCTAAAGCCATTCAACAGGTACAGCGCTTTGTGAGGACTTTGCTCAAAGACAGTATTCCTAAACAAAAAGTCAGCCCAGAAAATATTGAACCCATTATTGAAGCTTTAACAACAGGGCGTGTCACCCACGACTACCCCATTACCGTAGAGGAAGCAACAGAAATGGGGCTACCCGTGACAGTTGGATTGCCCCATTCTATTTATGAACTTATGGATCTGTATCCTCAACCACAAGGAGGCAGACCCACAGTTCAGTATATTCCCATGCCTTATGATGACCGTCGGCCAATTTTACCAACTCCTAAAGGTAGACCTTTAGAAGAACCGACTCAAAGAAGTTGACATTGGCCAAGTATAAAAAACCCTAAGGTGTAGGTGAAGATGTCGGTGTAGGCGATGGTGTTGCCGATGGCGATGGCGATGGTGTTGCCGATGGCGATGGCGATGGTGTTGCCGATGGCGATGGCGATGGCGATGGTGTTGTCGTTCTTGGTTTAGTAGTTGGTTTAGCCGTCGGTGTAGGCGATGGCTTGGGTTGTGAACCACCGATAGCTGACTTGGCTTCTGCATTCAGCTTTTGACGGAATGCTAAATCAGCAATCCCGGTTTCTTGTAACTGGAATTTTTTCTGAGCTTCCTTTACCGCCGCTTCTGTTTGCGTCCCATAAAATTGATCGCGGGGTAGGGGTTTTGTCGGCTTCAGTACTACATTTAAATTTGCTTGCAAAATTTGTACGATCTGCGCCGCCCAATCTTGAGTTTTCGGCCCAGCTACCCCATCCACACCTAACTTGTAACCTTTCTGAAATTCACGGATTGCTTGTTTTGCTTCGTTATCCGTCAGGGGTGAATTGTTTACAGTTATCTTATAGCCCAGACCATGCAACACAGAACGAAATTCCTGTGGAGTATAGTTACGCTGGCGTGCAGCAAAAGAAGCACTAGAAGACACCACAGTTGCAGTTACGAGGCAAGCAGTCACAATGCTAAAACTTGATTTTCCAAAGCCACACCACATAAATTGAAACTCCTTTAGTTGAAATTAGCCGAGTCTAAGAGGCTTACAGATGCATTTTAAGTTTCTTTAACATCTGTTTTGATTATGATTAATGATTTTTGATTAAAAATACTTTAATAGGTTAATTTATTTAATAAATTATGAATATATTTTCATCCTTCGTCAGAAATATTTTTTAACAGTTGCGCCGCACTCTAAAAAGTCCTAAAACTATAGAAGCTGAAATTTTATACACAATTAGAGTATAATTCACTACTTAAAAATGCTAGATTCTCAACCTTTAAAGCGATCGCAACTGTATTTTGAAAGATTGATGGCAATTACCGCCACGGTAAATTTATGCTTAGTTTTGTTTAATTTAAGTTACGTACCTTGGCGTGATTTTTATTTACGAAAATTACCGCAAATTACCCAAATTTACGACCCTATTAAGGGAATTGAACCCCATCGAGAAACCAATAATTATCTTAAAGCTGTAGAAGCATTAGAAGAACAGGTAAGCCAGACAGGGTTACAGTCACCCCAGGTAAAAGCCAAGCTAGAAGAAATCAACCGTCTGAGCATCGAGATAATAGAAAGCAATCCCTTTGCTGGAGTGGGGAAAAGTGGTACCTTAGAAAAAATCAAAAACCGAATGCGCGATCGCGTCGGTCAAGAATCTGCAAAACAAGCATTTAGAACTTTTTGGAGTCAGCCTTATTTATCGCAAAAGGGTTGGAATTCAGAAATTATTTTTTTCAAGAAAAATATTCGTCCCTTAATAGCCACAAACTACTATCGCCGCATTGGTGAAGATGGAGATTTACTCGATAATTTTTGGCTTATTGACATACCCTTTATCGGTTTATTTGCTGTTGAGTTGCTAGTCCGCAGCTTTTTAATCAAACGCAGCCATCCGGGTTTTAACTGGTTAGATGCTTTATTGTGGCGTTGGTACGATCTTTTATTATTGCTACCATTTTGGCGATGGTTGCGAGCGATCCCCGTGGTAATTCGTCTCGATCAAGCGCGGTTAGTAAATTTACGTCCAGTATGGCGACAAATTAATCAAGGAATCGTCGCCAATTTTGCCGAAGAAATCACAGAAATTGTCGTAATTAGGGTAATTAACCAAATTCAGGGATCGATTCAGCGAGGTGAATTTACCAATTGGCTCAAGCAACAAGAGAATTTGCGTCCATATATAGATATAAATAATGTTAATGAGATAGAAGCGATCGCCGGAATTTTAGTTCAAACCGTCGTTTACCAAGTATTACCGCAAATTCAACCAGAAATTACCGCCATTTTACGCCACAACATCAACACAGCCTTTCAGCAAGTACCCATGTACCGTAACTTGCAAACACTCCCCGGCGTAGGACAAACCCAAACCCAACTCAGCGAGCAACTAGCCACCCAAATCACCACTAGTTTATATAATGCTGTAGTCAGCGCCGTCGAAGATCCCGTTGGCGCAAAACTCACCAGCAAACTCGTAGAACGCTTCAGCCAAGCTTTAGGTACAGAAATCCAGAAAAAACAAGTACTTACAGAACTGCAAAGTTTGCTATTCGACTTTTTAGAAGAAGTCAAACTCAACTACGTTCAGCGCCTATCCCAAGAAGACATAGACCAAATCGTCGAGCAAACCAGACAACTACGTACCAGAGTTCCATTCCCCCCAGCAGTAGAAAGTAGCGCCCTAGCTAGGCGAGATCAGTAAGGGAACAGGGAAGGGAGACAAGGAGGACAAGGAGGACAAGGGAGACAAGGAAGACAAATGACCAATGACAAATGACTAATGACCATTGACTAATGACCATTGACCACCTTCAAAAGAAATGCGCTAAACTCAGATCAGAGTCGAACTTTTTTGAGTTCGGCACAAGACTTCTTGGAAGATATCCCTATCGCAGGAAGTGGGTCGAAGCCCACTTTTTTTATTGGATTTTTGCATGACTCATCCCTTAGTCCCACAAATTATAGAATTGGCGACACCAGTAGCGGAAGAACTGGGATTAGAAATTGTTGGCGTGGTTTTTCATACTAACCAACGTCCACCAATTTTACGGGTAGATATTCGTAATCCCCAGCAAGATACTGGATTAGATGATTGCGAACGCATGAGCCGTGCTTTAGAAGCTTCCTTAGATGCGGTGGAGATTATTCCAGATACTTATGTCTTGGAAGTGTCTAGTCCTGGTATTTCGCGACAACTGGTGACAGACAGGGAATTTATTTCTTTCAAAGGATTTCCTGTAATCGTTTCCACTTCTCCACCCCACGACGGACAGCAAGAGTGGACAGGTCAGTTGATTCGCCGGGATGAGCAAACGGTTTATTTAAACCAAAAAGGTCGTGTAGTCGAAATTCCCCGTACTCTCATCACTAGGGTACAGATGGACGAACGCCGATAACCAAGGGGATAGAGGCTAGAGGCTAGAGGCTAGAGGCTAGAGGCTAGAGGCTAGGGACTAGAGTAAATGTTTTCTCTAATCCTTAGTCTCTTATGTGTAGTTATCACTACATATTATCTAGTCTCTAATCTCTATTCTCTCATCCCTAGCCCCTAGTCCCTAATCCCTAGTCCCTAGTCCCTAATCCCTAATCCCTATTCCTTAATTTTTAAAGGAGATTATTTTATGTCAATGGTTAGTTTACCTGGATTAAAAGATTTAATTGAAAGTATCAGTCGCGAACGTAATTTACCTCGGCTTGCAGTGCAATCAGCAATTAGAGAAGCCTTACTTAAAGGTTACGAACGCTACCGTCGTGCCCAAAATTTAGAGCGCAAACAATTTGATGAAGATTACTTTGATAACTTTGAAGTTGAACTAGATATTGAAGGTGAAGGTTTTCGCGTTCTGTCTACAAAAACTATAGTTGAAGAAGTTAGTAATACCGATCATCAAATATCCTTAGATGAAGTGCAACAAGTAGCACCAGAAGCACAGTTAGGTGATTCTGTAGTGTTAGATGTCACCCCAGACCAAGGTGAATTTGGGCGGATGGCGGCGATGCAAACCAAGCAAGTATTGGCGCAAAAATTGCGGGATCAACAGCGCCAGATGGTGCAAGAAGAATTCCAAGACTTAGAAAGCACAGTGTTACAAGCCAGAGTTTTGCGGTTTGAGCGTCAATCAGTAATTTTGGCTGTCAGCAGTGGCTTTGGTCAACCAGAAGTAGAAGCAGAATTACCGAAACGCGAACAATTACCTAATGATAATTACCGAGCCAACGCTACATTTAAGGTATATCTCAAAAAAGTTTCTCAAGGACAGCAAAGAGGCCCGCAATTATTGGTATCCCGTGCTGATGCGGGTTTAGTAGTTTATTTATTTGCTAACGAAGTCCCCGAAATTGAAGATGAAGTCGTGCGGATTGTCGCCGTAGCTAGAGAAGCTAATCCCCCTTCCCGTTACGTAGGCCCTCGGACTAAAATTGCTGTTGATACCCTCGATCGCGATGTCGATCCAGTCGGTGCTTGTATCGGCGCGCGGGGATCGCGGATTCAAGTGGTAGTCAACGAATTACGAGGTGAAAAAATCGATGTCATTCGCTGGTCTCCAGATCCAGCCACCTACATTGCCAATGCGCTCAGTCCAGCCAGGGTAGATGAAGTACGCCTCATGGACCCAGAAACTCGGCAAACCCATGTACTAGTAGCTGAAGACCAACTCAGCTTGGCAATTGGTAAAGAAGGGCAAAACGTCAGATTAGCAGCACGTTTAACTGGTTGGAAGATTGACATCAAAGATAAAGCAAAATACGACCATGCCGCAGAAGATGCTAAATTCCTGGCATCTCGTGCTAAATATCAAGCAGAACAAGAAGAATTAGAAGATGAAGAAGAACTAGAAGAATTAGAAGAACTAGAAGAATTAGAAGAACTAGAAGATGATGAAAATCAGGAAGAATTAGAATTAGAAGATGACTCTTTTGATAAAAATGATGACGAGTAGTTTAGTAATTTTATGGAGTTTTGGTAAGATTCTTTACAGGAAGTTTATAGAAATTACCTGACATTTAGCAACCTTGGTAAAAGCAAAAATAGATGGGCAACCTCTATTTTTTAACCAAACTGCTAAAGTGAGGTAGCACAAAATAAATGAAACCAAATTATCGGCGATGTATAAGTTGTCGCCGAGTAGCACTAAAAGAAGAGTTTTGGCGGATTGTCCGCGTCTTTGAGTCGAGAACGGTACAATTAGATGAGGGCATGGGGCGTTCTGCCTATATATGCCCGCAAACTAGCTGCCTGCAAGCGGCTCAGAAAAAAAATCGACTAGGGCGATCGCTACATGCAACAGTGCCAGAAACACTGTACCAGACATTGTGGCAGCGTCTAGCCAAAAGCAATCACCAGTCATCAAATTCTAGTTAAAGAAATTTGTGACGGTAATCTCTAGTGAGTTTTGCTAATAGCCGAACTTAGGCTAGCAACATCATCTCTCTAGAATGCTTGGGTTAGTGCCAAAATAGTAAAGGGGTGTAGTTGAGAAACGGCTCTCATACAATCTGGTGAGAGGTGGAGCAATACTCCCAACAAGTTTTACTCGATTGTGTTGTGGAAGACTCAGAATCAGCAAAACAAAAAACTACAGAATGGCAAACTGGTAGCGCTATTGCGCGGTTCGGCGTCAACCATCATTTTGGGTGGAGATGCCAAGATTAACCGAGACATCTCTCTTTCCTTATTGGAGGCACCGCAAAAATCTAAACGGCAACCAAAAAACAGTAATCAAAGGATGGAGATGTCACAAACCAGGCAACCATCCGCTAAAACTGTAAATTAAAGGGGAAGAGTGCATGAACAACGGCAAAGTTAGAATCTATGACTTATCAAAGGAATTAAATTTGGATAACAAAGAGCTATTAGCAATATGCGACCAGCTCAACATCGCGGTCAAAAGCCATAGCAGTACAATTTCAGATTCGGAAGCCGAACGCATTCGTTCAGCTGCAGAAAAACTCGCAACTACGAGTGGTTCGGCAAAAAAAGAAACTATATCCAATCATCCCAACGGTTCACAAGCTGGCTCGAAAAACCGACCAGCCGCACCCCACAAACAACAAATTTTGGAAATTCGTAAACCCAAAATATTGAGAAATCCTACATCCAACGCCCCAGAGGCGTCAGTTGCAATCAATAACCAACTTGCTTCTTCTGAAGCTAATCCTCCCTCTCCTCCAAGGCCTTTTGCCACACCAGTCTCGCCCATGCAGCCGACGGCACCAACTCGACCTGTACCCCGGAATGTGTCTGAGACCCCACAGCAACCAGCTGTCACAGACGCAGATCGCAAGCCTCAACCTCAGCCAACAGAAAAAATAGCAGCAGAAAAATCGGAAAAACCGGAAAGACCAGAAAAACCAAATACATCGCGGCCCAGACCAGAAAAACCGCAAAAACCACAACTAGTAGCCCCGCCCGCTCGACCTGTGGCTGAAGCAGCAGAAGCGCCGGAGTCACTGACTCAAGCAGATAAACCGATCCTCAAGCGCGAACGTCAGCAACGGCGGGATGAAGACCGGGAGCAAATTAAGCCCAAGGCAGGAAAGCCAGCAACCGATCAATCTCCTCAGTCTTTGCCCCAAAAACAGTCTCGTCCGACGCCAGCACCAGTCAAGCCGGAAAACAGAGGCAATCGACCACCAGGCGCACCAGGACAATTTGGCGATGCACCGTCACGACCCAGCAAACCAGTACGTCCTAGTGAAGCTGTAGCAGCGATGCCAGTGGCTACCCCACCCAGACCGATGCAAGGCGGTGGCGGTAAAGCAGCAGCTATCGTCGATGAAGTAGTGCCACCAGATCTGCTGGACTTAAAACGTCCCACTCCACCCCGTCCGGCAAAAGGTGGTAAAAAGTGGCAAGAAGAAGAAATTATTGACGAAATCAAGGAAAAATCAGGGAAGGCAGGCGTTAAAGGCAAGCGTATCAAGCCAGTCCTTGATGATGATTTTGAAGATGAAGATTTACTAGATGAAGAAGGGCTAGAAATACCAGCTACTGTCCAAGTAAGCTTGTCAATTGCTCGTCCGCCCAAGCCCAAGGCAGCTAGACCGACACAGCAACCAGCTGTAGCGATCGCCGGCCCCACAACCAGAGGTAAAAGAGCGCCAGCTAACCGCGACCAAAATCGCCGTCAAGAGAATGTAGAAGTCAAGCGCGAGCGACCAGCGAAAGTTGTGGTCACAGGCCCCTTGACAGTCCAAGAACTGGCAGATCTTTTGGTTGTCGCCGATACAGAGATTGTGAAAATCCTGTTCATGAAAGGCATGGCAGTGAGTATCACCCAAAATCTCGATATTCCCACCATTACTTTGGTAGCCAAAGAGCTAGAAGTAGAAGTGGAAACTGCTGAACCAGAAGCAGAAGCCCGCAAAGTCACAGAAATGCTCGATTTGGCAGACATGGAAAATCTCCATCGTCGTCCGCCAGTAGTGACAATCATGGGTCACGTAGACCACGGTAAAACTACCCTACTGGATTCCATTCGCAAAACCAAAGTGGCAGCAGGCGAAGCAGGCGGGATCACCCAGCACATTGGTGCTTACCATGTTGACATCGAACATGAAGGTCAGCCACATCAAATTGTCTTTCTGGATACTCCCGGTCACGAAGCCTTTACGGCAATGCGGGCTAGAGGAGCTAGGGTGACAGACATTGCCGTGTTGGTAGTAGCTGCTGATGATGGCGTGCGTCCCCAAACTATCGAAGCGATTAGCCATGCTCAAGCGGCAGAAGTGCCCATTGTTGTAGCAATTAACAAGATTGACAAAGAAGGCGCACAACCAGAGCGGGTGAAACAAGAATTAACTAATTATGGTCTCACCGCCGAAGATTGGGGTGGTGAAACAATCATGGTACCTGTGAGTGCGATCAAGGGCGAAAACCTGGATACACTCCTAGAAATGATTCTGTTGGTGGCTGAAGTTGGCGAACTATCTGCTAACCCAGACCGTCCGGCGAAAGGCACCGTCATTGAAGCTCATTTGGATAAAGCTAAGGGAGCAGTTGCTACCTTGTTGATCCAAAATGGTACCCTGAAGGTAGGCGATATGTTAGTCGCAGGCTCGGCATTTGGTAAAGTCCGGGCAATGGTAGATGACCGAGGTAAGAGAGTTGAAGCTGGTAGCCCTTCCTTTGCAGTGGAAGTACTGGGTTTAAGCGACGTTCCTGCCGCAGGTGATGAATTCGAGGTCTTCGAGAACGAAAAAGAAGCTCGTACCTTAGCAGGCGATCGCGCCGACAAACAGCGTCAATCTCGCTTACTCCAAGGTCGCGTTACCTTAACAACTTTATCGGCCCAAGCACAAGAAGGCGAGTTGAAAGAACTCAACTTAATCCTCAAAGCCGATGTCCAAGGTTCAGTGGAAGCTATTGTGGGATCGCTCAGACAAATCCCGCAAAACGAAGTCCAAATTCGGATGCTATTAGCTACGGCTGGCGAAATCACCGAAACAGATATCGACTTAGCTGCTGCTAGTAACGCCGTCATTATTGGCTTCAACACCACTTACGCCAGTGGCGCTAGACAAGCCGCCGATGAAGCGGGTGTCGATGTCCGGGAATACAACATCATCTACAAACTCCTAGAAGATATTCAAGGAGCCTTAGAAGGTTTGTTAGAACCGGAATTGGTCGAAGAACCTTTAGGTCAAACCGAAGTGCGTGCCGTTTTCCCAGTTGGTCGGGGAGCTGTGGCTGGTTGTTACGTTCAATCTGGCAAACTCGTCCGCAACTGCAAACTGCGGGTACGTCGCGGCGGTAAGGTAGTTTACGAAGGCGTTCTCGATTCCCTCAAACGGATGAAAGAAGATGCCCGCGAAGTCAATGCCGGTTATGAATGCGGTATCGGCATAGATAAATTCCATGATTGGGCTGAAGGTGACATCATCGAAGCTTATCAAATGGTTACCAAGCGTCGCACGCTGACATTGACAAAGTAGTGTTGAGTCTACTAGTGCTGAGTTCTAAGTCAAGTTGTGAGTTTTGAGTTCATTCTCAAAATTCCAACTACTAACTTACAACTCAGCACTGATGACTTACAAGGCATGAATGTAAATATGGCCTCATTTCGCTCTGAACCGATTTTGTGGATTCATCTCGCCGGTTTGGCGACTCTGCCGATTTTTTTGTTTTTGTGTGTGTTGTTCCTATCCATAGGCGAGCCAGTCTTACCCGTATGGATGGAACTCTTTTTAGTAGCTGCCATCGGCGTTTTACCACTGCTGTGGATGCAATTAAGTCGTCCTTTTTACATATTCGCTATTTTGGGCATTGCTCTTAAGCCAGAAAATTTGACTGAAGAGCAGCGTAAGATGCTTTGTTTAATTAATACAAATTTAAATCGCTTTTTGGCCGTTTTAGCCGCAATATTATTAGTAGGGGTGCTGTGGCAGATATATCAAATTACTCCACTGGTAGCAAACATTGCCAGTTTTCTACCTCAATGGCGGAGTGTGGGATTACTGCTCGCTGCTTTAGCTTTTTTAGCCAGCAATTTGTTTTTGCAAATTCCCGTGAGTGTAGCCAGACTTTTGGTGACGAATGACACAGAATTTGCAGCCATAAAACCATTACCTTTAGAAAAGATTCAGCAGGATTTCACCATCGTAGGGGTACGGGTTAATCAAATATTGCCCCAGTTATTTCACTCCCTATGGGGAAGGAAAAAAAGCACAGAACCACCCCAAGCAGAAAACTCCGATGAAGGTTAGGGACTTACAAAAAATAAATTACCCACATTTCCTAGTGCGAGCATCTTGCTCGCTGGTGTTTAAAAGCGAGCAAGATGCTCGCACTACAAATTTATTGGGTATTTAAAAAATTGGATGTCCCTTAGGCAGATTTAAACTGTCTCCTGCAGAGAGTTGTCTGAAAATGAGAACTGCGCTAAATTTTGAAGTAAAACCAAGGAATGAGAAATTATGGCTCAAATTCCCACCTCTAGCGATCGCCAATTTACTGATGATAGTGAAATTTGGCACAGCCTGAAATACGCGATCGCCGCTAGTTCCGGCTTCCAACGCTGGCAATTAGAACATCATGTACAATTACAAGGGCTGCGTTTAGAACAACAAGTACAGCGCTATTTGCGGGAAACTTTAGAAACACTGGCTTACTAAATAAAAATTAAACCCATATTTTCAGTTAGCTAGCAAATAATGAAGTTGACGGTAGCTCATCTCCTGTAACTTCTACTTCACATAGAGAAGCGTCTAGAATTATTTCCTAGAGACTGCTAATAAAAAATATCTCACTCATTAATAGGGTGCGTTAAAGTTTGTTAACGTGCCCTATTGTTTTTTAATTAGCATATTTTGTCTATTAATTCTGGCACTGTAATATTTATTAATAAAACAAAAAAAGTTTTTTACTTACGTATTTCAGAATTTAGCTGATCATTCGCTAACAATCCGGTATAGTTTTGCATGGGTTTGGTAGCTAAATAGCTGCTACCTCAAACCTTGTTTAAGGTAACCTAATTCAGCACTTCACAGACTTAAAAAATGAAATATCGGGGTTTTGAAGTTTTGTCCGCCAAATATCTCCGTTCTGTTTTTGGCAGTAGTCCTACATCTCATCTACCATTGCGAGCCGGATTAACTACTGCATTAGTGATTGCCACTGGTTTAATCTTACCAGGTGTGGTCAATGCCGATCCCATTCCCCAGAAAGCGATGTCTACGAAGGGCTATGCCTACGCGCCAAATCTGATAGCCCAAGTTCCCGCCACTGGAACTGTAATTTACGTGAACCCAGCCACCGGTGCAGATACAGCCGGTGGGGGAACACAAGCTGCACCTTTTAAAACTATTACCTTTGCTCTGAGTCAAGCTCAAGCAGGGACAGTGATTCAACTCGCTGCGGGGAATTATAACCAGCAAAGTGGAGAAACTTTTCCTCTGTTAATGAAATCAGGCGTTACACTGCGCGGTGATGAAGCCAGCAAAGGACAGACAGTCATAATTACAGGTGGCGGCTACTATACTAGCCGTACCTTTGCCAGACAGGATATTACAATTCTGGCGGAAAACAATACAGCGATCGCCGGTTTGACTGTCACCAACCCCAATCAACGGGGTACGGCTGTGTGGGTAGAATCCACTAATCCTTTGATTTCAAATAACACCTTTACTAAAAGCGTGCGAGAGGGAATTTTTGTCACAGGTACAGGGAATCCCAAAATTGAAAATAACATCTTTGTGCAGAATACAGGGAATGGAATTTCCGTAACTAAATCTGCTCAAGGTGAAATTCGCAACAACTTATTTCAGGATACTGGTTTTGGAATTGCGATCGGTGGAGCTTCTACACCTTTAGTTGTCGAAAATCAAATTATCCAAAACCAAGATGGTCTTTTTATCTCTGAAACTGCTAAACCTGTTCTCCGTAAAAATATCATTCAGAACAATAAGCGGGATGGAGTAGTAGCGACTATTAGCGCCCTTCCAGACTTGGGAACTACGGAAAATCCTGGTGGTAACCTCATCCGGAATAACACCCGTTATGATGTGCATAATGCTACAACTAGTAATAAGATAAGCGCTATTGGCAACGATATCGATCAAAAGCGCATCTTTGGTTCCGTAGAATTTGTGGCTGCTGATGTTGGTGGTGCTACCGCATTTAGTGATGTGCCCACAGGTTACTGGGCTAAGGCTTATATCGAAGCTTTATCCTCGCAAAAAATTATTGCTGGTTTTCCTGATGGTACCTTTAAACCAAACGATCCTGTAACTCGCGCTCAATTTGCCACCATTATTAATAAAGCTTTTGCACCGCCAGCCAAACGCCCAGCCATTCAATTTAAGGATGTCAAAAGTGATTTTTGGGCTTATGCAGCAATTCAATCTGCTTACCAAAGTCAGTTTGTTTCTGGCTATCCTGAAGGCACATTTAAACCACAGCAACAAATTCCTAGAGTACAAGCTTTAGTAGCTTTAGCTAGCGGTCTAAATTTAACTACTGACAATCAAAATATCCTCAGCTTCTACACTGATGCTGCCCAAATTCCCAAATATGGACTGAATCAAATTGCGGCGGCAACTGCCAAGCAATTAGTGGTTAACTATCCTACAGTGAAGCAACTTAATCCTAATCGGGATGCAACCAGAGCTGAAGTTGCAGCCTTTGTTTACCAAGCACTAGTCAATGCTGGACGCGCACCAGCCATTCCATCAGCTTATTTAGTTACAGCTCAGTAAGCGGTAGTTAAGCCTATTGTCCACAGATCAAAAACCGGAAATTTGAGAGGGGAATGGGCTGAAAAATTCCCAACATCAAAAGGGAGAGGTAAATTTAGCTTACCTCTCCCTATACTATTTTGATCGTTCTTAAATTAGAGCATGGAATCTAATTTGAGTTGCTATCAGAAAATTCAGCCTCCAACCTCTTACCTCAAGAGGGATTAGACGAACACAAACTGAGTTGTATTGGTGAGGTTTAATTGCCCGAAAGCAGCGCCTGCGGTAACGCCTTGAACAAGAGCAATCAGATCGTCATCTGTAGTGCTGATAGTTGAGTTTCTGTCATAAATACCTACACCTGTGAATCCTCCAGCAACCACACTATTGACTAACCGATAGTCAGCAGCTGTGCCTCTGAGCTGGATTCTATCTACCTCAGTTGCTGGTTCTCCAACAAAATCAATCAAATCAAAATCAGTAATGCGAGCAAAATCAGCATTACCAGCAGAATCATAGAGAACTGAGCCGAATATACCGCCAGTACCCAGTACGAAAGTATCTCGATCGAACAAACTACCACTGGTTAAAACATCGATTTGTCCGTCTCCACCACCATTTAAGATGTCATTACCGGTGCCGCCAATAAGTAAGTCGTTGCCTGTGCCACCGTTAATCACATCGTTGCCAGCACCGCCATTAATGGTATCGTTGCCACCATTACCATTGAGGAGGTTATTCAGACTAGAGCCAACGATGGTTTCAGCACCTTGGCTACCTTCCACATTCTCAAAGTTGAGAATAGTTTCTGTATTTCCACCAGCAACGCTAGTTAATCCTGTTGCCAAATTGATTGTGACTGCACCAGCAAAGCTGACACCGGAGTAATCAATGGTATCGATGCCGTCGCCACCGTTGTAAACATCAAAGCTGACAAAATCATCATCAATTACGCGATCGCTACCGACTCCGCCATTTACCGTGTCTCTACCAGTACCACCGTTGAGGATGTCGTTACCTGTGTCACCGTTGAGGATATCGTTACCTGTGCCACCGTTAATCACATCGTTACCAGCACCGCCATTAATGGTATCGTTGCCACCATTACCATTGAGGAGGTTATTCAGACTAGAGCCAACGATGGTTTCAGCACCTTGGCTACCTTCCACATTCTCAAAGTTGAGAATAGTTTCTGTATTTCCACCAGCAACGCTAGTTAATCCTGTTGCCAAGTTGATTGTGACTGCACCAGCAAAAGTCACACCAGAGTAATCAATGGTATCGATGCCGTCACCACCGTTGTAAACATCAAAGCTGACAAAATCATCATCAATTACGCGATCGCTACCGACTCCGCCATTTACCGTGTCTCTACCAGTACCACCGTTGAGGATGTCATTACCTGTACCACCGTTAATCACATCGTTACCAGCACCGCCATTAATGGTATCGTTGCCACCATTACCATTCAGGACGTTATTCGCACTGGAGCCAACGATTGTTTCAGCACCTTGGCTACCTTCCACATTCTCAAAGTTGAGAATAGTTTCTGTATTCCCGCCAGCAACGCTAGTTAATCCTGTTGCCAAGTTGATTGTGACTGCACCAGCAAAAGTCACACCAGAGTAATCAATGGTATCAATACCATCGCCACCGTTGTAAACATCAAAGCTGACAAAATCATCATCAATTACGCGATCGCTACCGGCTCCACCGTTAACGGTATCTCTACCAGTACCACCGTTAAGGATGTCATTACCTGTGCCACCGTTAATCACATCGTTACCAGCACCGCCATTAATGGTATCGTTGCCACCATTACCATTCAGGACGTTATTCGCACTGGAGCCAACGATTGTTTCAGCACCTTGGCTACCTTCCACATTCTCAAAGTTGAGAATAGTTTCTGTATTTCCACCAGCAACACTAGTTAACCCTGTTGCCAAGTTGATTGTAACTGTGCCAGCAAAGCTCACACTAGAGTAATCAATGGTATCGATGCCGTCGCCACCGTTGTAAACATCGAAGCTGACAAAATCGTCATCAATTACGCGATCGCTACCGGCTCCGCCATTTACCGTATCTCTACCTGCTCCACCGTTGAGGGTGTCGTTAGTCCCAAGAGCAGTGATAGTGTCATTACCGCCAAAGCCGTTAATGATATCAGGTCGATCTATCAATAGGGGAAATAAAGGATCAAATACACCTACCAAGTTATTGGGGTTGTTGTTACCGTTAATAGTTGCCATAATGAGTATTTCCTTCAATGAAAGGATAAATACACTAACTCGTTACTTGCTGATGAAGAAACAAGGTGTATGTCTGAGAAGGTTTAACTTTCAGTGTTTTTACTCTATTAGGCAAGACAGTAGTATGTGTAGTACCCCGAAGGGTACCTTTTTTTCAAAGCCAGGAGAGTTCAATATTCATACAATATTAAAGCGCCAAGATTAACAATTTGTTACCTTGGCGCTTTAAAAATTACTAATTTTATTAAACTAGGGTCTCGTAATTTAACTGACCCTTATTTATGGATTTATATTCAGGGTCTTTATATGGGCTGACCCCGTTTGAACAATTTTCAGTTTCTCAGAAATTTTTTTAATTTCAGTTTTTCTAAGATTTTTTTTATGTTTTCTGTCTTTAGGTTTCTAAATTTGAATAAAAGTTAAGTAATTTAAAGACTATAAACATATATAAAGTAAAAGCAGTTGCAAATTAATTGCTTAACTTTGACTTAATTTATGAACGTTTTTGTCTATTTTCTTCCCAGCGCCAAAGGAAGATCATCAAAGCGACAATTCCTATCTGCAACAAGAAATTAGGTAATCCACTTTCAACATCTTTTCCCGCTAGCAGTTGGAAAAAAAGGATGAATGCGCCAATAAAACCAGAAGCACCAAAAGCAACATAGATAAATTTTCGTAAGCCACTATAAGGAGCAGCTATTTCTGCTTTCAGGCGAGCATATTGTTCCGGATTTAGGCGACTTTTTGGATTTTGTTCTACCATGAGTACAAACTATGCTATAATTACCGATTGTGTACGCCGATGTGGCTCAGTGGTAGAGCAGCTGATTCGTAATCAGCAGGCCACGGGTTCAAATCCCGTCATCGGCTTTTATTGAGTTTTTCTCTATACTAGTATCCACTAAAATGAATTTTCATTAAAAATCCGGCAGCAGGCAGACGGCAGGAGAAAAGAGATATTTTCATCCTTGGTTGTGCCAAAGCCTGGCGTAAATGGCTAGTTTGATCATGGAGACGCTTAGGCTAAAGAAGAGAAATTTCATGGCAAAGTTTGCAAGATTTTCTCATGATTAGCTGATGAGGAAATTGTTTAACTAAACTAAAAAAGGTGAATATGGCATCTTACTAGCGTTTGATGCATTTATGCTGGTTAGTTTTCCTCAGATGGGAGCATCGAAATTTTTGCGTACAATCTCCTCGGAAATAGCAAAGCCAGATAAGCGAAAGGCTCAAATAGCTTAACGCAATTTATGAGGCTTCATTTTTGTAGCGATCGCCTAATATTCGAGATTGCCAAAACGGCATATTCCTAAATTATTTAACTAAAACTTTAAAAAATTGCTATTTAGCTATAGAATATCTTTATTCCCAATTTGCAGTTGTTTTTTACTGCGTTTTAGTTCTTTCCACAGCAATTTGATTTGCTTATAAGCTTCTGCAGGCGGAATTTTTCCCCCAGTTTCCAGATTACAGATATAGCTTATGCGTTGGCTAAATTCTTGTAAATTTGCATTGAAAACTAGGTTTTCGGGCTGGACTTGACCGTAGTAGCGACTACGCGGGTAGAGAAAATCATCTTTACTAGCCAATTATGTTTTCTCCTAGTTGGTTAACTCAGATTTTTCTTCACAGTCCAAAATACACCTAAAGGAATTGTTAAATTTTTCTATGCAACTTTTTGTAATATTTGTATTCCTCAATATTCGGTGCCAACTTTTGCCAGCATTTATAAAAACAGTAGGACTAACGTGTCTCAACTCCAGAGGTTGTATAAAATAAAGGTTTTGATTTTTCTAAGCGCAAATACTTAGCCTTCAAAATCCTTAAGGAAAAACAGTTGTCAAACAAAATTCGTTAGCCCTACTGTAAACTGACGTACTCAATATAAAGTTATGCCTTTTCAACGACCATTTTTACTATGGGAAAAAATCATATAAAATCAGATCTTTGCAATTAGACAAATAATTCCGTGAAATTAAGGAAACCAATATTGGTATTAAATAAAAATAAATCGCAGAAAATTATGCGTAGATTACTCTTTACACCTTTAATTTATTCATGGTTGAGTAGATGGTGAGACTATTTTCTATACACAAATTTTCTCTAGACAAAATATTAAAATAACCTTCATTACGGTAAATACGAATAAAATCGGCGCAATTCGCGTTATTTATTACCAATTATTGATGGCTAGCAGTTTGGTATCCTCACAGATAAGGCGTTGTTTCCTTCCCTATCTGTAGAAGATATTCAGAAGATATTAGCTTTTAGCTCCCGATTGACAATCAATCAAATTCAGTGAGACAAAAAGCTGTGAGTAACTCTATACAATTAGCGATCGCGCCTAGATGGGCAATTTCATAACCATGTGTATTGTGTGTGGGAAATGCTAAACAAGCAGCACGACCCACATGTCCGAATTTCATTGCAATCGATGCATCGCTGCCAAATTGACTTAAAATTGCTAGCTGTACTGGTATATTACGCTGTTTAGCACAGTGGCGCAGTTGCCCATTCAATATTTCATCATACATGCCATAGGCATCTTGAGACAAGATTACCGGACTTTTTCCCTCTTTAATCGGATATTCGCTGGATAAGGGGCAAATCTCTAAGGCAATCAAAGCATCCAACACCTGATTTTGGGTGAAAAATAAAGCGCCAATTGCACCCACTTCTTCTTTAGCTGAGGCTACCAAATAAACATCGACTGGTGGCTGTTTGACTTGTTGCGCCAGAGCCAGGAGAATTGCCACTGAGGCTTTGTTATCTAAAGTGTAACTAGCAATATAATCCTTGAGCCTTATTGGGTGCTTGCGATGCTTACCAATCACCATTCTCGTTCCTGGACGGATACCTGCTGTGGCTAACTCTTCTGTTGTGAGTTTTGTTTCAATCCAGGCGTTTTCCCACTTCACAGCAGTATCTTCTTGCTGGACTTTTTGGGGTGATTCATGGGATACATGACGGGAGCCAAAACTGAGAATACCGCTAATAGTTTGGTTATCTCCTAATAAATCAACCACACCCTCACCGTAAATCCACGGATAAGAACCGCCCAGTTTGCGGACTTCCACCCGACCCTCATCGCCAATATTTTTAACGATACCGCCAATTTCATCTTTATGGGCAGTGATGGCAATAGCTCTGTCAGAATTTTTACCAGGAATCTTGGCAATGATATTATCACCGCGATCGCTCCAAACCTCCACACCCAGACTAGCAAATTGCTGAAGTAAAAATTGGTTAATTTCTGTTTCCACACCACTAGGGGAATGGTGCATGACTAATTCTGCAATTATTTGAAATAATTGCTCGTAATCCCACATAGAGATAGATTTTAAGTTAACAATTAAGTATAAATATTTTTACCTAAAATCATCTATTCAGGGAGCAAGATGCAAGCTATATCTAGAGCTAAACCAAACTTTTTTCAACAACCAACCTTTGCTTCTGTTAAAGAAGAACGCCTACATCGTCAGCAACGCCTAGCCGCAGCTTTCCGGCTATTTGCGCGATTTGGATTTGATGAAGGTATTGCAGGTCATATTACAGTCCGCGATCCAGAACATCCCGATCAATTTTGGGTCAATCCTTTAGGAAAGCACTTCGGTTTAATTCGCGTCAGTGACCTAATTTTAGTCAATCAGCAAGGTGAAGTCATCGCAGGCGATCGCCCAGTCAATACAGCCGCCTTTGCGATTCATTCTCAAATACATGCAGCTCGTCCTGATGTAGTCGCAGCAGCTCACGCCCATTCTATCTATGGTAAAAGTTGGGCTAGCCTGGGTCGTCTGCTTGACCCCCTCACCCAAGATGCTTGTGCTTTCTATCAAGACCATAGCCTGTTTGATGACTATACAGGTGTAGTTTTAGAGGTCGCTGAAGGTAAACGCATCGCCCAAACATTAGGAAAAAACAAAGCCATAATTCTTAAGAATCATGGCTTGTTAACAGTTGGTCATTCCGTTGATGAAGCTGCTTGGTGGTTTATCACAATGGAGCGCTCTTGTCAAGCTCAACTCCTAGCCCAAGCGGCTGGTCAACCGCAATTAATCAAACCAGAATCTGCCACTATTGCCCATCAGCAAGTAGGAGGGCATGATTTAGGTTGGTTTAGCTTTCAACCTTTATATGAGTTGATAGTCCACCAGGAACCCGACCTACTATCGTAAGCTGTGGCTGTTTGCGTTTGCGTCTGATTGCAGCTGCTGTACCCCAAGCTGCTATAGCCAATGTCCCCAAAGCTGGAGAAGGTTCGGGGACTGACTTCGCCTCTAGAGCATTTAGTGCTGTGGTTGCAATTAACTTATGAGTAGCGGCTGTTGGGTGATACTCATCCCAAAATAAATACTCGTCGGGATTAGAACAGGTGATGGAAGTTGTAGGACTAGTGAAGGTGAGACAAGCATCACTAATATTCTTGATGCCTAGTTTATCTTTATTGGCGATCGTCTGCTCAAATAAAGAATAAGCATCAACATAAACAATATTGAGATCCGGTTTTTGGCTCAAAATATTCAGCGTTTGTTCTAAAGCTGAGTTAAAACTTTTGGTTGCTAGGCTAAGTTTTTCAGGATCTCGACCACCGATTTTAGCTGCTGGTAGTTTTCCTAAATCTGGTAAATTAAACACCATCAAATTTTTAACACCAACTGTATCACTTGCCAGAACATTCAACGCTTGTGATACATATTGGGCTGGGGTAATAAAGTCTGTCTCATCAAGAAACAGAAAATCATTCGCCCCAGCCCAGAAAGTATAAAGTGCATTTGGGTTAGCCTTCTGGTTGCTGTTTTTTAAAGAATCTGCATAGCCCAGGACTTGTGCCAGTACTCCAGGTAAGGGTAAATCGGGACGGACAGCATTACCCAAACCAGTAGAAGCACCTCCAAAAGCGAAGTTGATACCTTCTGTAGGATTAACAGGATTAGTAACTAAAGTCGGATGTAAATTTAGTTCATCTCCAAGATCTTCCACCCATAGAGGCCCATTGGAAAAACGCCCATCTGCATAATTTGCAATTGGTGGGCCTGGAGGGTATGTTTGCCCCGATGCATTATATGTGTTACGACGATCGGAGAGACTATCACCAAATACGTAAAGCTGATTAAATGTGCTGATACTTGCAGCATTTGCCTTGATTGGCAACATCAAAGGTAAGAGAAAAAATCCTGCCTGAATAAATTGTTTTTTCATGATTATGTAACTTAGGTATTCTTGGCACTGTATGAATGGAAAAAATGGGAATAATTTAAATGAAATTACTGACTTTTGATTAATTAATAGCCAAAAAGAGCATGTTTTCTCGAATATTTGATTTTGCTTACGTATTTTTGATGAGATGAGCAAATTACGTACCAATCAAATATAAATTAAAATGCTTTTTCGTGCCTAAATTTACGGAAGTTTTATATATATAGCCTATTTTTTTCACAAAAAATTCTCAATTTCTATCCTGAAAATTATCAGTGTGGGCATAACTCTGCCACTTTACGCGATCGATTAGGTACGTAAGTACTAAAGAAAATAGGGGCTAGAGGCTAGGGGCTAGGGGCTAGAGAAGAGAGATTTTCATAATTGTGGAATTTTCTCGTGATTAGCTAGCTTGAAAATCCCGTTGACTGTTGACTGTTAAGAGAAATTTTCTCGTGATTAGCTGACTCGAAAATGATCAGCACTGGCTATTAGGTTTGTGGACGCTGTAACTTTAAAGCATCAACAGCTGATATTCCCTCACCTTGGCTGCCAAAGTACCATAGTGCTGCTGCTGCTTCGGCGCGAGTTGCTGGTTTTTTCGGTTGAAATAATGTTGTATATCCAAATACTCGCCGAATATTTGATTGTTCGCCATTTTGATAGTCGGCTAATACGGCTCTTAAAGCTTTGGGGTCAATTTTCCCCACATCTTGAAAACCCCAGGTTTGTTTTACCGCATCTAAGTTAGCAGTAGGTAAGGCTTGGCGGCTATCTAAAGGTATTTTCCACAGTAGCAACTGCTCCCTTGTTAAGGGTGCATCAGGACGGAATAGCACGGCGGTAGTATCCCCAGATAAAGAACTAGGAATTAATCCAGCTTCGGCTAATCCCTGAATTGCCGGAAAATCAGGATCTTTGGCGGAAACATCAGTAAAAGCAGGTTGGGTGCTGTCTGCGGCTAGACGAATTTGTTTGGCTGGATTATTTGCATACATAGCATTGTTAGCAGCTACTAACCAACGAGCATATTCTCGCCTAGTAATGGTTTTACTAGGGGCAAATTGGCTAGTTTTTGCTTGGGCGTTGTTTTTAGTTGCTTGTATAGCTGGAGACAAAACACCTAATTTAGCTAAATCCTGAATATGCTCTCGCAGTTGTTGTGGTGCTTGGTTGATATCAGTGAATACCACAGATGTATTTGTAGTTGCGCCAGATACTTGACTGTTAGCTACAGTTCCCGGCTGTGTGGCTGTGTTTGTCGGTAGTACAGGGCCAATAAACTGCGGATCGCCTAGTTGAGGAACGCTGCTAGGAGTTTGGGCGTTATTAGTTTCAGTGACGCTGGGGCTGCTAGTTGGCGTAGCTTGCGCCGTCGCCGTGCTAGATGGTAAATACTCAATTAATAATTCAGTGGCTGTTTGTGGCTGATTAGGCGCGGGATTGGTAACTGATTGAGCTTGAATTGAAACCTTAACCAGTACGTTATTACGCTGCGCCTCAAAAACGCCGCCAACATCATCGCTAGGTTTTTGGTTAATCTGCCAATTATTAGCTTGGAACTGATTGGTATAGAAATTGGTAATAAAATTGCTGGGGTCAGCACTTAGCCAGCGAGTTGAGACTTTTTTTTCTGTGTCAGTTGCAGGTGTAACTGTTTCTAACTTGGCATTAGGATATATCGGGATATCTTGGGGAAAATCAACTGGTAATTGAACTGTTGATTGGTTTGGCTGTGTTTGCGGTTGCTGATCCTTCGGTTCACCAAACACAACTGGGTTAGTTTGCAACTGAGGATCGGCCGCCAAAGATTGTTCTAAGTTCTTGGCGGTAGGACTGTTGGCACAGGCTGTTAACGAAGAGAGGAAAACAGCCAAACTCAGAAAAACAGCTGGATTTTTACAGGGCAGCACAGGAATTTATCACATCTAGTGTCAATTCCTACCCTAGCGCAGACTGTCCCCTGAAAGTTCAAGCCTTAGGAATGAAGTTTTTCATTTGTCATTGGTCATTTGTCATTGGTCATTTGTCATTTGTCCTCCTTCCCTACCCCCTTTTCACTTAACGGCAATTTGAGGTTCGGGGAATTGATGTAAAACGCGCCACAGAACGGTGTAACTACCATCTGCACGGCGTCGCACTGGGCGAAAGGCAACTAGGATGTCGCTGCTAGGTATCTTTTCTAACTGGTTTAAATATTGGCGCTCTTGTGGTGAAAGGGGTTTACCACTGATAATCATATCTGGTACTTGAAATTGTAGCGATCGCACTAAATAAGTATGGTTTAATTCCGCTTTCGCACTGGCGAAAATTACTTGGTTTAAATTCCAGTTCTGGTCTTTACCTGTGATAAACCGCCGCCGTTCTACTTGTAACTCTTCTAGTTGCTTAGGCGGTTGGTAATTCAGGAAAAATTCTCTCGTGGTTTTGGCTACAGGTTGCAGCTGAGAATCTAACTTAGTTAAGGGAATATCGCCTAAATCTACCATAAAACTGTAGTCTACACCTTGATGCCCTAATTCAAAGCGATCGCCTATTATTTGAAGTGCTAGACTGGGAGTAAAACCTCCTTGAGCATCACCTAGCAAGGGGTAAGGATAACGTTCGCTCACAGTTGGTGTTAAGCGATTTTCCAGCCTACTTAACGAACGCTGGTAAGCCAAACCAGGTAACACGCGGAAAATGCCAGTCTGAGGCAATTTCAAGAAAGTGGCGTAGGTTTGGGGTTCTTGGGAATCTATGTCGTAAGTAAAACGGTCAAGTATGGCTGAAGTTTCCTGGGGATATGTAAATTGATTTGGTAAAGGAAATTCTACTTGAGCTGCAGTCAAGAATTTCTTGACAGTTGCTATTGTCTTGAGCGCTTCTTCGGGTGCGGCGATCGCGGGTGGCACAGGTGGTATATATTCAGCTATAGCTGTTTTAGCAGTCCGACCAATCATGATTTGGGGAGACGAAGCTATATTCTCTGCTGGTGTCGCCAAAGGTGTTGCTAGCCGATCGAGTTGGGGATACTGGAGTGGTGCAATACTCAGCACTGGATCTGATTGCCGTTCGCCCGTCACTAAGGGTAGGCTGGTAACTAACCCTAATTCTCCCCGTCGAGATAACAACCGATCTAGTATGGGAGCCAGTTTTAATAATTCTTGGTTAGATGCATACAAAGAGCAGTAAATTTTTAATTGTGACCTATTTAACTGCTCGGCTAAAGGGGAATTCTGAGTGATATCCACTCTGGAGGTACATACATTTTTTGGGCTTTTATTTTGACGGGAGAGAAAAGCATCTACCAACTTGCTATGAACAGTTAATTGTCCTTGCACAGCTCGCATCTGATTGGCATCAGGTGAGATCATAGCTTGCTCAATCCGAGCTAGAAGATTTATCTGTTGCTGGATTAATTTACTAGCTGTAGTATAAAAGCTTTCATTTACTGGCATTTTTGCCGGAATTTGTTTACTAGAAGCTGAAGACCTATAATCAAGGTTTTGATTGCTAACTGGAATGGAAGCTAAAGAAAAAGGAAGTAAAAGACTAAAAAATATGTATCTCATCTTGAAAAGCCCTGGACTGATGGGAGTATGAAAAATCTAAAATAGATATTAAATTTAAAAGAAAGAACGACCACCGACAAGCGTCAGTCCATTTTAAATTTTCCTCAAGCGTCGCCGGGTTGTTACCAGTGCTGAAACACGATTACATGCCAGTTTCTCAAGACCAGCCGATCTCTTCTGAGGCTCCGCTTCAGCTGTTACTATTTGTTGATGGGCGTCCTAAGTCCCGGCAACAAGTACAGCGCATACGTGCTTACTTAACCGAATTAAAAACTGGGTATCAATTTGAACTGCAAATTATTGATGTGGGGCAACAACCTTACATGGCGGAACACTTTAAATTAGTGGCAACGCCAGCATTAGTCAAAATCCACCCAGAACCCAGACAAATTATTGCGGGTAGTAATATCATCGGTCAGCTGAAAAACTGGTGGCCCCGTTGGCAAACGGCGGTAGATACCTATGTGCAACTGCAGGAAGATTTACAAGAACGTCTAGATGAAAGCGATCGCGTAGTTGCCCCTCAACCTACGATAAATTCAGTGGCTGCTTCTGCCGAACTGATCCGCTTATCAGACGAAATCTTTCGTTTAAAACAGGAAAAAGAAAAACTTCAAGAGCAATTGCAATTTAAAGACAGGGTAATTGCTGTCTTAGCCCACGATCTGCGGAATCCTCTAACTGCTGCGGCGATCGCCATAGAAACTCTCCAATCTAATTACAATATTGAAACTGGGCAATTTCAGCGCCTCAAACCAGCAATGACAGCCCATTTATTAAAACAAGCCCGCAACCAAACTAAGATCATTGACCGTATGATTACGGATCTTTTACAGGGTGGTAGAGGCAATGATACAGAGCTACCAATAGTACCCCAAAAAATGGCGATCGGCAAACTTTGTTTAGATGTATTAGAAGAATTACGCGATCGCTACAATGCTAAATCTCAGCACATAGAAACCGATATCCCCAAAGATTTACCTTTTGTTTATGGCGATCCAGAACGCATCCATCAAGTGTTGATGAATCTGTTAGACAATGCCATTAAATATACGCCTATAGCTGGTAAAATCAGCGTTACCGGACTGCACCGCACGAGTCAAAAAGTACAGATTAGTATTGGGGACACAGGCCCAGGAATTCCTTTAGAAAACCGCGATCGGATATTTGAAAACCACTTCCGCCTACAACGCGATGAAGGCACAGAAGGTTATGGAATAGGTCTTTGTGTCTGCCAACGCATTATTCGCGCCCACTACGGTCAAATTTGGGTAGACTCTGTCCCTAATGGTGGCTCATGGTTCCACTTCACATTGCCAGTATATCCCTCTTAATCACCGATTTTGAGAAAGGTAAGTAGAGCGGCGCAATTAAAGATAGCTGGTAAAGACTGTCATTAGTCATTTGTCATTTATCATTTGTCATTTGTTAGCGGCTTCCTTGTCTCCCTTGTTCCTAGTTTCTAAGTAAATATACTTGCTTAGAGAATACACCTCTTGCAAAAGTCTTAATTTTCGCGTTCTTCTTTGCGCCTTTGCGGCTTTGCGTGAGCTTTTCAAAAGATTACTCAACAACGCCAAAATATTTATGCAAGAAGTCTAATATTTATTTAAGAATAATGCGATCGCGCCCCTCTGCCTTGGCTTGATAAAGTGCCTTATCTGCCTTGACAATCAAATCTGAGGGCGAAGATTCCCATGTAGGAATCATAGTCGCCACACCCATACTCAAGGTGACATACTCACTCACCTCAGATCCGTCATGAACTATTTTTAAATCCCTAACACCCGCTTGCATCGCCGCCGCAACATGAACTGCACCTACAGCATGAGTATTAGGCATAATCACAGCAAATTCTTCACCGCCATAACGGGCTACTAAATCTTGATTTTTTTGTGCTGTATGACTTAAAACTTGACCTACCTTTTGTAAGCAAACATCGCCAGCAGGATGACCGTATTTATCATTGTAAAATTTAAAAAAGTCAATATCACATAAAATCAGTGATAAAGGTGCCTCTTCTTGCGCTAAATTAATCCACTGCGTATTTAAATAATCATCAAAGCGGCGACGGTTTGCTAACCCTGTTAAACCATCAACGTTAGCGATATGTTGTAACGCCTGATTTGCTGCCTCTAATTGTTTATATACCTGTGCTTGCTGTAACAATCGCCGTAAACGCTGGCGTAAAACTGCCCAGTGAATTGGTTTGGTTATATAGTCCATCGCCCCTGCCTCAAAGGCACGGTTAACAGACTCTTCATCATCTAAACAGGTAATCATCAATATGGGCGTCCGTTCCCATAATTTCGAGATGACAGTATTGTTTAAAGCCGAGTCAGTATCAAAACTCGCCAATGCCGAAATCAAGTTATTCCTGGCAATCTTCAGCAATTGTCTACAGCATGTGAAGCCATCCATCACCGGCATGACGGCATCTAGCAAGACTATATCCGGTTTGATAGTATCGTAAGCATCTAAACATTGCTGACCATCATTGACCTCGACCACTCGATAGCCTTCTTGTTCCATAGCTTTACGCAACAGCACTCGCATGGTCTTATCATCATCAGCCACCAAAATTAGGGGCGGTTGCTTAGAAATAGAAAATGGACTTATGCCTGACATGAGTTGCGTTCCACAGAAATTGAGAGTATCGGTAAGGGCGAACCTACTAAAACTTGCCCCTTGAACCAAATCGCCTGGGAGTGATAATTTTTTGTATTAGTCACAATCCTATTGAGCAAACGATTTGGTAGAGGATATGTAAGCTAAGTAAAAAGCTGTAAGCAAAGCTGGAACAAAGGCTGTTATTCCAGACAACAGAGATGATTGTTCCCTAATTGCCAACACTTGCCGCAAAGGTGTGTTCTGGTGTGGAACGGTTAAATCCTCAATTATTTTCAGCCAAGCAAAGGGTAGATGACGAGGTTCCATAGGCAGTTGATTGCAACACTAAGGCTTATTGATACCTTCTTGTCCAGCTAAGGACATGGGAAGAAATTTATTATTTATATTTCCCTACTGCTCCAGTCAAATTGTCATTTTGGGGAAAACTTCAAATACTTACCTTTCTTTTTTACGTTATGCGGCGATTTTTGCCAGTAGCATGAACCTCAGATATTATGTATAGATAATCTGAGAAATTTTCCGTAAAAACCCTGATGTTAAATCGAATTTAATGAGCTTTAGCTAGAATTTATTAAATATTAGTTGTAAAAAAGTAGTACAGATGAAATGAGTTCCACTAGCAAAAATGAAAATAATTTTGAGAAATAATCTCAATACAGCAAATATTCAGAAATGATGGTTTTTAATTGCTATAGGATTCATATTTGATTTTTGAAAAAAACTCAGTATACTTTGATTCCTTCTTTCCTGTTCTCTGTTAAGAGTTCCCTGTTCTCTCCCCACGCAAATAATTTCACCGAATCAAAGCGGATTCCTATAAGAGTATGAAATCATCAGCAACTTGAATTGGGGTGCATCCCAGTTTTTAAAACGCCCGCAGGCTGGAAGCCTGGGGCTATAAAGACGAAGCCTGCCTCCGCAGGCTATAAGTTTTTGAAGCCTGCGGAGGCAGGCTTTGTTTGTGTAGCAATACCCTTCTAGGGTATTGATTAAAAAAGTGGGATGCTCCCCTTGAATTGCTTCATGGGTTTTAGCTTAAACTAGAGAAAGTGATGGTAATAAAATTTCTGCCATTACCAACAACAAGCGAAATTTTGAAAGTCAGTTATATACCCTCAATGCCCAATTCATTAATGTATGCCGAGGACTATTTTGTTGTCCTAGAAACAAACCAAGCAGAGCAATTTTTAACAGCTTCAGAATTATTAGAAAAACTCCAGCTAATTTTGCAACAAGTAAATGCTCAAGATTTACCACCTGATGTGCAAAAAATTAGTGGTTTAGTAGAACAAGCCAAATATTTAAAAGATACAAGTTGCGAATTAGATTTAGGCCCCGGACAGTATCTACAATGGTATGCAGTGCGTTTAGAAAAATGAGTTTTTAGTCAATAGTCAATAGTCAATAGTCAATAGTCAATAGTCAATAGTCAATAGTCAATAGTCAATAGTCAATAGTCAATAGTCAGTAGTCAGTAGTCAATAGTCAGTAGTCAATGGTCAGTAGGGGCGGGTTTTGTGAGATATTCATACAGAAAACAGATATGTCGCTGAAACCCGCCCGTACAAAAGTCAACAGTCAACAGTCAACAGTCAACAATTCCTCGCCTAAAATTTCTCAACAAATGACAAATGACAAATGACAAATGACAAATGACCATTGACTATTAATTATTTTTCTGGAGTAGTAATTAGTGTGAGTTCAATTTTATCTTCTTCTGGTTGCGTGATTTCTACTTTAACTCCGGGGCCAAAATATTTGGTCATTTTTTCTTGCTTTTGCTGCCACACATCAATTCCTATGAGTGGCGAATCAAATTCTACAATTAAGCTGTAAGCACCATTTATTTCTTTTTCTTTTAATCCTGTAACTATTGGCCTTTCTTCATCTGTAGGACTCAAGCCTAAATAAGCAAGTGCTACATCAAAATGGGCTTTTTGTCCATAGCAATATCTGGTGATATCTTTACGAATTTTATTTTGTGTAACTGTTGCTTGTTGTTCGCGGAGTTGTAAAACTGTGGGTGTTGTAGCTTCGCTAAAGGGGATGGGTTTTAATTCATTGGCTTTGAGTGCTAATCCTCCTAGCAATAGAGGAAACCCATAAAAAAATCCAACAAGATTAAGTGTGGCATTATCGGCGGCGTAGGCAATAAATCCCCCCAGGGTTAAAATGCTACCGACGCTTAAACCGAGTGTTCCCAAAGAAATTTGGCGTAACATGGGCTGATGTGAGTATAAATTCTGAAAGCATTAATTTTAATATCATCGGCTATGAGTCACATCTAAGGGAAGAGTCTCGGCTAAAACTATTGTGATGGCTGATGACTGTTGACTGTTGACTGATGACTGTTGACTGATGACTGATGACTGTTGACTGTAAATAGATCTTATTAGTAGTTATGTAATTTATACGCGCATGAGCTTATACCAATTTAAAAAAAGAATGCGACAGATGCGTAGGTTGGGTTGAACGAAGTGAAACCCAACATATATAAGGCTTTGGGATGTTGGGTTTCGTTCCTCAACCCAACCTACATTTGTAGCGATCATTCTTCAAATTGGTATTAACTAGGTTTAGCTATTAAATTTTCAATCTTGTCTTTTTTGCGTTAATTTAGACTTGAGGATAGTTAAGGAATGTAAAAACAATGGATATACAAACTATAAAAGAACGCATTGCTGCGGTTGAAAGCAAGCGCGATTACCTACTCAGCCTACTAGAACAACCAAATTTAGGAACTTTAAGAATTGATGTCAATCAAGCTTTGGAAGAATTAGATGAGTTGGTGGACGAATTTAAACGCACTATTCCTCAGACAGATAATAACTAAGCCTATTTAAAGTTTATCTAGGCGATCGCAAATATGAAAACTGCGTCGGTATAGCTTGAGTAAATAGCTATACGGACGCTTTTATTAAGAGAATGTACTTAATTCCCCAGATTTGAACCGCGCCTTGGTTCATGCAGATCCTTGGCTGTCTCATCTATTGTTTACCTCAGTTATCTTTTTAGGTATCACCTCTACGGGTTCCTAATTGTCTAACTAAAGCTATTAGTTCTGGTGTTGGGACATCCTTTTTACATACATCATCAAAGCTAGTCATGGCTTTTGTCTGCTGCAAACTTGCATCCTCTATGGAAGAGTAAGCTAGGATTTGTGTCTTGGGTGCGATCGCTTTAATATGACTAGATGCACTCCACCCATCCATTACCGGCATTTGCAAATCCAGCACAATCACATCAGGATGATGGCGCTTTACCATTTCGATGGCTTCTTGGCCATTCTTAGCTAAACCGACTACTTGAATATTTTCTTGGCAAGAAAAAGCTAACTGTAGTGTTAAGCGTGTTAATTCGTGATCGTCAACCAAAAGAACACGTAAGGTAGAAGACTCACAGGACAACATTAACATTCAAAGTAAAAGACTAAGTACTATAACTTTTATAGTTTAGGGGAACAAGTGGGAGGAATTACTCTATCCTATGGTTGAATAATTGCCTTTCTACCAAGAATAAATAATAGAGTTTTTGTGAGGACTTATTAAAGTTTTCTCAAAGACAGAATTTTTCTAGTTGTCAAGATAGAAAGAATTCTTTTTATTGTCTATGAGATTTGCGGCGATGCTGGTTGAGCGTAAGGCCATATTAATGAGAGTTTTTTGTGAATGGGCTTCTGGGGCGCGATCGCCTGGATGGCGTTGAATATAGCTACCATTGCCTTGTAATTCCCAGGCTTGACGGTTATCTGCCAGCATAATTCCCAAGATTTCTTGCAAATCTTTGGCAATATCTTGGTCTTGGATGGGAACGATCACTTCTACGCGGCGATCCAAGTTGCGACGCATCCAATCGGCACTACCAATGTATATTTCTTCTTGACCATTGTTATAGAAATAAAAAATTCTGGAGTGTTCTAAAAAGCGACCAACTATGCTAATGATGCGAATATTTTCACTGATGTCTTTCAGTCCAGGTCGCAAACAGCAGACTCCGCGAATAATTAAATCAATTTGCACTCCCGCCCTGGACGCTTCATATAAAGTGGCGATAATTTGGGGATCAACTAAGGAATTCATTTTGGCGACAATCCGCCCGGTAAATCCATTTTTAGCATTGTCGATTTCGCGATTAATTAATGCTAAAAAGCGATCGCGCATATTCACCGGGGCTACAAGTACTTCTCTGTATGACTTTTGTCGCGAATAACCTGTTAAAAAGTTAAATAAATCGGTAATATCCGCACCGATTTCTTCATTACAGGTAAATAATCCTAAATCTGTATATAGTCGTGCGGTTTTTTGGTTATAGTTACCTGTACCGATATGTACGTAGCGGCGCATCCGGTCTTTTTCGCGACGCACTACCATGATAGTTTTACAGTGGGTTTTTAAGCCGACTAAACCATAAACTACGTGAACCCCTACTCTTTCTAGCCTTCTCGCCCAGTAAATATTATTCTCTTCATCAAATCTGGCTTTTAACTCGACTAAAACCGATACCTGTTTACCATTTTCCGCCGCCGCAATTAAGGCGTTGACAATCGGCGAGTCGCCGGAAGTGCGATAAAGGGTCATTTTGATCGCTAGCACATTCGGATCGTGGGCGGCGTGGGTAATAAAACGCACCACTGTAGCGGTAAAGGATTGATAGGGATGGTGAACTAATAAATCCCGTTCCCGAATCACCGAGAAAAAGTCCTTTCCTTCTTCAACTTCGGGAATTTCCGAACTAACGCTAGGTTCCCGTAACCACTGGAGGCGCGAAGGAACTACAGACTGTCTGGGGGGATCTTTAAATTCTGGCAATGGTAATGCCATAAAGTACATTAAATCCCGCAGTCCCAAAAGTCCATCAACTTCATAAACATCGCTTTCGGTTAATTCTAAATCTTGTAATAAACGCGATCGCACTGCTTCAGGAGTTTGCGATTGAATTTCTAACCTCACCGGACTTCCACCAATGCGGCGCTTTCTCAATTCCTGTTCGATAGCTAATAGTAAATCGTCGGCTTCATCTTCTTCCAAAGCTAAATCGGCGTCGCGGGTAATGCGGAAGGGGTGATACTCCTGGATATTCATTCCCGGAAATAGGGAATCTAAATTATGCGCGATCGCCTGTTCTAAAGGTACACCAGTCCAGTGCGCTGGTTGACCGTTGTGTTGAATTCCTAATTCTGGCGGTAAAGGTAAAAACCGGGGTAAAACTTTAGGGACTTTAACTCTGGCGAAAAATTCTTCTTCTGTTTCCGGATTTTTGACGACAACTGCCAAATTTAAACTCAAATTAGAAATATAAGGAAAGGGATGGCTAGGATCAACAGCTAAGGGTGTGAGAACGGGAAATATTTGTTCTTCAAAATAATTATCCAGATAATTGCGCTGTTTATCGCTTAAATCGATATAGTCAAGTATATGTATATGATTATTTGCTAGCAGTGGTCGTAATACTTGCTCAAAATGTTGGTGTAGTTTCGTCACCTGGGGACTGAGTGTAAACCTGATATCATCTAGCTGTTGTTGTGGCGTCCGCCCATCAGGACTTAATTGAGTGACTTTGGCTTCGACTTGTTGCTTTAAACCTGCAACCCGTACCATAAAGAATTCATCTAAATTCGAGGTAAAGATTGCTAAAAACTTGAGTCTTTCTAGCAGTGGTGTGCGCTGATCGCAAGCTTCATGTAATACCCGGCTATTAAACTCTAACCAGCTTAATTCTCGGTTGAGATAATATTGTGGATCGTTAAGATTAATCGAAGTACCGCTCTTTTTGGATTTTGGCATGATCGCTGGAAAACACAAAGTTGCCGCCCATCATCAACCATAGTAAAGGAAATGGTGTCCGGCTTTGTGGAGTTTAGCAAAATTACTTGTTAAAAAGCGATCGCTAACTGTATTGATTTGTTAAAAAGCTTTAAAAAACTAATATATATTCTGGTACGCAAATGTTTGTACAATAAGCATCTTGCGTGAATCATATTGGCAAAGGTAGATTAATAGTTTTTTCTTTATTCTCAGTTGGTGTAGCGCTCAAAGCTTGCAATTGTATCAGTTCAATTAAGGATTGTTTGTCATAGATTTAAGGGCAAGGAAAAAGAAATTATGCGGGGCGGTGCTTAAGCTGTTGACGGTTCACAGTTGACAGTTGACAGTTGACTGTGAACTGTCAACTGTCAACGGTGAACAATCGTTGCGAGAATATTTTTTACTTAGAAGTTCCTTAAAGACGATTAACTTACCAATTTAGTCGAAGTAAAACCGCCTCTCAGACTCATCAAAAAATTTCATTTCTGAAATGTAAAAAAATATGGGAGAATCTAAGCGTATTGGCATTCTGACTAGTGGTGGTGATTGCTCTGGTTTGAATGCAGCCATCAGATCTGTAGTTCACTGTGCTGGCGAAAAAGGCTGGGAAGTATTAGGAATTCGCCAAGCAACTTTAGGATTAATGGCGCGTCCGCCGCAAGTGACGAAACTGGAAATAGATCAAGTCGATCCCCTATTAACTTCTGGGGGAACAATGTTAGGGACGACAAATAAAGGCGATCCCTTTGCTTATCCAATGGCTGATGGTAGTTTATGCGATCGCTCTGAGGAAATTATCGCCGGTTACCATCAACTCGGTTTAGATGCCTTAATTGGCATTGGTGGTGATGGTAGTTTGGCAATTCTCCGCCGTTTGGCGCAACAAGGCGGCATTAATTTAGTCGGCATTCCCAAAACCATTGATAATGATATCGGCATTACCGAACATGCCATTGGTTTTGATACGGCTGTTAATATTGCCACCGAAGCACTAGATCGCCTACATTTTACCGCCGCTTCTCACAGTCGCGTCATCATTTTAGAAGTAATGGGGCGTGATGCGGGACATATTGCGATCGCGGCGGGAATTGCTGGGGGTGCAGATGTCATTTTAATTCCCGAAATTCTCTACAATATTGACCACATTTGCCACAAGATTAAACACCGCCAAGAACAAGGCAAAAACTATTGTTTAATCGTCGTTTCCGAAGCGGTGAAAACCCAAGAAGGTGCAGCCGTCACCATGACTAACAGCTTAGGACAATCAAGATATGGTGGTATCGGTCAATACCTAGCCGACCAACTCAGCGATCGCATTGGTGCAGAAACCAGAGTCACCGTCTTAGGGCATTTACAACGAGGCGGTACAGCTTCCCCTCTAGATCGCCTAGTAGCCGCCGCCTTTGGCGTCGCCGCCGTCAACCTCATAGAACAAGGTAAATATGACTACATGGTAACCTGGCAAAATCGCCAAGTTTTCGCCGTCCCCATCGCCGAAGCGATCGCTCAATATAGAGCAGTCAACCCAGGAGATACCCTAGTCAAAACTGCTCGCGGTTTAGGCATTTATTTAGGAGATTGAGCGCAAGAGTCAAGGGTCAATGGTCAATGGTCAATGGTCAATAGTCAATAGTCAATAGTCAATAGTCGTGCCAATGTAAATAGTGTTTGCAGCACATCAATGTATTCTAGAGGGCATGGCATTGCCATGCCCCTACCATCTGCCGCATTCTTTTTTCAAATTGCCATCATTTGTTTTTCCCCCTTGTCCTCCTTGTCCTCCTTGTCCCCTTTGTCCTCCTTCCCTTCCCATGCCCCATGCCCAATAAATCATGTTCCAAGCTACCCGTCGTCGTTTAGCTGTTTGGTATACTGCTGTAACTGCTGTCTTACTTCTACTATTTGCCAGTGGCGTATATTTATATGTTCGCAGTACCCTAGTTGAGCGAATTGACGATACTCTCAATCATGTAGTGGAAATTGTAGAGCGATCGCTTGTTATCGAACCAGTTAATAGCGGTACTGATACATTACGTATTAATATAGAAGCCAGTTTCCGTAATAATGCTGAGACTGTAGAAGACGACCACATTGATTTGGAATGGTTTAGTCCTACTGGTGAGTTATTGTGGTCAACTTTAACTACACCTTTAAATATTCCCATACATGGCAGCCGCACTGGGGAAACGGTACATATCAATAAACAAGAGGGTTGGGGAGAATCGCCTGTTTTATTACGCCAAGTTACCCAGCGCGTCGAAGTAGGCAGGCAAGTATTAGGCTATTTGCGTGTTAGTCATCCTTGGTTTGAAGTTACCAAACCCAGTCGCCAGTTAATTTTTGATTTAGCACTGGGTACGGGATTAATGGTTTTGTCTGTAGGTGCTAGCGGTTGGTTTCTTTCCGGGAAAGCGATGGAACCGGTAGGGGATTCCTATCAACGCTTGAAACAATTTACCGCCGATGCTTCTCACGAACTGAGAAATCCCATAACTTTAATTCAAACTAACGTCCAAGTAGCCTTAACTGATTTAGAGTTAGCAGAAGGAGAAGTTACTGCTGCCTCACATTATCGCCAACAGTTAAAATTAGTGGAACGACTAACCCAGCGTTTAGGCAGGTTAGTCAATGATTTACTCTTTCTCGCCAGACAAGATAGCGGTATTAGCAAAGATAATTTTTCTCCTTGTCCTTTAGATGCGTTGCTGATAGAAGTAGTGGAAGAACAGCAACTATTAGCTGCAGAAAAAGAGATTACTTTGTCTTTGCATTTAATTGATGCCCAGAATAGCGATATTAGCCCCGAATTGCTAGATAATTGGTTTACCCTGGCTGGTAACTGGGATCAATTGGTGCGATTATTTACTAATTTAATTGGCAATGCATTAAAGTACACCCCTAGCAGTGGAAGGGTAAATGTAGAATTAGCGCGTCTTGAAGGAATCCATCGGGTTTCGGGATTGCGCTACAGTAGTGCCCAATTACAAATTAAAGTCAGCGATACAGGGATTGGTATTCCCTCAGAAGCGCTACCAAGATTATTCGATCGCTTTTATCGCGTAGATCCAGCACGTACCCACATCACCGAAAATACAGCTTGTGATATTTCTACAGGTTCAGGATTAGGATTAGCGATCGCTCAAGCTATTGTCGAACATCACCAAGGTCAAATACAAGTAGAAAGCAGCCTTGGTAAAGGTACTACTTTTACAGTGACTTTTCCTGTTAGTCTTGAGTCTTAAAGTTTCAATCCCTAAATAGGTCAATACAGTTAAGTTAGCGCGAAAAACATTAAGCTGCGTAGGTTGGGTTGAGGAACGAAACCCAACATTTCCAGGGGTTTGTTGGGGCAGAACTTACGCAAAAATTTCTCAAATCCTTAATTTATGGAACCGCCAAGACGCCAAGAACGCCAAGAGTCGGATGTAGGTTGGGTTGAGGAACGAAACCCAACATTTCCAGGGATTTGTTGGGGCAGAACTTACGCAAAAATTTCTCAAATCCTTAATTTATGGAACCGCCAAGACGCCAAGAACGCCAAGAGTTCGTAGACTGTGCGTAAGTCCTATAGGGATTAGGTGAAATTTCAAGGTCATTGGGGGTGTTTCGTCTTGGAAAAATTGGGTTTCAATCCCTAATAGGGATTAGGTGAAATTTCAAGTCTGGTTTATCCAGGGATTCCTTGAGATAGCGGTTTCAATCCCTAATAGGGATTAGGTGAAATTTCAAGCCTGATAGCGTCTGGGATGCAGTAGAAGCGCAGATTCAGGTTTCAATCCCTAATAGGGATTAGGTGAAATTTCAAGCATAAGATTTATAATTGCTTTCCTCACTCCAAGTTTCAATCCCTAATAGGGATTAGGTGAAATTTCAAGATATGCGTTGGTTTGAATCAGGCGGCGGATTTTGTTTCAATCCCTAATAGGGATTAGGTGAAATTTCAAGGGCTTGGGTTTGGGTTTGGGTTTGGAAGCGGAATAGGTTTCAATCCCTAATAGGGATTAGGTGAAATTTCAAGTTGACTGTTCCTCAAATGTGGGAAATAGGTATACGTTTCAATCCCTAATAGGGATTAGGTGAAATTTCAAGAATAGGGCGCGATCGCCTTTGTGTAAATTTACGTGGTTTCAATCCCTAATAGGGATTAGGTGAAATTTCAAGGCCTTTGTGTAAATTTACGTTAACAACGAGACTTGGTTTCAATCCCTAATAGGGATTAGGTGAAATTTCAAGCAAGTGGAGTGACCAGCCTGACCAAATAATTCTTGTTTCAATCCCTAATAGGGATTAGGTGAAATTTCAAGATCGCAACCTCAATGTTGTGCGTGAAGTAAATAGTTTCAATCCCTAATAGGGATTAGGTGAAATTTCAAGAATCTGTTTGATTTGTTCTTGTTGTTTTTGTTGGTTTCAATCCCTAATAGGGATTAGGTGAAATTTCAAGACAAGGGTTAAACGCTGGAGCAAATGCCGCACGTTTCAATCCCTAATAGGGATTAGGTGAAATTTCAAGCCAAAACGCGATCGCGCAACCCATCGGAAGAATCAATGTTTCAATCCCTAATAGGGATTAGGTGAAATTTCAAGAGGGGTGAGTGTTGGTGTTCTTAATAGTTTGGGCGTTTCAATCCCTAATAGGGATTAGGTGAAATTTCAAGGCCGCTTTACCGGATCTGTTATTTTTAGGCATACGTTTCAATCCCTAATAGGGATTAGGTGAAATTTCAAGACGTGGGAGGGTAAGACGATGGCAGCGCAAGCCTATGTTTCAATCCCTAATAGGGATTAGGTGAAATTTCAAGAAAAGATATTTTTGAGTATTGACGTTTATTAGAATCGTTTCAATCCCTAATAGGGATTAGGTGAAATTTCAAGGCAAAGTATCATCAGCCCCGTCAGCCAATTACCATTGTTTCAATCCCTAATAGGGATTAGGTGAAATTTCAAGGGGATGCCCAACTACAAGCAAAGTCGAAAAGTGCGGTTTCAATCCCTAATAGGGATTAGGTGAAATTTCAAGTGGTAAAGCATTCCTCTAAGTCGCTTTCACCTTCTGTTTCAATCCCTAATAGGGATTAGGTGAAATTTCAAGCGCAAAATAGCGGGTTTCAGCCGGAAACCACGACGTTTCAATCCCTAATAGGGATTAGGTGAAATTTCAAGCTTCGTGATAGTGAGGGGCTTGATTTAACATTTGTTTCAATCCCTAATAGGGATTAGGTGAAATTTCAAGAAGATAGCGCTAGTTTGGTGGTATTATTCATAGTGTTTCAATCCCTAATAGGGATTAGGTGAAATTTCAAGCTCTTAAGTGGAAATTATGGTAAATGGTGTATTTTGGTTTCAATCCCTAATAGGGATTAGGTGAAATTTCAAGAGGAAAAAGTTAGTCAAGTTCACCCCAGTTCGCCGTTTCAATCCCTAATAGGGATTAGGTGAAATTTCAAGAACAACAACATTTATCCTATTAAGATATCCGAGAGCGGTTTCAATCCCTAATAGGGATTAGGTGAAATTTCAAGGTAGGGTTTACTGATGCAGCCGTAAGCCGTGCATTGGGTTTCAATCCCTAATAGGGATTAGGTGAAATTTCAAGTGCAACAAAGCAGATACGGAAGTATCAAGCGAAAATGTTTCAATCCCTAATAGGGATTAGGTGAAATTTCAAGTGCGGAAGCCTGAAAGCTAATGAATATGAGGTTTTCAAGGTTCTGTTGCGCGGACGGTTTAATTCTAGCATGAGCAATAGTAAAAAAGCAAAGGCAAAATCGCTGAAAGTATTGCTGCATAAAGAGCGCGGGCGATTTAAAATTAAAAATATTGGAAAGTATTACAGACAAAGAGTTTCAGCCATTTATCTGGAGTCCACATTTTCCACACCTACCCATCCGCGCATTCTTCCCAGAAAACCGTTGAATTGGATAAGGTTAATCTCAACTCGGAATGGGCAAGAGGAATTCTAATAAATAATGATTGACTTGGTAATTATTCTAACATACCAACTTGCGTCAAAGCAGTAGAAGCTTCCGCTTAAGCCCCAAAAGCCACAGCTTTAACGTTTGTGGCTAATCAGTAGGCTAATTCTAAAGTTATTGAAATTACGGTAATTTTAATATCATTAGAGAATAATTAAATGCTTTACTGCTCAGTCAATTACAGCATCTAATCTAATTAAATTATAACTATTGATTGATTTTCTCATTCTTCAGAAATAAACATAAATTTGAGTTTAATTAGATTTTCAAACCTCTAGAAAGATACGCTAAATAACCATAATTGTTAAATTAATCTTATCAAAAGCGTTAATTAAAACTTACGCAAAATAGCTGGCAAAACCTCATGTCTCTAGACATGGTGTGGCTAGCTTTGCTGTCAGTTCTGCAATCAAGGCGTAAGTCTAAACCAATATAAAAAGCAGAGCAATTCAATGCAATCAGGTAATAATCACCAATTTATTACCTAACATTAACTTGCTGATTTCTCCAATTCCCTAACCAGTTTAGTTGAGATTTCTCTAGGAGTGAACTAATGAATAGTAAATCGCACAAGTTTCGCAAATCTGCTGAGTTTTTAGCTGCTATCTGTAGCGGTGTACTCATGAGTATGCCAGCATTAGCCCAAACACCAGTTCCCGTAACCCCACAGCCTAGTTCTCCTAGCGGCAAAGTCAATCCTTGCCCAAGAATATTTTACGAAGAACCACACAATAGCAGGGTTGTAGTTCCCCAAGGATGCCCGCCTAATGCTTTAACTCAACAGTTAGAAGCTCAAGGAACACTCCCTTATAACTCTAATTCTGGGGCTTCCTCACAAAATCA
Organism: Calothrix brevissima NIES-22; assembly: GCF_002367995.1. Taxonomy (GTDB): domain Bacteria; phylum Cyanobacteriota; class Cyanobacteriia; order Cyanobacteriales; family Nostocaceae; genus Aulosira; species Aulosira brevissima. The sequence goes on from NZ_AP018207.1 coordinate 4,481,705, forward strand.
AACAGGTGTAGGTGGAGAAACAACTTCTTCATCACTTAACCCAAATCCTGGCATTTTAAACGAAGCGCCTTACAATCGCTCCCAGCAAAATACACAAACTGGTAGTTACGGTAGTTACTCAACACCCCAGCCAAATACACAAACTGGTAGTTACGGTATCAACCCTACACAGCCACAGGTTCCTGCAACATCAAATTCTGTAACTGAACCATCTCTAAGACAACAAGGACAAAGCCCAGTTGCTACAGTCGCACTACTCGAAAATGGTAATGTTAATATCAGGCTGGTCAATGACACTGGAGCGAATATTACTTATCAAGTTGTTGGTGATACAGATGAGCGATCGCTCGGCGGACAATCTGATGTAATATTACAAGGTCTACGCGCGCCTATTACAGTTACATTCCAACGTGCAGACGGTGGCTTAATCTCCGTCAATGCCCAAGCTTCAGAAACCGGTTTGTTGGAAGTAAGATTAGATGCAACCACAGACGTAGCTCAAGACAAAAAAGCCATGAGAATTCAATCTAATGGCTCAGTGTTTGTGAATTAGTCATTTGTTAGAGACGCGATTAATCGCGTCTGTACAATTTTCATTTGTCTCACTGCTTAGGCATTTTTAGCAATTTATCGACTAAAAACACCTCTTGCTTCTTATCTCCCATATTTTGCGCTATTACCAGCGCTCTTTCATAAAAATGACGGGCAGTGAGAAGTTTATTTAACTGCTCGTACAATTGCGCATAAACCATGATAGCGTTGAATTCATCTCGCAAATTTTGCGTATCTCTAGCGATTTCTAAGCGCTGCTGTAATAAATCAAAAGCACGTTCATAACGCCCTGCAGAACTGTGAGCTGCTATTAAGCCATCAATTGATCTTAAATAATTAATGCGATCGCCTGTGGTTTTCGCTATCCGCAAAGCTGCGCCATAGGTACCAATGGTATCAGGATAATTCCCCATTGCGAAGTAAGCTTCACCTAAATTATTTAGGGTATTGGTTTCACCCAAAATATCCCCAACCTGACGGCGGTAATTTAAGGCTGTCTCGTACAATTTAATCGCTTTGTTGTAATTGCCCAATCTGGCATTTACTAGCCCTAAATTACTTAAAGATAACCCCTCACCCGCCAGATTATCGACATTGCGGGCAATTTTCAGTGCATCTTCCACGGTTTTACCCGCTTGGGTATATTCTCCCTTTTGCAACAGCACCGTACTAATATTATTTAAGGCAAAAATTTGTGACTGAAAATCCTTCGTATCACGCGCGATCGCTAATTGTCGCCGTAAGGCATCTTCAGCGTCCGTAAATCGGTTAAGCTGAATGTAGGACTTCGCTAGTAACTCGTAAGTTTTACCTTGGGCTTTATAGTCCCCCAAAGAATGATAAATTTCTAGTGCTTGTAAACAAGAATCAATAGTTTTATCACTAGCACCAGACAATAGCTGTTGCTCGCCGATTCGTAATAAACTGTCTGCTTGCTCTCTGGAGTCTAGCACAGCCGCATTATTTAACGGGCGGCGCAATTGTTGAGTAATATCCGCTCCATTGGCTTTGAAAGGAATCAAAGCCACAGCCAAAATTAACAAGCAAATAGCCAAAAATTGGGATTTGCCACCCCAGTAAGAGGTGAGGATAGCACAATCCCAACTCCCCATTCCATCGCGTTTTGACTTCCGGGGGGGATTTAGATCGAGAATGCTAGCCTCTGGTAAGAAATACCTTTGTGTCATAAAACTTACCTGAGAAATTTGCTTTTAAGTAGAAGGTTTTATAATTCAAGTTTAAATTACCTTTATTTTATAATTCTCAGTACTTCTACTTAAGCTAGGATTAGGCAGTACCTTCACCTAAATAAATAGCACGAATATCTCCAGGTAATTTCGCTTCTAACATACGATATCCTTCCTGAAGAAAATTGGCTACTTCAAGGGGGGTAAAATTTTCGCCCTCAGCTTGCAAATAAGCAGCAATTCTCGTTTCACTCCAGCGAAAAGTCTGAGCCATTAACACCACAAACCGCAAAACTGGTGGTAATTGTTCTAAGGCTTGTTCTACATAACACCAAAAAGCTGGTGAAGTCGCCTTGAGAGAATAGTGAATTGCTTCTGTAGGCGGTAATTCAATTTCGTTAATACAGAACGCGGTGATATTAATCAGCCAGTTTTGCAGTGTTAAAGGCTCTTGATCTGGTTGGGAGCTTTTGTTTAAATCCAGTGCGCTCAGTTCATAATAAATATGTCGCCAGGTAAGCGCAAACAGATAATCTGCTTGCACAGGCGATCGCGCCGAGTGGCGAATCAGGGTGTAGACTATCGGACTATAGCGGCAAAAAATCGCCGTAAAATACTTCCCCGAATCCGGAGAGTTTTGAAAAGAAGTTAGCAAATCTTGATCGCTTTGATGAAACAGTGACTTGACTAGAGGGTGGTTAGCTTCGGGAAAGTGCGGTATTTGCATAAGACTTAGAGTTGATAGTTGTTAAAATAGTAAGGATGTAGTCTCCCCTAGTAGCGTACAGTTAGCGCACAATATCTTCACATTTGTCTGTGAGACTTAAAATTTAGACGCTAAAGTTATTGATACACTATAAACAAACAGTTAATTTTAGTCTTAATCGACAATCATAAAAGCGTCTCCCCTATACAATAAATATTTGATTTATTCATGGTTATAGTAGCTAGCGTGATACCAATACTGCTCAGTCCTTTGACTTTAGCCTCTTTTTTACCTTCTTTGCCCCTGGATAGTCTATTATCAACCCAAGGCATTATGGTGTTGCTACTGGCGGCTTACGCTGGTGCAATGTGGATGTTCCTCACCAGTGCGCCAAAAGTGCATACTGTCATGGTTTCCGATTTAGAGATTGCGCGACAGTTATATGAAGGGTTGCTAGATTTACCTGCTGCTGAAGTACCTTTACATTACTACTACAACTACGAACAAACCATCGGCGCAACCAGCATAGATCCGCTTTATATGTCTGCTGGTTCGAGTTTAGCTGGCAGAAGTATGAATAATGCTAGTGAAGGTTTGTGGTATCAGTTAAAGAAAAATACCCAGTTGCACGTAATTACTGGCGCTAGTTTAGGCACTAAAAATCAGCAACGCCATGTCTGTTTCGATCGCGACTGCTTAGAAATGATTTTACTGCGAGTCGAAACACGCGGTTTAAAGTTTAAAATTCGCAACCAAAAGCCCCTAAATTTCTTAGTTAAAGATTACGAAGGACGCATTATTGAAATGGCTGAAGTTGCCAATTAGGTTACTTTCCCAACAGTAATATAGGATGAGCAATGCCCAGCAAAAACCTTATCTGGTAAGCAGTACCCATCCTAAAACTACTATTTCAACCAAAAATTATCAAAATTATTTTCAGGGCGCGTTAAGCATTTTGTTAACGCGCCTTTTTCATTTATTGTGTTCTCTACGATACGCTACGCAAAAGCGCTACAAAATTCCCACCAATTTAAATCATACAGCAGATTGCTACTTGGTAAGGTACAGATGATATTTGATTGTAGGGGCACTGGCACTGCCATGCCCCAAAGCGCGTAACCTAATTTACCTTGAATATACCGTATTTGCAGCACATCAATATATTCTAGAGGGCATGGCAATGCCCATTGGTGTCAACTTAAGCTAAAAGCTATAGAGGACGGGCGTTGTACAAAAACCTCGCCCTCATCCCCTAACCCCTTCTCCCAATGGGAGAAGGGGAATTTAATTTCTGACTCCCCTCTCCCTGGGGAGAGGGGCTGGGGGTGAGGGCAAAAACCTTACCACCAAGCGGGTTTTACGTTAAGTTGACACAGGTGGGCAATGCCATGCCCCTACAATGCTTTTAAACCCCAATCCGTGGGTGGAGTTTTTTATTTACAAAAATTGACTCTGATATTTTAAAGAAATCTCTTGCAATTTATTTAAAAGTTTGGTTATTAGCTCGCAAAGTTCGAGTTCTGTAAAATTATGAGGAGTATGACCATTATTTTCTTCTATAAAGCTATTAGTTAAAAAATTCCTGAAAGCAAACATTCTTTCTGCTTCTGGGAAACTAAAGTACTTTTCTAGCTTTTCAGCAATTTCGGGAATTGGTTTATTAGCTAGCTGCTGGCGAACTATTAAGGCTATGGAGTCATCACTTTTGAGAAAATCAATCACTGAGTCTAAAAAACTCTGCTGTTCTTCTTCCTCCCATTTTTCCCACCAGTCTCCATCTACATCTTCAACATACCTATCTACATAATCAAGTCCATAAGTCATCCAATTTCTTTGTAATTCTCTAGCTGCTGCTAAATGCTCTAAAAATGTTTCCAATCTTTCTTGAGGTTCTACTGACCTTTGTATCCCCATAATGGTGTAGTTTGGTGAAGACAGTACAGGAAAAAGACTTAAAACTATAAACTAAATTTTAAATAAACGCCAGTTTTTAGGCGATCGCTGTTATACAGTGATATATTCACTAGCTGAGTGACAAAATCCGTAATATGGGGGTTGTAACTTAAAAACAAACCTCTATCTATGCCCCATTGTTGTAAGGTATTTTCCCAATTATCAGATTTTTCTTGAGAAAATTCATCCGAGAGGCTCGTAATCTGAATACACAGTGGTTGCTGCTCTTTATTACTTATAATTATATCAGTTGCCATCGAAAAGTCTGCTATATAGCAATGCCAAAATGTCCCTTCTCGATGGACAACATCTGTAGCGATCGCTCTTAATATATTGATATCCTCTTGCTGAAACTCCCCAGCCATCAATTTTCTTTTCCAGATAGAAAACTTAGGATCTGGTTGATTGAGCCATTTGGGAAATAAATACTTATACCAATAATATTCTGATGGCGTCATCCGCGCAAAGTATTTATCTTGCTCCTCTGGCGATTCTAACGCTTGAATATCCAGCCAAATTATTGCATCTTGAATAATTTGTTGCAGAAAAAAAAGCACAAATTTTTTAGCTGTTAAAGAACCAGGCTTAACATCTTTAACCCAGCGATTTATATCTTCTAATTTTCTCGCTAAACCAGGATCGATAACAGATGCTTCCTCTATGAGTAATCTTAATTGTTTTTTAATATCTTTGGCGTGCAAATAATGATAAACCTCTAAACTGGAGTGAGTCGCTGGAATTGTAAAATTATTTTATAGCATTCTCACCTATTAACCTGCAAAAACCCTAAACCATCGTGTTGACGGTTGAGGAATCAGCAAGTGCGATCGCACATTATTGTAAACCTTGACAAATAAAAGCAGACCAATAACGCGGATGGGAAAAGGGATACTCCAGCGCTGAATGTTTGATGGCGTAAATATGATCCATTAGTACACAGTACTTTCTATATTCACGCTCCCACTTTAAATGGGTGGCTGAACCTTCAGGATAATGCTTTCTATGAGTTTTCGCTTCTTTCCACCTTTCGGCTACTTGGCTAAAAAATTCTTGTATATCCTCTCTACTTAGCAGTTCCTCTTTCTTCATTTCGCGCAGTTTGATTTGGGCTTGTCGTAAAGCTTCCGGACGGCTTTTACCTTGTTGTCTGTGTTGGTAGTAAAATACTGAAAATAATGCTGTTGCTAAATCATCTACTTCCCACAGAGTACTGACAACGCTTCTCGCACCAGCACACAAGAAGCCTGTGGAGAGAGTGAGAATATCATCTGTTAGCCCAGGAATACCCAAATTCGTCTCGCAGCAGGAAAGAAAAACATCAGAGAGATTGGGTAAACGCCATCCTGGTGTCATTAACTCCCCTAAAGTAATATTGCCATCTCCTAATTTCAAATATGATGCGAGGGGATTATCAAGACAAGATTCAGCATGATGACAGCAGTGAAGTACTTGCACTTGTTCCGCTAGCTGGTGATAATTAGCTTTAGTAGCTTGATTGCTACCCCTCAAGCGTTGAGAGTGAGGAATGTTGTACAGTTTGGCAAGTTGTTCGCCTTCAAAACTGGCACAGGGTAGATCGTCTGTAGCATCTTCCACAGTACCGTATGATTGCTCGTAGCTTTCTATCTTGTGGCGTTGTTGACAAAATTCTAAAATTTGGCAGCTAGGAGTATAACGAATGAGAAACCGATCTCCTAGATATTGATTATTCGCAATAGGTAAAGCAGCAAAGGGAATTTGGTGCAGCAATAAGTGAGGTACTAGAATTAATTCTTCAATACCTTCTAAATGTTGGGAAATGAGTTCAGCCAGTTGTATGCGTTGAGCTAGTTCGCCCAGAAACCGATCGATTTGACTCCCCCATGTGGGATTATCATTTACATACAATAATAACCAATTATCAAAAATCCACTGCTGTAGCGTTTTTAGCCCTTGTTGGGTGCAAGTGTGGAGGGTAATTTGATTTTGTCGCAGGACAAAAATATGGGTATCGTTATCGGTATTGTAGAAACTGAGAATAGCCGTAGTAGCGTTGTCAATTAGGTTTTGAATTTCTGACAAGCTGAGAGGGTTAACTTGAATTTCGCCAGCTAACACAGGATCTAGGCGTCTGATTTGTTCCCAAACTTGCTGTTTTTCAGTTTCTAGAGATGCGATCGCTTCGTTGTAAGCTTGGAATGCAGCACGTGTTTGACTGCGGTTATCGTTGGATTTTAGGATATCCCGTTCTCGATCAATTTGCTGTTGTAGTTCTTCATACTGCTGCAATAATTCTTTAACTTCTGAGGGAATTTCGCCGCTTTGGTAGAGATCGTTACTTGCCATTAAATCTACCAAACGTTTAGAGCGCGATCGCTCGGCGTATTCAAAAGCTTTTTCTATTTCTCCCGCGTTGATGCAGGCTTGCACAATATTATGGTAAATGCCAATGAATTCTACTGTAATTTCTTGGCGACGTGATTCCGAAAGGCTGGAAGCACGAATTTGCTCTACCGCTTCAATAGCAAAGTGGTATCCCTCAATTGCTTCTGTCCAACACCCAACCGCAAAACATTTTTCTCCGAAGTTATGTGCAAATCCGAGACTATCTACTGGTAAGGTACTAGGTATATAACTTTCTAGAGATAATCTAAAACAAATAATTGCTTGATTAATCTCTCTTAGTTCGTAGTAAGTAAGAGCCAAGTTATTTTGAACCATTGCCCAGTCTTGTGGCAAAGTTTCACGCTTATAAACATTCAACGCAGCGTTAAAATAATCAAGTGCTTGCTCTAAATTTTCTGCCCTATTCCCTTCATAAAGTTCACGATAGGCATTGCCAAGATTGTTTTGGAGTCCAGCCCAATCTTCTGGAAAACCTTCATAAGTATATTCTTCTAAAGCTGCTTTGTAGCAATTGATTGCTGTCTTTAAATTTTCTACCGCATCTCCTTGCATACGTATACGATATACAGCACCTAAATTAGTTAGAACCATTGCCCACTCTTGTGGGTATAAATCTCGAACATAAATCTGTAAAGCGTTATTACAGCACAAGAATGCTAGTTCCAAATTTTCTTCTCTATTACCACCTATCCAATCAGAGTAAGCAGTTGCTAAATTATTTTGGGTTCTAGCCCAATCTTCTGGATAATCCTCACGAGTATAGACTTGTAAAGCTGATTGAAAAGCTGCAATGGCTTTTTCTAAATTCTGTACCCAATCACCGCTAATACGATCGCAATAGGCATTACCTAAATCATCATTAGTCTCAGCCCATTTTTGGGGAAATGACATTTTTGTAAAAACTATGAGTGCTGTTTCATAGCCAACAATAGCAATTTCATTACTTATGACTCTACTAACAGGAGGAAATTCTTGAATAATATTGCTGAAATTAGTAATAGCTAAAGCTCTATCATAAGCTTTACTTAGCTCCAGTTTTGGTAGGGTGGTAGTTGCCCACTCTCGTAGCACAGAGGGTAAATCTTTGTTTAGCTTGTCTAGGTTATCGTGCAGCAGACGATACACTTTTGGTATGTCAGCTTTACCTTCTCCTATTGCCCATATTATCTTTCGTAAAAAATCTAGATAGTATTTGCGGTTTGCTTTACCTCTTCTTTGTCCTTTAGCGAATCCTTTTGACATCTTGATCTAACTATTTTTTAATTATGCTGTTCAAAAATTTCTTTTAACTTCTCCAGTAGTTCCTCAGCTAAATCCAATAACTCAATCTCATAAATTTTATTACTAATTCCGCGATTAGTTTCTGTAATCGCCACACTATCCGCTAATACATTTTTGACGGCAAAAATCTGGTCTTCTTGTTCAGATAAACTCAGACATTTTTCTAATTTAACAGCAATCTTTTGAAGCGGTTTATCTTTTAACTGCTTTCTTACCCTCACCGCTACCAAGTCATCACTTTGCAGGAAATTAATCACTAATTCTACAAAACTTTGCTGCTCATCTTCGTCTTCTCCCCATGTATCTAGCCAATCTCCATCAACATCATCACAATATAAATGGGCGGCTTCAAGCCCATATTTTATGATGTCATCCTGTAATTTTTGAGCAGCTTCTACAGCTTGTAAAAAGTTGTCTAATCTCTGTTGACGGTCAGATTGTTTTTCCTGAACCATAAGGACTCACTTTGTTAAGTAATAACGTGGCTAGACAAATCCAGTAAATGAAATTGACCGACAACTATAAATTAAATTTTAAATAACTACCTATACTGAGATTATCGCTGTTATATAATAATATGTTGACTATCTGATTCACAAAATCTGTTGCACGGGGATTGTAACTTAAAAATAATCCTCTATCTATTGCCCAAAAAATTAATGTATTTTCCCAATCATTCAACTTGTCCTGAGAAAATTCCTTTGAAACGCTAGTGAGTTGAATACATAGTGGCATCTCTTGCCTACTGCTAACAATTATATCAGTTGCCATAGATAGGTCTGCAATATAGCGTTGTACAATGGTTCCGCCACAATTTTTAATATTATTAGCAACAGAGTCAATTAATTTGGCATCCTCCTGATTGAACTCCCCCGCCATTAGTTTTCGTCTCCAGATATAAAATTTAGGGTCGTTTTCACTCAACCATTTAGGGAACAAGTAGCCATACCAATATTTTAAAGTTGGATTCAGCGCTGTTAAAGCTGATTGCTGCTCTTCTTGGGATGGTAATGATTTAAGTCTCAACCAAACTTCAGCGTCTTGGATAATTTGTAGCAAAAACAGGATGACAAATCTTTTTGCAGTCAGCGAACCTGGTTTAACATCTTTTACCCAGCGATTTATCTCTTGTAATCTATTCGCTAACCTGGGATCAATCGCAGATGCTTCCTCAATCAATGACTTTAGCCTGTCTTTAATTTCTCTTGCTTGCAAAAAACACCATACCTCAAAAAATGAGTTAATTTCGCATATTTTACGACTATATTAATAGCAATATCAAGTAAAAAACCTGTACAAATGCGGTTTTTCGCCCTTATACAGGTTTTTTGGATTTAAGTATGACTTATTGCTCAGTTTCTGGGGATGAATCAGATTTTTCGGGTTTGAGTAGGGGGAATGCGATCGCATCCCGAATACTAGCAGCATCAGTTAATAGCATCACTAACCGATCTATCCCGATTCCTAAGCCCCCTGTAGGTGGCATTCCATATTCCAAAGCCGTCAAAAAGTCCTCATCAACACCTTGGGCTTCTAAGTCGCCAGCAGCTTTACGCGCAGCTTGGGCTTCGAGGCGTTCCCTTTGATCGATGGGATCGGTAAGTTCCGAGAAACTATTCGCCGTCTCCCGCCCAACGATAAATAATTCAAACCGTTCTACCAAACCAGGCTGAGAACGATGGGGTTTAGCTAAAGGCGAAATTTCTACCGGATAGTCAATCACAAAGGTAGGTTGAGTTAAATTAGCTTCTACCTTTTCTTCAAAGGCTAAATTCAGTAATTTACCTATCGATTGAGCTTCATCTATACCCGGAATTCCAGCATTTTTACTAGCTGCTTTTGCTTCTTCTAAGCTTGGGAAAGACGTAAAATCTAAGCCCGTATATTCTTTTACTAAATCATGCATTGTTACCCGCCGCCAAGGTGGTGTTAAATCCACAGCTAGCCCTTGGTAGGTAATATGCAGCGTGCCGAGAACATCTTGGGCGACAGTGGTAACAATTCCCTCTGTCAGCGCCATCATATCGTTGTAATCGGCGTAGGCTTGGTAAATTTCTATGGTAGTAAATTCTGGGTTGTGTCTGGTGGAAATTCCTTCATTGCGGAAAATTCGCCCTAACTCAAACACCTTTTCAAAACCGCCCACAATCAACCTTTTGAGATGCAGTTCTGTGGCAATCCGCAGATACAACTCCATATCTAAGGTATTGTGATAGGTGATAAACGGACGCGCATCTGCACCCCCAGCTTCACTTTGCAGCACTGGCGTTTCAATTTCGAGAAAATCGCGCTGTTCTAAATAGCGACGAATTCCCGCCGTGATTTGGGCGCGACGGCGGAAAGTTTGCCGCACATCAGGATTGACAATTAAGTCAACATAACGCTGACGGTAGCGTTTAGCCACATCCGTCAACCCATGCCACTTGTCGGGTAGCGGCAACAAAGATTTAGTGAGGATGCTGTATTGTTTGACGTATACCGATAACTCGCCCTTTTCAGTCCGTTTGATAGTGCCTTTGACTCCCAGGATGTCGCCAGCATCTGACAATTGCTTCAGGTGGTTGAAAGCATCAGCATCAATATCTGCCATGCTTTCTTGAATCCGATTTTTCTCTAAATAAAGCTGAATTGTGCCTGTTTCATCTTGCAAAGTGAAGAAAGCCAGTTTACCAAACACGCGACGCGCTAGAATGCGTCCAGCAATGGCAACTTCTAAATCAACTTCTTCGCCATTGGCTAAGTCAGCAAATTTTTCTTGCAATTGTGCGGCATGGTGGGTAGATTCCCATCGATAGGCATAGGGATTCATTCCCAGCTGTTTTAGCTGATCTACTTTTTCCAGCCTCGCGGCACGGATATCTTCTTCCGACATGGTAACGAACGCTCATAGGGCAAGATTAATTATAGATGCTGCAAAAGTAGCCGCGACTGTCAAAGCCAAAAACAGACAGCACAGAACAAAGCAACAGAGAAAGAATTACTCTCAATACTGCTCGATTAAGCCCAAAAATCTTAACCTGCGTAGCGGGGTTCCCGGATTGTAGACGCGGAGCGGTGAGGCAGTGCGTTGGGCGGGTTCCCCGACTTGAAGCAACTGCCGTTAGCGAAGCGGTAGCGACGTTCGCGTAGCGTCTCCCCTTGGGAGAAGGAGCGTCACCCGAAGGGCTTCGCGCAGGGTAGCAAGTTTGAGGAACGTAGGGGACTTACAAAAAATAAATTACCCATATTTTCGTAGTGCGAGCATCTTGCTCGCTCTTGAACACCAGCGAGCGTCTCGCTCGCACTACAAATTTATTGGAAAAAGTTAGGTTTAAAACCTCGCCTCTAGTGGGTGAAAAAATCCTTGTTTTGCAAGGTAGGTAGAAACCCCAACGCCACTTGCTATATGCCGGGAAACCCGTCCACCGCAGTGGCTCCCCCTTGTGGGTGGCTGTCTTTAATTTTGAATTTTGAATTTTGAATTTTGAATTGATTTATTGGGTATTTAAAAAATTGGATGTACCTAGAGCCAACATTTGGGGGCTGTGTTGGGTTTCGCAGAGTCTCAACCCAACCTACGATTTTCTATTTTCTCTGGGAGTAAGATACTCGTACTTCTACAAGTAGAAAATTTTGGGTGTGATTTAAATCCCCATCCAAAACATTCTGTTTCCTGTTCCCTGTTTCCTGTTCCCTCTTTAAATTGCTGGAGTGTTTTTCGGAAACATAAATTTTAATTTGAGATTAGTAAATTTCAAAATTGCTTGAATCAGTTCTCGCTGTTCTGGTTGTAAATTTAATTTTTCTAAAGCTTGATTGAGTTTAGCACCTTGATGTAATTCTTTAGCTAGTTGCTCACGTTGTGCTGAATTTAAAATAGCCCGGATTTCTCTGTTTCTTCTTTGGCGTAATCCCTGAATTCTTTGGCGCTGTAAAGGGCTTAATTCAACATCTGAGGATGATTGAGTAGATTGGGCAACAATGAAGTGAGATTTGCTATTAATTGTGTCTGGTGATGCTAAAGCAATTCCAGATGTGAAGCAGAACAGCAAAACTATATAAGTTAATAGACAGAGAAATTTGCTAAATTTAATTATCATTGATAAAACTTATTTATTACATTTTGATTACAATGGTAATAAACAAAAAAAGGGCAATTTTTAGTTTGATTATTCAACCTATCTTTTATAATAAAATAATTGGAGCAATTACAAAACTATTATTTTTTGAACATAAAAGAGTAAATGGTACGTTATGGTAATCATAACGTACCTGCATAAAAAATACTGAGTAACTAAAATTACTCTTGTTTTTTAATTCTGTTAATTTCTCGTTGCAATTCTTCAATTTGTTGACGCAACTTTTCTGCATCATTAGCAGCAGTTTCAGAGGAAACATTTACAGATCCAGAGGCAGGCGATCGCTGATAATTACCTTGGCGAATTTGCTGGTATTCTGCGGATACTGCCCACTCCCGTAAATAGCGCAAGCGTTCCACCGCAAACGGATGACTAAGCATCATGCCTTGTGCGCCATTGTACATCAGAAATTTGTACACTTGATTGAGTACATCTGTATCTAATGCCTGATAATTTTCGGACTGGTGAATAAATTCTTGTAAACTACATTCATTGGCATATTTGATACTACCGCCTGAGACTTTCATCATCGAAGACATGACGGGATTTAGGTCATCAATCACCAACAGCGCCGCCCTATCTGCGGATAACTCGGCTTTGCGCCGCCACTCAAAAAAGGCATAAATTAAAGCCTGAGTCACAACATTACCTAAACCAAAGGTTAATTCACCTAAGGCGGAAGCAGCACTCATCGCCCACATCGCCATTTGAATTAAAATAGTATGACCACATTTAATATGCCCCAGTTCATGGGCTAGCACCGCCCGAATCTCGACTTCGTCTAGTAAGTCAAGTATCCCTGTGTTTATGACTATGTAAGGATTTTCTTGCCCCAAAGCATAGCTATTTGCTTGGGGATTCTGCAAGACAAAAAGTGTAGGTTCTGGATAAATATCCAAATCCCGCACGCATTCGCGAAACATCTGGTAAATAGTGGAGTATTGTCGCGGCCCAACTTGGATGGTGTTACCCATTAGATAAACTAACTGCGGGCGTTCATAGATAAATTCCACAAATTTACGAGCGATTAAATCAAATCCCGGTAAACTGCGTAAAGCTTGCTCGGCTTGGCGATCCAGTGGATGCCTAAAGGCTTCGCTGGAGATTCCTGTGTAAATTGGCATGATTCAGGTAATTGGTGATTTGTCATTTGTCATTAGTCATTAGTCATTGGCAATTACAAAGGACAACTGACAATTGACTAATGACAAGATAATGGAAATGGGGCTATTCGGAAGTAAAAATCATTTTGTATGGGATTAGAAGCGTGTGATTGAAGCAGAAGTTCATTTGTCACTACATAACTTTTTGCGATCGCAGGCGGGTTTCCCTTCCTGGCCCCATCATTTGACGATGGCAAGGTTGGTAGCACGCGCCTTGCGCTTGGGACGTAGCGCCTTAATTCAAGTCGGGGCTGTTTGTGGGTATCAAGGACGATATCGCACGAGTTTTGTCGCCTCGGCATTGATGTGGCACGGCCCTGTAATTATTGTGGCTTCTCAAACAGTGCAGCAACGGTTGTTAAAAGTGGAAATTCCGCGATTACAGCAGTGGTTACAAGCCAAAAAGCCAATTAGAACAGGTGACGCTTGGCCTGGTGCGGAGTTCCAAGGGCTACTGCTAACTACCCCAGCCGCTTGGTTAAGCAAACAAATTCAAGATGAAGGACATTTCCCGCCTGGGGTGCCAACAATTATTGATGGGGTGGACGATTTGGAAGATTGGGTACGCCAAGAACTTACCCAAACTATTCAACCCCATGACTGGGATGAACTGATGCTGGCTTGTCCAGAACAAGGGGAAATAATTCGTTCTGCCAGGGCACAACTGACAAAGGATTTTTTCCAGCACCCAGCTAATCCTTATGAGTGCTATCTCATTTCCCAAGCCGAAATCGGTGTTTTACAGCATCTCTATGCAGCGTTAGCGTTAGCAGAACTTCCCGCAGCTTGGAAAAATTTCTGGCACTACTTCCAAAATGTTGACGAAAATCTCGCCGAATCGTCTGCTGCATCTCCTCCTCTCCTCTGGGCTACGATTGCTCGTCGTCAAGGTTTATTTTCCTTACACTGCGCCCCCATTGAATTAGGCAAAATCGTCGCCCCAATTTGGCAACGACAGCCGATAGTTTTTGTCGGTAGCGCCCTAGAACCGGAAACAGAAGCGCCCCTATTCCGTCAGCGCTTGGGCTTAGATGATGTGACTTGTTTGAAATTCTCATCTGATAGCCAAACAGATGCGATTCAACTGTACATCCCCTATAAGCTACCTTTACCCAACACCCCAGAATTTCAAGCGGCGTTTATTCACAAAGTCCGCACGCTGTTGTGTTTGAGTGCGACTGCGCCAGGATTAACAGTCATCTTAATTGGGGATGTGCCACTGAAGGCGCAAACCGGGGCAATTCTCGCGGCTGAGTTTGGTTCGCGGGTGCAGGTAGAAAAAACTTGTCTCGATGACAATGGGATTTTAATTAGCGGTTGGGAATTTTGGCGAGAACACCAAGGGGTTTTACCGCCGCCTCATTTGTTAATTATTGCGACATTACCCTTGCCATCTTTGGAAAGCCCCCTAGTAGCTGGTAGGGTAGCTCACTACAAGCGATCGCATCAAGACTGGTTCCGTTTATACCTATTGCCCACAGCCTTAAACGAACTCCAACGCGCTGTGGCTCCCGCACGCGAAAGTCAAGGCATAGTAGCATTACTAGATGGGCGTGTAGTCAATCGCAGCTACGGTGCGCAAATTCTCGCCGCTTTAAGTCCCCTCGCCCGCATCAACTACCTCGATCCCAGCCTGTTCTCCCACAATAACGAAGAAAATTCAGCTTAGTCCAAAAAGTCAACAGTCAACAGTCAACAGTCAACAGAATAACGCTTATCTGACAAGCTCTGTGCTGAATTTACACTTAGTTGGATTTCCACCTGATTCTATAATTCTATTTCAATGCCCAATGCCCAATGCCCATTAACTATTTACGTTTTGTCAACCACAGAGCGATCGCTCTACGCCACGAGCTATCATCAGTTCACATACCTTAATTGGCAAAGTGCGTAAACCGCAGGGCTTGCCACAGGCATTACAGCCAATCTCAACCAAAAACTTAGATGAAATTAGAAATTTAAATTGCTGATTATGGGTGAAGCAAAGCGTCGTAAAGGCACATTAGGCGAAAATTACGGTCAAGATACTACCCGAATCTTACCTTGGGTACCAGTTTCCAAATCTCAAGCTGAACAATTTGTCAGTTTGACGACTCGCGGGGCTTGGATTGGTATAGGAGTTATGGTAGCTGCTTGGGTAACCATCCGTTTTATCGGCCCAGCTTTTGGTTGGTGGGATGTAGTTTAATTAACTCATCTGGGCGAATTCCCATCACGCTGAAATATTGGGTAACCAAATCAACCCCAACTTATATTAACTACTTAGGGCACAATTTGATTGTGCCCTAAGTAGTTAATGAAGAGTAGCAGTTAGACCGCATAATTACGCTTAACTATAAAGTTTTCTGTATTTTATGTAACTTTTTTCTAGAATAGGCGAAAAAAATTAGTACCTTATGTAACAATATCTCTGCAATCTGAACATTCCCGAAAATCCTGCCTAAATGGCAACATAGGTTTTTTCACTAGAGTTATTCTCAGTGTTTAATCCGATGACAAGGGGTTTTACATTTGGCATCGTGGTTACGTTACACTGAATGTATAATCCAAGACAGATAAATTATCTCAGTTTAGGAAATACTAAATCTCAAAGTTTTATGGTCATCTGCCAAATGCCATAGATTGAGGACAATGTAACTCAAGGTATCAAGTACTTGGGCAAGACCAAGCAGATGTTAGAGAATAAATTAGTTGATTAAGGGAGCCTATGTTGCTCAGGCTACAAAAACTAGTCCCAAAGTCTTTACCAGTAAGGAATTTGCCTTTACTAGTCAATCTCAACCCAAGATGTATCTTTTATCTGGTTGACTAGTAGCAAATTTGAGTTACTCTTAAAGCGGATTACTATCTCAAGCATCTAAACTGACAGAAGCATCTAAAGATAATCTTAAATTTAGGAATTCTGTCTGATATTTGGTCTTTGCAAATTGAATACTTTGATACGGTACTTAAAACCGTTATCTACTACCCTAAGCTAGGTAGTCAAAAAAGTCTACGTAAACGTATGGTTATTGTAATGGATAGTTTACAATACCATTGGATGAGAAAATCTAAAGAAAATATAAAAGAAATTCAAATGACTGTGGTGTCTGGAGGACAAAAGTGTTTCTGAGACTAGCGCATCAACATCGACAATTTGTACAAGACTTGGTAATGAACCTACAAGCCTTGGCAATAGTACTGGAGCGACGCGGATATCCTGCATCCTGCTATACCTGCGGCGACCAGATGAATAGTGCTTCATTTATGGTGAGTTTGGGAGATAATCACCTAATTCGGTTTTTAGTATCTGACTACGGTATTACTTGGACAGAAATGCGAGACGATCGCGAATTAATGAAGTTAGAAGGTGCGGAAGCGATTAGTCAACTACAAGAGTTGGCGAATATTGTCAAGCAGTCTGCACCACCAGCGATCGCTGCAAATAAAGCCTTGGCTAAGAAGTTTTAAGGATTATTGCGGCTGATGGGCTATTGTCAAACAAGTATTGAGAATATATCTGGTAATCGGGAATTGGTAATTAAGAGTAAATTCTGACTCATCTATTACCCATTCACCGTTACCTTTAGTTGTTTTATGGATGAATGGCTGACTACATCTTTGGAAACAATCAAGTTTACTGTGGCTAAAATTAACGCCTTACCATACACATGATGTAGGATAGCGAGATTTTTAACAAAGATTTATCCCCATACCAGAAAACTATTCTTGGCGATATTCCCTAGCAAACTGAGCGGATTGAGTTATAAATATTACAAGCCATTACCAATGAGAATAAAAGGGGCCCAATAGTAGGGATGGCTGAAACCGCTACTGATAGCTATGGGAAGAGGATTGTTTTCCGGAGATTTCCCCGTAATTAAGGCGATTTGTGTTTGTCGTAAAGCCTCAGATTTTGTCAATTTACCGGAAGATAACAAGGTGTAAAAAGCGCTCATTAAGGCTTGCGTACCACCATCATCTACAGACCATAATGAGGCAATTGTGGCTCTAGCGCCAGTTCTTTGCATTTGGTAAGCAAACCCTAAAATCTCCTCACCGTTACCTAATTTACCGCCTAAACCGGTTTCACAGGCACTTAATACGACTAAATCAACGTTAGGTAAAGACCAGTTAGCGACATCTTGCAAGTGAATGCGATCGCCATTACCAAATAAAATAAATGAGTCTTCTGGTTTGCCGACCACAAAAGCCGCATGGGTAGCTAAATGGACAATCGGATAGTCATCCATTTGCGGGATGGTAGCTTGGGGACTAAAGGCTTGATCGAGTAGTTTTTGCGATCCAGGGAGGGTAGTGGCGATACTTTCTACTTCTTGTCCCGCAAATTGTAACCCAGCATAATTGAGTTGTTGAGTACCTACCTGAAATTGATAGTTACCCTTAGTAAACGCACCTGCTAAAGCCCGAAAATTTCTTTTTGGTGGGGTGTTAAAGTTACTCAGGCTAGCAGCAGTGATGTAATTGACACTAAAGCGCTCAACTAGCCATTGCTTACCATCATACAAAGCGCTCAGGGGAATGTAACGTAACTGATCGTCTGGTGCATAAATTAGTTGCTTCACCCCTGCGAGTTTGATGTCATTTTCTATAGGTTTAATCAGCCAGTCATATAATTGGTTGGCTGTTTTTTTCACATCTTGACGCCGAGGACTTTGTAAATCTTGGCGAAAAGTGGCTATTGTTTGGTTTAGCTGTTCTCTGGTGATTTTAACTGGGCGATGGACGGGTACAGATTCGGGGCTGACTACTACCAATTCCAAGCTATCTTGAAGAACTAGGGGATAAATTAACACAGATTTTTCTGGTAATTTGGCTAAATTATCCCGGAGTTCGTTGATACTACCCAAATCTAAGCTTTGTCCTTTGGTTGTGCGGCTAATTTGGTCTAATTGTGCTTTTACAGGCGGGCTAGCGATAAAATCGTTAAATTGCTTTAAGAGTTTTTGCTGAGTTAAGACGATTTCTTCTATACGTTGTTTTTGCTGGGGCGATCGCTGTTCGGGGGGAATTTTTCGCAGCTTGGTTAACTCTTTACCCAGTTCGACAGCATTATCTAGAGTTTGCTCTAACTTTTGTTTTGTAGCTGTTTCTTGGGGGATAATATCGATCCCTTTAGCAGTCTGCTGATTACCCCGTACTCCAGAAGCAAAGCCTTGTAATTCTTCTACCTTGAGTAAATCTAGACTGCGTTGCGCTTCTGCTACCCTTCCCTGTTTCAATAGTTTGTCGCCCAAAATGCGATAGGTTTGGGCAACTGTGATACTATAGGCGTCTGGTTGGGGTGCAGATAGCAATGATGGCTCTAACCTGGCTTGCTCGCGATTGATGAGACAATGTTTATAAAAGAAAATTGCTAACTCTGGTTGCTTTTGAATATCAAATAAGTAGCCGATGTTACTATAGGTTTTACCTGTTTGGACGCGATCGCCTAATTCCCTGTTAATTAATAAAGCTTGCTGATAGGATTGCAGCGCTTGGGCATAATTGGCTTGTTTTTGGTAAATTCTGCCCATATTGTTCAAAGTCACAGCTTCCCAAAAACGCTCGCCCCTATCTGTGCTAATAGTTAAAGCTTGTTCTAATTTTTGGAAACCTTCTTTTACTTGACCTTGCTCTGATAATTTTACTGCTTCTTCATTCAGCAGTTTAATCTGGCTAGATGGCTGATTGTTTTCTGGTGAGTTTTGCTGGGTGCTAGGAGTTTGATTTACCTGTTGCTTTTGTGGGGTATTGCACCCAGAAAGGCAAATCATCAAGGTAGTTATAATAACAATATATATTTGAGAATAATATCGCATAACAAAACACCCCCTATTTTTGGGAGCGTAAATGATAAAGTAATAAATTATCTGATTTTGCCGCTCCTGAGTTAACAAAGCTAACTCAGCATCCACATATCTTGATACTATTATACCAGAAACAGCCGCATGGAAGTTTTAGCCCGACTCTGAGCTTGCTTTGAGCAAAGAGAAATATCAGGCTTTGACAAAGCATCAACTATTTTGTTAGTAATTTTTATGTTACTCAAGAGGTAGACATTCATAAATACTGAGAAATTTAAACATGTCAGCAGCTCAACCAACTCAACCAGAAATCCCGCCAACTAGCGCCATTGATAAACCAACAAATTATGCATTTGAAGATTGGTTTGCCTATCCTGTCAGGGTGTATCCTCACCATACTGATTGTGCAGGAATTGTTTGGCATGGTAACTATATAACCTGGATGGAAGAAGCCAGGGTAGAATGCTTAAGATCTATTGGGATTGATTATACCGATTTAGTGGCTTTAGGCTGCGATCTAGCAGTTGTCAATCTTTCCCTGCATTATCATCGTTCTCTAGTTTTAGGCTTGGATGTGTTAGTCAAAACACGCATGACTGATGTAACTGGTGTCAGGATGAATTGGGATTATGCGATCGTTTCTCCTGATAGACAACAATTGTATACCACCGCCAAAGTAACTTTAGTAGCCTTAGATCGGGAAAGAGGCAAAATTATGCGTCAGTTACCAGGTGCTTTTAAAGATGCATTACTAAAAATTTCCACATTTAAAAATAATTAATTTCACAGGATGAAGCGTGAAATATGTAGCTGTTTAATGTCTACATATGACATACTTCATCCCGATTATTTTCTAATACCTACTTGCGAGAAAGTTTGTGGTAAATTAACAATCGCATCCCAAATATCTTGGGGTGTAATGCCAAAATTGATGTGCAATAATATCAAGAGCGCTGCTAAAGTCAGTGCAGTTCTGATAGTCGTTTTGACCACTTTCCATAATACTGCAAATACGATCCAAGCTAAAATTAAGGTAGGAATCATAGGTATAAATTGCTGAAAAATGTCCCTTGTTTCAAAGGCTCTTTGCGCTCACAATTCCGACTGCAAAAGCTAAATTCTCCTTTGGGCAGGAATGATGTTCAGCATTATACTCGATAAGATGCCAAATAGTGAAAATTAAATTAATAATTTTTGCTACAAATAGATATATGGGTAATTGCGCCACTCCACTTAACTAAGAATCGTGATCGCGATTAAAGAAATCTTTAGAAGTTGATTTGTTAGTAGAAGGTGAATATTCAGAGCAGTTTTTCGCTTCCTCTGTCATCACCAAAGAAGGTTGAACTGCACATTTAAGATAATGGTTATTGGCATAAAACTGACAATTTTTACAAGGAACTTTACGTAAAGTCTGAATTATAAAACCTTTTTTATTATCTCTAGATGTTTGGTATTTGCGTAACATGATAAAAAAACCGAGCCAAGTAATTAACACAGCCAGAGGAGTCACAGATATAGCCACATCGGGTATGCTAAATGGCGCTGGCTTTTGTGGCTCAGACTTAACATCATTTCTTGTTTCTTGAGCTATATTTTGATTGGCGATCGCATTTTTTTGCAGTATAAGTTCCAGGGACATATTATTTACCTTGGTTAATTAACATAAAGAAAATTATTTTCATAAATCTTGAATTTGAGCAGATGAAGAAAAAACAAGCAATCCTTCAATTATAGGTTTAGCAAAACACCAGTTAAGGTATATCTGCCAAGGGTTTTGCTTGTTATTTATAGTTATATATCTAAAGGCATAAATTAAGGGTGTGATGTTTATATATAAACTACTGTGTTAGTATATATATACTCATTCTCATAAATAAATAGCTGTTTCTGATAAATACTATTCATCTTGACATCAGCCAAAACTTGAGTATAAAAGTCTACAGAAAATGGCTATTTTTGGCTGGGCAACCCTGGTAACTTACTAAAATTAACACAAGTAAAATACTTGCGCAATTAGGAAATTGTAATTGCCGTATTAGATATTAAGTTTAATTGTTAACAAGTTATGAATATAGAATTTTACAAGAGGATGCCTTGGATGTCTTTGGCATTACTCGGTCTAGCTTATATCCTGTTAGGGTGGTATCTTGCAGCACATCATATTATTTGGTTAGTTGGAGGTTTTATTACTGCTGTAGCGCTAGTTATAGCCAGAAAGAGTATTTTTTGGTTAGAACAATTATTTACTTTTGGTTCTCAAACTTTAGTTATTGTTTTATTTTTAAGTATTTCTATTGCGATAGTTGCTACTTGGTCAATTATATTGAGTCTCTTTCTGATCCCAATTGCGACGACTTTTTTAGCCGACTTAGAGATGAGGTTTGCAGGTTTTAGCAAACTAGATTCATTTTTAGCGTTAACAATATTAGCATTATCAGCCTTATTTGTCGGTGAAATGGTAGATATTCTGCTCTTACCTAGTAGTAGGTACTAATTGAAAATGGGTATTGGGCATTGGGCATTGGGCATTGGAAAGAGGGATTTTTTCGCGATCGGTTAATTTGAAAAAATAAGGCGAGAGATTGTAGGGGCATGGCACTGCCATGCCCTCTAGAATATATTAATATATCGCTAGGAACTCAATTACAATATTTTTACATTGCCTGATATAGTTCGGGTTATTCCTACTAACTTAATTTATTTTTTTGATGTTGTTTAACCTCGCAAAAATAACTGAGTAATAACGTAGGTATTACCTTTGCGCCACACTCCTACACCTGTTTCTCTAAAAACTGGCCTGAGAATATTTTCTCGATGTCCGGGACTAGCTAACCAGCCTTCAACTGCTGGCGATACAGGCTGAGAAATATTTTTGCTTCTAAATAAATTCTCGCCGATCATCCAATAAGATATATTACCAGCGCGCACTCTTTGAGAGAGAGTACTACCATCAATTCCTGTGTGACTGAAGAAGTTTTTTTCAATCATTTGGCGGCTGTATTTTCTGGCGACTTGCGCTAATTTATCATTATTTTGTAAAGGTTGTAGTCCATTTTTTTGGCGCACTTTATTGATTTCTTGGCAAATTTCTGACTCAATTTGTGCTGTTTGGGATGTTTGCGCTAGTTGGGGCGACTTTGGCGGTTGGTTGGTGGGAATTTCAATATTTGGTAGCGGTGGTAAATACTCAATCGCTTGTTCGCATCCAGTTAAAGAAAATGCGATCGCAATCCAACCTGCACCAATTACTCTCGATAAGTACGGATGTTTTTGGGATGTATTATTTAGCCAATGGAATAAACTAGAAATCAACATCCTTCCATTGGGGGATATTGGCTTAATCACGTAATACTTTTTGCTGCTGAATGTCTTGGTTTCAGTTCAATTTTAACAAAATTAAATTGATGCTTGCTCGCCAAAAGTATGAATTAGAATCGTTGATTGTAGGGGCATGGTAACCCCGCCCCTACCTGCGGGTGTTTATAAAAACTGGGATGTTCCCTAAAGATAATTATTAGAGACACAACATTTTTGTGCCCCTAGATGTGTAATCAATCTATCTGGAATACGCTGGAAATAATATGAAAAATTGCTGCCTAAATTCTGCAAATTTATGGCGTATTGCTAATTGGAGATTTTAGGTTTAGTTTGACTTTTGTACCTTTTTTCAGTACTACTTCACCCCCAGGACTTGATAACACATAAGCAGTAGCAGCAGCAGCGCCAGCTAAACCACCATGCTTGACATTGGTTTTCTTACCAATAAAATGACCAGCAACGGTTCCACCTAAAATTAGTCCAGCATTTTGGATAAATTTGCCCTTAGTTTTGGTTTCTACTTGCGTATTGACTAAAGCCGCATCAATGGGATAAGTATCGCCATTTTTGAAGGTAATTTCATCAAAAACTAGACGTAAACTAGCTTTTGTACCCTTGGCTGCTTTGACTACATTTTCTAAATGTCCTTGAATTTCTGCATCTTTTAAGTCAGGTGTTACACCTTTAACAGAGTTTTTCACCTTGAGAGTAAACCGCTCATTATTTGTATTTTTACCAGTAGATAATTCTTGTTGCAGAACTGTCTCTAAATTGGTATTTGCAGGGATAGATGCTGGGGAAGTTGGATTTTTGGTGGCTTGAGTATTTGTAGTTTGAGAAGAAGTAGTTTGATTAGATGTAGCATTATTGGAAGTGCGATCGCTTGGTTTGCTACAAGCAACAGTGTTACTAAGTAAAGCTGCACTTAGTAATAATGGTATGAATTTTTTCATGGTTTTTGGTATTTTAAATTTTGTAAACTAGAGAATCGGAAATTCAGTGCAAAAAAACGGCATAAAACCTGATTTTTTACAGATTATATGCCGAATTTAAATCTGAATAATTAGCGATAATGTTACTTAATATGTTTGGGGCATGGGGCATGGGGCATTGGGCATTGGGCATTGGGCAGAGACGCGATTAATCGCGTCTGTACAATGTCTGCCTTGTCTTCCTTTCCTTCAACTACAACAAGACTAGGAACTAGGGGTTTCTTCCACGGGACGAATAATTGGCGGTGCTGGGGTTACTTGGGGTTGGAAGATGGCTTGTAATCCCTGTTCTAAGGTTTGCGTCATGACGATGCGGTTTTCGTAAGCGACGATTACCCGGACTAATGTTGGTAAGCTATTTTGGGCTGCTTCTAAATAAATTGGCTCAACGTAAAGCAGGGATTGTTTTATGGGGATGACTAAAAGATTACCCTGAATTGCTCTTGAACCTTGGCGATTCCACAAAGAGATTTGCTGAGAAATGACGGGATCTTGATTAATTCTGGCTTCAATTTGTTCTGTGCCGTAAATCAGACGCTCTTTAGGAAAGACGTATAGTAACAACTTACCGTAGTTCTTACCATCCGATCGCGCTGCTAACCAAGCAATTAAGTTAGTCCGTTCTTTGGGGGTGTAGGGTAGCAATAAAATAAATTCTTCGGCGGATACGTTGGGTAAGCTGGTAATTAAATAATAAGGTTCTACGGGGCGGGTTTTATCGCCATAGATTTCGTTGGGTATTTGCCATTGGTCTTCTCGGTTGTAAAATACCTGCGTATCAGTCATGTGATAAGTCATCAACCGTTCCGCTTGAATATTGAAAAAATCTACCGGATAGCGGAGATGGCTTTTGATTGTTGCAGGCATGGCACTCAGGGGTTTAAATAATTGCGGGAATATTTTCTCCCAAGTGGCGATTATGGGATCGCTAGTATCGGCAAGATAAAAGTTAACATTGCCGTTATAAGCATCAATGACAACTTTGACGGAATTACGAATGTAGTTGATTCCATCTTTATCAATATCAGAATAGGGATAGTGATTACTGGTGGTGTAAGCGTCAACAATCCAGTAAAGATAATTTTGATTTGTTGATAAATCTTGATTATTATTTAAATCGGCATTGGCGACTACTAAATAAGGGTCGCTGTCATATTTTAAAAAAGGTGCGATCGCTCTTATTCGTTCATTAATATTTCTTCGCCATAAAATTTTTGTTTCTGGTAAAAAATCTCGCGTTAATGGCATCTGCCAATCTTTCAAATACATCGCAAATAGCCACTTCCGCCAAGAATTACCAATAGTAATACCACCTTGCCCATCATAATTATTGTAAACATTATCGCTGCCACTGGGATAGTCTAGTTCTCTAACTTTTGTCCCAGTCATGACATAATTATTGGTAATTTCTCCGTAATAAATTCGTGGTTGACCAATGGGAATACTATCACGAATAGCTTGACTAGAAGTTGTCAAGGCTCTGCTATCACCGCTAATATCTTTGACAAAATATTCAGGTAATCCACCAGGTGCAACCGTATTTACAGGGCTAAGGGTAAAACCAAAACCATGAGTATAAATTAAATGACGGTTCACCCAAGTTTGCGCCGCCTGTGGAACTGCTCTATAGTCTAATTCTCTGGCAGAAATTAATACTTGACGTTGTTCCGTAGTTTGTTGAGCTTCTGTCTGAGGTGTGGGAGTTTCGGGGTTAGCAGCTGGTTTAATGCTAGTTACATTGGTTTCTAAGGTGTAGCGGTCAATATCCGCACCAGGAAAGCTATAGTATGGGCGAATTTGTTGTAACTGGCGGTTTGTTTGCAGTAGGGGTTGCTGATCCCATAGGCGAATATTACGAATTGTCAGATCGTTGGCTTTAATATCAGCTTCAGTTAATTGACCTTCAGGGTTGAAAATTCGCGCATCAATTGCTTCTAAATCAAATGCTTGCCTTGTTGCGGTAATAGTACGCTGAATGTAGGGTTGCTCTCGTTGTAATTCATTTGGCTCTACTAGCAAATATTGTACAGCCGTGGGGATAACCAGACCACCGACTACCATCAGCGCGAGATAAATTCCTAATCCATAGAATACAAATCGCTGGCTGTAGGATTTGGGTTTCCAGAAGATTGTGCGCCATAACAAATAAAATGCGATCGCCAATCCGAAGACAAATAAAATGTCATAAGCTGGCAATTGTGCCCTGACATCGGTATAGCTAGCACCGTAACTTACCCCACGGGAAGAATACACCAATTCATAACGACTCAATAAATAACAGAAAGCCACAGCTAGCATAAATGCACCACCCAAACCATATAAATGGCGTTGCTGTGGTGGCGAAAATCCCGGAAAAATTCCTTGGCTGAGACTATCTGCTGATAACAGATAAGTCAAAGTTACAGCTATTAAACCATAGAGAAATAATCCAAATAACCAAATTACTAGTAATTCCCAGACAGGTAAGCCAAATACATAAAAGCTAATATTTTTATTAAATAAATGGTCGGAGAAATTAAAGGGTTGGGGATGGAAATACTGTAAAACCTGTGCCCAATTGTGTAATAGTAATATCCCAAATAAAATACTGAAAATAATGGCGATCGCATTTAAGGATAATCGCGGGTAAATTAAAATAGCGATCGCAATTCCGCCAATTAAGCCTAAATACCAAATTTGGGCAATAATTATCTTAAATAACTGCCAAAAACTCTCTAATTGAAACGCAGCATTCACCGCAAGACTAGTTTTGTTAGGGTCAGCAGTTGAATAAGACCAAATTAACCGCCCATAATAAGCTAGCATCAATGCGATCGCTAGGCTTAATCCTAAAGTTACAGGTAACAACCAGCGTAATCTGAATGTTTGCCAGCGTTGTAATTTAGGTGTTTTGCGCTCCTCGCCTCTGGGATATTGCGGACTTAAAAAGTTTCTAATTTGACTACTAATTACTGCTTCTTCACGGCGAACTGGGGCAATTTTTAAATTTTGCGGATATTTCCACTTTTGCGCCAAGTACAGATTTCCCAGAAGATAAGCAGCACTTATGCTAAATCCAGCTACCCATAAACCGCCTTTTGTGACAAATCGCAACCAAAAAGCTTGCAAATAGCCAACTTCCTGAAACCATAAAATCTCACATCCTACACGGGAAGCTATATCTAAGACTAGCCATAGCCCCAGGAATAATATCAATAATCTCAAAAACCCTTTCCAAAACATTCTTGGCAGCACCTTTTTCCTAAACTACATACACCTATAAACAATTGTCCTGTGCTGTTGTGCGGAAAAAAACTTTTTGGCATTGCGAAAACAAGTCAGAAATCTTAACATTAAAATCTAAAAATTTTCATCCCCTTTGCGTCTGAATTAGCACTAAACTGCATTCAGCCTCTAAGTGTTTAGATCCCCGACTTCTTGAAGAAGTCGGGGATCTGACTACCAATGCTGTACTAGTCCCTAGTCCCAAACCCCTTCTCCTACCCATTCACACCTGTTTTGGGTACAACCTGTACAAGATGACCTAAAATAATGTTTGATTTTTAACTTGCTATCATGCTGACCAGCGTTGACCGTTTATTGTTTGTGCGGCGAGTCCCGATTTTTAAAGAATTGCGGGATGATTTTATCGTGCGGCTTGCTTCGGTGATGAGCGAGCTATCATTTCCTGCAAATCATGCCATTTTTAGGCAAGGAGAAGAAGGGCGATCGCTCTACATTGTAGTATCTGGGCGTGTCAAAGTTCACATTGGTAATAAAAAGTTGGCAGAGGTAGATAAAGGCAAGTATTTTGGCGAAATGGCAGTTTTTGATACTCAACCCCGTTCTGCTTCCGCCACAACTTTAGAACCTTGTGACTGTTTGGAACTGACACAAGAACAACTTTATGACGCCATTGAAGAAACTCCGGAAATTGCAGTTAATATCATTCGGGAATTATCACGGTTAATTCGCGAATTGAATGAAAAAATTAATGTGGATAGTTCACAAAGTCGTTAGTCAATGGTCAATAGTCAACCGTCAACCGTCAACAGTCAACCGTCAACCGTCAACAGCTATAGTTTTAAATTCCAGACATTTTTGAATAAATTGCTGGGGTATCTCTACAGTTGCGCCCCAGTGTAAATGAATATAAGAAGCATGAATATTTGCAGGTAAATTCCAGCCTTCATAGCCCATATTTTCTGCACAATCGTAACGGTAAGTTTCATACAAAGCTTTATTGGGTGGTGTTTTCAACCGCGAACGATGGAATTCATGTCCGTAAATATTTGTGCCGGAATTTATTAACAAACTATCTTGTAAAGCCACTGCACGACGATAACCTAAAGTTAAGCGTCCTCCCATTTCCGCAGATGTGGGTAACACTCCTAGCATCGGCCAAGATTCCCCAGCAAAGTCAATTATTTGCTCACATAAATACATCAATCCGCCACATTCAGCAATTGTGGGTATTCCTTGCAAAATTGCATTTTTAACTGATTTACGCAGGCTAATATTTTCTGATAATTGTTGGGCGAAAACTTCCGGAAATCCACCACCAAAATATATTCCTTGAACATTTTCTGGTAATTCGCTATCAGCTAAAGGACTCCAAAAAACCAATTCTGCGCCCAATTTTTGCAACAAATCCAAATTATCTTGATAGTAAAAATTAAAAGCGCGATCGCGTGCCACCGCAACCCTCACCACAGCCTTACCAGACAAACTCAAACATTCCTCCTTGTCCCCCTTGTCCCCCTTGTCCCCCTCATCCCCACTCCTCAACAGTGGTAACAAGCGTTCCCAATCAAAACAACTATCGCCCAAATCAGCAAGGCGATTAATCACAGCATCCAGTTCGGGAAGTTCGGCTGTAGGCACTAAACCCAAATGGCGATCGGGAATTGTGATATCATCTTGACGCCGCATTACGCCGAGAATTGGTAGATTTAAAGGTTCTAGGGCATTTTTAAGTAAATCCAGATGGCGATCGCTCCCGACGCGATTCAAAACTAAACCGGCTATTTTAATATTGGGATCAAAACTACAATAACCATGTGCGATCGCAGCCACTGAACCAGACAAGCGACTGCAATCAATTACCAACACCACAGGTAAATTCAATAATCTGGCGATATGGGCTGTACTAGCAAAATCAGTTATTTGTCCTCTCTTACAAAGTTCTGATCGCCGGAAGCCGGCGCTCAGACTTTGCGCTTTGTCATTTGTCATTTGTCCTTTGTCATTTGCAAATGACGAGATTCCATCAAATAAGCCCATGACACCTTCTATAAGCGCGTATTGACTTTTTTGGCTGTGTGTGGTAAAGCAATACTGAACATAAGCTTCAGAAGTTAATACTGGGTCTAAATTACGACAAGCAAGCCCAGTGACGTGCTGATGAAACATCGGATCGATATAGTCCGGGCCGACCTTAAAAGATTGGACTGCGATCGCGCGCCGACATAATGATGCTAAAAGGGTGAGCGTCACTGTGGTTTTACCTACGCCGCTACGCTCTCCCGCAATTACTAAAGCCATAAAAATAATTGTGAATGAAAAATGCGATCGCTAACTAAACAAAGATGGGGAAATTACTATGATTTAGAATCAAATTGAAGAAGGCAGAAGGCAGACGGCAGAGGGCAGAAGGATCAAGTCAGAAGGGGATTCAAACCCCTCCTGACTTGGAGCCACTGAACAAAAGTTCAGTGGGGGTCTTAAACCCTTACTCCCTTTCGGTCGTAGCAGAGGACAGGAAACAGAATTTCCTTCTGCCTTCTGCCTCCTGCCCTCTGCCTTTCCCGATAAATGTAAAAACTATAACTATCTCTATATAAACTAAACTGTTTAGTTTATATTATATTACAGACTATACAATTTTCGTTTAATTGCTGATTCAGTAGTTATCCAATAAATACCTCCAGACTAGAGTTGAAGAAGGCAGAAGGCAGACGGCAGAGGGCAGAAGGATCAAGTCAGAAGGGGATTCAAACCCCTCCTGACTTGGAGCCACTGAACAAAAGTTCAGTGGGGGTCTTAAACCCTTACTCCCTTTCGGTCGTAGCAGAGGACAGGAAACAGAATTTCCTTCTGCCTTCTGCCTCCTGCCCTCTGCCTTTCCCGATAAAAATATCATCAAATCTGGAGGTAATTGAAGTATTTAATTTTCAGGCTGAACTAACTCTTAACGCCTAACTTTAAAGATTGCGCTGTTAATACCAGACTATCTTCAAACAGAGTCTCATGACCCCAGCGCTGCACCTGCTGACTCAGCAACGCTTCTGCCTTTTGTTCCGAAAGTGAACTGACTTGTTGGAATAAACCAGCAGACTGAGCACCACCGTGGGTTTCCATCCGCATACAACCGCCAGTTTCTGTACAAATTACTGTACCGCAGTCAGCTTTGGGATTGGTAGAACTCAAGCGCAGAGCAATCAAATCACCTGCTACTTCACCCGCATCAGCCACAGGAACACCAGCTACCTCAGCTTCTACTTGCTTTTGATCCTGCGTTACAAAGCGAATCTTCGCAATATCATAATCTCCACTTTCTCTTTCATAGGCAACTGGCTGCCATTGCAGGCGACTAGCCAACCAACCTAAAAATAGTAAAGCTTGTGAAGGATTACCTTTTTCGTAATCAATATTCACTCGGTCAATTTCTTTCAGCGCTGCACAGCGATTGGGTGAATCGTAAGCCTGTGCTGTCAATTCTTGCCAAGCCGCCAAGCGCCGCCAGTTCAAATCAGCTACAGGTATGCCATTTTCTACCAACTCTTGTAAGCTGAGTAAATCCTGTTCTGGTTCGTTGAAATTGCAAGAATCGACGATGACATTGTTACAAACCGCCGCCAGCTTTTTAAATAAAGGGCTGTTGGGGTCTGGTGTAGCTTTCCACCACAAAAACTTAGGCAAACCACCAATTAACAAAGCGGGAATCATTCCCCCAATTCTTTCCAAAGCGCTGGTGGTTCCAGACAGAGTGATGTATTCACAACAAATGAGTGTACTGGAAGATTGCTTTTGAATTGGGCAATAGGCAGAAACCTGCGCTTTTACCCCTTCATCTTCACCAACAATGGGGCACAGGGCAATAATTCGGCATGGGTTACGAATCGCAATTTCATCAGCAATCCGGGGACTAGCTGCATCTCCATAGGAAACAGGCGCAGAACTATCTCCAATAGCTCCGTGGCGCTGACCTTTGGCAAATTGTTCCCGCAATTTAGCCAGGGTTTCTGGGGTTGTGGTTCCGGTTTCTGGTAATTGGAATTTGCGCTGTACTTCTCGCAGTGCGGCTTCTGTTTGCGGCCCTAAAATGCCGTCAATTGGCCCGTTATAAAACCCTAAACTTGCCAAAAGATACTGGGTTTCTTCTGGTTCATAAACTACTAAGGTAAAAGTCGTGGCGCGGGTAGCTGCTGGTAGGGCACCATCATCACCAGCAATACCATAACTTTGCCAAATTTGATTCAGTTCCGCTTCTATTTCTGTGAGCGAAATGTCCTTTGGTGCTTGTAGTGAGAAAATCGTAGGAGCTTGAGTCATAGTCAATTTTGGATTTTGGATTTTGCGAAAAGTCGAGCCAGCGACTTGGGCGGCTTTGCCGACTTGAGGCGACTGGCGTCGGAGCGCCGGCTTCCGGCGATCTGTTAGCGCAGCGTTAGCGACGCAGGAGCGTCACTTTTCAAGACGGATTTTGGATTGGCGATTTAAGATTTTGGATTAAGAATTGGTAATTGGTAATTGTTAATTGTCTTTCCAGTTATCTATAACTCATTACCTAATTTCCCTGTCCTCAATCTAAAATCTAAAATCTAAAATCTAAAATTTTAGAGCCTGCGCCAGCGACGACCATCTTGATTAATCAAGAGTTCCGCTTCTGCTGGTTCCCAGGTACCGGCTTCGTATTGGGGAATATTTGCGGGATCGCTTGGTGAATCCCAAACAGAAAGGGCTGGTGTCACTACCTGCCAAGCTGCTTCTACTTCGTCGGCTCTGGTGAATAATGTTTGGTCGCCCATCATACAATCAAGGAAAAGGCGATCGTAGGCATCAGAAGTAGCTTGGATACCAAAGGAACCATAGCTAAAGTCCATATCCACAGAACGGGTGCGGAATTCTGCCCCAGGCATTTTCACATCAAAGCGTAGGGAAATACCTTCATTCGGTTGAATCCGCATCGCTAAAATGTTGGCATTTCTTTGTTGAGCCGCCGATGGGAACATCCGAGAAGGAACTTCGCGGAAATGGATGGAAATCTCACTGACTTTTTTCGGCATCCGTTTGCCAGTGCGCAGGTAGAAAGGCACGCCTTGCCAGCGCCAGTTATCCACTAAGAACTTCATAGCTACATAGGTAGGCGTGGTGGAGTTGGGGTCAACTCCAGGCTCAGTACGATACCCCGGTACTTGTTCTCCTTTCATCCAACCAGCGCTGTATTGCCCGCGTACACAAGAACGGGACAAATTATTCACATTTGCTAATCTAGTAGCTTGTAGCACCTTAACTTTTTCCGTGCGGATACTATCGGCATCCATTGAGTTTGGTGCTTCCATTGCGGTTAAACAATACAGTTGCATCAAGTGGTTCTGCAACATATCCCGCAACGCCCCGGATTTTTCGTAATATCCAGCCCGGTCTTCAACTCCTACGGTTTCTGCTACGGTAATTTGCACATGGTCAACAAACTGACGATTCCACAAAGGTTCAAAAATCGCATTGGCAAAGCGAAATACCAATAAGTTCTGAACGGTTTCTTTACCTAAGTAGTGGTCAATCCGATAAACTTGGCTTTCTTTGCAGTATTTCTGCACGACTTTGTTCAAGCTTTGGGCAGAGGCTAAGTCTCTACCAAAAGGCTTTTCGATGACTAGACGGTGCTTGTAGGGATCGTCTAACATTCCTGCTCCCCCTAGCTGTTTAATGGCTTCGGGGAAGAAATTAGGAGCAACAGAAAGATAGAACATTCTGTTGCCCCTGGTGCCGCGTTTTTCGTCTAATTCAGTTAGTAAATCTTTTAATTTTTGGTAACTTTCTGGTTTATCTATATCACCAGGACAGTAGAACAGACCTTGTAAAAAGTCTTGCCAGAGTTCCCCTAGCTCAACATTACTATGAGCCTCTTCCATGCCTTTTTGCATTTGCTCGCGGAAGTACTCGTGGCTCCATTCGCGACGAGCTACGCCGACAATGGTGGTTTCTGGGGGAATGCGCCGTTCCCGTCGCAATTTGAAAAGTGCTGGTACGAGTTTGCGCCAGGTAAGGTCACCAGAAGCGCCGAAAATAACGATAATTTGGGGTTCGGGCATCCCTTGTTGTTGCAGACCAACGCGCAGGGGATTTTCTAACAGACTAACCATAAGAATTTGGGATGTTGGATGAAGTGGGTATTGGGCATGGGGCATTGGGCATGGGGCATTGGGCATTGGGCATTGGGTATTGGGCATTTATTCTCTAGCCCCTAACCCCTAACCCCTAGCCTCTAGTCCCTAGCCCCTAGCCCCTATACAGGTGACAATAGCTTGACTTTGCCTTCTAAAGAGTTCATCAATGACTGGAAGGGTTGGACGAATTTATCAATCCCTTCTGTGAGTAATTCCTCCATGACGGTATCGATATTGATATTGATGTCGGGATCTTTGAGGTTGTCGATCAGGTTGTAAGCTTCTTGTATGCCTGTTTCTATGCGGTTGGCGACATTGCAATGATCCGCACAAGCGCCGATGGTGGCAGGTGGTAGGGTATTGACGGTATCGGGGCCAATCAACTCATCGACATACATCACGTCGCTGTAGTTGGGGTCTTTGGTGCTGGTGCTAGCCCAAAGTAAGCGCTGTACTTGAGCTTCCTGAGCGGCTAGGGCTTGCCAACGATCGCTCTCAATGATTTTCTTGTATTCTTGATAAGCAATCTTGGCATTTGCGATCGCTACTTTTCCTTTCACAGCTTTTAATTTGGCCTCAATAGCAATATCATCAACGCCTTTTTTCAACTTACCATCAATTTTGCCGTCAATGTTGCTGTCAATCCGGCTCAGGAAAAAGCTAGCTACAGAAGCTACTTTACTGATGTCCTTACCTTCGCTGGCACGTTTTTCTAAACCGCGAATATATGCCCAAGCTGTATTAATATAGCTTTGGACAGAAAACAGCAATGTGACATTAACATTGATCCCTTCCGCTATTACCTGTTCGACGGCTGGTAACCCGGCTTCTGTCCCCGGAATTTTAATCATCAAATTTTCCCGACCAATTTCTTGGAAATAGCGCCGGGCTTCATTGATTGTGGCTTCAGTATCGTGGGCGATAGTTGGCGGGACTTCGATACTCACATAACCATCGAGTCTATCGGAAGCATCATATACAGGGCGCAAAATATCACAAGCATTGCGGATATCTGCGAAAGCTAAGGATTCGTAAATTTTGTATGTGGGTAACCCAGCGCGCACTCCAGCCTCAATATCGGCATCATAAATTACATTACCTGCGTTGACGCCTTGCGTCTTGTCGCCAGACATCGCTTTTTCAAAAATTGCTGGATTGGAAGTAATCCCACAAATTCCTTGATTTTCCACCAAATTTTTGAGTTCGCCTGATTGAATAATGTCCCGACTCAAATTATCCATCCAGATACTTTGACCGTATTGTTTAATCTCTAGTAAATGATTGGTTGCCATAGCTATATTTGTTTCACTCCTGTGAGGAATTTTTCAGTGAACTTGGCAAAACCCATCAAAGGTTGATGGTGACTTTTGAATTGTGGCGTTGCCAATCACTTATCGCATCGACCTGCTGGGATAATGTTTCATTCACTTCCAAAACAGCTATTGTGCATTTCCAATCGTCGTAATTATTTTTTACTCACCTTGTCACATTTACGTCACTTAACTAAGTCGAAGTGACTGTTTACACTAGTGACCGTTTTGAATAAACGACTCTACCTTAGCTACATCCTCTCTACTACCGATAATTAAAGGTGTACGTTGATGCAGCTTTTTCGGTACTACGTCCAAGATATCGACTAGTCCTGTGGTGGCACGACCTCCTGCTTGCTCAATCACATAAGCTAAAGGAGCCGTCTCATAAAGCAGGCGCAACTTACCTTCTGGTTTTTGAATTGTGCCTGGATAGAGAAAAACTCCGCCTTGAACCAAAACTCTGTGAATATCGCTCACCATCGCTCCGCTATAGCGAGCCGTATAACCTTCGGTACGGTGGACATAGCGAATATATTCCCGAATGGATTCTTCCCACTGCCAAAAATTCCCTTCATTCACGCTATACACCGAACCGTGATGAGGAATTTTGATATTTTCTTCCGTGAGAATAAACTCACCCAAGCTGGGATCGAGGGTAAATGAGTGAACTCCTTTACCTATAGTATAGACCAGCATGGTGCTAGGCCCATAGAGTATGTAACCAGCAGCCAGTTGGTTGCGTCCATTGGCTAGTAAGTCAGTAGCCTTGCCATCAATATCGTCACCTTCTTGCTGGCGAATGGAAAAAATCGAACCTAAGCTGAGATTGGTATCAGTATTTGAGGAACCATCTATTGGGTCATATAACAAGGTATAGCGCCCAATCGGACAGTTTTCGGGAATATAATAAGGCTTATCCATCTCCTCAGAGGCCAAGCGACAAACTAAGCCGCTTTGCTTAAACACAGCGATGAATACGTCATTGGCGTAAACGTCCATTTTTTTGACAGATTCACCTTGAACATTAACTTCGCCAGTGAATCCGAGAACACCTTCCATTAATCCCGCACGGCTGAGGTGGCGAGCAATGAGTTTACCTGCCAAACCAATCCGATTCATCAAGGCACTCAAATCCTGCGCTTGGGCGGAAAAACTTTGACATTGCTGTAAGACATGACGAGATAACGTTGTACAATCTCTATCTAAGGTCTTATCTTCAGCTTCTTTATAAGATAAATTTAAAGATTCAGGCGCTTGAGCCATTGTGTTGTTCTCCCTAGTAGCTATGGCTATCGATCTTGGTTGCTGCCTCTATCTTAGAAAGGGAATTTGATAACCTATATTTGTTTTTAGATAAACTAAAGAAATGGGCAAGGAAAAAAAATACTTCCTCAAATCTCCCTACCTCATTTTCCTGCTAGCCATTTACGCCCAGTTTGCCACAACCAAGCGTGAAAATCTCTATTCCCTAGTCTCTAGCACCTAGCCTAAGCGCCCCTATTTTCCTGCTAGTCAATATCCGGAGAATCACGTAACAGGAAAAGAAAGATTTTCTATTTCTAGCCCATAGACCCCCAATTTTCCGCTATTCAGGCGAAAAACCGACTAGCAGTGAGATTTACCTACTCATCATAACTAGCCGGGTCTAATTTTGGTAAGTTATTTGATTGTGCATTGTTTCTAGTGAATTTTACGGACTAAAGTCTTGCGCAACTAGAAAACAATTTGTTATTATTGTATTTCACACTTTTTATATTTCTTGTTTTTTCGCCCAGCTACCTCGTCCGTTATCTTCTCGTGGTTTAGCTTTATTGACTCTGAGTTGACGACCCATCCATTCTGCCCCATCTAATTCTGTGATAGCGGCGTCTTCTTGGGCATCTTCAGTCATATCAACAAAGGCAAAGCCCCGCAGCCTGCCTGTTTCGCG
Source organism: Calothrix brevissima NIES-22 (assembly GCF_002367995.1). Lineage (GTDB taxonomy): Bacteria > Cyanobacteriota > Cyanobacteriia > Cyanobacteriales > Nostocaceae > Aulosira > Aulosira brevissima. The sequence continues at coordinate 4,517,763 of NZ_AP018207.1, forward strand.
ATCGGTAGGCAAAACTACCCTTTTGACTTCGCCATAATCTGTAAATACTGCTCTTAAGTCCGCTTCGGTAGCGCGGTATGAGAGATTTCCAACGTAAATAGTCATGTGGGTTATGTAAGTTGCAACAAGGAGCGATGAGTTCAGCTAAAAACAGATGTAAATAACTTGCAAATTTTGCATAGTTTTCTCTGAATCACCTCTGGCAAATATTGTAGATCGGCTCCAAAAATTATGGTATGTCTACAATTATGGTGTGCCATGAGGCTGAACTTACTCATACGCTCATATGATAACCGATCGCGATATTGTTCAAAGTATGAGATTTTACAAACCCTAATACCATAAAATCAGCAAGTCTTATCTTTTATATATTTTTACTTTCTTTGTTTTATATTTTACCATATTTTCTTAAGTATAAATATTTAAGAGTTAAGCAGTGTTAATAGTGACATATGTTAATTCACAGCCTAAGTACAGTTGTATCTACTGCAAATAAATGAAAACTGCTGTAAAACATGGTTGTTTTTATTAAAAATCTATATTTATAGCTGTTGACAGTTGACAGTTGACAGTTGACAGACTTAAAAGCCTTTTATTTTCAAGGTTTTATTTTAGCTTGATGTCCTAATCTATCTGGCTAGAGCTATAAATGCTGTATTTGGTCTAAAAAAATTGCTAGATTTAGCTAATCTAGCAAATATAAATTATTTGGAAAAAATCTAGTCTTGCGGTTCAATTCCCATAGCCCGCAATTGTGCTGCTAATCTTTCAGCACGTTGTTTTTCTTGTTCAGCACGTTGTCTTTCTTGTTCGGCGCTCTGTCTTTCTTGTTCAACTAATTCTGAACCCCAAAGTAGTAAATTTCCTTGTTCATCCCACCAACGCAACCAATTTCCGGTACGATTTTCACGATTACCTTGCCATACAGCAAGATAAAGATTCATTTGGGCTATCCAGTAACGCTGATTTTCGTTGGGGTTTTGGACAACGTATCTGCCAGTATTATTATCTAAACTATAAACTTCTAAATCTCCACTCTCAGGTTCAAAGATTGCATAATTTGGTGCTTTTAAGACGCATTCGTAAAAAAACCATTTACCTGGGGGGTAGGTGGGTTTGATGGAGTATTCCCCACCTTCTGTATCAGAAAGAAATTCTATGACAATTACAGGAATGTCTCCCTGTAGCTGTGGTGTGTAACTGCGGGTTACATCTTCTCGATTAACGCTAATTTTGGGAATATACGCCCAGTCTGGGGCTTTGACGACAATTTTGCCATTTAATGTGGCGCAGATACCGTAATTAGTTGGTGTGAGGGCGTTGGGTGGAAGTTTACCAGCAAGTTCTAAGCTTTGTGTTAGTGCAGCAGCTAAGGCTGGTTGGTTGATGTTGTCCACTGGATCGTCTGGGAGTTTGTAATCGTCGGGTAGTTTTTCCCAAGTGATTTTATAGTCTTGGGTAAAGGCTGTCATGGCGGGTTTTCCTTTGTTTATGGGGGGAGATGTTACTCGTCTAGATCGGGTTCTAAATCTTCTTCTGTGAGTTCTTGATGGGGGATGGCGGCGATAATTGCATCGATTACTTTGGAAACTGGTAAGATTTCGATATTAAGATCGGGAAATTTTGTTCCTTTGGGAACGATCGCTCTTTTAAATCCGAGTTTGGCTGCTTCTTTTAACCGCAGTTCCATCTGGGAAACCGATCGCACTTGTCCCCCTAACCCGACTTCTCCAATTAAAACTGTACCTGGATCGACGATGCGATCGCGGAAACTGGCAACAATAGCGATCGCAATTCCTAAATCTACGGCTGGTTCTTCTACATTTAATCCCCCCGCAGAAGCGACGTAAGAATCCAGTTTTGACATGGGAATTCCTACCCGTTTTTCTAACACCGCTAAAATTTGCACTAAGCGGTTATAGTCTATCCCTGTAGCGGCGCGTCGGGGTGAAGGGTAACTGGTAGGGCTGACTAAAGCTTGCAATTCCACAACGATGGGGCGAGTACCTTCACAAGCCACAACAATCGCCGTACCAGGCGCGGGATCGTCACGATTACCTAAAAATAGCTCGGAGGGGTTAGGAACTTCACGCAATCCATGAGATACCATCTCAAAAATACCGATTTCGTGAGTTGCACCAAAGCGGTTTTTGACTGTCCGTAATAACCGATGGGAAGCAAAGCGATCGCCTTCAAAATATAATACGGTATCTACTAAGTGTTCTAAAACTTTCGGCCCCGCGATCGCACCTTCTTTGGTTACGTGTCCCACAATTAACATTGTCACATCTTCGTGCTTTGCCACTTTCATCAGTGCGGCTGTACATTCCCTCACTTGCGCTACGGAACCCGGTGCAGATGTCAGTGCTGGAAAGAACACTGTTTGAATACTATCAATTACCGCCACATTTGGTTTAAGAGAGTCTATTTCCCGGAGAATTTCTTCTAAATCGGTTTCTGGCAATATATATAAATCTGCACCTATATTGTCAGGGTTTATACTCTTAGGGTCTATAGAAACAGGTATGACTTCACTTTGAGGATCTATGGGAACAGGTGTTACTTCCTCTACAACTGTATTTTCATCGCCTACAACATTGACGCTTTTTGATACTCCTAAGCGGGATGCTCTTAATTTTACCTGTTGACCAGATTCTTCGCCTGTGACATAAAGGATGCGGTATCTCTGCGCTAATTGATTTGAGACTTGCAACAGTAGAGTAGATTTGCCAATTCCCGGATCGCCACCAATTAGCACCATCGAACCTGGAACCACCCCACCCCCCAAAACCCGATCTAATTCACCATAGCCAGATTCCCAGCGTGCAATTTGGCGATCGCTAATTTGATCGAATGTTAAAGAAGAGCGCGGTTTAGCTGGTTTAGCATGAGATTTGCCATTATTTTGCGCTGATTGCCAACCACTCACACCCCCCCGACTGGGTATATCAACTGATGATTGGATCGAAATTTGCTCTTCTAAGGAATTGTAAGTGCCGCAAGCAGGACACCTACCAAACCATTGAGAAGATTCTGCTCCACAGTCGTTACAAATGTAAAAGGTCTTGGACTTTGCCATTCTTAAATCTAGTTAAATAATCTTAATTTTTCCTTAATTCTTGGAGAAAAGAAAAGTTCAATAATAGTAGTAGTTACAGCTTTTTTTCATGTAATTGATGGAATGATATCTTAATATTATGGTATTAAAAATTAATCATCAAAAATTTTAGTTAAGGAGCGTTGAGAAACTTGGAAAGTCATAAAGAAAAAATCCTGGTGGTAGACGACGAAGCCAGCATTCGCCGGATTTTGGAAACGCGCCTTTCGATGATTGGCTACGATGTAGTGACTGCGGGTGATGGAGAAGAAGCTTTAGAAACTTTTCGCAAAGCTGACCCCGATTTAGTAGTTTTGGATGTTATGATGCCAAAACTTGATGGCTACGGCGTATGCCAAGAACTACGTAAGGAGTCAGATGTCCCTATTATTATGCTAACAGCCTTAGGGGACGTAGCCGATCGCATCACCGGATTAGAGTTAGGCGCGGATGACTATGTAGTTAAGCCGTTCTCCCCCAAAGAGTTAGAAGCGCGGATTCGCTCTGTACTTAGACGGGTAGACAAAACCAGTGCTTCGGGAATTCCCAGTTCTGGGGTGATCCATGTTGCTAATATCAAAATTGATACGAATAAGCGACAAGTTTACAAAGGCGACGAGCGCATTCGCTTAACTGGTATGGAGTTTAGCTTACTAGAATTATTAGTCAGCCGCTCCGGCGAAGCCTTTTCCCGTTCGGAAATTTTGCAAGAAGTGTGGGGTTACACGCCAGAACGTCATGTAGACACCCGCGTAGTAGACGTACATATCTCCCGTCTGCGAGCCAAATTAGAAGACGATCCCAGCAACCCAGAATTAATCCTCACCGCACGGGGAACTGGCTATTTATTTCAACGGATAATTGAACCTGGGGAGGAATGAAGAAGGGACAAGGGAGACAAGGGAGACAAGGAGGACTAATGACAATTTTACAGACAAGGGTTCATCGCGTCTCTGACAAATAACAATTGTACAGACGCGATTCATCGCGTCTCTGACTAATGACAAAAACCGATCCCAATCTAGTTTTACGCCGTCTACCAATAGTAGTTGGTTGTTTAGGCGCGGTACTGTTGCTAATTAATCGCTTGTTGACACCAGAACTGACAGAATCCCAAGCGCGGGGGGATGTGCTGGGTGTGATTTTGAGTGCTGTGTTAATTTTAACGGGTTTAATTTGGCAGCAAGTACAACCGCGATCGCCTGACACTGTACAACTGATTGGGGAGGAAGGTTTTGTCTTGGCTGACGATTTACCAGAAGCCGTGAAAACAGAACTAGCTTGGGCATCACATTTATTATTAACTAACACCGTCACGCGATCGCTGCTAGTTTTTTATCAAGGTAAGGTTTTGTTACGTCGCGGTATTCTGGCTCCTAAATCGGAAGTAGTACCAGGACAGATTTTAAAAAGGGTATTAGAAACCAAAAAGCCAGTTTATTTAGTTGCATTAAAAGTCTATCCAGGGCGAATTGAATTTGATTATTTACCAGAGAATACGCAAGGGGTAATTTGTCAACCAATTGGTAATGAAGGTGTATTAATTTTAGGAGCAAATGCACCTCGCAGTTACACCAAACAAGATGAAAATTGGGTAGGAGGAATTGCTGATAAATTAGCTGTAACTCTTAGTTCTTATTTGCAAGTTGCATCAGAAAATTAACTCGAGAATTAACAATTTATGCAAATTATCTATTGGTTATTGCTTGCAGTCATGATTGTAGGTATCATCGGCGCTGTAGTTCCTGCGATTCCTGGAACCAGTTTAATCTTAATTGCAATTATTATTTGGGGATTTGTGAGCAGTTCTTTTGCTGCAATTAAAATACCTTTAATTGTGACTATTATTGTCTTGCTGTTGAGTATTGGCGTAGATTTTTTAGCAGGCTATATAGGTGCAAAACAAGCCGGCGCTAGTAAATGGGGACAAATAGGTGCATTTGTCGGTTTACTTTTAGGATTCTTTGGCTTATTACCAGCTTTACCATTTGGCGGGCCTCTATTAGGTATTTTAATGGGGCCATTATTAGGCGCAATTATCGGTGAATACCTTTACCAGCGCCAATTAGGAACTGCTATCAAAGCCGGTATCGGTATTGTTGTGGGTACAGTTGTCGGAAATTTACTCCAAGGTATTTTAGCGATCGCTGCCGTTATTGTCTTCTTAGTGACAACTTGGCCACAAGTATTTCCTAGTTAGCTCCTCACTAAAAAATCTACAACCAAATATGCAAATTTCTCTTCCTTATTCCCTAGCCCCTAAATAGACTTAGACTTTAATTTTTACTTATCATTTCTTGATTTTGATTTGATATAAACATTAAATATACTTTATTTAAAAATCACAATTTCAATTCTAGGAAATTAGTCTATTTCATTAGCAAAATTGTGTAGCAATCTTTAAAATCAAACTTGTTGCCATTAGTAATGATCGTGAATTGCAAAATGTTGTCTTCTCAGGAAATTTAACTCTTACTTGTCAGGGAAAACACTATGTAAGTCATGAAGATTCTATCAAGTTAAATAGTTATACCTTGCGTAATAGTACAAATCTATGTAATTTTATAGAAATAACAAATTCATCAGCACTGGTTTAAGAGAGGATAATTCTAATACATCTGATTTTATTTTCTAATAAAACCATTTTATTTGCTGGTATTTCTTGGGTGTATCTTGTATTTAATGGGTGTATCTTTCCGTGACAAAAATCGGGTTAATTCGGAGAAATTAACTGAAATATAAGTTGTCAAAAATTCAGGAGGTAAATTTATTATCAAGCTTATTAATGTGTCAAAATAATTTAAATAGACTCGGTTAGCAATAAGTGTTATAGCTTTTAATTCGTAGTAATTACTGCAATAATTACTACGAATTTTCTTTTATGTTTATGGTATTATTTCTGCTGCTTTGCTAGATCTCCGACTTATGATAGAAGTCAGGAATCTGATATATTAGGGATAATGGCTGGAAAATTCAATCATTCATCTGCAGATCCATTTCCCGGTTTTTGCCTACTCGATCAATTCAGAATTCATCAGTAATTTAAAATACTCTTAACTTTTGCCAATTAAGAGATAACACTTTATAATCATAAAGATTTTATACAATTTGCATAGGTAATCCTTGTATATCCTGATTTGCCTATGTAACTTTGTAAAAGCACTAACCTATGAGCCACTAATGATAGGGAGGGTAATAATACTCTGATTTTGCGGTCTAGTAAATTCTTTGATAGGAGCTTTCAATGACCATGTTTGCTATTAAATCTCGAGTAATCACCGCAACTTTGGCTGTGACAGCAGCAATTCCTATAGTTACAGCTGGGGTATTTACCTCGACTGGTTCTGCTCAAGCTGCAATTCTCAAAGGAAGTATTGGCATTAATGGTACATCTATTGTTCCTAGCGATGGCATCAACCCAGGTAGTACTAGCATTACATTTGTCGATGTTGACGGAGTCGATACTGAAGGTGATTTTGCAGATTTCTCGCCGAATCTAGATTCAGTTACAACCCCGATTAAAGGGATTACCATTAACACTCTCAACCTCAGCAAGCTCAAAAATCTACCACCAATTGGAACAACTACAAGAGCTACATACAGTACTGGAGATGTAGTTCCATTCATTAATTTTGGCAAAAGAACCCTGAATAGTATTACTTCTGTGCTGACTTTTGATCTAGATAATTCTGTAATTACGAGAACGCGCATATCGTCTACTAATATTAGTGACGTAACCTTAGATGGGATTACAGGAAAATTTAACTTTGATGGACAAACTGTGGCGACAGGATTTGTCACAGCTTCTATTTCTGGAACTAGAAGCACTTACCAATTAACTCTCAATGCTGAACCAGTTAGCGTTCCTGAACCCAGCACCATACTAGGCTTAGGTTTATTTGGTACATTCATTGCTGCGTCTCGACTTCGTAAAGCTCAAGCTATTTCTGGAGATTTCTCAACAAGATAGAATTCATTACAGAAACAATAGCCTTGTACTCGTAGTAATTCCTCAAGAAATTGCTACAATTTTTTATACTGACGTACTTTTTAATTTGAACTTACCTATAGAATAAGGGCACAAATTTTTGTACCCTTAAAGATGTTGATTTAAGATTTTAGGCGATTTTATTCAACATTAAACTGACTGCAAAGAATTTTTCGCTTCATTCGCGATCGCTTCTACTTCATCATTTGCCAAAGTCTCTAAGACAGCTCTTGCATCTGCGCCACCCAAGCGGCTCAAAGCTAGCAAAACTCGATAACGCACCTGCCAATCAGGATTTTGCGCGTAGGGTGTTAACAGTGGTACAGCATCGAGATTTCCCAACTCGCCAAAGGAACTAATCGCCGCAGTTTTAATTAAATCATTCTCCGTATCCAGTGCCAGCTTGAGCAAATCAAAACCGCGCGGATCGCCTAACTCACCCAGGGTAGCAATGATACTGAATTTCACCAGCCATTCCGGGGTAGTGTTGTAAAGTTGCAGCAAATCATCAAAAGCTTCTTCTAGCTTGAGCGCGCCTAAACAATCGGCGGCGGCGGCTTGTACATCAGGTTCGGGATCGTTGAGTAGTTCCCGTAGTAAATTCAATGATAACTGTAAATCTTGCGTGCCGAGTACATCAAGCTGACTAACTGCTGAGTAACGGACACGAGCATTGCTATCGCCAACCGCAGTTTGAATTAACTCAAAAGCGATCGCAGGTTCTAATTCGCGAATTTGATTCACAGCTCGTAAGCGATCGCCCAAATCCTCAGAACCGAGCAATTGCTTCACCGACTCAGGAGTAATACTCATTTAATTATCCTAACTTTTCTAAATGTTTAAAATAGTCATTTGTCATTAGTCATTGGTCATTTGTCAAGAAATTGTTGACTGTTGACTGTTGACTGTTGACTGTTGACTGTTGACTGTTGACTATTGACTATTGACTATTGACTGTTGACTATTGACTGTTGACTATTGACTATTGACTGTTGACTGTTGACTATTGACTGTTGACTATTGACTAATCTTGACTTGCAGCCATTGCGCGAATAATATCACCACGGGTGAGGATACCAATTACTTGACCCGCGCTGTCAAGTACCGGGAGACGGTGAACGCTGCGATCGTGCATGATTCTGGCTGCTTCCTTTAAAGTTTTATCAGGGGTAATGGTAATTGGATTTTTGCTCATCACATCCCCGACAGTTTGGCCTAGTGCTTTATGCAAGTCACGTTCATAATCACCAGGATTTTGTAAATAGATCACACTATCGAGAAACATGATGTAAGCCGGAGGCGTCACACCTGTTTCTTGCCACATCAGATCGGTTTCTGAGATAATGCCTACCAATTTACCAACATCATCTACAACAGGTAGACCGCTAATGCGTCTTTCTGCCAGAATTTGAATGGCTTGCTTCAGTGGAGTTTCTGAGCGAACAACAACTGGTTCATGGCTCATTACGTCGGCAACTGTTTTCGGCATTTGTTTACTAACACCTTATATCAAAGTCTCTGGGTTTATTTTAAAAAATTGCGCGTCGTAACCAGATACAGTTAATACATCGTTACTTGAGGAATAGTCATTTGTCATTGGTCATTGGTCATTTGTCAAGAGTCAAAAGTCAATGGTCAATAGTCAATAATCATTTGTCCCCTAGCCCCTAGGGACTGTTTTCAAAACCTAAATTAGACTTCAATGTAGGTTGGGGAGCCACCGCCGTGGACGGGTTTCCCGGCTTGAGGCGAGTGGCGTTTGAGGAACGAAACCCAACATTTACGTCGCTTCGTTAGGTTGCTTTCACCTCAAGCAACCTACTTTTGGGGTTTGAAAACACGCCCTAGTCTCTAGCCCCTAGCTCCTACACCCTGCTTGAGCGCGGCGATAATTTCCACATTGGCTTTGGGGAAAGCAAAATTTTCTAATTCTGCTAGACTTACCCAGCGAATTTCATCACATTCTATCGCTTGGGGAACACCTGATAGATGGCGACAGTGATGTACTGTCAAAGTAACGCGCAACTCTGTATAAGTGTGGTCAATGGTAATGAGATGTTCGCCTACAGCAATTTCTATTCCCAGTTCTTCATAAATTTCCCGTTGAATACATTCTTCTATAGTTTCACCAGGCTCGATTTTTCCACCAGGGAACTCCCATAAACCCCCCATTGCTCCCCCAGCACGCCGGCGATCGATTAAAATTTGCTCTTGGTCGTTCCAAATTACGGCTACACCGATAATTTTGTGGGGTAGGAGAGAAATGGTTTCACTCATAGTTAATAGGGAAATTAAAAATTAGTAGGGCTGGGTATTTATGTATTTTTAGTCAGGACTGAAATCCTTAATACATGCATTTCAAAAACATACAGCATATTTCAGGTAAATGAGGTACGCGCTTCGGGGCATGGCAGTGCCAATGCTCCTACAATCAACGATTATCTGTACCTCACCAACTTGCAACTCGCTGTAACTCGGCACGGTATTTATATCTGCCGAGTTTAGGGACATCCAATTTTTTAAATACCCAATAAATTTGTAGTGCGAGCATCTTGCTCGCTTTTGAACACCTGCGAGCAAGATGCTCGCACTACGAAATATGGGTAATTTATTTTTTGTCAGTCCCTTAATTGCCTAATTATTCTATCTATTGTTGTTACTTTAATTTTTGATTATGACTATTTTCTTTAAGGATAATAGTTCTGATGTGATTAACCCCCAATCATAGCTATTATTTACAGCTATGAGTTAGGGGTAAATTATGAGGAGAATATCAGGATTTTGCAGAGAAATATTTGTCACTGATATCAGCTTGACTGAGTCTATAGATAAACTCAACAGCATTGTTATTCTTGTTCGCTATCGTTGGTTTCTGTGCCTTGTAAGGCCATTTCAAAATTCATTCTTTGTTCAGCGTTACGCAAAAAGTAACCGCTAATCATTGCCGAAGCTAATAGCCGACCAAGACTTTCTCTGCTAGTAGTGATGGTAACGCCAAAGTGTTCTGAAGGGAGGTTACCCAAAAGCCCGACAATATTACGTTCCATTACCTGAAGCACTTCTCCAGAAGTCGGTTTAGATAGCTGGGAAACTGTCTCTGGACTCAAAGACTTAACATATTGCCAGAGTGTATCGTTAGTTTCTGACTCACTGTTAAAAAATTCTGAGACTCGATTGGATGGGTTACTCACGTTTCAACTCCTTGACTAATACTACTAGCTGCGGTGTTGATGAAGGTTCCAAATCAACGCCTACCCTTAATTGACCTTAGCTAGTTCTTTCATGTTCCTGTCAACTAATGTAACAAGTTATATATTTATAGTCAGTCGGTGTAACCGTACCAAAAGGATTGGTGTTTTCTCACCTATTGGGCATAGGGCATTGGGCATTGGGCATGGGGCATTGGTCTTTTGTAAATAACTTATGACAAATGGAAAAGTTGTGAATACTGAATTCCAGCGTTCACAACTTTGTCAGAAAGTACAAATGACGAATGACAAATGACAAATGACTAACTAGCCAAATACTCATCCATGTTGGCTTTAGATTTGCGCAGTTTGGTTAAGGCTTCTCGTTCAATTTGTCTGACTCGTTCGCGGCTAATGTTGAGGATTTCGCCAATTCTCGCTAATGTTAAAGCTTGTCCATCCATTAAGCCAAAGCGCAGGGTAATTACTTCTTTTTGTTGGGGTGTGAGATCTCCCATCAAGCGTTCTAAGTCCAAAGATAGGGAAGATTGCATGACAAACTCTTCTGGAGAAGCACCGGGATCTTCTAGCATTTCTCCGAGTTCGGTATCATAATTGTCTCCCAAGCGCAAATCAAGGGATAGGGGTAGACGGGCTTTTTCCAGGTATTCTCTTACCTGCTTCGGTGTCAAATCTAATTCTTGCGCTAGTTCACCAGCCGAAGGTGCTCGTCCTAGTTTTTGCGATAGTTGTCGCTGGGCTTTTTTAATTTTATTAAGTTTTTCGGTGATGTGGATTGGTAAGCGAATTGTCCGTGCTTTTTCCGCGATCGCTCTTGTAATCGCTTGTCTAATCCACCAATAAGCATAAGTTGAAAATCTATAGCCTTTTGTGGGGTCAAATTTCTCTACCCCGCGTTGCATCCCGATACTACCTTCTTGAATCAAGTCAAGTAGATCGACGTTACGCTTAATATACTTTTTGGCAACAGATACTACCAGCCGTAAGTTAGCTTCTACCATCTTTCGCTTGGCATATTCACCATCAGCGATCGCTTCATTTAATTCAGCCAATTCTAACTGTGATGCTTTTGCCCATTCTTCTAAGGTTGGTTGATGACCTAACTGGGTGGCTAACTCCTCTCTTAAGTCATGCAAAGCAGTTGAACGCTGCACCTGTTTGCCATAAAAAATCTCTTCTTCGTGGGTCAGGAGTGGCACACGGCCAATCTCACGCAGGTAAGTCCGCACGAGGTCCGTGGCTGTCTGAGCGGTCTTCATGGCGCTACTCATTGCTAATTATTGGATTTGACAGTGGGGTGATTAAGTGATAGATGCTTTGCTAGGGTGCTACCCTGTGGAAAGGAGAACCCATGCTATAATTGGCGATTTACTTGTCCGAGAAGCTCGGCTGGTCATATTAATCTAATTTGGTGCTTAACTGTTCTAGACGTTACAGTTATCCACCTGGTTGCACAAGTATCTAGAGTTAGATAAAGCGTAATAAGTAGTACATTTTTTGGATTATTTCATCATTAATAATTGTAACATTTATGAGAGAAATCGGATCATTGATTTGCCTCGATGTTACAGGCGGTTTCAGTTGATGTAAGGCCGTCATATATTTAGATATGGTTTAGTAGCTCAGAATAGGTTTTGCTGGCGGCAGTGACTATTTCTCATATTTCTTAAAATAACTCAATGGTTTCTATAAAGAATCATCTATAACAATTGCTTAATTTTTGCTGGGGCTAGGGGTTAGGGAGGACAAGGGGGACAAGGGGGACAAGGGAGACAAGGGGGACAAGGAGGATAAATGCCCAATGCCCAATGCCCCATGCCCTATGCCCAATGCCCTATGCCCTACTTAAGCACAATAATCTTGCAGAACTTTTACATCTAAAGTGGTAGATTGCAGAGAACGAATGGCGGCGACGGTGGCTTTGGCACCGGCGATGGTGGTGATGATGGGGATTTTGTAAGCCAAGGCTGTGCGGCGGATTAACCTAGCATCAGTATGGGCTTCTTCTCCCGATGGGGTGTTGATAATTAGTTGGATTTTCTGGTTTTTGATGGCGTCGAGAACGTGGGGACGCCCTTCATGGAGTTTTAGGACTAATTCCACATCTAAGCCATGTTCCTGCAAGACTTTGCGCGTCCCAAATGTTGCCATGACCGTAAAGCCTAGATCGATAAATTCTTGGATGACGTTAACGGCTGGGGCTTTATCGCGATCGTTCATGGAGACGAAGACGGTTCCTGATAAGGGTAACCGTTCCCCTGCACCAATTTCGGCTTTAGCATAGGCGCGGCCAAAGTCGCTGTCAATTCCCATAACTTCACCTGTGGAGCGCATTTCTGGCCCCAATATGGTATCGGTACCGGGGAATTTATTAAATGGCAGTACGGCTTCTTTCACTGCTATGTGACGAGGAATTACTTCTTGGGTAAAGCCTAGCTCTTCTAAGGTTTTACCGGACATAATTAAGGATGCCAGTTTTGCCAACTGCACACCAGTGGCTTTCGATACAAAGGGTACAGTCCGAGAAGCGCGGGGGTTGGCTTCAAGAATGTAAATTTGTGGTGAATAGCTACTAGCACCAACAACAGCAAACTGAATATTCATCAGCCCGATTACTGAAAGCGCCTGTGCTAGCTGTACTGTCCAAGTGCGAATTTGATTTAGCACTGCTGGGGGAAGGGAAATGGAAGGTAAGGAGCAAGCAGAATCACCAGAATGAATCCCCGCCTGTTCGATGTGTTCCATAATACCACCAATTACAACGCGGCCAGTGTGGTCGGCGATCGCATCTACATCAACTTCGATGGCATTTTCTAAGAATTTATCAATCAAAATTGGGTGATCTGGTTCTACCTGTACCGCAAAGGTCATGTAGCGTTCTAATTCTGTATCGGAGTAGACAATTTCCATCGCCCTTCCCCCCAATACATAGCTGGGACGTACTACCACCGGGTAACCAATGCGTTTAGCGACAATCAGCGCGTCTTCGTAATTGCGGGCGGTGCCGTTGGGTGGTTGAGCAATATTTAATTGGTTGAGAATTTTCTCAAATCGTTCCCTATCTTCAGCCATATCGATAGAATCGGGCGATGTTCCCCAAATTTGGGGAATGACAGAATTTTCCCCAGCTTTTAGCTGCTGCAAATACTTTTGTAAAGGTACAGCTAACTTCAAGGGTGTTTGTCCGCCAAATTGGATAATGATGCCTACAGGGTTCTCAGCTTCGATGATGTTGAGGACATCTTCTTTGGTTAATGGCTCAAAGTACAGGCGATCGCTAGTGTCATAATCTGTAGAGACTGTCTCTGGATTAGAGTTGACCATAATCGTCTCATACCCCGCACCTTTAAGCGCATAGGCGGCGTGACAACAGCAGTAATCAAACTCAATTCCCTGGCCGATGCGGTTGGGGCCTCCACCTAAAATCATCACTTTTGGCTTGGTGGTGGGTAAAACTTCCGTTTCGTCTTCGTAGGTGGAATAGTAATAAGGCGTAAAGGCTTCAAACTCGGCGGCGCAGGTATCTACAGTTTTGTAAACCGGGATGACTCCTAACTGTTGGCGATATGTCCGCACCTCATCTTCGGTGGTTTTGGTCGCAAAGGCAATTTGGCGATCGCTAAATCCCTCACGCTTAACCGCATACATTTGCTCTTTTGTCAATTGTTGCAACGGCGTGCGCTTGAGGAATTTCTCAACTTCGAGGATTTGTTGCAATTTATCGAGGAACCAAGGATCGATTCCTGTGAGTTCGTAGATTTCGTCATTAGTTAGCCCCAGTAATAAAGCATGACGCAAAGCAAAAATCCGCTCTGGGTTCGGTGTGCGTAATTGAGCGCGAATTTGTTCACCACTGGGTAATTTTTCAGCTTTATCGCAACCCCAACCAGCGCGTCCGGTTTCTAAGGAACGCAAGGCTTTTTGAAAGGATTCGTTAAAAGTCCGCCCGATGGACATCGCTTCACCGACGGACTTCATTTGCGTAGTTAACACTGCTTCCGAACCGGGAAACTTTTCAAATGCAAACCGGGGGATTTTGGTAACTACATAGTCAATTGTCGGTTCAAAAGATGCCGGGGTTTGCTTGGTGATATCGTTTCTAATTTCATCCAAGGTATAGCCGACAGCTAACTTCGCCGCCATCTTGGCGATGGGAAATCCGGTAGCTTTAGAAGCAAGGGCGGAACTACGAGATACACGGGGGTTCATTTCAATGACAACCACATCCCCGTTGACTGGATTCACGGCAAACTGGATATTAGAACCGCCAGTTTCTACACCGATTTCGCGGATGATTTTAATTGCCATATCCCGCAGCCGTTGATATTCTTTATCGGTGAGGGTTTGGGCTGGCGCTACGGTAATCGAGTCGCCGGTGTGGATACCCATCGGGTCAAAGTTTTCGATGGAGCAGATAATTACCACGTTATCTGCTAAATCTCGCATGACTTCTAATTCGTACTCTTTCCAACCAAGTAAAGATTGGTCAATGAGAATTTGGGAAACTGGGCTAGCATCGATACCAACCTGCGCCATTTCTTCAAATTCTTCTTGGTTGTAAGCAATACCGCCACCCGTACCACCCATTGTGAAAGCAGGACGGATAATTAAAGGATAAGTCCCAATGCGGCGAGCGATCGCTTTAGATTCTTCTAAAGATGAAGCTGTACCACTAGGACAGACACTCACCCCAATTTTCGCCATTGCATCATTGAAAAGTTTTCTGTCTTCAGCTTTTTCAATCGCTGGGAGTTTAGCGCCAATTAACTCCACGCCATACTCGTCTAAAACACCATTTTTTGCCAAAGCTACGGCGAGATTCAGCGCAGTTTGTCCGCCCATTGTTGGTAGTAAAGCATCAGGGCGCTCTTTAGCGATAACCTTGGCAACTAATTCCGGTGTTAGCGGTTCAATATAAGTGCGATCGGCTGTTTCCGGATCGGTCATAATAGTTGCTGGGTTAGAATTCACCAGCACCACTTCATAACCTTCTTCACGTAAAGCCTTACAAGCTTGAGTACCAGAATAGTCAAATTCACAGGCTTGTCCAATTACAATCGGGCCAGAACCTAAAAGCAGTATCTTCCGAAGATCTTGACGGCGGGGCATAGTCTTTGGGATGGAGTATGAGAATACAAATCCTGATTATTTTAAGATTGTTTATCCCTGGTCACGCCTTTTATTATCAAGTTTTCTAAGTTTGATGACAGGAAGGGGGTGTAAGGGGCAGGGAAGGGAGACAAGGGAGACAAGGGGGACAAGGGAGACATGGGAGACATGGGGGACAAATAACTATTATTTATTTTCCTTGTTAATAACTAATGACCAATGACCAATGACCAATGACTAATTTTTATTGAAAATGACAATTTTTTGCAAAAGATTCTGAAGTTTGTACATAATATATAGTTGATAAGTAATTAAATTACGGTAACATTAAATAAAAATATTGCTAAGTAGCTAATAAAGAATATTTTATAATCGTCAATATTTTGTTAATTGGTATACATTAATCATTAAAAATTGCAGAGATGTAGTTAACCTACTCTCTGCAAAAATTTAATATTTTCTTAAGACTTATTTCTGCCTAGTTTTTATGCTGTTAAAAGCAACTTATCGAATTATGAGAGTTTTAGTTTTGCGCAGGTTGGACAAAACCCAAGGTTAAGCTGTCTTTAGCTAGAAAGTGGGACAAATGATAAGCCCGTTCTTCAGTTTTAAGGAGGATTTTTTCGTAGAGATAGCGTGTACCCCGGTCGCCCAAACTCTCTGCCTGAGCAGCTTGACGACGAATTACACCAATAATAGCTTGTTCTGCTGCTAGGTCATTTTCTACCATTTGACGCGAAGAATATACGCCATCTGGCTCTTGCGTAAAACAAGTTAATTCTGCCAATTTGCTGAAGGTAGCAACTGGTACACCACCCAATCCATCTAAGCGTTCGCCAATTTCATGAATATGATCTTGGATTTCTTTGTAGCTGTCATTAAAAAACTCATGTAATGAGTAAAATTCTGCACCTTCAACAACAAAATGATGTTTTTGGTACTGCAAGGAAAGTGCTTGAAAACTAGCTAAAACAACGTTAAATCCTTCTGTAACAGGTGCGGTTACACTGCGATCTAACAATACAGGATTATCATAAACATCACCGAAATTCCGTAACACTGTTGTAGTTTCAGACATGGTTCTCCTCGCTTTTATCAGTTAGGTTTAACTGCTGAGTTTCTACATAGTAACACTCTCAAAATTAAACGCAATTCCAATTAATTTTATGGAATTTTAAATTTTTCTCATTAAAATTTTTTATTTCGTGAAGTGTGTTGATAGTCAGTTGCAGAGACGCGATTCATCGCGTCTGTACAATTGTCCTCCTTGTCTCCCTTGTCTCCCTTGTCTCCCTTGTCTCCCTTGTCTCCCTTGTCTCCCTTGTCTCCCTTGTCTCCCTTGTCCCCCTATCCCCTGCCCCTTTGATGGGAGATGATTGCAAGTATTTGAGATTCTTATCTAAAATAAATGAGAATTGTTTGCACTTAGGTTATGCTGGTTTATAAAGCTGAACTCCCCAAAATGGGAAAAAGCAGCGAATTAAAGCGCGGTAGTTACTGCAAGTTTGTTGCACTTTGAGGGTACATTTCTTGAAACCGTCTAGCTCACAAGTCGAAAGCAAGCATGTTTTAGAGGTGAATTGGGTAGATCGCTGGCAGGTGTATCAACGTTTACAAGAACTAGATATTCCTTGTTGGTGTGAGCCTAATCAGCCGTTGAAAGTTGAAATTAGCAATTCTCTAGCGGCTATTCAACTTTGGTGCTTGATGCGTCAATTTACACTTGCGCGTCAAGACTTAATTTGGAGTCTGGAAAAATGCTGGCAAAGTCGCTACCGCTAAGACTTTCTCGCTGAATACTATGTCCCAATCAATATAATTAGGTACAAAGACATGAGTGAATACCGCAATCAGCAAATATCAGATTTTTGCCTTGAGGGCAGGTTTATGGATTTTGTGATTAAAGATGGTTATAAGCTTAAAGGCTTGCAGATATGGACGGCTGAGGGTGAATGTTATATAAAATTAGCGAAACATTTAAGATTTGCTTTTGATTTACACTTACCGCGAGGTACTTGGCTGCAAATTGTGGGTAAGAAAAAGCACAAATTAGCATCGGGTGAAGTCACATTTAAAGCTGAACGGGTGATGGCAGCGCGACAAGATAGGGCAAATGAGAAAATTACACAGATGGGTATTCCTTCACCTATCTCTCACCAAGCAAAACCATCATCAATTACCCAAGATAACGCCAAGCCAAGTAAGGGTAAAAGTACGATTTTGGTATGTCAAAAATCTGACTGCATGAAGCGCGGTGCTAAGGGAGTTTGTCAGGCGTTAGAAGCAGCTTTGAGCGATCGCGGTTTAGAAGACCAAGTTACCATCAAAGGTACTGGCTGTATGAAAAACTGCAAAGCAGGCCCTAACGTAGTCATGCCCGATAAAACCCGCTACACTCGCATAAGTGCCGCACAAGTCCCCAAAGTCATGGATAAACATTTTGGCGATCGCAATCCAGAACGCCAGTTAGAAGAAGTAACAGAAGTACCTATTCCCATACAATCTATAGCTAGTGGAATTGCTGCTTTTTAATGAGAATTTATTACAAGAAATTTTTTACTGTTTCCTTTTTATTGTGGGTACTATAGTTTTGCAAATTTTTTGCGAAATATTTGCAAAACTAGTACTTTTAAAAATCAATGTTGGAAGTAAAAACAATTTAAAAAAACAATGCCAAATATAAATAAGGGCACAAGCAATATTGTTGTGCCCTTAAAAATAATTGATGTTTCGCAAAAATTATTTTAATGTCAAAGTGTAGCTTTGCTATCCAGAATTCTTACATAGAATCAAGACGGCGGCGAAGTTGGCTACTAAACGCATCGATAACTGTGACGACTACTAAAAGTACAAGCATCATGGTTGTAGCTTTGTTGTACTCAAAACCGTCAATGTAACTTTTCAACTGAAAGCCAATACCACCTGCACCGACGACACCCAACACAGAAGCAGCGCGGATATTATATTCAAACATCCAAAATGTATAACCTAATCCCAAAGGTAGTACTTGAGGTAAAATTCCATATTGGGCAATTTGTAATTTAGATGCGCCGATGACTTCTAAAGATTCTATAGAGCGGGGGTTAACAGCTTCAATCGCTTGTTGATAAAATTTAGCCAGGTAACCAATAGTATAAATTCCTAAAGCTAAAGTCCCGGCTGGTGCGCCTAATCCTGTAGCGGCGACAAAAATTAACCCCAGAATAATTGAAGGAACGGAACGGACGGCATTTTGTAGTAAGTTTGCTAACCATTGCAACCATTTTGGGGCTACATTGTTAGCACTAGCAACAGCTATAGGTACGGAAATAATTGCACCGATAGTAGTTCCCCACAGTGACATTTGTACAGTTTCAATTAGCGCTTGAATTGCTATATCTAAAACTGTTGTATCTGGTGGGAATAAACGGGAGATAAAGTCAGTGATATAAGGCCAACTGTTAGAAACTAAGGCAAAATCGACTTTGAGTCCTTGTAATGCCCAACTATAAACGACAACGGCTATTAACAGGAAAATTAAAAAACTTACCCAAGGGTAGCGCCGCAGAGGATGGGAATTAAATAAGTAATTCATAATGTATATTTGCGCTGTTGTACTCTACACTTGGGATAATTGGGAAAATTTTGCTTGCAGGTTTTCGCAAGCACCGTCATAAACAATACATCCGGCATCGACTACGATCGCTCTTTGAGCATATTCTGCTGCTATCCCCAAATCGTGCAAAACCGTCACAATTGTCATGCCTTGTTGAGAATGCAATTCTGATAAAGTCTGCATCACTTGTTGACAAGCGATGACATCCAAACCGGTGATGGGTTCATCAGCTAAGAGAATTTGTGGTGATTGAATTAAAGCACGAGCGATCGCCACTCGTTGCTGTTGTCCCCCACTGAGTTGGCTGGTTTTTTGTTCAGCGAATTCTTTTAAACCCAACTGTTCTAATAAATCTAATGCTAAAAGGCGATCGCGTCGCCCAAAGCCAAATAAAGTTTGCCAAGTTGTCTTTGTACCCAAACGTCCACAAAGCACATTTTCGATAGCAGATAACTGGCGAATTAATCCGCCACCTTGAAACAGCATCGCCACATCACGCCTAATTGCTGGTAATGTGCGGGGTGTCATCGTCACACCATTAATTTGAATTTCACCCTTAACTAGGGGTACTAATCCTACAAGCGATCGCAGTAGGGTAGATTTACCAGCGCCATTGAGTCCCAATAAGACAACAAATTCGCCCCGATTAATTTGACAATTAATGCCATTAAGAATCGGGCGATTCAGAGAATTTACATAAGCTGTCTCTAAGTTATGGCACTCAATTACATAATCGTTCATCCCGAAATTAATTCCACCAGTATCTAAGGTTATCAAAATGGGCATGGGGCAGAGACGCGATTAATCGCGTCTCTACAATTGTTTTTATCCTCCTTATCCCCCTTTACCTCAAGTCTTCTTGTCAACTACGGTTCAATACCAATACTTGCCAGTGCATTCCGTACTGGCGCTAGGTGACGATTGTGATCTACTCTCACCAATTCTGTAGAGTTATACAGGTTACGTAGTAGCTGATTGTTTTGTGATTGATTTAACTTGAGTAGGGCATTAATAATTTTTTCACGCATGGGTGCGGGAACATCATCATCAATGGCGATACCGTGGGCAGGTACTCCAGAAATTCTATGCAGTACGCGCAACTGATTTTTTTCTTCTGCGGTAATATACGGAGGATTTAGGGCATATTCTGATACAACAGCCACATCTGCTTGTCCGCGCAGCACAGCTTGCAATGCTTTGCTGTAATTTCCACCATAGCTAACTTGGCTGAAGAACCCATTTAAGCGTTCTTTATCGGGGACAAATCCCTGTTTAACTAATTCACTAGTGGGGAAAATAAACCCGGAACCCGAAGTAGGAGAAGTAAACGCCATTCTTTTACCGCGTAGTTGTTCTAGGGTGCTTTTGGCGTTATTTCTACTTTTTAAGGGGCTATTTTTGGGAACTACAAATACTGAGCTATAGGTGTGTCTTCCAGAATAGTTATCGCGCACCTCGGCTAAATACAAACGAGCATTAGCTAATTGTTCAGCTTTCAACGCCGGACGGCTGCTCAAGAAAGCCACATCAGCGCGATTTGCTCTTAATGCTTCCACCGCAGCCGTATCATCACCCACTTGTGCTTTAACTGGTATTCCTAATTCTTTAGATAAAAATGCGCCTACCGCATTTGCTTTATTTTGCAAATCAGTGGAATCAGATCTGCTAGGAAAAACTACTGTCAAGGAATTAATTTTTTGTGCAAGCAAAGTAGGTGCTTGTTGATTAAGAGTGGAATTAGTAGTAATTGCCTCTAATCCCCCAGTTGTGCTGAATACTACACCTGCAAGGGCAGTTAGTGCAGCCCCAGCAGCCAACAAGCCCTTTTTACTCACACTCATTGCTTACTCTCCATTAAGAACTTTTCTCAAAAAATTTGCAAAATATTTGCAACTAATTCCATAAAGGAATCTAAAACTTTTGAGAATAAAAGTCAATATGATGATGCATAGTAATTACTCAATGAAGCTGATAGAGTCAAGCCACTAGTTGATTGATGTGGCGGAGTTGTTCTAGTTTTGGTAGTGCAAAGATTGGGAAAACTCAATAAACAACGATAAAAAATCAGAAAAAAAATAAATGTCCCAAAATCAATATCTAAATTCCAACTCGGATTCTCCCTCCGATTCCCCCTCCTCGCTTGCGGGGAGGGGGCTAGGGGGTGGGGTTCCTTGGCAAGCACCACCAAAACTCTGGGAAAAACTCAAGCCATTAGCACGACAGATGCGGCGCGAACCGACACTGGCAGAAAAGAAACTATGGCAGAAGTTGAGATCTAAGCAACTACTAGGTTTTAAGTTTCGCCGTCAGCATGTAATAGATCGCTTTATTGTGGATTTTTACTGTCAAGAAGCGCATTTGATTATTGAAGTTGATGGTGGAATTCACGAATATACCCAACAAGAAGATGCAATTCGTCAAGAATTTTTGGAAAGTCTTGGGTTAAAGGTGATGAGGTTGAAAAATGAGGATGTTTTGAATTCAATTGATGAAACGTTGGCAAAGATTGTGCATGAGATACAAAGTTAGTGGGTAGAACCCCACCCCCAACCCCCTCCCCGCAAGCGAGGAGGGGGCAAATAATATGGTAATGCTTGAGTAATGCCTTGAGAGCGATGGCAAGCACAGCATTTTCAATTAAATTAAGCAATAGATAAAGATATTAGGGGTAATTATGACTTCTTCAGTTAACGATTTGGTGCTGGTTGCTGGGGCTACTGGTGGGGTAGGACAACTTGTAGTCAGTAAACTGTTAGAAAAAGGCTTAGGGGTTCGTATTCTGACACGCAATCTAGCCAAATCACAAAACATGTTTGATGACAGAGTGGAAATTGCTGTGGGAGATATCCGAGATGCAACTACACTCACCACCGCAATGCTAAATGTCACGCATATTATCTCTTGCACTGGTACTAGTGCTTTTCCTTCTAACAGATGGGAGTTTGATCCCAGTCCGAATTGGATTGAATGGGTTCAGCTGTTAATTGATCCTCAACTGCGTGAGTCTAGAGCTAAAAACAGTCCCCAAAAAGTCGATGCAGATGGTGTGAGTAATTTAGTAGCAGCAGCACCGCTTAATCTTCAAAGGTTCGTTTTACTTTCTTCTTGTGGTGTCACACGTAAAAAGGAACCGCCTTTAAATATTCTCAATAGCTTTGGTGTTTTGGATGCAAAACAAAAAGGTGAAGAAGCAGTGATTAATTCAGGATTACCTTACACAATTATCCGTCCTGGACGTTTGATTGACGGGCCTTATACCTCATACGACATCAACACTCTAATAAAAGCCAAAACAGATGGTAAGTTCGATGTAACGATCGCTCAAGGCGATAAACTTGCTGGTGATAGTAGCCGCATTGATGTAGCCGCCGCTTGTGTAGAATGTATTTTTCTACCAGGAACCGTAAAACAATCTTATGAATTAATCAGTAAAGGAACAAGACCATCTGTCATTGACTGGGAGAAACTTTTCTCACAACCAACCACTGTTTAAGTAGAGCGGCGCGGTCATTTGTAAGGGTTTCCAGCTTATTTACGTTTCTTAATATAAATATCTTGCTCCTACACCCAATAAAAAAAGGCCTGGCATATAGCCAAGCCTGATTATATCCTGGTGCTTAAACAGACATCCCAGTTTAATTTAGTCAAAAATTTTGCAGATTTAATCTTCCTCTAGGCTGTATATCTAACTATCCTCAAGACTGACTCAATTTTTAAGCTCTACAGTGACAAAGTTGACCTACATTTAGCAACAAAGGGTTGCTAACTTAGATCGCGAATCCTGAAACAATGAAAGTAGACACCAAATTACGAGCCAGAGTAAGAGCCAGATTATGAGTGAACTTCCCAAGAGTCTTGAAGAAGCGATCGCCCAATCTCGCGTAGCTACCCAAGCAGCCTTAGCAGATGGACAGACTCGCTTGCAAGTTGAGTTTTTGTTTCCCGAACTCAAATTTATGCTAGTAGCGGAAGATTATTTGCCTGTATTTGCTGAATATGGTTCAGGCTTGAAGGTTTTCTTTGCTGATGCGGGTGCGGCGGCTTTGGCGCGCAACCAATGGAAAGACGCTGCATTTAAAATTACAGATATTGGTACAGGTATAGCTAATGCGCCTAGTACCAAAATTAAACCAGAGGATGAAATTTTTCTGTTTATTGCGCCAACTTCGGTAGAAGTACCGCAAATGGAAAAGTTGATGGCAGAAATAGGCGATCGCCCTGTAATTTTCTTAAATCCTCGCTTAGAAGATTACGGTATAGTCGGCTTGGGTTATGCCGCCAGACAAGTGCGTCAGCGTTTTATTGGTAACATCGAATCTTGCTACTACTTACGCCCAGTTGATGACCAAACTGCTGTCTTTCGTTGCTATCCCGGTCAGTGGTCAGTTTGGGTAGAAAAGGGCGATGAGTATGAAAAAATTGCCGAACTACCGACAAAGCCATCTGGTGATGACTTAGATATCATCCTCATGAAAGGACAGCCGCAAACAGCAACCGATACCGCACCTGCGAAAAAGCCCAGCGTACTTAAGGGTTTACAACGGTTCTTAAAGGCTTTAAGTAGTTAAAAAACTTGGGCACAATAATATTGTGCCCTAGCAATTCTCCCTATTTTTTTAATTGAAAAGATTGCTTTCTGACTAAAATTTTATTACCTCAATAATTTGTAGATATTTAACTCACGGCATAATCTGTATACTGACGGATATAAGGCGGATGAAAACCGACTACAATATCATGTTTTGGTATTCCCATTGCAGCTAGCTTTTCGCCTACATCCTCTTCAGTTCCATTCCACTGAATCCAAATTTTGCCGTTTTTAATATCAAAATGCATCACCGGGCCAAAAATTCTGCGTTTATTTTGCCAACCGATATATATTAGTTGGTAATGGTCTTTTTCTACATCAAAAATTGTTTGTGATTCTATCTCATCATTAGATGCAGTAAGCTGGGCATATTCTGTCAGCAATTGCCGAATACATTCACGGTATTGGTTTAAGTCTGCCATAAAATAATTTCCTCTGTTTCGACATCGTAAATTATTAGATTTATTTGAAAAAAGAATGCGACAAATGGTAGGGGCATGGCAATGCCCATACGTGTCAACTTAAGCTAAAAGCTATATACGGCGTGTGTTGTACAAAAACTTTCGCCCTCATCCCCTCACCCCTTCTCCCCCAAGAGAAGGGGAATTAAATCTCTTGCTCCCCTCTCCCTCAGAGAGAGGGGTTGAGGGTGAGGGCAAAAAGCTTGCTACAAAGCGGGTTTCACGTTAAGTTGACACCAATGGGCAATGCCATGCCCTCTAGAATATATTGATGTGCAGCAAACGCTATTTAAATAGGTATTTAGATATACAACATACTTCAGGTCAATGAGGTAAGCGCTTCGGGGCATGGCAGTGCCAGTGCCCCTACAATCAACGATTATCTGTACCTCACCAACTGGCAATTTGCTGTATTTTGCAAGCTACTGTACAAGCAAAGACAAGGGCAGGAACCGGAGCAATGCCCAATGCCCACTCGCCCTGAGCGAAGTCGTTCGCGTAGCGTCTCGCAGAGAAGGGATGCCCCATGCCCTTTTAATTACTCCTTAACGGCGCATTCAAGATTTTCTCAATGCGATCGCGTGTTTCGAGAATATGGGCTTTGGTATACTCATCATCAGAATTGGCTCCTGCTAATTTCTCGTTTAGTTGGCGAATTTTATACCAGGCTAAGGTACGTGCATCTTCGGGTACGTATTCTTTGCGTAATATAATATCACTTAGTATATTTACATACTCACGCTGCAAGCCGCGACGCAAGCTAGAAATCATCAGGGGCTTGCCTTTGGGTTTGAGAACTTCTGTCCAAATACCAGTTTGCAAGGTATCAAATAATTCAGGCAGACTCAAAGCTTTACCTTGGGGACTCTTAAGTTCGATGTCCTTGAGACGAGAAAGGCGATCGCCTGAAAGTAAATCTACTAATACCGCACTTTGCAGGTTTAAAACCAAGTCATGAATGGGGTAGTCTAAACGCCCAACTAAGGGATAACTGCCCCAATGATACCAACGAGAAGGGGCTAATTTATTCAGCAGTTCTGGTGAGAAGTTAAAAGCATCCTCAGCAAATACATACTTTTGTAAGGTTTCTAAAGCTTGGCGTTGTTGTTCTAATGGTACAGGTTCAAATGGTAATCGACGTTGGCGAATACCTGCTTTGCTAGGAGGTTCCCCCGCATGGACGCGATAAAAGGACTGACCGCCAATATATTTAGTGGTATAAAATATATTTTGGAAGTAGTTACCTAATACGGAACCAAAGCGATCGCTGAGATCGCTATAACTCTCACCTGCTACCGGATAACGTTTGGTTAGTCTATCCCACATAATGCGAGAATTATCTAATTGCCATTGGGCATAGCGCAGGACATTACCGCTATTGTCCCAAGCATTAGCTGTGGGATCGAGGTCATAGCGATCCTCATCTGTAGAGTAACTTAACTCTGGGCGATCGGATTGATCGGCAATTTCGTCTAAAATTGGCTTTTCGGCGATGGGAGTTGAAGCTTGAGTTGGCATATAGCCATACTGAATCGCCCAGTCATCATAAGGCCCTACTATACTTGGAAAATAATCGCCCTGCTTTGTCCCTTGGGGTGCAATATTTGGCGGAATATAATCCATCACCGAAGCAGTTAAACCTTTATTACCAGTAACTTGCTTATCGTTTAACTCCTCTGGTGGTAGCAAGTTACTACCCCGGAAGTTGTGGCGTAAGCCTAAGGTATGTCCGACTTCATGGGCGATAATTAAACGTAGATATTGATGAATATACTCTTTAAGTTGCTCTTGGGTGGTGGTGTTGTCTTCTAACAATGTCATCGCCATTGCACCCAAAGCAAACTGGTTAGAAGCTTCGATTCCATAACACAAATCCGATTCCCCGGCTAGTTTAGCTAACCGACTCAAGATTGGCTGTTGCTGCTGTTGATTATTTTGGGTTTTTCCGCCTAATTTATTGACGCACAGCGTATTATTTTGCATTAACGCCGTTAAAGAACTACGTCCTTGTACTTGGTTGGGTTGTACTATTTGACGATACTCATTTTTGAGGACGCGGACAAAACTACCATCGACTAAAATATCTGCATCCAAAATTTCCCCAGTTAAGGGATTGACACGGGATGGCCCCCTAGCAAAAAAGCCGTCGATTGTATTAATCCAGCGAATTGTGTTGTAACGAATATCCGCAGGGTCCCAGGTAGCATTATCTGGCATTTGCCGAGCTTCGATCGCATCTTTGAATCCTGCTTTCAAAAATGCTTTATTCCACATTAATATCCCTTCTTTAATCGCATCGCGGTATTCATAAGGGACAGCGTTATCAATCCAAAAGACTATCGGCTTTTTCGGGCGAGATATAGGTGCTTGGGGGTCTTCTTTTTCCAAGTTCCAGCGATTGATATAGCGGACAAATGGGTCGCCGCGATCGTCTTTCGATAAGTCTTGATAGGCTGTGATAAAATAACCAACGCGATCGTCTGCTAAACGCGGTTGATATTTATTATTTGGCAGTTGTGAAAGACTATAGTGAATGCGTAAAGTAAAGCCACGACTGTCTGCTAGGGACTCAAAATTTAGCACCTGATTTTCCCGTCCGCTACTACTTCCACCACCAGAAAAATTTAATACTGTCTGGACTTCGATGTTTTCGGGAAAGACTTTCGCACTGCCAAAATAAGATTGATCTGTACCGCCAGGAATACCCAAACTCAAAGATAAACCAGCTAAATCTGTGAGTAATAAATCCCCTAAGTCAATGAGCAGGGTTTTGCGTTCTGGATGAATGCTTTTAATGGGGATAGTGTAGAGTATGGAATCGCTAAACGACCGAGCGAGCGATCGCGCCTGGGGATCTCCGTCTTTAGTACGAAAATTTACATTCCGCACAGTAAATTGTAAATTATTGTCTACCCGTTTGAAATAAAATAAAAAATCCTGCAAAGGCATCCCGCTATAAATACCCTGTTCGCCAATCCCCGATTCTAAGGTGGAGGTAGCTAGATAATTTTTATTGAGTTGCTCTGGCTGAATTTCTAAATAAATTTTATTCTTTTCTTTCTGCCGATAAATTGTGAATAGTCCCTGTTGCTTTTCTGTATCTTTTGTAACTTCATCAAAGGCTTCTAGATCGTCCTTCTTTGGTGGTTTAGTCGATGTGTTTGGTTTTTCATTGGGCTTTTCTGGAGTTTTTCCCGCGACTAACAACGGCTGTTTCCCCGCTTCTTTAGGACTAGTAACGATCCAATTAAACGGTTGTTGTTGTAGCTGTTGCTTTTGATTCATTACCCAAACTTGCTGTCCGCCTTTTCCCCCAGAATTAGGTAACTGAGATGTTGGTACAGCAAGTTTTCTAGGAGAATTATCTAATTTATTTAATGGTTTTAAACTTGACTTACCACTAGAAGACGGCGCTATAACTCCTGGTGTAGTCTGATTTACACCAAATTTCTCTTGTTTTTGTTGGCTGTGTAACTCAGTATTTAGGTTGTTAGCAGGCGATGACTTAGCACTAGTAGTTGTTACTCCCAAAAACAAACCAGACAACAAAATGACATAAAGACTTAATTTATTCATCTAATCTACCCCCGACAACAATCATTAGCTATTTCTCATTATTGGCAAAGTCCATCTGCTTTACTGTTATCTAACAGAAGCTTATTTAAAAAATATTATTAGCTGTCTGATATGCAGCAGTAACCTTTCTAGTTAAGTTATCATCACGATTCTGCAATTTTATTAGCCGTTTTCCTGTAGTATTTTTGCTAACAATTGTATCTGTAGCTTACAGTACGTATTATTCTGACATCAGACTAGTAAACTTGCTGATAAGAAAGTATCACCATCTGGATTAAATCAAGGAAATTACTGACAAATGCATAACTTTTCACCTGATCAATTTCAATTTATACAGAGAAAAATATTTAAGCTTCAAAGACTTTTCACTTTGGCGATCGCCACTTATTTAATCAAAGTCACATAATATACAAGTATTTGATTAATTTCCGCCTCATCTGAGTTCATCAACCTGTAGAATCATTTTTCCTAGATTTAGTAATTAAATAGTAATCCAAAATCCAAAATGTCATATTTATCACAAATTTGGCAGCGTTTAAGGAATTACGCTCGGGGTAAAAAGTTAACAGATAAGCCACAGACTAGCTCTGTGGAAGCCGAAACACTTTTTCCTAGTACAAAAATTTCTCAATATTTAGATAAAAAGCCTAGATATGTTCAAAATAATTTACAATACTCTTTATTAATTCAAAAATTGCAAAAAAGCTTAGAAGAATGGGGAAAACCCGGTAATGGTTTATTATCGGCTCAGAACGGAATAGTGACAGCCCCCAAACAGCGCCAATTTTATGAAGAGATTTACGATCTACTTGGTCATGCAGCTTTAACACCAGATATAGTTGAACAGGTAATAAATTTACTCATAGCTCGAAAAACATTTCAGCCACTGCTCTTATTCCAACGTTTAGAGGAATTTTATCGTCGCTGGTGTCAGGGTGAGTTTCTTGATGCTGCACCTGATAATAACTTACCTCAGAAAAAAATGTTAACTCTGTTAGCAAAAAATATAACTATCGGACTGAGGGAAGTAGATATATATACTGGATTAAATGTATTAATTTTATTGTTAGAGTTACATCGCTACGCCCAAGGTCGAGCTGAACTTCAGCAGACAATTAACTTTTATCCATCTAGTCAACCAGATACAGAAAGTTTTTTTACATCTGAACTACTGCGGATAATAAATTATAGCGATGCAATTGAAATTGGTAATTTCACTAGTATTGTGGGTGAATTCCTCAAAGGTGGGAATTTTCGCGGCGCTTACTTAGGTAATGCCAACTTAACAGGTGCTAACTTTAGCGGTGCTAACCTCAGTGGTGCTTACTTAGGAGACGCCAATTTAACAGGCGTGAATTTTACTAATGCCAATCTCAGTGGTGCTAACTTTGGCGATGCAAATCTCAGTGGTGCTAATTTGCAAAATGCCAACCTCAGCCATGCTGACCTCAGTAGCGCCAATCTAGGTGGTGCCAATTTTAGCCATACTGATTTGAGCCGCGCTAACCTCAGCCATGCGGATATCAGCAGCGCGAACTTAAAAAATGCTAACCTCAGTCATGCCGATCTCAGTAGTAGTAACCTGAAAGATGCTAATCTTAACAATGCCAATCTCAGCCACGCTATTGTTTTCGGTGCGAATCTCAGCGAAGCTAAACTCAGTAGCGTCAACCTCAGCCATGCTGACTTGTGTCGTGCTGACCTCAGTGGTGCCGATCTAAGTCGTGCTATTCTTAACGGCACCAACCTCAGTGATACTATTCTCTTTAGTACTAATCTCAGCGATGCGATTTTAGTCGCCGCAGATCTCAGCTATGCCAAGCTAAATGGAGCTAAACTTAACTATGCCAAACTCAA
The DNA here is from genome assembly GCF_002367995.1 of Calothrix brevissima NIES-22. GTDB lineage: Bacteria > Cyanobacteriota > Cyanobacteriia > Cyanobacteriales > Nostocaceae > Aulosira > Aulosira brevissima. Next base: position 4,547,243 of record NZ_AP018207.1, read on the forward strand.
CGGCGCAATGTTCTTAGGAGCCGATCTCAGTGGTGTAGACCTGAGTGGAGTGATCCTAAATGATGCTGACCTTAGTGGTGTTCTACTGAGTGACGCTGACCTGACTGGTGCTGACTTAAGTTATACCATGCTTTTTGGTACTGACCTCAGCTATGCCAATCTTAACAAAGCAAATCTCAGTGGTAGTAATCTCAGTGGTGCTTTACTCAATGGTGCAGACCTCAGCCATACTAACCTTAGCTACGCCATTCTCAGTAATGCAGATGTCACAGAAGCCAACCTCAAAGAAATGACTTGGGGAGAAAAACAGCAATGGGAAACCGTCCGGGGATTAGAGACAGCGCTAAATGTCCCAGAGTTGTTGAAGCAGGAATTGGGGTTGAGTTAATTGTTGATGGTTGACTGTTGACTGTTGACTGTTGACTGTTGACTGTTGACTGTTGACTGTTGACTTTTTAACCACTGACAACTGACAACTGACTAATTCCGATAAACCTGATGTCCGCGAATTTCTACTTTATGGCTAGCTAAACATTTTTCCCAACCTTCGCGAGTACCAATTTCGTTTTTCTGCTGGAGGAGTCCTAATTCTTCTTCTTGTTGGGTAAGTTGGGCAAATTGTTCGTAGAGTGGGTAATTAGGCGTAACAAAGGTTTCTTTACGATGCAATATTGGCGGATTGTCTCTGGTTTGGTAATCCCGGTGAGTGATTTTTAAGGTGAGAAAGTCAATTATAATACTGGCTTTTAAGGCTGGGTGGGGGTCGGTGTCGAATTCTGGATAAAAGAGATAGCAAATTTGCGGTTTATCGGTGCAATATTTAATTAAGGTAGCACCATCTACCCGCCCGATGGTACGACTGGCGCAACCTTCATAAATCCGTAGTAAAGCATCAAGTTCTGTTAAGGCGCAAACATGGACATACAAAGCACCACGGGTATGTTTACCGATTTTACTTTTGTCGCAAGCATTTTGAATGACTCTAGGTTGACCGAGGCTAAAGAGTTTTTGGTCTGCGACACCACAAGCTTCTTCATAGCTACTAAAAAAGGCTTTGATATCGTGGCGGATTTCTGGCGCTAGTTTATGCCATGAGGGACGTTGTTCAAAGTGGGTGAGGGCGAGGTAAACTTGAATATCCAGAGAGCGACGATAAGCGATCGCATCCCATTCTGCTTCATCGGTAGCTTGTAATACTACGCCAAAAGCACGGCGGAAGTTACCAAATTCACTCAGTAGTTCCTGTTCGTTACTTAATTCTCCTTTAACTGGTAATCTTCCCCTTTGGGTGAAAAAGTCCATTAATGGTGCGAGAAGTTCTTGGTAATCTTCAAAGCGCTTGCTAGGAATGCGAACTCTTGGGGTAGAACTGCGAGTAAAAAAGCGAATGGCTTTGAAACTTTCTTTTTCGGCTTCATCGCGAAAGACAAAGTAGACACCTAAAGCTACAGGTACAGCATCTACATTCAGTACCTCATCAATGTAACTTTTTAGTTCTTCTTGCTCGTAATATTTCTGAAACGTATTGCGTCGGGTGATAATTCCATCGCTATAAGCTATTTGGGTTTTGCTGGGTGCGTTAATTAAAACCTGCGCAGCGACAATTAAAACTTTGTGGGTGAGTTCCCAAGCTTTAACTAAGCTTTCTCGCCTTTCTTGGGGATCTTCGATGACGTTGAGAACATAACCCAAATTAACCACATCAGCAGAGGTAATCGATGCATCAGGATAATAATAAGGGTCCCAACCGCCACTATTGTAACCTAAATTGGCGACGCGCTGGACATCACCACCATAGCCGCAACCATAGTCAAAAAAGGTAGTTTCAGGATTGAGGATAGCCCATTCTATAGCCAATCGTACCGGACGAGAGATGTCCGTGCGAGCGATCGCAGCTCGATGACGTTCGATGTCTAACGCTTCAGGCATAATACAGTCAACAGTCAACAGTCAACAGTTAACTAATATCCTTTCAATCTTTCAGCGCTAGTTCAATTAAATCTTCAATTTTCTTGATATTTGGATCGCCGGCTAAGTAGCCAATTCCTCGATGTAAATGCAGACGAAATTGGCTAGCGAGGGTTTCTTTATCGGTAGAGTAACCATCGTTGTGACACCTTTGCTTGAGTGCGAGGAGCAGGATATCAGACATTTCGCCACCGAACACGCGCCAAGTCATTTCCACATTGCTATCTTGGGGAATAGGAACGGGTGAAGGTGGGGTAGGTTCTGCGAGAGAACGACAAAAAGCCCATCTGCATAATATATTCCATTGGTCAATTTTGGTACTGCGGCGCAGTTTTAGCAGTTGGTCTTTAGCTGTTTGGGAAAGTTTTATTCTTTCTATTGGGGATTCCATAATTAAAATTTATCAAGCTTTTTATAGTGTCACCCTACAACAGGGTAGATTTTGAGGTTTAAATTGTCTGAGCCATTCTTTAAATGATGGTCATTTTTCATTTTAATTTATTGAAGCGATCGCACCTGGTTCAATCTCTGTGCTAGGGCAGATAAATTTAATTTGTTCAATATACTAGATTTAATTGGGCGTTTTTCGTCCCAAAAAATCAGTGAAGAGTAGAAATCAGAAGCCAAGGTAGAAGTTAAAAGAGTTAAAGCTTGAACGGCTGATTGCTCATTATCAAAAGCTAGAAAATACACAGTATCATCAAAAACAGTAGGTTTATTATCAATCGTTCCAATGAATTGGAAGTTAAGTTTTTTATATAATCCACAAATTGCTATTTTCCAAGGTAAAAATGTGTAATCTCCGACACCAAATATAGAAAAGCGGGGATTATTATGATATATTTTACTTTTTCTGGAATCTAAATAATTTGCATGAAACTCTAAATAATTCCAAGTTTTAGGTGCTATATTTTTAATATATTCAGTTGATTCACCGATAAATCTTTGAGTAACTAAAACATATCGATTGGTAACTTGCGTTCGACCTTGAGCAACATCAGAACCTTTAATTAAAGGAAAAATAAATCTTTCTTCGATATCAACAGTTTCTCCTAATCCATTTATATAAATATCATTAATTTTAGATAGCTCCATTACATCTGAGCAATCATGTTTAATACCAGAACGCCATTTTTCTTCTGATTTGAGAGCATATAAATTTTTTAACTTATCAAACATCAATACGTCTTTAACTAAAATATTGTCTTTATAACCTATTCGCTGGTAATTTTTATCCCCAAGGCTATTAAAAACATCACAAAAATAATTATGCGAAGTTGAATCAAATTTACATAATAATAAACAAGCATCAACATTTGCGCCAAAATACTTTTTTGCATCTATTTTATAAGTGGCACAATATTCTAGGGAAATTTTTTGAGCATGAATATAATTCAGTAACTTTCTTGAGACAGAAGTTTTGCACAACATGGCAAGATAGGCATGGCATTTTTGTAAATATTGGACTATACGGATCAACATCCATTCAGAAACATCAAAATTGCTTTTGCCAGTAATTGCATCTAATCCATTCAGCTTTTGAAAATTACTTTTCAAGGGTAAATTAACACCATGAATTACTCCTTGTCGTGAGTTATTAACCCAAGGAAAGTTACCTATTACTAAAATATTTTCCGGGTTTTCTCTGATTAATGAATACCAATCAAACTGAAAAAAATCTGCTTGATAAACTTTAATTCTTTTGTCTGCTAAAAGCAATTTTTCATTATTGATCGCGTTAATATAATTTTGATTAATTTCCATGCCAATAATTTTTCCTGCAGATGGAAATATATGTGTAGAAGCTTTAATAAAATTGCCTAAGCCGCAAGTTGGCTCAATAATTATGTCAGGTTTAATACCCAGTTCAACTAGTTTATGGCAAATTTTTTCAGCTAACTCTATAGGAGTTTGAAAATCGCCATATTCTATTTTTGACCTGAAAGTTTGAGTCATGAAATCAACCTATAAACAGCAACTACACCGTCTTCTTGTCCAGCGCGATCGATGACTCTACTATATTGCAATCTCCATTGTAAGGCATTGGAAATAGTCAATAATCCCTGCATTGGTGGATTTAGCAATATCTCATCCGCAATATTTCCTGCTTCAATTTCATCAACAGGTAGATTTTTATCTAGCATGAAAGCAATGAGATCATCTTTGTTACCCTCATTCTCTAAGATATTGCGAATTCCCCGAGTCATTTGAAAATCTGCTGTCCTTTCAGCACTGACATAAATTGTGTGTAGGATACTCAAAGTTGCGGTGCGATTTTCACTATTGTCTGTTTTGTCATAAACAAAAATAATAAGTGAGTAACCAAGACCAAAAATCTTCTGTCGCGCAGATTTGAAGGGACAAGATGATTGTGGTTGTCTAATACTGGTCACTTTAACATCTACTAATAATCCGGGAAAATCTATACCGCTTGCTGAATTACCCTGCAAAAAGTCATATTTTTCTTTTAGATAAAGCTTAAATTTTTGCTCTAGATATGTTCCAACTGCTTTACCGTCTGTAACTCCATAAAGTAGAGATTCTGAGTGTTGAGACTCGGATGCTGAAAATATTCCTGCTTCTAAGCAGAGAGTTTCTACGGTCAGTGTAGGCATAGATACAAATCAAATGTAAAATAATCTATTTACCAAAAGTATTGATTTTCTAATACTGTTGTTTGCCGAGTCGCAGAGTCATATTGTAAAAGGTATTCGTGAGCGATCGCTTCATTTTCTCTCAGTATTCCTGCTAGTTTTTCATCAATTTCTGTATCAGTAGATAGCAAGATTACTTGATGACTAGCGCAGGGAAAGTACCGTTCTACTAGGTTAATGCGGTGAGAAGAATCAAGTCTGCCAAGTGGTGTATCAATTGCTACGGGCAATCGACGACCGGAAACTCTCGCTAAACCCCACAAAAAGGCGATCGCTAATAGTTGTTTTTCCCCAGCAGAAAGGCGATGTTTGGGGACTGGTTTACCTTTTAAATCGTAAAGTGACAGGCTAAACGTATTACTGTCGATAGCAACGCGATGAACTAAATCAGATTTATGTAATAAGTAACGAAAACACTCTGTTACTTCAACTTCTAATTTATTTAGTTTTCTCAAAGTTAATTTTTCGCGAAAAACCTTGAGTGTTTCTTGCACTCTCGCCGCCGATTCAATAATATGTTCTTTATTTTGCCGTTTTAGACTTGTATCTGTATAGCTTTCTAAATCTTTCTTAGTAGTATAAATCTCAGTTTCTAATTCAACTAAACGGCGTTTTGCTACTTCATAAGCCGCCTTAGCATCAGCAACTTCTTGTTGTGCTTGTTGCAATTCATCAGCCAGTCTTTGATATTCTTCTGGTGAAGCTGCGGTTTGAATTTGTCGTTCTAGAGTGATAATTTCTTCTTCTTGAGACTGGAGAAATTTAATTTTCTCTTGAGCCTGAGTTTTCACATAACCCAGATAATGATGAATTACATTATCTAATTGATTCAGACTTTCTCGATCAGCTAATAGCCAAGGTTCGGTGGTAGCAGAGTTATGTAAATCTTGATTCTCTTTTTTGATAAATTCTTGAATTTGAGTAACTTCTGACTCAGCAATAGTTAATTGATTAATAAAATTCAGTAATTTCTGCTCTTTCTCCACTAATAAATCGTGAGCTACCTGCATTTGTTGAATCCGAAATTCTGCCTCTCCTTGATTCAAAGACTCATTTAATAAAGGTTTAATTAAAGCTAAAGGTAAAACATCAGCCGCTAAATCGCACATTGCCTGACGCGCTTTCTCGGCTGCTGTAGTTTTCTCATTCTTTTGTTTTTCTAAGTGACTGCGTTCTCCCGCAATTTTACCCCCTTCAGAAATAAATTTATTCACAGCTTCCTGCTGCCGAATTTCCGCAGATTTTAATTCATCTTGCAAAGATGTAATTGCTTGCAATTCTTGGTTATAAGTCTCTTGTAAATCTTGTAACTTCTCTTCAATTTCTGCCAGATTAGCTAATTCTTTAGTACCAGCTAGTTCCTTACGTTTGCGATTGACTAAAATATCTAAATCAACAGCCAACCTATCAGCTAACTCTAATCCTAAAAGTCCGCTAATTGCATCAACTACAATTGCTGGTGGTGTTTCCTGTTCTGCTAATTCTTTAACTTGTTCGCCGTCAAATAAAAATAGATTAGATATACCTAAAGGTAATAAATTTTCAATATACTCATCCCAAATATTCACCAAAGCCGTATCTAACCATTCATTAGCATCTAAAATCCCTAAATGGTCTTTACCATCTTGCGGATTTTTCTCCCAAGTCCGCACCACCCGATATTTTATCGGCTGGTCATTTTCAACATGTTCAAAAACTAATTCAATTCGAGTTTTTTCAACAGGGTCAGTCTTACTATTAACGCATTGCGTGAGAAAATCACTATAACTTAAATTACCACGGGTTGAACATTGAGCACGATGACCATAAAGCGCTAACCGAATAGCATCCATTAAAGTCGTTTTTCCACCACCATTCATCCCACCTAAAAGAATTATGGGACGAGAATTTTCATGATTTCTTGGGTCAAGATTAATTACCTGTTTCCCAGCGTAGGGGCCAAAGTTTTGTAATACAAGTTCAATAAATATCATTTAATTTAGTTAATTAGAACGGCGTAATTAAATATAACTGACAAGGGTTGTCATTAGTCATTAGTCATTAGTAAGGGTTTCAAATATACTTACGTTTCGTAATATAGCAATCCTCAATCATTTGTAAAATTTACCAAATCTCAGTATTTTTCTCTTACCTTGGCGTTCTTGGCGTTCTTGGCGGTTTATTAAAAAAATATCTTCACAACTCAGATAGGATTGCTATATAGTTTGGTTTATTTATATCAACTGACTTAGACAAACAAAATTAAAATTATAAGTCGAAGTTGTTACTCAATTTCTCTCTCTGTGTTCTCTGCGCCTCTGCGGTTCCATTAAAAAAATACTTTTCACAACTCCTACACAAATTCCTATACAACTGAAATGTCCTAAAAACTCAGATATGGTGGGCATTGCCCACCCTACCATATTTCCTGTAACGCTTGTTTGGAGAATTATTATCGTCTCTCCACTTCATCCACTTCTTTAGGAACCCCAGCAGTTAACACCTCATGTCCGGTGCTAGTCACTAACACATCATCTTCAATGCGAATTCCAATCCCCACCCAACGCGGATCGGTTGCTGGCTGGTCTTCTGCCAGTTTGGTATCTGGTACTATATAAAGTCCTGGTTCTACGGTGAGTATTTGTCCTGGTTGTAAAATCTGTGGGTTATCGCCATGCTGATATACGCCGACATCATGAACATCCAAGCCTAACCAATGGCTGGTACGGTGCATATAGTATGGTTTATATTTTTCTTCTTCAATTAGTTTATCTACTTCACCCTTAAGAATACCCACTTCCACTAAACCCTCTGTGAGGACGCGCACTGCTGTATCGTGGACTGAGTTGAAAGTATTACCGGGTTGCACTTGAGCGATCGCTTGTTTTTGTGCTTCTAAAACAATCTCATATAATATCTTTTGTTCTGCTGTAAACTTCCCGCCTACCGGAAATGTCCTGGTAATATCAGAATTGTAATAACCGTAGGCACAACCAGCATCAATCAGCAGTAAATCCCCATCTTGCATTTGGCGATCGTTTTCAATATAGTGCAACACACAAGCATTTACACCAGACGCGACTATTGAAGGATAAGCTGGCCCCATTGCTCCCCGCAAGCGAAAAATATGCTCAATTTCCGCTTGAATTTCATACTCGTAACGTCCAGGTGCAGTTACTTGCCGTGCTAAACTGTGCGCTTCTGTAGCGATCGCAGCTGCTTGGCGCATCAATTCCAACTCGGCTTGACTTTTAATCAATCTCATGCTACCTAAAATAGGGCTGGTATCTTCAATAGCGATCGGCCCTGTACCTCGTTTAGGATAGGTGCGGAGTAAACTTTGATAATGTTTGAGAACTTTGTCATTAAAATTGCGATCGCGTCCCAAATGGTAAAAAATGCGATCGGCTTTTTCTAAATACTGGGGTAGTTTTTCATCCAATTCGGCGATCGGGTAAGCTTCGTCAGCACCATAGAGTTCTTTCGCTGCTTCCACTCCACAACGGTAACCAGTCCAAACTTCCTTTTCTCTATCCTTCGGTTGAACAAACAATACAAACTGATGTTCTGCGTGATGAGGTGCTAACACAGCTACAGCTTGCGGTTCATTAAACCCAGTCAAATAGAAAAAATCACTGTCTTGGCGATAATTGTACTCCACATCATTATGCATCACCGCCATTGGCGCACTGCGAAAAATCGCCGTACCATTACCAAGTTTTGACATCAACTGCTGACGACGCTTCTGATATTCTGCTTGCATAGCTACTTTATATTTCCAATTATGGTGATATCTTAACCTTTTCGCACTACAGATTGCATATATCACAAATATTATATGTAGTGCCAAGCACTCTCAACATACATAATATGTATCCAATTTTAATTAATAGTTATTCATTGAGATTGATATTTATATCTCAGTATTAATATTGCTGTTATTCACAAATACATATTGCCTGTATCTTGTCAAATTTATGTTATGGAATTAAGACAATCTGTATCTCATAATTTTACATTTAAAACTAAAGTCTAAAAACATAAAGTTATCATTTTTTGATATTTCTGCCAACTTGTTATATACATATCATAAATTATTGGCAAGCACGAGCCTAACTTTTTGAATAAGTCATGTTTTTGATTGTCTAGATTTTTATATAGCTTTTATGCATCAGCCGCAGTATAAATATCGCCAGTTGTGCGCTCACAAGTATACCTTACTAAGTCGGGAAATGCTCTAAAAAATTGAACGGCTATCTAGCATATATATATTGATAATTGGCTGATGAAATCATCAGACTATATCTGTTTGTATTCGATATAGCTCTAGCAACAATTATCAGCATAACCTTACATTTTAGATGATAGACAAATTTATCTTGTTAACCTAAAACATCTAAATTAAAGCTATTTCCAGCTTTTGTAACTTATCTACAAATGCTGACATAAACAAAAATATTTTCATAAATGCTTATCTGGAACTTGAAAAAAATAAATAAGCTAGCTAGAAAAGAGCAACTTATATATATGTATTCGCACGTTCAAAAACATGAAAATATGAAAAAGTCAAACAGATATTTTTTAAGCAAATGTTATTAAAGCACAGAAAACATTTAACCGAAAAAGTTAAAACTTGGATAACAACAAGCTATAAAAACAAACCATGCCTGAATTGAATTTGGATACAAATAGCTGGGCAGCACTTTCTTTTGAAAAATCAGCACAAATCAGCAACGGTTTTGAAGAGAATTCTTCATCATCATTTAGCCGTGCAAGTTCTTCTTCAGCATTGACAAATCAACCAGTAAATAGAAATCAAGTATCATCACAATCTTTATTTAACGCCAACCCAAACCCTAATCCTTATATAACTAGCGCCGCAATTGTACCGGATTTTAATGGTGATGGTAAAACCGATAAAATTTGGGTTGATGCCCAAACTGGTGCAACTCAAATTTGGTTGATGGATGGTACAAATGTTATCTCCAAAGGTAATTTTCCAGCCGATCCAAATAACCCACCAGGATCAGTAGATTATAAAATTGGCGATTTCAACGGGGATAATAAGACTGACTTCTTAATACGTAATAAGGTAACAGGTGCTAATACCCTGGTATTGATGGATGGTACCAATTTTACAAATCTGATTCCTCTAGATTCACTAGATGGAAACTGGTCACCATTCATTGGCGATTTCGATGGCGATCGCAAAACTGATATATTATGGCGGAATAACGCCACCGGTGAAAACGCCATTTGGTTAGTAGATGGTAGTAACTCCAGCCAACCCATTAAAAGTGGTATCAGACTTGAGGGACTCGACGCTACTTGGACGCCAACAATGGTTGATTTCGACGGTAACGGCGTCACTGACATCTTCTGGCGCAGCACCACCGGCGAAAACAGCGCTTGGTTCTTTGATGGTACTCAAGTTAATAAGAATTCTCTCCAATCACAAGACGCCAGCTGGACTTTCACCATAGGAGACTTTAACGGCGATTTCCGTTCTGACATCTTATGGCGCAACACCACCACAGGTGAAAACAAAGCTTGGTTAACTAATTCCCTCATTCCCAATAACGTCTTCTTCACTGAATCTTCTCTGACAACACTAGATGCTAATTGGAAATCTAGCATTGCTGACTTCAATGGCGATGGTAAGACAGATATCTTCTGGCGTAATCAAACAACCGGTGAAAACACCACCTGGTTGATGGATGGCGGTACAATTGTCACTGAAACCTTCCTGGCACCCAGTTCCACCACCGCACAAGCAACATTTGGCGACTTCAACAACGATGGTAGAACAGATATCTACTGGCGCGATTACGCTACAGGTGCGGACGAAATTTGGATTACAAATACAGACGGAACAACTGTAACCAGAACTCCAATCGCAGACACAGAAAGACTTTCCCCAATTCAAGTAGGAGAAGATGGTAATCCTGTCCTCGGCCCAGATGGTACACCCTTGAGAAAATGGGTTACCTTCTAGATTGCTAGAAAATAATTAGCTTATCGGTATTCACGCAAAGACTGTAGCGTTGTCAGTTACGCAATATCAGCAATCGCACAAAGCCAAGTTGAGTAGAGTTAAGCCACAATACCATCTCTACCTAAAAGTTTCATTCTGAGCCGGAACACAACTCAGGATCAGGGTAATTCTACCAAATAAATCATCCCACATCGTAGGGGCGGGGTCTCCCCGCCCTGACAAATTATGTTTATAATTTAGTTAAAATTTGTAACTCAAAATTTGAATTACGCTATTTTCTGGTAAGCTTCCAGAGCTAATACTAATACTGTCACTAGTACCGCGACGTACAGTCACGCCCTGCATCAAATTCAGAAAATCATCCACCGGCGAAATATCACACTTAGTCGCATCTGCTGCCTGTGTACGATAATGGGTAGGAACAATCAATCTCGGATTTAAAATTTCTACTGCTTGCTTGGCTTCTTGAGCATTATAAGCTTTAGCACTACCCCCGACAGGAATAAAGGCGATATCAGGACGACCCATGAGAATTTTTTGCTCAACAGAAATTGGTGCAGCTGCGCCGCCTAAATGTAGGATATTAATTCCGCCTTGTTTCCAACTCCAAGCAGTATTAATCCCAAATTGTTTACCACCTTTGCGATCGTGATCTATACCAATTCCTTGAAACTTAATTCCCTGGAATTCGTAAACTCCCGGTTCATAGATTAGTTTCGGCTTTCCGGGGAGTCCGTCTACAGCACCCTCATCCAGCAGTTGACTGCTAATCATGACTAAATCTGCTGCAACCTTTGGCGGTCGATATCCAGCAGTACAGCCGACAGTCCGAAAGGGATTGACGAGAATCTTCACTCCGCCACCCGTCAACAGAAAGCAGGTATGACCCAACCACTGAACTGATAAGCCGCTAGATTGGGCCTGGGATGGAAATTCAGAACTTAAGGTAGTAAAAAAAGCTGTAGCCAAACCCGCCCCAGCATAGCCTATCAACTGTCGTCGTTTCATTAATTACGCTCTCGACTGTAATTGTTCCAGAAAGTTTCGCAGCAACTGCTTACCTGAAGATGTCAAAACACTCTCTGGATGAAACTGGACGCCTTGAATATGAGGATAGTTCCGATGGCGTACTCCCATAATCGTACCATCCTCAACCCAAGCAGTAATTTCCAACACATCGGGGCAAGTCTCGCGGTCAATCACCAGACTGTGATATCTGGTAGCAGTTAAAGGATTTTCTAATCCCTGGAAAACTCCCACCCCAGTATGAGACACCTGAGAAGTTTTGCCATGCATCAATTCAGGAGCAGAAACGATTTTACCACCGAATACCTGACCAATGCTTTGATGTCCTAAACAGACACCCAAAATTGGCAAACTAGATCCTAGCTGTTCAATTAACTCTAAACTAATTCCCGCGTCTTCTGGACGACCAGGGCCGGGAGAAATGACAACAAATTCAGGATTTAAAGCTTTAATTTCGTCTACAGATATTTTATCGTTGCGAAAAACTCGAATATCTGCTGCTACAGGAAATTCTGCGGCAAGCTCTCCAAGATATTGGACTATATTATAAGTAAAACTGTCGTAATTGTCGATGACTATAATCACAGCTAATAACTCCTGGTCAGATTATTTGATTATTTTGTTTAATTGTCACCAGATGGGAGCTGTAAACGTCATCAATTATCGAATGAAAATAAGCAAAGTTAGCAATCTTACTTAAAAAGCTGAGATAATTAAAGTTGCCAAAGGCGGTAGTATAAGTATACTACCTACCAAAAGCGATACTAAAGCTGAGACAAGTACAGCACCAGCTGCACAATCTTTCGCAATTTTGGCTAGCTCGTGGTAAGTCTGCTTGACTGTTAAATCGACTAGTGATTCTAATGCTGTATTTAGTAGTTCTAAAGTTAAAACTAAACCACTAGTGATCGCAATAATGGCGATTTCCACCGATGATAAATGTAAAATGACGCTAAGAGCGATCGCTACAGCACAAACGCTCACATGAATGCGAAAATTGCGTTGAGTTTTAAAACCATAGCTAATTCCCGCCCAAGCATACTTAAAACTAATAAATAAATTAGTCGCTACTTGCCAAGAAAATTGTCTTTCTTTAGTAACCAATGTTGGTATACGGTTATTAGTGGGTGGTGGCGAAACTTTTTGGGACATAGGCTTCAAGATCCTCACATCAAGTAGATACAGTTGTTGGTGTTGCCGATTTTAAAGGCTTAATTTAGATTTAGGCAATTTTATCCGGAAGTTTTAGGAGCAGCAAAGAATAATAATAGAGGCTACTCTATGTCAATAGAAATACCTATTTGTCTCAGCAATATTACCTGCTGTTTTAACATTCTTACCAAACTTTCCTCATCAGGATGATCCCAGCCTAATAAGTGCAGCAAACCATGAGCCACAAGCCAGGCCAATTCAGTTTGCAAACTATGCTCCTGCTGTTGGGCTTGACGCTGTGCAGTATCTACAGATACCACAATATCCCCTAGATATAAAGGCATAGAGGCAAACATTTCCTCATTGTGAGGACTGTCCACCTCTAAAGCAGCAAAAGCTAATACATCTGTAGGTTTGTCCTGGTGACGATATTGGGAATTGAGTGACTGAATTTCTACATCATCCGTGAACCGCAACCCGATTTCATAACCTAGTGCTGAGGGAAGATAGGGATGAAGTATTTCTAACCAGCTATTAAACCAGTCTTCCCAAGTTTCCACAGCAATGCGGTTATCATTAGTCCCAAAATTTTTTGTTGTTTCTGGGAACGATTCATAAAAGTAATCTTGTACATCTAGTTCAACTTGCACTAGCTACAAAGTCTCCTAGTAACTCGAGGTTTAGGTTTGCGATTAGTGAGTTAGGTAAGCAAGACCTACGAAGAGAGCTAAAAGTCCCACAGTAGTAAGCACAAAATGCTTAACAGAAGTACCACCTTTACGTACCATGTTGCGCATGGCGAGTTTAACGTAGCTCGGTTGAGCTTCCTTTGACGGAGAACTGCTCATGATGATTCGATAACAAACTCTTTTATATATAACAATACCGTTGCCAAAATAAGAGCATGAAGAGGGAGGGCGTTTCGTAGTAGAGTTATTGTCTCTCACAACGACAACTCAAAAACCACTGGCCGCCCATGCCCGATATCTTATCATTGTTACAATGCTTGCTACCGCAGATAAACGCGACAACGATGCGGCAATTGAACCAAGTCATCCTGGCAATGTTAGCTATGAGTGGTCGAGTCACGATGTTGGGAATTGCGCGTTGGACAGGCGCAGGCGGTAGCTATCGGACGATGGGAAGATTTTTCTCGACAGTCATACCTTGGGCAACATTGTTTTGGCTGTTTTTTCGTAAACATTTGTGGCGAGAAAATGATGTGTACTTGCTGGCAGGAGATGAAGTTGTAGTTAGTAAATCGGGTAAGCAAACATACGGGGTAGATAGATTTTTTTCTAGCTTGGCCAGTAAACCAATGAATGGGTTATCGTTCTTCGTATTGTCATTAGTAAGCGTAGAAGAAAGGCAATCATTTCCGATTGGAATAGAACAGGTAATTAAAAGTGATGCCCAAATAAATAGCACCTTGCCAATCAAAAAAGTAAAAGCTAAAGAGAAACGTGGACGGGGAAGACCGAAAGGCAGTAAGAATAAAAACAAAACAGAAGTGATATTAACATCTGAACTCTTGTTAATTAAAAAGATGATTAACTCACTATTTGAGCTAGTAGCTAACTTTATCCCCTTGACATACTTGGTAGTAGATGGTCATTTTGGTAACAACAATGCCTTGCAGATGGCACGACAAGTTAACTTGCACATAATTTCCAAGCTGCGCCATGATTCAGCATTATACATCCCTTATGAAAATCCTGACTCGAATAAACGTTCTCGTCGTAAATACGGGGAAAAACTAGACTACCGTAATCTACCTGAGAAATATTTGTGTAAAAGTGATATTGAAGATGGAATTCTTTCCTGTATTTATCAAGCTACTCTTCTTCACAAAGAATTTTCCCAGGCTATCAATGTAGTAATTTTGGTAAAAACCAATCTTAAAACTCAAGCTCGTAGCCATGTAATTTTATTTTCTAGTGACCTAGATTTGAAGGCTGATAAGATTATTGACTACTACAAGCTACGTTTTCAAATCGAGTTTAACTTTCGTGATGCCAAGCAGTTTTGGGGTTTAGAGGATTTTATGAATTTGAGCCAAACTGCTGTGACTAATGCGGCTAATCTTGCATTCTTCATGGTTAATTTATCCCATCATCTTCTGGCTGATTTCCGTAAACATAATCCTGGTTCTGGCATTATTGACCTGAAAGCTTATTACCGTGGTTTTCGATATGTTCATGAAATGTTAAAAATACTTCCTCAAAAGCCTGAGCCTATTTTATTAGCCCAAATTTTTGCCAAGCTTACTTCTCTAGGACGTATTCATCCCATTTCCACAGGCGTCGAACCCTCGTAAATTGGCTAAGGTATTGTTAGATTTGACCAATTTTTTGGGTTTTAAAACCCAAATCATGGTCTGAAACCTTAAAACTCCGTTGAATAATTGAGAATATTATCAATAATTTCTCGGAAACTTAAATCCCTACTCTTGAAAGGGTTCCCCCTGCCCTTGCAAACTCTTCAAGACGAATGCGCGAATTTTGAGTTGGTATTATCCCCCTCCCCAGCATTGAAAGACTAGGAATTTAATGATAGTCTAAATCACATAACAGTGGAAAAAATTGCTTTTTTTGACTAACTAAAGACATTTCATAAAAATATCAAACTTTTTGTCCGCAAGATGCAGACAAAGACACAGTTACCACAGAAAACGTTACACTTTACACTATCGGTTTTTATGCCAGTAAAATTTTACATTCAGACAGAGTGGGCAACTGGTTTTCTTCACTAAAAGTAGGCAGTCATATGTCCTACACAAGTTGTGTGTCTGGAAGATGAGCAAATAGCTGGTCAATAATTACTGGCTAGTTTAGATATTTAGAAAAATCCACAATATTGAATAATATTGCTTGTTTTTGATATGTACTGACTAATCTTGAGAGTAAGTTTTTTGCTCTCATGTCAGTAACATCTTGCAATTGGGAACTATAAAACGAAGAGAAAGCTAGATTTTTAAATTTATGCTTATACCTGTTGAATGTCTCATTCGATTGGTAATCTTTCAGATGTTTTCTAGTTTGATTCAACCTCTCAAAACTATCAGGAGCAAATATGCAGGCAGCAAACGTAACTCTGGGAATTCCCAACTTCAACACTATGAATACCCAGGATTATATTGAACTAGAACAGCAATATGGTGCTGATAATTATCATCCTTTAGATGTAGTTATCACTAAAGGAGAAGGTGTGTGGGTATGGGATATAGAAGGTAAAAAATATCTAGATTTTCTTTCAGCTTATTCAGCATTAAATCAGGGTCATTGTCATCCCAAAATCCTTGAAGCAATGATAAAACAAGCCGAGAAAGTTACACTAACTTCCAGGGCTTTTCGCAATGACCAATTAGGAAGATTTTATCAAAAGCTTTCTGAGATTTCTGGCTTACCTAAAGTGCTACCCATGAATTCGGGAGCCGAAGCTGTGGAAACTGCTATCAAAGCCATTCGTAAATGGGCTTATAAAGTAAAAGGTGTACCAGAAAATCAAGCAGAAATTATTGTTTGTAATAATAATTTTTCGGGACGCACTATTAGTTTGATTAGCTTTTCGACAGAAGAACAATATCAAGATGGATTTGGGCCTTTAACTACTGGGTTTAAAGTTATCCCTTTTGGTGATGCTGAAGCATTAAAAAAAGCGATTACTCCTAACACTGCGGCATTTTTGGTAGAACCAATTCAGGGTGAAGGAGGTATTATTGTTCCTCCCAATGGGTTTTTAAAGCAAGCAGAACAAATCTGTCGCCATCATAATGTCTTACTGGTTTTTGATGAAATCCAAACAGGTTTGGGAAGAACAGGTAAAATGTTTGCCCATCAATACGAGGATGTCCAACCTGATGGTATAACTGTAGGTAAAGCTTTATCTGGTGGATTTTATCCCATTTCTGCGTTTATTTCTACTGACGAAGTGATGGGTGTATTTCAGCCAGGAGATCATGGTAGTACCTTTGGTGGAAATCCTTTAGCTGCTGCTATTGGAATTGCAGCACTTGATGTTCTTATAGAAGAAGAATTATCAGAAAAAGCCTTACATCTGGGAGGATATTTTCTAGATAAATTACAATCAATTCAGAGTTCATATATTAAGGAAGTCCGTGGCAAAGGTTTATTAATCGGCATGGAATTGTACCCCGAAGCCGGTGGTGCTAGACGTTTTTGTAAAGCCTTAGCTAAAGAGGGATTATTAGCTAAAGAAACTAGAGATAATGTCATTCGTTTTGCCCCTCCCTTAGTTATTTCCCAAGATGAAATAGATTGGGCATTGGAGAAAATTGAGCGAGTTTTAACAACCACTTGTTAGTTTGGCGTAAATTGAGTTCTGCGGGGTGACTTGTAGTGTTTGAGAAGTCATTAGTAGCAAAATTGAACAATCGTCTCACCCAACTCATGAGTATCTGGGAATTGCACGTCAAGTTAAATAAAAGACGGCAATCTGATCCTGGTTTGTCCTGGTACGACCACTGTGAAGCGCCTAGTACAAGAAGGCAAAAGTAAAAAGTGAGCCACTGCGTTGGGCGGGTTTCCCGACTTGTACCCCTACGGGGAAGCAAGCTACGCGTAGCGTCTCCGATTAGGAGAAGCAAGTGGCGTTAGCGACGCAGGAGCGTGACTCTGAAGGAGTCAAAAGGCAAAAGAAAGAAGTTTTATAGTATGGGCTTTTGCCTTCTAGATGCTATGCAGACCGAATGATTTTAATTTTCAATAAAAAGGACAATCTACCATGAATCGTGAAGAACTTTTGCAAGAAACCGTGCAACCAATTGACATTAAAGCTTTCGATGTTGTTGGCTTAGTGGAAGCTATGAGTAAGACAGCTTTCCAAGGTCGAAATTTGGGAAGGGCAGCGAAAATTTATGATGCAATGCTGCAAGATAAAGAATGTACGATTATTCTGTGTTTAGCTGGGTCTTTATTTAGTGCTGGACTCAAGGGAATAGTCCATGATTTAATTACTCATAATATGGTAGATGCGATCGTGTCTACTGGCGCTAACATTGTCGATCAAGATTTCTTTGAAGCTTTGGGTTATCGTCATTATGTCGGCGACCCCTTTGCTGATGATGAGGTGTTAAGACAGCAACGAATAGACCGCATATATGACACCTATATTGATGAAGATCAGCTGCGGGTGTGTGACATGACGATCGCAGAAATCGCCGAGGGTTTAGAGAAGCGTCCCTATTCTTCACGGGAATTTATTCAGGAAATGGCGGTTTATTTGGAACGTCGGGGAAACTATGGTCAATCTGTGGTGCAAGCTGCTTATCAACACCAAGTACCAATTTTTGTCCCTGCTTTTAGTGACTGTTCTGCTGGCTTTGGCTTAGTGCATCATCAATGGAATTCTCCAGAATCTCATTTAACCATTGACTCGGTGCGAGACTTCCGGGAGTTGACGCAGTGCAAACTAGCTTCCAAATATACTGGATTGGTGATGATTGGTGGCGGTGTACCGAAAAACTTCGCTCAGGATACAGTGGTAGCTGCGGAAATGCTGGGATTTGAGACGAGTATGCACAAGTATACAATTCAAGTCACCGTTGCTGATGAGCGTGATGGGGCTTTATCTGGTTCTACTCTCAAAGAGGCTCATTCTTGGGGCAAAGTAGATAAAGCTACTGAACAAATGGTCTTTTCTGAGGCGACTGTGGCTTTACCATTAATCGCGGGGTATGCCTATGGTAAGGGTAATTGGCGCGATCGCCAACCGCATCATTTAGCTGATTTATTCACTAAACCTCAACCCAAGGTAGTGACTGCCTAGAAATTTTCAGGGGGTAAATTTACCCCCTGTCACATGAGAAACATAACTTGAATATTAGCTATAGCGTGTTATGTTCCCCTTCATCTTGGCAAAAATATGAAGTTTGTATTTATCTCTTGTGTTAGATAACACAACTAAGTGGTCAACTTATGGTAGAAATTGTTTGTTTTTTTGGTGTAAATTATTTGATTTTTTTACGTAACTCTTTGTATCGTTAGGAAGACGATGATTATATAAAGTTTTTTTAAGATTGGAGACAAGATAGATAAAGTACAAACACAAAATCAAAAAGGCAACGAATTATGCAAGAAATAAAAGAGGTAAAAGGAAGCCAGGATTTACTTCCAGAAATTAAAGAGCCTTATTATTACGCTGGTACTCGTTGGAGATGGGGTTTCCAACCAAGTGCAGAGATTTGGAACGGACGCTTGGCGATGATTGGTTTTTTTGCAACTGCACTGTTTGAAATCCTTAATAAAGATGGGCTTCTTGGAGGACTGTTCTGGGGATTTTTCCAATAAAAAAGTAATACTGCTCTTGCTCTATATTCCTGGATTGCAGAATCACAAAAATCCCCATCTTTCGGAGAATTTGGTTTAAACAAGTATGCTCAAATATTGCGCTCCATTCATGATAGTTAATATCATGAATGGAGCGTAAAAATTTTGCTCGTGTATCCTCATCTAGATATTTCCGCATCCTGTTTTGACACTAAATTGTAAATCTATTAAATGAATTGTCTAGATTGAAATTTAAACTCACTTTATGAATATACCTGTGAACTATTTTTAACCTTTTCTGATAACCACTTATACCAACTTTCTAACCCAGTTCCCGTTAACGCCGAAACTTGAAAAACCTGAATTTGAGGATTAACCTGCTGGGCGTATTCTATACAACGCTGAACGTCAAACTGCACATGAGGTAGTAAATCAATTTTGGTGAGAATCATTATCTCACTAGCACGAAATATATGAGGATATTTTATCGGCTTATCTTCTCCCTCAGTGACAGACAAAATTACTACTTTGAAGTGTTCTCCTAAATCAAATAAGGCGGGACAAACAAGATTACCCACATTCTCAATCATCACCACTGAATTCAACGGCGGATTCAGTTGTTGTAAACCCCGTTCTACCATCGCTGCATCTAAATGACAGCCTGTACCTGTGTTGATTTGTACTACTTTACAGCCTGTATCTTGAATTTTCTTAGCATCATTAATCGTTTCTTGATCTCCTTCAATCACGCTGATAGACAACTGATGTTTTAAATCATTAATAGTGCGAGTTAATAGTGTTGTTTTTCCTGAACCTGGAGAACTCATTAGATTTAAAGCAAGGATATTGCGGCCTTTAAACCATCCACGATTTTGGGCTGCTATTAAATTATTTTTTGCTAAAATATCTTGCTCTAAAGATATAGTTGTGCTATTTAATTGAGCATGAATCTGAGACGTTTCTGAGATGGAATCATGACTGTGAGAATGCGTGACTACAGTGCCATCTGGTAAAGTGTGGGTGTGGACATGATGAGAATCATGATTGTGAGAATGGGCGATCGCTGTATCTTCATGTGAAGTATGAGCATGGTGATGATGCTCATCTTGTGAGCTAATTACTGCTACTTCATTTGTTTCAGTGTTGATGATTTTGACTTCAGCATCGTCAGAGCAACCGCAAGTTACACACATAATTTTTCTTTAAGTCTCATGCTTTCAAAAAGCGTACCAATTGTCTGATAAGGAAAAAGTTTATTAAATACAGATATAAATATTAAAGCTTAGATAATATTTATATCTGTATTTAAAAGCTAAATATTTTGAAATATAGAGAAAAAATAATTTAATCTAACTTTTAAAAACTCTTAGATACTTTTTCAATTATTTTATTATTAATATCAACATTAAACAGAGATTCACTAGAAGTATTCATCACTGCATCATAGCGCTGACGTTCATTTAGCTCCTGGTTCCACTTATTAAGTAAAGAACTAGCCGTAGCTGGTATTACATAACGCAGTGATTTTCTGTTTTTCTTATTATTAATTAGAACAATACCAAAGTTGCTAAAGTCGCTTTTAGAGGGGAGAATCCGTAGAGAGTTTTGTCCCGGCGTAGCGACTGTAGCAATCATGATACCATCCGCAACACAAGGACAGGGCGCATTAGCACCGTCAAGGTAAGTAATGTCCAAGTCGCGTGGTTTAGCATCAAGACGCTGCATTGCATCTAATCCTATACGTATTCCCAGAGCAATGTAACTACCAAAACCTCCATGTACCCGCCTTCCCAGAGCGATCCATTCTTCTGGAGTTTCGGCCTTTGCTGGCACAGACGCAAGTAAAAAATACAAGCAAATTAGTAAGCATCCAAGTTGCGTAAGTTTGTTAGGCATCACTATACTTTGTAATATTTTCAGGTGATAAAATGAGTACTTTTATGAGCTATTTGACCATGAAAGCCACATTCATAAGCTATGTGAAAAGTTTCTCAAGATTATTTAAATAAAAATAAAGCAGATTTCAGCAGTCATAGAATTAAAACAGATTTTCTATCTAAAAGACCCATTTTTGTATATTACTTATTTGCTAACTGCAATCATTTCCAAAGCATTAACAATTGACTACTGGCAACTAAAAAGTAAGAGACCATTTATAAAGTAAATCTTTAGACGGCCAGACGACGTAACATGATACGAGTCATAACGGCATATATGGCAGCTTCGCTCATTTCAGGAAGACGTTCGTAATCTTTACTCAAACGATGGTACTGGTTAAACCAACCGAATGTTCTTTCTACTACCCAACGCTTGGGTAAAACTTCAAATTCTTTATCAGTACGGCGCATGACCTCAACATGAGCTTGAATCATCAACCAAACAGCCAGCGCAAACTTATCACCGTTATACCCAGAGTCAACCCAAATAACTTCAACTTTTTCCAGTAATTCTGGGCGTTCCTCCACCAGTTCCATCAAGGCATACGCTGCCAGCACTCTTTCAGGAGCATTGCCTTCACTCACAATCACTTTGAGCAATAGCCCAAGACTATCAACGATTGTTTGGCGTTTTCTTCCTTTGACTAACTTGCCACCATCAAAGCCGTAGACATCCCCCTTTTTTGAGTCGTTTTTACCGACTGACTATCTGCTGCGATGGCACTTGGTTGTGTTGATCTACCTAATTTTGTGCGAACTTGACCACGCAGTGTATGGTTGAATTTTTCCCAAACTCCCTTGCGCTGCCATTTACGGTAATAACTGTATACCGTTGAGCTTGGCGGGAAGTCTCCGGGAAGCATATTCCATTGGCATCCAGTTTTCAAATGATAATAGATGGCATTGCATACTTCCCGCATATCAGTTGTGCGTGGATGCCCTCCTTCTTTGGCTGGTGGAATCAAGGGAGCCAGGATTTCCCACTCCATATCAGTTAAATCTGTAGGGTAAGACTTTCGCGCCATGACCGCATATCTATGTAAATACACTGTACATAAAGTATCTTATCGTTCTCAAAACTCCTTTCTCTTGGCTTTTAGATTTACTTTATAAATAGCCTCTAAGACTTCACCGCATAACAGAACTAAATCTAAGTGGTTCTTCCGTACCTGTTATGTCAAATTATTAGTTAAACATCAATCAAAACTTGCTGAAAAAATCTAGGTTAAAAACTCAAAACACTGCTCAACAGCTAAAATGTTATTAAATAATGCCTATTTTTATTGTTTTGCCAGGGTTTCATGATAATCGTGAATGTAATTTAGCATAGTATGTAATGAAGAGCCATCTAAGTTAAAAAGCGATCCAATACAGTCTTTAATGCTGAAATTTCAGTTTTGATATCTCCTTCATTAGTAGTTCGAGCAATAGATTCCTTGAGATATTCATGTAAAATAATTCGCCCAACCTGTTTAATTGCTCCTCGGACAGCAGCTATTTGAACTAATACATCTGGGCAAGGACGGCTAGACTCAACCATATTCTTGACACCGCGAATATGTCCTTCAATGCGGGATAATCGCTTCATCAAATCATCTAGAGATGCTTCACTATAACTATGTTGGAGATTGGGTAAAGTTTTTTGTTCGGAATCCATGTAGCTGTTTTTGTTAACTTTTTTGTTGGTTTGAAATCGATTAGTGATGGTTTATGGGCAAGCAAAGACTTGACTATTAATTTATCAAGCAACTGTCAAGAATTTCAGAAAATGTAAATATCATGTAGCAAAACCTAATTTTTATAAAATTAAATCTATCTCTAGTAATAATTTTTTAAATTAATTAAAAATCAAATTAGCTCTAGGAGTAGATATATATTAAAAAAATCTAAAAATTGCTTTAATATCCCCTACTGGGGCATTGCATTAATTAACAGAAAAAAGATGTACTGAGAAATAAATTAACAACAAAAAAGTATTACTATTTAAGTCTGAGTAATGAAAACCTCTGCGTTGCTCCTAGTCTTTAGTTTGACACTCACCGCTTGTAATGCGCCTCAAAATACAGCAGTATCACCAACTCCTTCAGAAAGTACTGCGACTGTACAACCCGTACAGAACCAAACCAAAAGTAAAACTTTAGTTGTAACAACAGTAGCTCCGCTAACAAATATTGTCAGTAATATTGCAGGCGATCGCGTGCAAGTCAAAGGTATCATTCCCGAAGGTACTGACTCCCACACTTTTGAGCCACGTCCTAGCGATACTGATTTACTATCCAAAGCTAACTTAATCATCGTCAATGGACTGCACTTAGAAAGCCCAACAGAAAAACTCGCAAAAGCTTCTAAACCTCAACAAACAAACATCTACGAACTAGGTAGCAACACCATTACCGAAAGTCAGTGGATTTATGACTTTAGCTTTCCCAAAGAAAAAGGAGATCCCAATCCGCATTTATGGGTGAACCCCAAGTATGCTGAAGCTTACGCCAAACTAGCTGCTAAACAGTTAACTCAATTAGATCCAGAGGGCAAAGATTACTACGCCAAAAATTTAAATAACTATTTGCAACGTCTCGACGCGCTAGACAAAGTAACAAGAGAAGTCGTGGCTAGTATCCCCGCCAAAAATCGCAAACTCCTGACATACCATGACTCTTGGGCTTACTGGGCAAGAGAGTACGGCTTCCAGGTCATTGGTGCTATCCAACCCTCGGATTTTAAAGAACCTTCAGCACAAGACGTTGCCAAACTCATCGACCAGATTCGGAAACTGGGCGTACCTGCGATTTTTGGTTCTGAGGTATACCCCAGCAAAGTAGAAGAGCAAATTGCCCGTGAAGCGAAGGTAAAAACCGCTAACACGGCTGATGACGAATTACCTGGTACTGGTTCGGCTAATGCCATCGAAAATACCAATCCTCAACACACCTACATTGGCATGATGGCAAATAATCTGCGAATCATTGCCGAAAATCTGGGGGGCAATCCCAAGTTGGTTGATAAGCTAAACACTACCAATGTCGTTGGCCCAACCGCAACCACCGCGACAACGGCTCAGTAGTAGTTATTAAATTAGTGCATGGAACCAATACTAGAAATTAAAAATCTCACTTGTGGTTTCCAAACTCAATCAGTTTTGACAAACGTCGATTTGCTCCTCTATCCTGGGCAATTGTCTGGCTTGGTTGGGCCTTCCGGCAGTGGCAAAACCACTCTAATTAAAGCAATATTAGGGTTGGTTCATCCTTGGGCTGGTGAAATTTGGTTTCGAGGAAAGCGGTTAAAGCCAGGAACAGCGCCGCCAAAAGTTGGGTATGTGCCACAGGTAGAAACAGTGGATTGGAATTTTCCAGTCACAGCACAAGAAGTAGTGATGATGGGACGTTATCGCAAAAAACAATTTCTGCCTTGGACTTCACGACGCGATCGCCTTTTTGCCAAAGCACTCCTTGAACGAGTGGGAATTGCTCATGTCGCCCATCGCCCGATCGGTGAGTTATCGGGCGGACAACAACAACGAGTATTCATTGCACGGGCATTAGTGGGAGAACCAGAAATCGTCCTCTTAGACGAACCCACCAGTAGTTCCGACTTGCGGGTGCAGCACGAACTGTTACATCTGCTAGCTGAACTAAATCAGCAGGGGTTGACGATTCTGCTTTCTACCCATGACCTCAACTCTGTGGCAACGCATCTACCTTGGGTAGTATGTTTCAATCACGGCATCATTGATCAAGGTCAACCTAGTGAAGTTTTTACTCCTGCTACCTTAAAAAAGACCTTTGGTGCAGAAATGGTGGTATTTCACCAAAGCGATCGCATTTTGATTGCTAATGAAGGGACTTCCCTACGCCATCAGATGCAAGATAATTTGCCGCCGATTTTGCGACAATCTCACTCCAACCACAACACCCACAATTGAAAATCGTAAATCCCAAATCAAAGCAATGGAATTTCTGCTCAAACCCTTTCAGTATGAATTTTTCAGCCGTGCTGTTGCCGTTGGTATGATGGCGGGGCTATTGTGCGGCGTGATGGGAGTATATATCATCACTCGCCGCATGAGTTACATTGCTCACGGTCTTTCTCATGCAATTTTAGGAGGAGCAGTACTCAGCTACGTTTTGGGACTCAATTTTTATATTGGTTCTGGGATTTGGGGATTTGCAGCTGCCTTGCTCATTCAATATTTAACTGGGCGCAAAGTTTACTCAGATGCAGCTATTGGTATAGTTACAACTGCGAGCTTTGCTTTGGGTGTAGCCGTAATCAGCACCTACCGTAAATTTAGTCAAAACTTTGAGGCGGCTTTATTTGGTAATGTCCTGGGCGTTTCTCCTAGCGATTTATGGTTTGTCACGGCTGTCACGATTGTGATTTTGAGCTTAGTTTTTTTGTTTTATCGCCCTTTGCTATTTTGGTGTTTTGACAGAGAAGTTGCCCAGGTTCATGGCGTGCCTGTAGTCGCAATGGATACATTATTTGCTTTAATGTTAGCGACATTACTGGTGGCAACACTTAACGTCTTGGGAGTGACATTAATCATCTCTGCGGTGGTGATTCCGGCTTCTATTGCGCGATTGTTGAGCGATCGCTTCGGCTATGTAATTCTAATTTCAGGTGTTTTAGGAGCCGCGATCGCATTTATCGGTATTTACCTGAGCTATTACTTAGATATTGCCTCTGGAGCGAGTGTTGTTCTGCTGTCAACGTTAGTTTTCGGTTGCGTTTTGCTTTGGAAAAGCATTCAATTTCGCCGCCAACGCTATGTCCCACCCCTCTCTTCACAACATTACCAGGACTAATGAGTTGGCCTAATTTCAATTTATCTCTTCCTTTGGCAAAGAGGTCTTTGTCTTAATTATCCCGTATCGGGATTTTCTGATTTTCTAACCAATACGATATTTCTCAGTTGCTGAGTACGGTAAACCGTACCTCAAAGTCTTTGTAACATTATTGCAATATTTATTTACATAAATTAATATAAAGTTACATAAACAAGCGAAAGGAAAAAAGACATGACAAGCAAAGGCTTTACCATGAACGAACTCGGTCAACTTAACAACTTTGCAGTTGAACCAAAAGTTTATGTAGACCAAACTCCAAGAGTTGGCTTTACCGAGTATGCTGAAAAACTCAATGGTCGTTTAGCAATGATTGGCTTCGTCTCACTCATCGCTTTTGAAGTAATCACCGGACACGGCCTAATTGGATGGCTGACAAGCTTGTAGATAATTTCGACTATTCAAAAATTACATTCAATCAACCCATAGAAAATTAATCTAGGAGAGTTATGAGAACTGATTTTGATTTCCCCAAAAAAGATTTAATTGGCCCAGTTGTTTTTCGACCTGATTTTACCAACTTTGAAAAAATCAATCTCAACCAAGCTTGGTCATTGTTTTTCACCGCAGGTCAAGACGACAAAGCACTGGGACAAGAAATTGAATTAGGCAAATTTTTTACTAACCTTTTAATTGCTGTGGGAGTAACAGGAACTCTTTGGGCAGCTTTTTTCAGCAATTTGGGATAAGCAGTTGTGTAAACTTGTTCAATCGCATAAATTCGCTTGAAGTCTTGGTAAACATAACCAAGACTTCTTTTAAATATTTGGTGATGTCTGGGTTTGAGTCTTGTTTCTGCTTCAAAAAAATTTAAGTACTGATAGAAGCATCCTCCTTCTTTTCTTCTAGAAGAGCTTCAATTTGATCTAAAAGACGATTAACTTTTTTTACTTTTTTCTCGTCATCCCAGATTTTGCTCTTGAGCAGTGATTTGTATATTTTGCCTACTCTTTCTTTGTTTTGCTGCTGAGGAGACTGCGGTTTGTTTTCTGATTGAGTTTGAATAATATCTCCCACCAACTCTTTTATTGCAGATAGCGAGAGATTTTCTTCAATAGCTTTTTTTAAAATATATTGCCGTTTTTCATCATTTTTGATGCGTGCAATTACTTGTGCTTTTGTGTATTCTATTTGACCATTTTTAAGTGTAGCTTGAATATCCAAAGGTAGTTTAAGTAAGGGAAGGCGATTGGATACAAACGACTCCCACGTTATCTTTCCTATCTGTGTAAATATTGTTTGTATAGCGAGTGCTTCTTCGCTAACCATAACGTTATGGTTAGAGTTACCCTTACTTTCATTATTCATCTGATAAAGAAGAGAAACTACCATTTCTTGCTCTATTTCTAGTTCGTGAGTAAGTAGTTCTAAGATACCGATTGTTTCTTCCCAAGTATTAAGGTCTTCCCTTTGGAGGTTTTCAACTAAGCGTAGTTTACGAGCTTTTTTGTCGTCGCACTCAATAATGACTACAGGGATTTCCTCAAATTTTGCAATTTCACAAGCTTTGAGACGGCGTTCACCAGCGACCAGCTCGTACTTGTCATCCTGAATCTTTCTAACGACGATGGGTTCTAGTAACCCCACTTCCTTGATGCTGTCAGCGAGTGATTTGAGTTTTACGGGATCAAAATAGCGACGGGGCTGACTTGGCGGAAGGATAATTTGGGATAAGGGTAAAGTGGAATCAGATAAAGATTTTTCTTCGTCATCTCCAAATAAATTATCCAGTCCAGTTAATTTTTCTAGTTCGCGTCTTTGGCTCATAGTTTAGTAATATATTTTGTAATTTCTTCAAGTATCTTGACTGCGGGGTGGTTTTTCTTGTGGAGTGCAAGTGGTAGATGTGCTTGGGTTGCGTCAGGAAAAGCTGTTGATTTAGGAATGGGGGCAGTAACGTGTATCCGTCCTTCAACCTGTTGTTTAATTTCTTCCAGTATTCCTGTGTCTTGAAGATTACGATTATCGTATTTGGTTGGAATTATACAGGCAATTTGTAATTTCTGGTGTCCTCCTTTTTTGAGTCGGGCAATTGTTTCTAGCAGTTGGTTGGTGCCAAGATAGCACTTATATTGCGTTTCAACAGGAATAATAACGTGTGAAGCAGCTACTAAGCTCATAATGCTTAGGATTCCTAGAGAAGGCGGACAATCAATCAAAATATAATCATACTGGTCAAGTACATTTGAGAGTGCAAACTTGAGTCGTTGGCGGTTGTCGATGGTCAAGTCATGAAAAATTTTTTGCTCCGTACCTGCCAATTGGATATTTGTTGGTACAAGGTGCATCCCGTGAATAGGTTTTTCCCATATATACAGGGGAGTTTCTTCAGCGATCGCACCATAGATAGTTTGTTCCGTTTGCAGCTTGACTTCCCCTAATCCCATAAAAGCTGTTAGTGATGCTTGTGGGTCCATATCCACAAGCAGTACACGGTGTTTTTTAGCAAGGTGGTATCCAAGATTGTGTGTAATAGTCGTCTTAGCTGCACCACCTGACTGATTGAAAGTGGCAATTATTTTGGTTGATGACATATATTAATGAAGCGATTTTGTGAACCCATGTCAGCGATTCTACCAAACAGTGGATTTTTATTTTGTATTTTTGAAAAAAATAACGCTAGTTCAAACCAGTAAACCTGTCTGGACTAGCATTATTCAGTTAGTTGGTTCTAAAATGGAGGTTCTTCGTCTAGGTCTTCATTTGTCGAAGTAACGTTATCTTCGAGTAGTTCCTTGGCAAAATCGGGAGTCTCAAGCGAGTGAGAGTTTTTGCTAACTTGGGTGAGTTCGTTAATCGGTTGTGCTGAGATAAAGTTTCTAATTACGAATGTGGCAATCTTTTCTTTGTACTCACCCCTATTATCTACCACTAAATCAAGATATCCTTCTGCTGTACCATGTACGCCTTCCCCCTGTTCGTTGATGAGGACAGCAGGTGCGCCCTTGGAACGGAATGGTATCTCGTCAGTAACGACTCCTTCCTTGGAACGATAGTAGAATTCAGCAATCCCAAAAGCAATCAAGGAACCTTCTTTGTCGTGGGTTGTGTTCACTGATTTAAGATTAATAGTTGCAGTATTATGAATCATGGTCGTTTGGTTTGTAGATTGATTAGATGGTTGATCGCCTATGATTTATACTGCATAGGCGATTTGTAATTTTCTAGAAATTTGCGTTAGCTACAGCCTGTGTTTCGTTTGGTACAGAAGTAGATGTAGATTCTTCCTTACGGGGTGAACCTAATAATTCGATGGCGTTGATTGTGATTACAGGTTTTTGCCGCATAGTGCCAGAATTTTTATCAGCCCAACGATCAAATCCAAACTCACCAGTAATTGCAATCTGAGTCCCTTTACGAACGTAATTTCCAATCACTTCTGCTTGATTTCCCCAAGCGACTAAATCAAACCAAAGGGCTTGTTCACTTCTGTAGGGTGGTCTGACTGCAATAGAGATTGAAGCTTTAACTGCTCCCGACTCGAAAAATTTCAGGTCGGGTTCTTGTCCACATCTGCCAACTAGCATGACTTTGTTGATATAGTTCATAACGCGAGAATTGATATATTTCTTTTATTGCTGCGTCAGCATTAGTTCTTTTAGGATTTATCATTTTGACAACTTGTTTTATTTAAAACTCATCTTTTGCTTCATACTTATGAGTTATTTTTTATCCCTGTTTCTCATAACATTGCGGTTTTTACCAAGGAATGGCTAATTATCCTGTGCTATGGTGGGATCGCAAATGTCGTGGTATGTATCTAAAAATTATAAGTAATGACTTATGCTTGAATATCTTCTCCTAAAGCGAGTAAGTATTTGTAAGCTGATGCTCTTGGCTTTGATGTGGATACAGTTCGATGAAGACAGCCAAAATCAGCTAACTCCTGACTACTCTTCACCTTTGCAAGTAGAAAATCTTATGTGGTTAGGAGAAACATATGTTGGAGAAGAGGTTGAGCATTTTTGTGATGTTTCCAATACCGCTAGGATAGGCGTTTGGAGAGAAATTCTAGAACTGAAGTTAGTAGATTTAATTGCTGATTTACCAACTTGTTTGCACGATGCTTCATGGTTTGCTCTACTGGCAATTACTATGATGTTGGTGGATAAAGAATTAGACGGGATTTGTGTACACCCACAAGATGAGTATTTTGCCCGGAGTCTTGCGCTTGAAAGTTTGGCAGATTTGAGTGATTCTTACTTAGCCAAAGGACATCCTTATTTAGATTTTCCTTTATCATTAGAAGATGCTAAATCATTACTGCCAGTTAATAGAAAACAAGAGCTAAAAATCGAGTTGAAGAAATTTATTATTGATACTTATGAAAATGATTTTGATGATGAAGCGCCAAATATTAGTGAGTTTTCATCCATCTACTTGCAAGATATTTTAAAAGAGTTTTTTGTTGAATCTGACTGGCAAGGTGATATCAATCAAGAAGCGGTTGTACAGCTTCAAGAAAAGTATGGTTCACAGTATTCAGAAGGTGCGTTCTCTCCTGAAACTAAGGAACACGAACGTTGGGGCAAAACGCTTGTTTTTCTTAAACAGTTTATAGGTCTGGATTCTAATTTTATCGAAAGCCAAAGCGATTTGTTTCTTGATGAATCTCAAGCAGCTGATTTACCTGATTACTTCCGTATCAAGTCTCATTTAGAACGTTGGCAAGACCGAACAGTTGTCTTATCCCGGTTGGTTCATACTTTAGTTCATTTTTTACTGGTAGGACAAAATTATCATCCTAGTCATATACAAGATTTGATGGCTATTCCAGTTTCTTCACGGGCTATATCCAGCCTACAAGCTTGTTTAGGTGTAGCTGCTTACAGAAGTGGTTATTACATGGCTGCTTCAAATATTCCCGAATCAGAAATTGGGCGGAACTGGTTGCTACAAAAAGCTTTCCCTAACCTTCTTGAGTTTTATCAAACAGGTCGTTTGGATGGAAAACAATAATTAATATTCTGCTATCGGCTAATAAAGACAAATTTATATTTATGAAAAAATATTTATTTATAGGATTATTATTCTTAGTGGTTGGATGTTCATCTCCAGAAAAAGAAAATAAAGTTTCAGCTATAGAATCGAATCCTTCACCTACGCCTTCATTATCTTCAGCTAATGTTAATAATGCTACGCCGTCGTTAAATTCAGAATTGTTACCTGATTTATCAAATAAAGAGAAGCTTGGACAAGTTAGTGCAGAGAACGACTTAATTGACTCGTTTTATTTTGATGGTAATGGTGTAAAAGTGAGTTTGACTGTAACGGCTGATAAAGCTTGTTTTGTCTACGTGCGGCGCAGTACTCCAGACCGAGTTGGTGAGGTTGAAATTGAGTCACTACAGCGCGAAAAGTTAGGTCTATGGCGTTCGTATAATACCCAGCGTCTTCTAACTCAACCTGCCGGCAATAGACTAAGCGTTTATTCATCAAGTGAGGAACTTTATTCTACTTATGAAAATCCTGCCATATCACCAGAAATTCTTGTAGCAGCAAAAGAATTGAAGGAGCGTGAAAAATCATTTAAATTACTTTTGCGTCAGGATTTAAAGGCAAGTGAATCAGCAAGACGAATTTATGTCAATCAGTGTCAGAAATTAGGCAATTTTTATTACAAGGAAGAACTTCCTCCTCTCACGGACAAAGAGAGGAAGGAATTTGAGAGGAGTGTTGAAAAAAGTACTAACAATTAGTTATTAAAACAGTGACAATTGCTCCATCTTAGTATTACTTTCAGTTGAATTTGCTGTAACAGGGTGTTTGTTTTTATTTGAAGACTTTTTACCCCATCCCTCTTTCGCCGCGTGTTTGACTACACGAGAACGAATATCAGCAGCCAGGGTTTCATAATCGGAGCGAATTTTGTTATACGAAACCGGAGTTGTACCAATCTTCTCCCAGAGGTTTTCGTAGTTGAAATTCTTGAAAGGTCTGTGTCTGACAAGGGCATCATAACTTGCCCAGAGGTAAACATCTGTCCATTCGGATGATAGCGGCACTTCAAAAGCAATTGGCATCATCAGTGCAACAACTTCGCTACTAGAGGCGAGTTTACCTACTTCTCCCTTGTCTATCTCTTGTAAGGCTGCATCTAATCTATCAACTGCGATCGCGCGCCAAACCCAAGTGGGAATTGTCTGTTGCCAGCCGTTCTGCTGAGTGACAATTGGCCCGGCGATGTATTGAACAATTTCACGGCTTGCTCCTGCTAGATCGAGTAGGCTGGCTGTTACAGTTTTGTTAATCCCTTGGCTGGTTAGTAACTGAAGTATCTTTCTAGTGCTAGGGTTTAATATTTCGCTAGCTTTTTGGTTTTTACTGTTGCGGATGGTTTCTTCGACATCGAATAAACTGTGCTGCTGGTTCATATCTTTTATGTGTAAACAAATACTGCCAGCAAGAAATACTTCTAACTGGCAGTGCTTTTTGATAATGAGTGGGTTTTGTTATGGCAGAAGTAGGCTATCCCAAACGCTTCTGGGCGTAACGTGATGCAGCAATTGCTTTCTTGCTTGGGTGAATTTAGCTAGTAGCTTAGTGCTTTTTAATTTCTGCCACCAGTTGTATTGCAGGTAAGTAAGCAACCATAACTGCGTCTGGTGATTCCAGCTTGAGATGGAGTTACTTAAACTGAGAGCGTTGAGGATATCGTCAGGAGGTACTTCCAGTTGCTTTGTGATTTCTTGTGAGATGGAAGCTAACATTTTAATATTGGCGATCGCTTGACCAGGACTGCCGGAACTGATAGCTAGTATTTTTTCTGTTACCTCAATTTGTTGGTCTTTAAGCACAGAAATAACCTCCTCATCAGTTAACCTTTGGAAAGGTATGATTTGACACCTACTCTTGATAGTGGGTAATAGCTTTTGAGGATAGGATGATATCAGAATAAACGTTCCAGTTTTGGGTTCTTCCAGCGTCTTGAGAAGTTTGTTAGCAGCAGTAGGGTTGAGCATATCTGCTTCGTGGATAATCACAACCTTTTGCTTGCTCTCGACTGCACTAGTTGAGAGAAATTCAATTACCTCGCGCACCTGTTCTACTCGAATAGCAGGGACACTTTTCTGCTGGGAGGTGCTTTCGATATAGGTTGGTTTGATTTGTAAGATGTCTAGATGTTTAGATTCTCCTGCGAGCGCGGAGCGACTTCCTTTTGAGAGTATTGCATTTGCGAATACCAGAGCAGTTTTTCCTTTGCCCACTCCCTCAACTTCGCTGCTAAATAGGTATGCGGGAGCAATTTGATTACGTTCGATTGCTTCAGTTAGTAGAAGTTTGGCGGTATGCTGTCCGATGATTTCTGTAAATAAGTCGTTTTTCATATCGTGCAAATTTCGATAATTCGGCTAGTTAAATTGTTAGTGCCGCTTTTGATTTCCGTTTCGAGTTGTAAAAGTAAGGTAAGGCTGTTTTTCAGTTTCTTAACGCCTATAAACTTGATTTCATCTTTGAGGTAATATAATCTTTTAGGGTTTTTCAATTCGGCTATTTCTGCAATCTTAGTATCAGATAATTTAGCTTCTAACCCAGCTTTAGTTATTAGCCAAGTGCGAAAAACTGACGTAAGAGTTGCTACTATTTTGAGTGGATGTTCATTACTATCTAGTAGTTTATCCACCTGCGCTATTGCCAAGTTTGAATGATTCCTTAACATAGCCATAGTAAGCTTTTGGTAGTCAGTATTGTGATTACTAACTAATTGTTTTATTTCCTCAAGGGAAATAATTTTTTCACTTGCATAGACAGCAAGTTTAGCAAATTCGCTATCGGCTCGTGCAGTGTTATTACCAATTGCTTCGACTAGATAGTCAGTCACATCCGGTGTAAGTTTAACTTGATGGATAGCTGCATACTTCCCTATCAAATTAACTATCCCCTTTTTATCCCAGCAAGGAACGAGAGGAAACTCTTCTTGTTGAGCATATTTTAGGATAGTTTTTACTACTGTTCTACGGGAATCTGGCTTTTTGTTACTAGTAATTAAAAGAATGTTACTTGCAGGTATTCGAGAAAGTTGATTTTCAAGTCCTTGGTTATTATCCTCATTTGATAAACTTCCAATTAAATAATCGCTATCTGTATGAACAATTTTGTTACCATCTCCAAAGGGTAAAGTCATAACCTCAGTAAAAACCTTGGCAGCAATATTTTTTTCATTTCCAGATAGCTTGATGTAGTTGAAAGCTTTCCATTCAGTATGAACATTTTGATTTACCAAATGGTTGATTTTGTGATTGAGCGAATAGGTATCTTCGCCGTAGTATAGGTATACTGGCATCACAGATTAGATAAACATCTAATTATCATGCGTTAGTTATAAGCAGTGGTTAAAAAAAGAAGAGTTAGTATTAACTCTTTCTACTTGATTGGTATTTGTTATGTAGTGACCAGTAAATACCTTACTTAAGTTTGTGCTGGTTGTACGAAATTTTGAATTGAGTCTTTATCAATATGGTTATCTACTGATTTATTACCTAAGTATTTGCGCCAAGAATCTAACTGTTGAAGATACTCTATTACTCCACTAGAACCAGCTACCTCGTATAGTGTAATAGCTGTTTCCCATTCCTTTGAGTCGGCTTGTTTCTCTGAGAGAATTTTGACTATAGCTTCGGGAAGTTTAGTGTCTTTACCAGTATCTAAATTTAGATGGGGTGTGTTTTCTAGTAATATTTCTTGTCCATATATAGTAACACCATCATCTTTTATACTTGTAGTATGAAGTTGAACACTAATCTCTGATAGAGGAAGAGTATATTGAAGAAATTTTTTAACTTTTTTGGTTTTAGTATTTCTCCTTTTTGATTTAATGATAACTGGGTTGTTTGGTTCTGCAACTTCGTAACATTGGGGGAGTTCTAGAGAGAGTTGACCTGTTAAGCACCATGATGCACTTCGTTTTTCTGGTGGGGTGATGCGATAAGAAAACTCAGCTGTTTTCCTGGGGTCGCCAGACTTTCTTAGTTTGACCCACATGTTGTAGCTGATAATTCCTTGGATGTAAGTTTTTGGGTCTAATATTACTGGGTTTGTGTTTTCCCACCACTCAATTTGAACTACGCGATCGCCATCTAATTCGTAGATAGTTCTAACTCTGGCATTAGGATGAGACGACAGGAATGAGTTTACCCAAGCCCTTTGCTTTTTATTAAGCCTGGGCTTGCGAGAAGAGGATTTATTTTTCATTAGTTACAGACAAGTGAGAATGTATGAATTTGAAAAACCTTCATATTTATTAGCTTTGAGATTTACATAAAATCTCAACTTTGTTTCTTTAGAAAAGAGATAACTGACGTTTGTTACTTTCTAGTGTTGTAGGAGCAGCTATTTTGAGAATTTCTTCTCGCCTTTTTTCGATAAGGTGAAGATAGTATTGACGTGAATAATTCTCATTACTACTGATATTGGTTATGCCGCTAATTCCGTAATAGTAAGTGACTACATCTCCAGGTTTTCCTAGTTTGAGGATTTCTTTTTCGCTCTCTTTAATTTTGCGTGTGATTACAAGTTTTTCTTTTGGATATTCCCTTGATAAAATCTGGGATTTGATGTGTGCATAATAATCTTCTGCTGCTGATACATTTTGAATTAGCAGGGTTAAATACTCAATAGAAAACTCTTTCTCCAGTTGAGAGCGATCGCGGTTGCGCCAGTTGCCTTTAGTGATAATTTTCCCGTCTGGAAGCCATAAAAGGTAATTTTTGGTTCCCCGTTCGGGGATAAACATAGCATCGGCGATAAACTCTAGCTTGACAGTTATCCCTTTAGGCAATTGAGATTGAAGTAAACTACGTACCTCTTCTGGGTTGGGATGTGTGAAAAACACTCCATCAGTGTCAACTTCCACAGGAGTACCACCGTGCCGAGTGATAATTTCAATCATGAGCTTGAGTACTTTTCGGCTGTAGGCTGTAACTAATGCAGCAGCCTCCATATCATTGAAGGCGAGTTCAGATGTGCCGAAGAATCCAAACTCGGAGTTAGCTAAAACCTTGACGGATTCTCTTTTTTCCTTAGCAGCAATATCTCCAGCAGATGCAAGTTGTTCCAACCTAAATTTTTCATTCACCAAATATTGCAGAATACTTAGTCCAATACGTTCTGTATCTTTAATTGAGCAAATACCCTTGTCTAGCATTGCCCAAGGGTGCATTGAGCTAATATCTGCATATCCAACCCTTCTATACAGTCCAGGAATAGAGTAAGCCATCCCTCCCTGAAATTTGTACTTGCGATCGGGTTTTGGTTTATCACCTGGATAATGATGCTCAAATATTCGTTCCCATTTAGTACCATTACCAGCAAGTGTTAGCTGCTGGAGATTCATTTCCGGTACAATTAGTGCTTCGTAATAGTATGAGGGTACAAGTCTATTCGCAATTAACCGGGTGTCTTCGAGGTCGTAGACAAGATACTCTTTTAGGCGTTTCCATCCCTTACTGTTGGGGCCATCTTTCCAACAACCGAGGATTTCCTCATAGGAAAGAACTAACCTAGCGTTCTGGCGCAGTCCCATGTCCAATACAGCCTTTTTGAGCGATCTGCCGTTAGTTAGCTTTTTGGCTATGAAATCCCACCTCAGAACACATATATAAATGTCTACGTGTTGGCTATTTCGGATGAACACCTCCTGAATTTTTAGTGGCTCACCCCGTACTTGGGCGGTACGAATAGTCCGAGATTTGGATGCAACTTGAAATGGGTGTTTTATACCGTGCAAGTTGCATCGAGTAATAATAAATGGAATATCAAATGCCATCCCGTTATATGTGAAAATTACATCTGGGTTTCTTTTACTGAGATGGTTGATAAATTTGGTCAGTATTTTAGCTTCTGAGATATCCATAAAAATAGTAGAATATCCCCTTGAATCCATACAACCAATAGCATAAATACGGCTTTCAAATGGGTTTATTCCTGCTGTTTCGATATCAACAAATATTTGTGAAAGTTCCTGATACGGCTTGAGTTGTATTTTGGGCTGCCAAGGTTTTATTGGAGAGGGGTCTTTCCAATAAATGTTTAGTTTGTCTTCATCGACAAAGATTATCCCTCTAGATTTCTTCACATAATCTCTGTGGTTATAACTCATTAATTAGAGATTTTCCTAATTCATGTTGATATTAATTTTTAACTATCAACTTAATTGCGTATGCTGCTGTGGTAGTAAATGTTAATTTATTTGGTTATTTAATTAAATGAAGAAAGAAATATAGGGTTATAACTATGGTTATAACCCTGTTGAAAGTTAAGCTTGTTGTAATTGTTTTTGTTGCAGCTTTTGGACAGCTTCTACCCAAGCAGGTGCTTTTTTACCATTAATAGGTGTCAGCTTTTGCCAGTGTTCTTGTAACTGGGCTTGTGTTAAGTGGGGTAACTGTTCCTTGCCCCAGTTAATCGCATCTTGAGCAGTTTTCCAATCTTTCCAGGGTTGTGATTGGTGACTACCCTTGTTGGTTGGCACTATCTCGATAAGTGTAGCTTCCAACCAAAGATGTGCGTCTTCATCCCGCATGAGATTTTGGCGTGCCATTAAGATTGCGATCGCATTTCGGATCTGGTCGATATTCCACAACTGCGAGATACTTACTAATTCCTCCCAGGTGTCCTCTTCTAGCTGTGTAAGATGTCTGCTATTGGGATTAGTTTTGCACACAAGTAAGTCTTTGAGGAAACTGACAAGACTTGTATGGATGGCAGTTGGCTGTTTACCAGATTCAATCCAATCTTGAAGGATGCCTAAATTGCCCGTAATTTCTCCTTTGATGATATTTTCACAGACGGTGAGTAAATCGTATTCGGGAATAGTGCCTGATAGTTCCCAAACCCAGTTAGAGGTAATTTCCTCTTCACCTAGTAAGGTTAACTGGTCTAATAGTTTGAGTGAGT
The DNA here is from genome assembly GCF_002367995.1 of Calothrix brevissima NIES-22. Classification (GTDB taxonomy): domain Bacteria; phylum Cyanobacteriota; class Cyanobacteriia; order Cyanobacteriales; family Nostocaceae; genus Aulosira; species Aulosira brevissima. Next base: position 4,584,983 of record NZ_AP018207.1, read on the forward strand.
CGCGCAGATGTCCCTTGTTTGCTTTAGCTACGGCGGTAACTGCTGATGGTGCAATTTTGATACTTTCCTGGTGAGATATTTGTTCTAGGTAGCTTGCAACTAGCGAGACAGGAACTTTCTTAAAGTCAAACTTTTGGCAACGGGAGACAATGGTTTCTGGAACTTTGTGTAACTCGGTTGTGCAGAAGATAAATACTACATGACGGGGAGGGCTTTCAATGGTTTTGAGGAGTGCTTGCCACGATTGGCTACTTAGGGCATGACATTCATCAATAATGAATATTTTGAATCTACTTTCCACTGGTGCAAATTGGGTAGTGGATATAAGCTCTCGGATCAGTTCTACTCCACTATTGCTTGCTGCATCCAGTTCGGTTACATCAACAGAAGAAGATGCCGTAATTCCCTTGCATGAATTGCATTCTCCACAGGGCTTGGTTGTTGGCTCATTGCTTGATTGACAGTTAAGAGATTTAGCAATGATGCGGGCGGTACTGGTTTTACCTGTACCTTTGGGGCCGCTAAATAGGTAAGCAGGTGCAATCTTTTGGAGAGCGATCGCATTTATAAGAGTGCGAACAATATGTTCTTGCCCAATGACTTCACTAAGAGTCTGGGGACGGTATTTGAGATGTAGTGGTTGGTACATAGTTTTGATGATTAAAAGTGTTTTATTTACTCCTTACCAACTGCACTGATAAGGAGTTTAATTTTTTAAGCAGTCGCGGCTTCTTTTTTCGTTCGTGACGAGCGTGAGGTTGACTTACCTTTAGTAGTATCTTTTGCTACTAAAGATGATATTTCTGTTTCAGAATTTTCACTATCATTTGTTGCCTGCGCTATATCTGTTACTTCTTCAGTGCTAGGCTCAGGTTGAGTGCTGGCTTGTGTCTTTGTACTTTGGTTATTTACCTTTTCAAACCCCTGCTTAATTTCTACAGGCATTACCAGATACAGCTGATGGAGCAGTCCTCCCATCGGGCAGATAATAACTGGTTGCGTGGGTTTGTTACACCGCACCACGATTTCATCAGTACTGATGTGCTTCAATCCTTCGATAAGGTAGTCGATATTTAATCCAATACTGATGTTTTCTGAATGATTAGTTGCTGGTTTCATCAGTACCGAGTCAACTGCATCCCCGATATCAGTAGCTTCGGTGTAAAGTGTTGCCTGTGTAGCTTCCAATTCCCAGAGAATTTTGACAACCTTTTGCTTGCGTTCGGCTAGATAACTTACCCGCTTCAGTGCGCTCTCAAATCCCTTGCGTTCTAATGTAAATTCATACTCAAATGTTCTGGGAATCAAACTATTGATTTTGGGGTATTCTCCCTCTAAAAGTCGGGAAATGACCTTTGTATTAGGAAGACTAAACTCAATGGTTTTATTTGATAGAAGAATATTGCAGACACTTGTATCGGCACTTTGAGAGAGAATTTTGTTTAACTCGCCAAGTGACTTACCTGGAACAGTAAAGTCAATTGGGTCAGAATATTCGCTATCAAGTATTCCTGTGACTAATGCTAATTTGTGACCATTTGTACTAGCAGCTTGCCACTTATTTGTATCAATTTTGAAGTTGACACCAGTTAAAACTAACTTTGTTTCGTCACCATTGGTGCAATAGAGTGTCCCTTCAAGTGCAGCTTGGAGTTTCTTGGCACTTAAATTTACTTCTATTGGATTTTCTCCTTTGGGAAGAGTTGGAAACTCGTCAGGTTTTCCGCCAATCAGACGGCATTTACCGCTATTGTGAGTAATTATGCAGGCTTGGTTTTCTACCTCTAAAGTAATTTCTCCTCTGACATTGTTAATAGTGTCAGTTAATAGTTTGGCTGGTAGTGCTACCTGACCTGAAGTTTCCACATTTGCGGTTGTTGTAGTATGAATTGTGAGGTTAAGGTTTGTTCCTGTTGCTGATACTATCCCATCTTCATTTGCTATCAGTAAGATATTTCCTAAAATTGGGTCAGTGGGCTTAGGACTGATTGCCAAATAAGCGGTTTCTAGAATTTCTGCGAGTTTAGATTGTTCAATGTTTAGTTTCATTTGTTATTTTGCTTTTAGTAGATGATGTTTTAACGGGTGCTATTTCTAGCACCCTTTTCGGTTACATGAGATAGTTTTTTTAGTAGGGCAGTTCTTCCATCTCAGTACTGTATGCTGTATAAGCTTGACCTGCTGTACTAGGAGGAAGTGCTGCTACTGGCATATCATCTGCACCTACCAGGCGATTATGTTCTGCTACAACGGTTGATGTTTTACCGATGCGGTGAGAGAATTCGGGGTTTGCCTGCATTGTTGTTTGGATATCGATTTCTTTGCCTTCTGAGAAGAATTCGAGAAAATCGCTTCCATCGGGGTTTGGTGATTTATAGGAAGTGACAACTGCTACCCAAGATTTATCCCTTTGGTTGACTGCTTCTTTAGGTTCAAGAGATGGCGTAAAGGTGGGTTGAAATACACCGAGGCGATGAAACTCTGCACGTTTTTCAGCAACAGTTGTATCAGTAAATCGGGCGAATGCAACTTCTAGTTCGCGTTGGAACTGTTTATAAGCCTCGCCAAATTTTGATGATGCAACGCCTTTAATTGATAAGATAATTGGTACTGAGTGCAGGTTATTATTATTTTCATCAACAAGTTGCAATAAATAAAACCGTCTCAATACTGCGGCATCTTTGCCAAGTGCTTGGTACATTTCGTACCCATCAGGTGATTCGTACACTCCTACAATTTTGCCGTCATCGCGCTGTTCAATATATCTGGGAGAAACATCAAGAATGTGCATCCTGGGCGATTGCAACAACACTCCCATTTCTGGCGTGCCACTAGAGAAGGTGTGCTTGTGTGTAGGTTCTTGTCCTTGCCAGTTAATTGCTGCTAAGTATTTATCTTTGATAAACAACCCGACTTTTTCTGCTTCCATGTGGTTAATGACTTGGCAGATGCAGATATTACTAATCGGCGCATTGTACTCAGGATTTGCAAATTTAGAAATAGCTGATTTACGCTTTTGTATGTTTGTACTATTCTGAACTCTTTGTTCAGGGGGTTCAGACTGGGATACTGCGCTTTCTTCACTAGCAGAATTAGTAGGCTTTGTTTGATTTCTTGCCATAATTTTAATTAATGGAAATCAATATTTAATGCGTAAAGCAAAAAGTCGTTATAAAAAATAAAAGTCGTCTGTTATTAAGACGACTTGAAAGATTGATTGATACTTAGTTATTTAGATAAACTTTTCATCACACTCTCCCCTTAAGTCTGTAAAGCTGTCAATGCAAGTATCTCCCTGAATAATTTCAGTTTTAGTATTTATAAGTGTCTGGTATATTTGCTGAAGACTAATGATGATTTGTCTAAGAACAGATGTGTTTTCAGTTGTGAAAGTCAGTGACACAGATGCCATGCTTGAATTATGAATTGCGACTGTTTGTTCTTCAGGAGATCCATAACTGGTTATTTGGCTGTCTTTACCAGGAATAAATCTATAAGAAGCAATAGTTTCAATTGCCATATTTATCTCCTTGTTCGTTGGGGTTTAATTTCAAGCATTTTATTACTAAGTTTGGTGATATTACTGACCTTCCAACCAGCAAGCTTGCACTTATTAAGTGCTACTTCTAACTCTTGCTGTGTAAGGATTTTGTATCTCATATATTGTTCCCATATAGGGAAGATATAAGTGACATATTTAGTTTTATCAATTTGGCAGTATGCCATGCGTTTGTAGTACACTATGGTTTAATGAGTTTAATGATTCTAGTAGCTACGTTTGTAGGGTTATTTGAACTCAAGAAGGCATCTTTATCTACCATTTCTACATAGCTATTATTGGCTTGTAGCCAGCCTTTGAAGGTTTTGTACTTACGATTAAAGAAAACTGATTCAGGTATAACTGAAACTAATACGCCACCCGTTACAAGTAACTTCCAAGCCTGGTAGATATGTTGGACAAGTTCACAAAATGGAGGATTCATGATACAGGCATTGTATAAATGACTGGGGTTAAACTCCAGAAAGTTTTTCCCTACGAGATTAAATCCTTTGAGTTTTAGAATTTGTCGTAAATCGTAATTAATCTCAACCACCTCTAGTTGAACATTAGGATAGGTATCAGTGATATACTCAGCAATATTTCCACTACCAGCACTAGGCTCTAAAATTTGCCAATTTGGTTTAATATCTGCCAGTTGAACAAGCCGTTGACAGACTAGTTTAGGAGTAGGAAAGAAATCTCCATCTTTCATCCCAATGATTTCTAACTCAAGCTTATTGAGTAGTTGCTTGGTAGTATCAATTGCTTCAGGTTTTACTACCTGTTGAATTTCTGTTATTGCGGATATGATTTCGCTTGGTGTATGTAATCCGGCGCGACTTAAAGACTTTACCCAGTCTTGGTAATATTCGCCTGCCAATTTTTCTTGGACTTTCTGAATTGTTTCTTCCATTTGGGAAATCCTAAATAGGGCTTCTACTTGCGATTTGTGAGATATACCGCGTAGTATTGGTGGGATATTTCCTACTTCCCACATTTGTGCGATCGCAAATAACCAAAACTGTATAATCTCAAGTTCAATTCCTTCTTGGATTATCCCTTGAGCTATAGTTTTACGATGCTTTGTTACCCTTTGATTTCCAATAGCAGGATTTTTCTTTTGGTCGATTGTTGACTGCATGGAAGCAGCTAAATTACGGAGGGCTTCTGCTTTTTCTAAGTTAGGAATATTAAAAATATCTGCTATGGGTGAATTATCATCGTTGTAGGGTAGATTGAGTAGAGATAGTTGCATTGCTTGATTCCTTTAAATCTTTGACGGCGCATTCAAGAATTAGTGAGGTTGGCACATTCCAAGCTTTTACCTCCCATTCAGTAGCTAATCGTTCTGAGTGACGGATAACTGCACTACTACATTTGTTTTTTCTGACAAGCCAATCTCTAAACTTTTCGGCTTGTTCTTTGGTATCGAACCCGAAATAGCTGGTTTTTCTATTTCCCAAGGGGTCAGTAATAGTTGCTACCCGACGCGAGAGAATATTGAGCGTCCAACCACTGTTAGGAGTGAGTTCGATTTTCGTGATATTTAATTCTGTTGGATTCATATTTCAACTTCCGGAATTGCTGCTAAATATTCCATAGTTGATATTTCTTTTGCTAACCATTTATCATGTGCTTCTTGAGGTGTCATTTTGTGGGTTAAAAGTTTTTTCTCCTTATCATCTTCTACAAAAGGAGCGAGTGTTTCTTCTAGCCGGGCTTTGAAATTCAAATGTTTATCTTCAGAATAAGTAAACTGGTAAATACTATCAGTGTTAACGAACAGGTAAACCAGGCTAATTTGCTCCAATTGTATTCCTGTTCGTTCGTATAGGAGAAATAACCTTAGTTGAGTTTGCCATTTGCTTTCAAGAATTTCAAATTTAGGGGGTTTTTGAATTGTCCAGTCAAACCCAACTACTTGATTTTCACCATAGATAATGAGGTCGCACTCGCTGTAGAGAAGAATATCGTGGTATAAATATTGAAGTTGGGCGTTCCATTGTTTGTTGCCAGAAATATTTAGAAAAGGTTTTACCTTATCGACCCAGTTATTAATTTGGGGGTATGCCTTTAATAAAGCTTCGACTGGTAGCCCTAACCCAATTTGTTGCATAATGAGGTGAAACTGACCGCCAGCAACTTCAGATTCACTTTTGACAGTTAGATTACGATAATTTATCGTTGATAAACATTCTGGATTCTGTTCAACTAGTTCAAGTGTTTTGTGATTAAAACGATTCATAAAAATATATCCCAAATTTAGGTTTTGGGATATATTTGCGTCAGCTATTTGTGGTAATTTGTTTGCGGAATATAGTATTTTTTGAGTTGGTCAATGCTTGTATATAAACTTCGGGTTGACATTGCTTTGAGGTCAAAGTAACTAGCGAACTTTTTCAACCCCCCAGTGAGGGTTAATTCTAGTAAATACTGGGCTGCGATCGCACTCGTCATTTTATTGACGAATAGCGATTGATAATTCCGTGCTTGAATTTCTGCACATGAAAGGTTATTGTCAGTAAGTTCTTCTGGCTGAGGAACTAGCAGTTCTGGGTGAACCAGCACCGGGGAGGGAAGATGCAACCAGAATTGAGGTTTGTCTGGGTTATTGGAAGCTTGGACTATATCAAAATTAGAGTGCGTTCCAATTACTACTTGTCCAGAGTAGTTGCTGTTTCCACAATCCAGCCAAAATAGCGATGCTGGCTCATTTGCACTGTTGATTTTGAGAACAGAGTGAATTTTGCTCCTGGCGGCGCTGTTATCTACACAGCCAATGATTACCGTTAGGGTATTCCACCAACTGGCCGTGCGAATCATGTCTTCTTCAAACCAGTCGCAAACGGCTGTAATCTCTATTCCATACTTGGCACTGCATCTTGCAGCCAGTGTTTCTGCCTTTGGTAGAGCAATTTCAGCTTGTTGATAATTTTGGCGGCTGATATTTTTGAGTTCGACAGTATCGCCATCGACGATCGCAAAGTTAATTTCTTTCCTAGTGTGTTGGAGTTGCAGAATAATTCGACATAAATCTTCTGCAAGAAACCCGCCTGTTCCTCCTACTCCCACTAAGACGAAGTTGATACGAGTATGATTGCGAGGTAAGACGGGTAAAGCTTGTTGGTAAGTAGTTAATTGAAGCATTTTACCTGTGACGGCAGTTCAAATATTTGATTGGGGTTGATGTCGAAAAAGTGATTGTATATCCCGATGCGGGTATAAATTGTGGGAATGGTATTCAGCGTGCCAATAATCGCGAACACTCGAAATTTGCCTTTTTCTTCCTGATTGTCTGCACTTGAAGGATAAGCAGCTAGAGTTCCATGACTGTGCATTTCCACCAAGCTATCTGTATAGCTTTGATTAAGTGCGCTTTCCAAAGATAAGACATGAGTAGAGGACGCAGTTTGCAGTGGTGTGTGACACCACCATTGGTTGTTTGTCACTCCCAAGTAGAATAGGATTTCCTGTTGGGGGTTGATACTAGCAGCATTGATAATCTCGGCGATCGCTTGGCTGGGTACTTTTGGGACTTTCAGACGAAAGTAGGGTTCAAGGGGTTGGAGTCCAGCCACTTGAGTTTGGGCAATTTGCAAGCAAACCTCTAACTCGCGGCGGTGCGATCGCAAGAAAAGCCCATTTGCTGCCAGCCAGTATTCCTGGAGTTTTTGACTGTAGGGAGGAAAGTTATTACTTGTAGCGAGGTGATAACCGATAAAAGGATTCATTGTTAACTGAACAAATGATTGATAATGTCTTCTGGGGTTGTGACTTTCCAGCTATGAACGGGAACAAGGTCACTTGAAGGGTAGGATTTAGCTTTAGATTCGTGTAATTTGATTAGCTGATTGCTGATATTATCGGGATGAGTTTTTGACTTGCCTTGAGATAAGTCCTTGTTAAAAGGTGATTTCCAGAACAGATCCCAAACTTGGCTTATAGTTGCAGCACTGCACATATTGAGAGAATTTCTCCCAAAGCAAATACTAGAATCTTCCCAAATGTTAGGTATAGGGGGCTTGTACAGTTGTGTGTCTGGTTTAAATACCCTCCCTTTAACTGCCCACAGGTAGTATCTACTACCGCATCCAGCAAATAAGAATGCAGGCATTGGTACAGTAATTACTTCAGGTTCCTGTCCCATAATTTGAATTTGATATTTTTGGGGAGAGTAAAACTGAATAATGGCCTCTCCCTCTGGATTTTTACCCCACCAAATTGTGTTGCTAGAAAGCCATCCAGATGCGGCAGTTTTACTTGTAAAGGCTTTCTCTACTGCTTCAGGAGACAAGAATTTATATTTAGATTCTTTGCCTTCGCGTTCGACTAAAATAAACTGTCCTTTGAGGATAATTAGCTGCCCTAGTAAATCATCTTGGGGAATATTGGCTAGCAGGATTTGGGAGACATTTTCTAAGTTAATTATTGGTAATATATTTGTGTCTACATTCATGCTTTTGATGCTTGGTTCCAAATTTTCACTGCTGCTTTTCGAGCAGAAAGGGATGTTTCTAACAAATGGCTAACCTCATTTGATTTCTCCAACATCAAGACGGCTTCTTGCCACTTTTGAGCGAGAAATATGATATTCTCATAAGTCCATTCCAGCCAATCGCTTGTTTCACACGTAATATCTAGCCAAATATTTTCAGTTGAGTAATCTATAATTCGTATGGCTATATCTAAATATTGCAGAGGACTTTTGTAACGACGACACAGCTTTACAAATTTCTCGAAGTAAATTTCTTCTGCTGGAGCAATGTAGTCAGGAGTAAAACCAAAATTTAGTTTCCATTGGCTGATATTGTACCCTTGCCCCATTAATGACAATAGAAATTTCTCGGAGTATACCAATTCCTCGAAATCTTCATTCCACCACTCAAGTCTTTGTGGCGAAACTAGAATACTATCACGTTCGGGATTAAACTCGATTTCATCGATATATTCTACTGGGAATAAATTTTCATTCACTAGGTTAATAAATTCAATTTCTCTATCGAGGTAAGCACTTGTTGGATGTGATTGTATATTAATAGGTATGGTTGATTCTAACCATTTTTCTGGAAATAATTTTTGATACAGGCTTAAGATATTTACTCGTTCGGAAAGATTTTCTAGATAATTAACTGCTGTTAGACAAGTAATAGGCATTTTGAATGAGTGGATGTTGCCAATCATAATTAATCCGCCGCTACGAGTTATAGCGGCTATAGATTTGTGATTACAGTACAGGATATTTACTCGTAATAGCAGGTTGCTGTTTAAGACTTTGAGCAACTTTTTCGCTGTAAGTCTCCCAAGATTGACCGAGCTTGATAGCTTTATCTATCTCAGGTTGTAAGGTAATTAAACTTTCGAGATTAATTTGACTGTTTATCTCTAGAAGCTTTATCTGCCATCCTAACTTTAGTGCAGGATTTATTTCTTCAAAACTGTTTTTCAATTCTCTAAAATGAATTCCTTTAGTACCTGCTTTTTTTACTAAACGAATTGAAACTGTATCATCAGTTGTTTGTCGTTCAATTTCTGCATTAGCATACTCTGGAAAGTAGACGCTAATAGCTGTTTTGAGAGTATTGTCATCCTGGGCGATCGCCTCATCCAGAGAAATTTCTTGTCCTTCGATAATAGCAATGTACTTCATGGTAATTAAAATAGTGACAGTTGGTTGTTAGGTGCAGGTTTTTTATCTTTATCTTCAGGTAGGTTACGCTTTTGTACTTGTCTTGATTGTTCCTGTTGATTCTGCTCTGTAGTCTGCTTTTCCATCCTTTGTTTGCAAATATTTAGCATTTCTGGGAGAGATTTTTCTAAATCCTGTAGCCAGTTATTTATGATAGGCTGAGATTTAATCTCAGCTAAGGGAAGTATCTTAATAATCGGAGGTGCATCTTGAATTCCAATTGTGACAACTGCTTTTTCAGAATTTGCTTTTAACTGAATTGTTATTATTGCGGTTTTGGTTAAAGTTATCCCGCTAGATAAATATTGACTTATAACTTCAGTATTTGCTGATTCATCTAATGTTTCTTCTAAATTTAGATTATCCTGATATTCAGGATTAAAATCTTTACTGCTATAGTTATGTTCAAAGCCAGTTGCATTCTCGTCAAGTGATGTTTGATTATTCATGATTAAGAGAGATTGGCTAATCTAAATAAAGTGCGGATAGTAATACCTGTCTTGTTAAAAGACTGCCATTTGTAGGCGCATTCGCCTGGTTTGTACTTAGGAGAAAGTTGGCTCCAGGTGTCCCATGCCTTAAATAAAATGGGACTAACGCTATGAAGTGCCATCCCAACTTGAATCCACGAATGGTAATCATCTGCAAATCGAGGGTGGATGACTTCGAGTAGCACAAGTGCGGTTTGAATATTGGTTTCTATTGAGGGAATTAAATGAGCGTACCTGTCTACCCCATATCTGCGGTTATATTTTTCTTTGGTTAGGTTAAACTTTCTTGTTTTCTCCTGGTTGGCAAGCATTTGGGCAATTACCCAATCGGGAGCTATTTCTATTTGGCGTTCAGATGGACTACAGCCGGGAAGCCATCTGTAATTTCTACCCTCTGGGTGAAAGGACGGGGGGAGGATTGAAGCTAGGTTTTTGCCTCGAAACTCCAGGTGTTCGTCCTTCCCAGTTTTGATTTTGCGAGATTTGACATCGCAAGCTTTTGAATTTGGGATGAGGTATAAGCGTTGGCTGCGATATTTCCTCCCAGAGGTAAATGCAATTGTGGGAGGAAGATATTTTTGAGCGCGATCGCATAACGACTCCATAGGAGTTTCGCGTGTTTCGGTGGGTGTTAGGTGGTTGAGTTCTTCTGGTTCAGAATGTTCGTTAATCTGAATAATTTGTCGCCAGGATGTTTCCCCGTCGCAGTCAATAGCCACTAAGTACCCTTGGGGATGATTGAAACCGCAAACCAAGGCTATACCAGTGGGTGTGATAAATCTGTTATTTGTCCAAACTTTTAGCCGACGGCGGACGAGTTCAGTTTGTAGTTCTTTGGGAGAGTAAGTATTTTTTTCCCATTCTTTCCCTAGAGGACGTTTACCAAAGGTAGGGACGATTCGCCATTCTTCGGGTAGGTTGTCAAGCGAAGATACCAAATGACGGATTTGGGCGTGCATGAATTCATGTGGCTAATTACTTCGATAATTCATGCACGAGTGCGTTAGTAACCGTAGTGGTTTGAGATTATGACTGTCGTGCTAATTGATGGCCAGCTTCAAGTAGCTTAACAAGTGTATTTTGGTCGAACGCTTTGATACCAGATACAAATTGTTGCCACTGCTGCCATTTCTCTGTTGAATAGGTGTGGTTAGGGTCAAAGTTGCAAACTTGACAGAATTTATAAAAATCAGCATTCCAGTGAAACGTACAAATACCTGTTATGAAATAGTTGATTTGTTGCTCGTCCATGATTAATATTTCAGATGGCGATTATGTTTTAAGCTAACCTTTGGTTAAGTGCATTTTCAACTTGATAAGTCCCAAGAGTACAGTTTGCATTGCAAGGAAAGGTAGGAAATTCAAGATAGTTATTCATAGTTTTTGTTACCTTGCACAGTACCATTATCCCCTCCCTACCCTTCTTTTTTTGATTGTGATAGTAGCTGATAACCTCAAACTCATTATTGCCAGCCTCAAATCTACTTCCTTTATATTGAGAGATAGCCTTGTTCCAATCTGGTTGCCAGAGCATGAATGTATCTATTGCCATTGCTCTTACAGTTGGGTTATCTAATTTAATTAATATATCTGGTAAGTAATGACATTGTTTGGCAATTACTTCTCGTGCGTAATTTATCAGCCAATACTCTGCTTCTCTTAAAAGAGCTTTTGATTCAAGATTTTGGCACACTTCATCGTAAACCTTAGACATTAAATATGCCCTTTGTTCAAAAACCATCCCATTAGTTCGCAGTTTTAAGTCGGATGGATAATTAATTATCAAATCAGCTAGTTCATCACTGATTTTGGGAAGAGGATATTTATTATATTGTTGGGTTTCAGGATGAGATATTTTGACCTGATATCCTAGATTAACAGCATAATTTATAATAAAATCAATATTGTTAGACTCAACAAAATCTCCTATTTGAAAATTTGTTTCCATAAGTAAATATGATGGTGCGTGAATAATTTGAAATCTTTTAGGGTTTGGATGTGAATCAGCTAATAGTTCGACGTACATCGCTTATTCTCAAAACTTTCATCAATCTTGTGCGTAAGCGATGTATGTGGTTGAATTACTAAAAAAATAATCCTACCCAAGCTGGATAGGATTATCTTAACTATTGATTAATAGTTCTTGTCTCTGTTGGATTGATTATTTCCTTTAGTAGAGATAGCCCAACTGATTTAAATAGTGCTTCGTTATCATCAGGGCAGCGTTGAATTGTTGTACAAGAAGAGCAGCCGTATTTACAAGGACAATTATCGACTAGAAACTTTGCCTTAATCAAGGCAGTCTCTAAATACTTGATGAGGGTATCACACATACCTGTACCATGTTCACAAGTATCAAAGAAATAGCCAACTATCTTAGTATTAGACGGCACTTCTACTAACATGAAATCTATATCTCGACTGTTTGCTCCATGTTCGACAAGTGGTAAACTGAGTATTAGGTGATGAGCGAGAGTATGAACGCAAATTTGGGTTTCATTGCTTTCAAATAGTTGTTTCTCCTCATTGGTAATATATTTCTGTTTATTAAGTATTTCTTTTCTGTGATTTTTGACCAAAACTGAAAAATATTTTCGTGCATCAGCGTTAATTTCAACCCTGACGCAGAATGTATTGTAGTTAAGAGCAAGTGATTCTTCGTATTTATTTTCCTCCAATAGTTCGACAAATTCTCGTTCAATCAGTTGGGTTTTACAAGCAGGGCAAGTTTGTAAATGCCCAGGTAAATTTAAATTGAAATTGCGACATCTGTTATTAGTGCAAGTCCATTTTTGTTCCAGCCTGTACAAGTTGTAGCCATAAATTTTTTCTTTGATTTTGGCTGAAACAGGTGTAAATCTAGCAGCCCCTTGGGAAAGATTGATAATTTTGGCTTCCCCGACAATTTTAATTTCCTCGAAATTTAGGCTTCCTTCAGGACGACTAAATAAATTGGCTGCTTCAATTGGCTTGAGAATTGCTTTCCCTTCGGTTAAATTTAGCTCTTGTGATTTATACTGTACGGGGTTGCCGTCGAAATCTTGAGCAAGATATATTGCACCAGGGTAAACTTCTCTTAGTGCAGAAGATGCCGAACTTTCCTCAAACTCTTCTGCGCTATCTTGATTGATATAACTGATGTTTTGGTCAGTGTTGCCTCTAACTTTAATTTTTGAGTGGACATAACCGAGGTTTCGATTAGTTGTCAGTCTTTGATTGTAGCTGAATATTAGTTGATTATCACCTATTAACTGTCGGGCGATCGCATTGCTAGAACTACCAAAATGACGGGCAATTTGGGCTAGTGTTGGCTTACTTTCTTTGCAGCAAGCGAGAATATGCTGTTCTAAGATGATTTCATAATTGTGATTAAAGTTGATAACTTCTGGAGGATCGGATAAAAGGCGTTCTGGATGTTTTGAGTAGTAAGAGTCCATGATTGACCGCTTCGATGGGATAAATACCAATAATCCCGCTTCCTTCCTACCTGCACGTCCTGCCCTTTGGCGAAAAGCGAGAATTGAGCCTGGATAGCTGTGTATAATAGTTGCATCAATGCAGCCGATATCTAACCCAGCTTCCAAAGCTGAGGTCGATACTATAAATTTGACCTTTCCCGACTGTATATCTGCAATAATTTTGTTTCGCTGGTTTGGCTTCATACTTCCATAAAATGCAGAAATGCTTTCTCCAAGGTGAGGTAATTGTATATCAGCTAATGTTTTACGGATGGTATTAGTTAAAACTTTAACCATTTCTCTACTATCGCAAAAGCAAATTCCAACTATTCCCTTACTCACAAGTAAGGCTGCTACCTGGGCGGTTTGATAGAGAGTATTATTTTGAGGTCTGAGGCTAAAGAAAGTAATTTCTGAACGTTTTGCACCACTTTGGTCAATGATAATGAGATTGTCTTTTTCTACTCGGTTGGATATCTTTTGGGCAATTTCACTGCTGTTACTGATTGTTGCAGAAGCAAATATGTACCTCAGTGTAGAAATATCGTTACCAGCAGATTCCATCATCAGTTGAGTGCGACGATTAATTAGTGCAAAATGAGCGCCAAATATACCTTGATAGAAATGCATCTCATCGCAGACAATAATTGATATTTTTCTGACTGTTTCGAGAAAACCCCAGTTTGAATTGTACTGAAAACTATTTAGTTCGTGGTTCCATACATCGGGTGTTACGCATAGAATTGATGGTTTATTACTATAAAGTAATTTACGCTCTTGAGGTGGAATATCTCCGTTAATATTCAGGACTTGTGGACGGATTTCTTTGTCCAAGTGACTGACAAACAAGTTGATTTTCTCTACCTGATCGAATGCAAGTGCCTTGAGATTGAAAAACACTAAGGCTGATTTACCTTTCAGGCACTCGTGTATAACTGGAATCAGGAAAGAGATACTTTTACCGCTGCTAGTAGGAGTCTGGAGAATGATATCTTTTCCTTGCTTATAGGCTTCCCAAGCTTCGACTTGATGAGAATATAATTGAGTGATTCCTGATTGAATTAGGGCATTTTTAACAGCAAAGTGGATATCATCTGGTATGTGATAGAGTTTAGCTTCTTGATTGGGGATGATATCACAATTTTTTAGTTTTCCTGCTCCATCTAATATAGCTGCTATCTCTTGATATAAAATACTCTTACTAGATGGTGCTGCGTTAAGAGGTAATAAATTGCCATTGTTTACTTCTTGCTGCCAATTAAAAATTATCTGATTGACATTGCCTTTTTTGAAGTAGAGGTTTTCATCAATTATGGCAGCAATGTGAATAATACCATGTTCTTTGGAATAGATTTGTTTATTCGGTTGTAACCATTCCCAATTGCTCATAAAAATTACCTGCTTGCTATTTAGCAGGCAGGCGTTAGTAAAAGTGGTGGTATTTACTGTTATGATTTATCTAACAATTATGACAACTAACTTGAGTGCATCTAGATAAATTTACTCTCATATTTTACTCAAATGTATTTTTAATATTCAGGAATAATCTCTATTTGAGTAAATATTTTTAAGTAAAATATTCATGTAATCCTAACTAAGAAGCAAGTTCGAGATTTCTTTTATTCAAATGGCGATCGCTGACCACTGCACAAATAAATTACAACACAGCAGTCAGCGATTACAGCTACTTACGCCATAGCTTTCGCCATTTGACGACAAGAATCCGCACAGCGACGGCAAGATTCGGCACAGCGTTTACAGTGGTCGCTATCATGTTTCTCGCACTCAGCCGCACAGCGATCGCAAGCTGACGCACAGACATCGCACATCTGAGCATGGAGAGCTGAATTGCGAGACATGAAACGGGCGCACAAAGCACAAGTATCAGCACAGTCGCGGCACAACTTAATACATTGAGCCATCATCTGTACCATGTTGCTACTTAAACAGGCATCGGCACAGTTTTCACAGTCACGTAAGCAATCAAAGCAAGCCTCTATACAAGTTTCAAGCAAGGATTGGTGAGATTGGGCTGTCGTCATAATTTACCTCCGATTTAAAGTCATCAATTTCACATGAAGCAGTATTTATGCCTCCGCGCCCTTACATTAAAAAATTACCAATATGCTTACGTCTACCTAATGGCAGGAAGAAGATTTATTACTAATTATATAGACCAATTTCATGCTGATTTCATTTGAGTATGTATAACTAATTTTTTATTGAAATTGCAAAGATTTCATACTAATTTCATCGCTTTATGAAAAGGTAAAAATATAGGGAAATATAGCGTAATTAAAAAATGAGTTGATCATTTATGAGCTTTGATTATGACCTCTTTGTAATTGGCGCAGGCCCTGGAGGTCTTGCTGCCGCTAGACAATCTGCTGCTCATGGTGCTCGTGTGTTAATTTCCGATTGTTATGTATAAATGCTCGATTATTTCTTAATTCAATTTGCTCTGATGTCACAAAACAGGAAATTTTTGCTAGTAGTATTTCAACGACTTATTGAGATAATTGCTAATAAAATACACTTAAATTTAGCTAAAATCAACTTGCTCAAAAAAAGGAAGTTGAAGTGGCGATCGCTAATTATTGTAATATTATTTTTAGTTTCGTTAATTGTGCTTTGGCAAGGATTTAGCACTCGCAAAACCTCTACCATTCCTGAATACACTCCACCTTTAGTAATGAAAGAAGGCGATCCTTACATTCGCGCACTCATGCGTACTATTACTGCCAGTGAAGCTCTAGATTCTAACCCCTATACTTTACTCTATGGTGGTAGGCATTTTTCCAATTTCAGTCGTCATCCCAATCAATGCATAACAATTGTTTCTGTCCCTCATAAAAGCGAGTGCAGTACAGCAGCAGGTCGCTATCAAATTCTGACAACTACCTGGCAGGAAAAATTAAAAAAATACCATCATAAATTCTTTAATTTATCAAGTGTAAACCCCAAGAGTTTTGAACCAGAAATTCAAGATCAAGTGGTATACGCGTGGCTCACCGAGCGCCACGTTTGGGGAGTTGATATTGCAGTTCGGCTGAGACAAGGGAAACTAAATCAGGTTTTACAATTGTTATCTGGTACTTGGACAAGTTTGGGATATGGTACAGAAAATAATCAAGCTACGCCTTTGCTATCACAGGTTTATCAGCGAGTGCTAACAGAGGAATTAACAGCAATAAAAACAAGATAATTCTGAGAAATAGAAATAGATAAATTTCAGTAGAAAAGTAACAACTTAAATCTATGCACCTTTCTGCTCTTGATGAAACTGTGCTGTTGTTAAAGGTGATTTTTTTGCCTGCATTTCTAACAATTCTGGGATGGTTACAAACTTATAACCATGCTGTTTAAGTGAAGCAATAATTTGCGGTAAAGCTTTAACTGTGTGTGAGCGATCGCCACCACCATCATGCATCAGTACTATGCCACCAGGTTTCGCGTACTTTAGTACATTGTTGACGAGTCTGGATACTGGAGGACGACGATAGTCTATCGAGTCATCTGACCACATGAGAACAGCATAATTATTCTTTTTAGCGTAATCAGCTACACCATTGTTGAGGATGCCATAAGGCGGACGAAACAGAGAAGTTTTTACCCCCATAGTTTGATAAATAGCTGTTGCAGTGGACTCAATTTCACGCGCAGCAACAGACAGGTTCATCTTTCGATACCAGTGATGCCACGTATGATTACCAATTGCGTGGCCCTCGGCTACCTCTAGCTTGGCAATCTGAGGGAAATAATGCACCATTTCCCCCACACAGAAGAACGTTGCCTTAATATTTTGTTGCTTCAGGATTTGTAGCACCTGTTGTGTGTATTTAGGTGCGGGGCCATCATCAAAAGTCAGCGCGATGACTTTATCTGGTTTACTCAGTTGTGCCTGTTGAATAATTTTTCCCTGAAACTCATTAGGAACTCTAAAGATGTGGATGTTTACTTGTGCGATATCAGCTTTATTGGATGCCGAACTATGCTGATTGCTCACCGCGTTGGCACTGAATTGTTTTAGTTTTTTGTCTAATGTCTGATATTCTGAGCGTTCTGAAAACCAAAATCTTCCGAAACCAAAATTGCATAGGACTGCGATTAGCGGGATGAATGCTATTCCCCCAATCAATAATTTCAGCTTTATCATATTAGATTTCCTTATAATTACTACAAAGACAAATTATTTTAACGTTACTTCCATAACATAATTATTTGTCCTATTTTGAACTCTAGAGCTAGCTAGGTAAACCAAAGTAGGGTGTCACAAAAGAATTAGAACTGGAGTTTATGTGATAATTCATACCAGTATTCTAATTTTTTGTATTTAGTCTTTGCTAAGAGCAGCAATCTTTAATTTCATCCTAATTTCATCTTCGGCTGTCAAACTATGTAGTAAGTACAACAGTTGCATTGTAAGCAACTAGTATCTAGATGATTTTATTACCCGATTAAAGAATAAAACACTTAAAGGGTTGACTCTCCAGTTAACTGGAGATTCCAAAATGAAATCAGGAAACATTTAAATAATCCCTATGCAACTTTCTACTCTAAAAAACAGCTTTTTGTCATTGACCTTAGTAGCGATCGCTTTTGTTCCAACCAGCCTATTAACAGCTTGTTCTACAACTACTTCCCAAAACCAAGCATCAAACCCTACTACCACCGCCACTAATACTAGCGACAAGCACCCAATGAATCATGGTGATGGCATGAATCACAACATGACAATGGATTTAGGTTCAGCCGATGCTAATTATGATTTGCGGTTTATTGACGCAATGATTCCGCACCATCAAGGGGCGGTAGAAATGGCAAAACAAGCGCTGGAGAAATCAAAACGTCCTGAAATTAAAAAGCTGGCTTCGGAAATTATCAAAGCTCAAGATCAAGAAATCGCCCAGTTGAAACAATGGCGCACAGCTTGGTATCCCTCTGCCAGCAGTACCCCAGTCGCTTATGATGCGAAAACAGGTAAAACAGTCCCAATGCCTGAAGAACAGATGCAAGGCATGATGATGAATATGGACTTAGGAGCCGCCGATACTGAGTTTGACTTGCGGTTCATAAATGCAATGATTCCCCATCATGAAAGTGCAATTACAATGGCTCAAGATGCATTGAGTAAATCTAAGCGTCCTGAAATCAAGAAATTAGCTCAAAGTATCATTGATTCACAGCAAGCAGAGATTAACCAAATGAAACAGTGGCGAAAAACTTGGTATAACAAGTGAGTTGAGTCCTTTACTTCTTTTACGGAGACGAAGACAGTGTAGCTTGCTTCCCCATAAGGTACGGAAAACCCGCAGGTTAAGCGGGAAACCCGCCGTAGGAACTAAAAAACCCCTTTGGGTTTCCCAGAGTAGTCGAGCGTCACCTGAAGGGTAAGCAAAAGTATCTATGTGAAGCATGAGCCAAGTATGCAATGCCAATAGATAGGATGAGTATTTTTCACCTTTGAATTCCAGCTATGTTTAGGGTGATTTCACGAGCAGTCAAAGCTTGATTTCATCCTAATTTCATTTCTAAATGAAAGACTAGTAAAAGAGTGCATTTTTGAAACTTAAAAGCACTTTTGAGCGATTGCAATTCCTTCCGTCTCAAACTCAAGGACTTTAAAAGCGCGATGTCTAACTCTCTGCGTTCCCAAACACCTATAGCTATTGATTGTGTTTCTAGCACATTTCTGAGCCTGCTGTTATTAGCAAGTCCTACAGTTGTTATGGCTCATGGCGGACATGGAAATGAATTTCAAGAAGGAAGTGAAGCCACTTCAACTAATAATTCTATTCAGGTTGATGCTGATACAGCCAAACGTTTAGGGATTAAAGTCGAGCCAGTCCAACGTCAGCGGTTAGCTGTTGGCATCAAAACTACTGGACAAATCGAAACTCTTCCCAGCCAAAAAGTAGAAGTAACTACTCCAATTCAGGGGGCAAAAGTAGTTGAATTGTTGGTAGAACCTGGTGCGTCAGTAAAGCAAGGTCAACCTGTCGCTGTTGTAACCAGCCCAGATTTAGTGACATTGCGCGTGGAATCTCAGGACAAATTAGCACAAGGTCAAGCTGATTTACGCTTCAGCCAAGCAGACTTAAGACTGGCTCAACAGAATTACCAAAGATATCAACAAATAGCCGACTCTGAAATTGCTCAAGCACAAAGTCAAGTTGACTTTGCTCAAGAAAAGTACAACAAAGACAGGCAGTTAGCTGATGCTGGCGCTTTACCTCGTCGCAATGCCCTAGAATCTCAAACCCAACTAGCGCAAGCACAAGCCGAACTTACTAAAGCCAAAAGCCGCCGGGACGTTATTGGAGCAGAAAATCAACTTAAACGCGCTCAAGCATCAGTTCAGTTAGCAAAGTCAAATATTAATCGCAGCAATACCAGTTATCAAACTCGACTTGCTCAACTGGGAAATCTCCCAAATTCTAAAGGACTAGTGACAGTAACTGCTCCTATCTCTGGTAAGGTTGCTGATAGAGAAGTGACTATTGGTCAAACTTTTAATGATGCCGGTGGCAAATTAATGACGATTGTCAACGATAGTCGGCTTTTTGCTACAGCTAACATTTATGAAAAAGATTTAAGCAAGGTAAGAACTGGTCAGAGAATTAGATTAAAAGTCGCTAGTCTGCCAGATCGTACCTTTTCTGGACGAATTTCTCGGATTGGAACGGTGGTAGAAGGAGAAACAAGAGTTGTACCAGTACAAGCAGAGGTGAATAACTCTAACGGTCAACTCAAACCAGGAATGTTCGCGGAGCTAGAAGTTTTAACAGACCAAACGTCCTCTGCTATTTCAGCTATTCCTACCTCAGCAGTGGTTGACGCGAATGGTAAGAAAGTTGTTTATGTACAAAATGGTAATGCTTACCAAACAGTTGAAGTCACATTAGGTCAGACCTCTGGAGATATGGTTGAGGTCAAGAGTGGCTTATTCGAGGGAGACATGATTGTCACTGTGCGCGCACCACAACTTTATGCACAATCATTACGGGGTGGTACTAAGCCAACAGGCGAGACAAAAGAAGCTCCTGCACAAGCGACTGAAGTTAAAACGCCCAGCTTACCAGTACCGCTGTGGTTGCTAGGAGCAGGTGGAGGAGTTGCAATAGCTGCTGTAGCTTTCATTGCAGGTCGTCGCAGCAAGCCTCAACTCGTTCCAGTAGGAGCAGAATTTGCCTACGACGATGTACCGGAAAACTCTATTAATGATTCTACAAACTCAGATGATAATCATCGCGTGCCTGATGAAGAATCAAAGGTCATAATCATTAGTAAAAATACTCAACAATAAAGATGCTCAGTGCGATTATTAAATGGGCGATCGCTCGCCGTTGGTTAGTTATCCTGGGTACAATTATCCTGACAATTTGGATATTTCGGACGATTATCCAAATGCCCTTGGATGTTTTTCCTAGCTTTGCACCACCCCAAGTTGAAATTCAAACTGAAGCACCAGGACTCGCCCCCGAAGAATTAGAATCTTTAGTAACTTTACCAATTGAAAGTGCGATTAATGGCACTCCTGGAGTAACAGCAGTACGCTCATCTTCAGCAGCAGGAATTTCTGTCGTTAAAGTCATCTTTAACTGGGATACTGATATTTATCAAGCTCGCCAGCTAGTAACAGAGCGATTACAACAAGCTCAAAGTAAGCTTCCCGAAGGGGTAGAAACTCCACAAATTTCCCCTACAAGCTCTCCGATTGGCACTGTACTACAATATGCCTTCACTTCCCAAAGCACTCCTTTAATGGAAGTGCGGCGCATTGTTGATTGGCAAGTGACAAATCGCCTTTTAGCTGTTCCTGGTGTTAGTCAGGTAGTGGCGTATGGTGGTGATGTCCGCCAATATCAAGTATTAGTTGATCCAGCGAAGCTAAGAGCCTTTAATATCACTTTGGAAGACGTAGAGCAAGCAGCCAAAGCTGCTAATGTTAACGCTCCTGGTGGCTATTTAATTACTCCTGACCGAGAAAAGTTAATTCGCGGGATTGGAAGAATTGAATCTATTGAAGAATTACAGCAATCAGTAATTACCGCCCGCAATGGTACGCCTGTCAAAATCTCAGATATCGCTGACGTGCAAATTGGTGCAGCTATTAAACGAGGTGATGGCAGTTTTAACGGTCAGAAGGCAGTTATTGTAATGGTTAATAAACAGCCTCAAGCCGATACTCCTACTGTCACCCGTGCTATTGAAGCAGCGATGTCAGAGATTCAAGCAGGATTGCCTAAAGATATCAAAGTCACACCTACTTTTCGTCAAGAAAACTATATTGATTCTTCTATTGAAAATGTTAGAGAAGCTTTAATTGAAGGCAGCATTATTGTTGCCTTAATTTTAATTCCTTTTTTGATGAATTGGCGTAACTTAGCTATTTGTTTAACTGCCCTACCTTTATCTTTATTACTAGGAGTACTATTACTAAATTGGTTGGGACAAGGTTTGAATACCATGACTTTGGGAGGGTTAGCAGTAGCAATCGGTTCAGCAGTTGATGATGCAATTGTCGATGCCGAAAATGTCTACCGTAACCTGCGAGAAAATAAATATTCACCCAACCCACGTCCGGTTTTAGATGTTGTATTTGACGGTTGTCAAGAGGTACGCGATTCAGTATTTGGAGCTACCATAATTACCATAGTTGTCTTCTCTCCAGTTTTTGCTTTAGCTGGTGTAGAAGGCAGCATTTTTATCCCAATGGGATTAGGCTATATGGCAGCAGTTATAGCCTCTAGTATTACGGCATTGACGGTAACTCCGGCTTTGTGTGCAATTTTATTGCCTTATGGTCGCTTGCCAGAAACAGAACCTTGGGTTGCAAGATTTTTTAAGGGACTGTATCGTCCGCTACTAACATTTTCTTTGCAGCATTCTGGAATTGTTATAGGTGCTGCGATCGCTAGTTTAGTAGCTGCTACTGTAATTTTCCCCTCCTTTGGCAGAATATTTTTACCAGAGTTTCAAGAGCAAACTTTGGTGAATACTCTAACTCTTTATCCAGGTGTTTCTCTAGAAGCTACTAATGCAGCTGGTGAAGCACTTCAGCACGCACTCAAGGGAGACTCTAGATTTCCCTACGTGCAATTGCGTTCTGGGCGTGCGCCGGGAGATGGAGACGCAGCCGGGGTGAATTTGGGACACTTGGATATCGAGTTAAGCGATGCAGGGATGAAAGATAGGGAGGGAACGATTGAGAAGTTACGGGAGGAATTTGCTAAGTTACCAGGGGTAGCGCCAAACATTGGCGGTTTTATCTCACACCGTATGGATGAGGTGTTATCTGGGGTGAGGAGTGCGATCGCAATCAAAATCTTCGGCCCCGACTTAGAACAACTCCGCACCATTGGTATTCAAGTTGATAATGTAATGAAAACTGTTGATGGGATTGTAGATTTACAACTAGAACCCCAAATACCGATTGAACAAATACAAATTAAATTTAATCGCTTTGCTGCTGCACGATATGGTTTAACAATAGGAAAATTGTCTGAAATTATTGAAACTGCTCTTAATGGACGAGTAGTATCTCAAGTTTTAGAAAAACAACAAACTTTCGATTTAGCGGTATGGTTAGAGCCAGATGCACGACGAAATTTAGATACAATTCGCAATTTGTTAGTAGACACTCCTAGCGGTCAAAAAATTCCCCTATCACAGGTTGCTACAATTGAAAATGGTACTGGCCCCAACACGATCAACAGAGAAAATGTTTCTCGCTTGATAGTTGTTTCTGCTAATGCTAGTGGTCGAGATTTACGCTCTATAGTCAATGAGATTCAAGTTAAAGTTAAGCAGCAAGTAGAGATACCTGCTGGTTACTATATCCAATATGCCGGACAATTTGAAGCAGAAGAAAGAGCCAGTCAGAATATTTTGATTTTTAGTGCTATTGCTTTTGTAGCAATTACAGTCATCATGTATTTATCAGTCAAATCTATCCCTTCTACCGCCATGATTATGATTAATTTGCCTTTAGCATTGGTAGGGGGAGTATTTTCTGTAGCTTTGACTGGAGGAATAATTTCTATTGCATCTTTGGTTGGGTTTGTCACTCTATTTGGAGTTGCCACTCGTAATGGTTTGCTATTGGTGGATAATTACAACACCAAGTTTTCGGAAGGTATGCCACTCAAAGAAATATTAATCAAAGGTTCAATGGAACGGCTTAATGCAATTTTGATGACAGCTTTTACCTCAGCTTTAGGATTAGCACCTTTGGTAGTTGAGAGTGGCCCCGGAAAAGAAATTTTACAACCACTTTCAATAGTGGTGTTAGGTGGTTTATTTACTTCTACGGCATTAACTTTAATGGTCTTACCAGCTTTATACGCTAAGTTTGGTAAATTCTTACTACCTAAACCTACCATGTCGGTTGTAGAGGATGGCAAAGTACCAAAAGCAGTTTTTGAGCGATGATAAATATCATATAAGTTTTATCTTCTGGAATCAACGATAAAACGTCCAAATATAATTGTTTGCCCTGAGTAAATTTTGATATCATGTCCGGCTAATCACTTATCATTAAAATCTCTCCGCGTCCCCCGTACCCTTCTCCTTCGGAGACGCTACGCGAACGGGATCTTGCTACGCGCAGCGTCTCCGACAGGAGAAGTTCAGATCGCCGGAAGTCGGCGCTCTGACTTCTCTCCGTGTCTTTGCGTTTTGGTATTGTGTGGGAAATGATGGTTGCTACAGTAACACCACAGCTATAACCTTGATGCAAGACAAATTTTATGTTTGGATGCTCTCAACTTTGCGATCGCGGCAGTCTTAATCTTCACCGATGGTTAGGAGGCGATCTGTGATTTGAATCATAAAATAAAGTGCGACTCGTTCAGCTGAAACTGGGGAATGTGACATAAAGGAAAAGATTGCCAAAATTTAAAGAATAAAGTTGCCGCATTAGAGGTTGAAAGCATTGTTATTTCGATTAATTCTGAATTAGTTGTCGAGTTCAATCAAAAAATTATCGTTTTTGGAAGCCTTTTCCTCTATAATTAACTAATTCTTCATATCCAGGCATATATGCATAGTTATCTTTAATATCTAAGCCTAAAAAGCTAGAAAAACGTACAGAATCGTTTCCTAATAATTCTCCTTTTCGGGGCTGACCTTGATAATTAGCTAAAGCAATTTTAGCTTGACGTAAAGATTTTACAGGTACAAAAACATCTGTTTGGTCAAAAGACCATAAACCTTCAGAATGTCTTGCCGCAAACAATAATTCTCCTAAAGCTTGGTTTTTCGCATCATCTTGTTTATAAGTTAGAGCTAGATGCTTATCTAAATAGATAATTCTTCCTGAATTAATATTTTCTGTAATATCTAATGAGTCAATTAAATTTGATAAAAATTTTCGGCGTTCAGGGTAAGTAGCACCAAGAAAAGCAACAGTACCAACTACCCAACCCCTTGCATCTGTCTCTCTATGAGTCTCATAATCTTGATAACATTTTTTTAAGCATGGTATATAAAATTTATCAAAAGGTATTCTCATCTGAGAGATTGTTTGTATATTAACAGCTAATATAAACTTTTTAAATGATTTTGATTGTTCTAATACCTTTATTAAAGTAGAGTCATAAAAAATTTGGGGTTGACTCTGATATTTTTCCCATAACATATTAAATACAATTCTAAAATCTCTGCTATCATTGAGCAAAAAATCGTTCACTTTTTGATAGCCATAACTAGTGAAAACTTTTGATTGTATTTGTTTGAATTTTTCATTACTTTTAACTACAGTATTACCAACACGAATTTTAGACATTGTATTATTTATTTGTAAATAGCTTTTTAGGAACTAGGAGGTAAAAGTTCTGTTAAAAGTGTAGTCTCACGTTCAATTATATTGATGCTACGAATTTTTGCTGCTTCGCTGGAACTGAGTGGAACAGTAAACATCAGATGCATATAATTTACCTTGTCACTTCCACTTGTACGTGGCACAGCATGACAGATAACTGGAAACCTATCTTGAGAATGCATAATTAAAGGTTCCGTTAATCTAGCAAGAATTCGAGTTCCACCAAATATGTAGCTCCTTTCTTGAGCAACTTTCAACTCTGGTAAAGTCCACCAATTAAAAACTATTTCACCGTCAGAATTATCACTAAGCCCCCATTCTTGACGATAACGTTTTGGAGTCAGAGTTAGTAAACCCTTGCCTTCTTCAATTCGTCGCCGCTTCGCCAGTTTAATCAATGAGGAGTCAAATGCGGTAGCAATAACTGACCTAAAATCTGAGGATTCGTTAGTCAGATCGTTATATTTTATAAATGTAAAGGCATCTCCAATCCCTTTAATTTCATTGGTGATTACGTTCGCTACTAAAATCTGATTGCCGTTAACTAATTCTTCAAAATCGAATGAGCTATCGAGATCTGGTGGCTTAGGTGGTTTACCGAACCCTTTTCCACCGCTACGTTTTACTTTTCCCATCACTTACCTCTATTGCTCAACTTAATTCAAAAAAGGTTTGTTCATAAGGAGTAAAAGCATTTGCTAGCAAAGGTGATACATTCACTTGCAGTAACATCTGTCGAATTTTTAGCTTACCATCAATCATCAGCAAGAGTTCGCAGACTTTAACCAAGCACTACAAATCAATCCCAACTTAGCTGATGCCTATGGCAATCGAGGACTGATTCAACAAAATAACATCCAAAGCGAGAACAGTTAAAAATTCAAGCGGTGTGATAGGGAATCAGCAGTAAAGTTGCTAATACCCTTAATGAATCCAAATCGTAACGCCTGACCAAATGTTGTTTGAGAGCGGATACAAATTTTCTCCTTGTGCAGCTTCGGATAAAGCTCTTAAGCCTCGATGATATTAACTGCGACCAAATCGAAATCATAGCTACACGGTATCACAAATATTCAACCGTGATTTCATCCTGATTTCATCTTGATTTGAGACATTAGATACAGTGCCAAACTGTCAAAACTACAGATTCTTCCAGATGGATTCACTGTATCGTCAAGCAAAAAACCCTTGATTGGTCTCAAAAATGCTCAATTCCATTGTTAAATGGTCGATCGCACAAAGGTGGCTAATCGTTATTGCCTCTATAATCATCAGTCTGTGGGGATTGCGCGTGATAACGCAAATGCCCCTGGATGTATTTCCTGCCTTTGCTCCACCGCAAGTAGAAATTCAAGTCGAAGCTTCCGGTTTAGCACCAGAAGAAATCGAGTCCTTGGTAACTCGCCCAATTGAAAGTGCGATTAATGGCACACCTGGATTGGAATCTCTTCGCTCTTCATCTGCCATTGGGATTTCTGCCATTAAAACTGTCTTTAGCTGGGACACTGATATATACCGTGCGCGTCAACTAGTGACAGAACGATTGCAAGGGGTGAAACTACCACAAGGAGTTGAGCAGCCGGAAATCTTGCCTGTTAACTCGCCCTTGGGATGGGCAGTTAAGTACGCTTTCTCCTCCCAAACCACCGACATGATGGAGGTATGGCGTGTTGTCAACTGGGATGTAAAAAATCGGTTGCTGGCTGTACCAGGGGTGAGTAACGTATTTCTCTACGGAGGCGATGAGCGACAGTATCAAGTGTTGGTAGATCCAGACAAGCTCAAAGCTTATAATGTCTCCCTGCCAGAAGTCACCCAAGCAGTGCAGAATGCTAATGTCAATGTGCCAGGGGGATTTTTGATTACTCCTGACCAAGAAACACTGATTCGGGGAATTGGACGGATCGAGTCAATTGATAAGCTCAAGCGTTCGGTTATCAAGGCGACTAAAGGAACACCCATATTACTGGAACAAGTAGCAGAGGTCAAAATTGGCCCAGGACTAAGACGAGGAGATGGACTATTTCAGGGCAAACGAGCAGTCATCTTAACTGTCTCTAAGCAGCCTGCCGCAGATACACCGACTGTAGTCAAAGCTGTGGAAGCAGCAATGGAGGAGATTAAGCCAGGACTACCACCGGATGTCAAGGTTACTAAAACATTTGACCAAGATTTATTTATCGAAGCTTCGGTGAAAAATGTTGAGGAAGCCTTACGCGACGGTATCATTATCGTCTCAGTCATCCTAATTATCTTTTTGATGAACTGGCGCACGGTAATTATTAGTCTAAGTGCCTTACCTCTGTCCTTACTGTTAGGCATGATTATTCTGAGTTGGACTGGACAGGGTATCAACACAATGACCTTGGGTGGACTAGTGGTTGCCATTGGTTCTGTGGTAGATGATGCGATCGTTGATATGGAAAACGTCTACCGCCGATTGCGGGAAAACCAGATAGCAGGCAACCCGAAAAATCCTTTACAAGTCGTGTTTGACGGCTCAGTCGAGGTGCGTGTTAGTGTTCTATTTTCTACAGTAATTATCGGCGTAGTCTTTGCACCGATTTTCGTCCTGTCTGGGGTAGAAGGTCGTATTTTCACACCGATGGGAATGGCGTATTTGCTATCGATTTTGGCTTCTACCTTAGTTGCATTGACACTGACTCCAGCATTATGTGCCTTACTGCTGGCAAATCGCCGTTTACCGAGTACAGAAACTTGGTTAGAGCGCAAAGCACATCAATTTTATCGTCCGGGGCTAAAGTTCTCAATTCGTTACCCCAAAGTGGTTTTAGGGTTTGCGATCGCGGGTTTTGTTGCATCGATGATTATTTTACCAGGGTTAGGAAAAGTCTTCCTACCAGAGTTCCAAGACCGCTCTTTGGTCAATTCAATGGTTCTCTTACCAGGTGAATCCTTAAATGCAACTGACCAAGCAGCTTTAGCGGTGATGGATGCGCTTAAAAACGATCGCCGCTTCGATTTTATTGCCTTGCGGTCTGGGTTTGCTCAAGGAGATCCAGAAGTTGCAGGGGTCAACTTTGGCGAATTGGATGTGCAGATTAGTGAAGCCGGAGCGAAGAACCGAGACAAGACTGTTGCAGCACTCCGTAAAGAGTTTGAAAAACTTCCTGGTGTGGCAACCAACATTGGTGGATTTATCTCACACCGCATAGATGATATTCTTTCAGGCGTAAGGAGTGCGATCGCTGTTAAAATCTACGGCCCCGAACTCGAACAACTCCGCATCCTTGGAAAACAGGTACAATCCGCCATGAATGGTATTCCCGGCATTGTGGATCTGCAACTTGAACCCCAAGTCCCAGTTAAACAAATTCAAATTCAATTTGACCGCGATGCAGCTGCTCGTTATGGGCTAACTGTGGGGGAACTGGCAGAAACTATAGAGACTGGACTGAACGGTAAAGCAGTTTCCCAAGTGCTGGAGAAGCAACAAACGTTTAATCTCGTCGTGTGGTTGCAAGAACGCTATCGTAACAATTTAGACGTGATTGGTAACTTGCTAGTGGATACACCCAACGGGCAGAAAATTCCCTTATCCCAGGTTGCTAAAGTTGATTATGGCACGGGGCCAAGTACTATAAACCGCGAAAATGTTTCTCGGCTGATTGTAGTTTCTGCCAACGTTGCGGGACGGGATTTGGGTTCGGTAATTAAAGATGTACGCGATCGCGTCAAACAAATTCAACTTCCTGGAGGCTACTATGTCCAATTTGGCGGTCAGTTTCAGGCACAGGAACAAGCAACGCAGATATTGATTATTGCAGGTGCGGTTGCCTTTGCTGTAATTTCAGTACTGATTTACTTTGCTATCAAATCAATTCCCGCCACCGTGATGATTCTGGTTAACCTACCACTAGCATTAATTGGTGGTGTGATCTCCGTCGCCTTAAGTGGTGGTATTATTTCCGTTGCTTCTATGGTTGGTTTTATCACTTTATTTGGTGTAGCTACTCGCAACGGATTACTCTTAGTGGATAACTATAACAATCGCCTAGCAGAGGGAATACCACTCAAACAAGTAATTGTTGATGGTTCGATGGAAAGATTAGTAGCGATTCTCCTGACAGCACTTTCGTCAGCACTAGGTATGGTTCCCTTAGTAATTGGTTCTGGTGCAGGTAAAGAAATTTTGCAACCTTTGGCTGTGGTAGTGTTAGGTGGATTGTTTACTTCCACTGCCTTAACACTATTAGTTTTACCGGCTTTATATTCTTTATTTGGGAAATTTTTAGTTCCAAAAAAGACTACAAGAATGTATGATATTCAAGTTAATCAAGAGTCAATTGTATGAAAAAAAAATGTTGTTTTTTATCTCGTATCAGTTAATACTTTAGTAAATTTTAAAAATTAAATGTGAGGAACTAAAGTTTTTGCAAAGACTAGGTTGCCATAGAAACATTATCTCAATTAACAATGCATTTTTGATGAGGAATAAATCAATGAAATCACTTAAATCTGGCTTGATTATTTTTGGGAGTGTGGGGCTACTATTTTTAGGAGCTTGCAGTAACGATAATCAAGCAGCTAATACAGAAAATAGTCCAGCTGCTTCGACCTCAAGCGCCCAAAACCCATCTGTTTCAGCTTCACCTGCTACTAAAACAGATAGCAAGCATGGTGCATCTCATGGAGGTCAGGTTGTAGAGACAGGAAGTTATCACCTAGAATTTGTTCCTGAGAAAGAAACAAGCGCAACTCACATGGATTTATACTTACTAAAAGGTGACAATCACCAAACAGTACCTGATGCAAAAGTAACGGCCCAAGTTCAGCTACCTGATGGAAAACAAAAGACAGTTCCTCTAACTTACGATGCTAATGATAAACACTATACGGCTGTGCTGTCTGAAAAAGCAACTGGTCAGTATCAGGTAAAAATTACTGCGGATATTAAAGGTGAAAAAGCAAACGGGCGTTTTAACTTCAATCGTTAACTCATGCTGCTAGTAAAGTCATCAAAACTAGAATAGTATTTAAATTAGGCAAAGCTTGAGCGTTATTCAATACGTCTTACTTGAAATTGGCTCATTCTTTGCCTAAGTTTTAAGTTATAAATTATCGGACATTTAAATTGCACTAAGGGCATTACCTTAAGAAGTTTTAGGAATACACTATTTCAGCTTATTAAAGAAGCTAGAGAAGCATACCGTTTCACTTTAAGGTTGATACATTTAGGCAAGCAGGGGAGTAGAGAAGCAGAGGGGTAGAGGAGAAATTATTTATATCTTTTATTTGGTAAATGGTATCAGTATGAACGAAACTAAAGTTAGTAAGCAGTACGATCGGTTAGCGGCAATTTACGATCAACGCTGGAGTAATTACGTTGCGAATACGTTGTCGTTTCTCAAAAACTGGGCGCAGATATCTTCATCAGATGTTGTGCTGGATATCGCTTGTGGGACAGGGGAGTTTGAGCGGCTGATTCTAACTGAGCAACCGATGCAGCAGATGGTCGGAGTAGACATTTCAGACAAGATGCTACTTGTGGCTAAACAAAAATTTTGTAACTATCCCAATGTCTCATTTTACAACGCGTCAGTCTTAGCATTACCCTTTGCAAATAACAGTTTCGATGTGGTCGTATCTGCTAGTTCGTTTCACTATTTTGATGACCCTGACGCTGCATTAGCAGAAATGAAAAGGGTTCTGAAGCCGGATGGGAAATTAGTGATTTTAGATTGGTGCAGAGATTATTTAGTATGTCAAATATGCGACATAATACTGAAAATTTTTGATCCAGTATACAAGCAGTGTTACTCTCAAGCTAAATTTCATGAGCTACTTACATCCGCAGGTTTTAATATTTGTCGTGCTACTAAGGTTCGTTTTGGATTGATATGGGGATTGATGGTAGCAACAGCTAGTCGCTGAATCACAAGTTTTACTTATTCGAGAACGAGCGCTTGTAAGCTGTTGCGTTTTTATTTTAGGGTAATGCTAGAAAAGCAGCCAATCAATAAACAATTAATGTTAGACGATTATAGAAATCACACTAAAAACTGTTTGAGCTAAATTAGGATTCAGCCTTTATCTACAATGACAAATATCAAAAGCCTTTTTAAAACCCCAGCTTTCAAGTTTGTAATTTTACTCGGCTTTGTTAGCTTATGTGCTGATGCAACCTATGAAGGGGCGCGTAGCATCACGGGAGCTTATCTTGGAGTTTTGGGTGCTAGTGGCACTGTGGTAGGGCTGGTAGCGGGTTTAGGGGAGTTAATTGGCTATGGTTTTCGCCTAGTTATTGGTTATCTCAGTGACCAGACGCGAAAATACTGGGGAATTACCACATTCGGTTATTTTATCAATACAGCAGTTGTACCGCTTTTAGCTTTAGCTGGACGCTGGGAAGTCGCAGCAGCTTTGATGATTGCTGAACGCACAGGTAAAGCGATTCGCACCCCACCGCGAGATGTGCTACTTTCCCATGCTGCTAGTCAAGTTGGCAGGGGTTTTGGTTTTGGCTTGCATGAGGCGATGGATCAGATTGGTGCTGTGATAGGGCCACTGGCTGTAGCAGCAGTGCTTTATTTACAAGGAGGGTATCGGAGTGGCTTTGCGGTTTTGATTGTGCCAGCAGTTTTAGGGTTAATTGTGCTTTTGATCGGACAACGGCTTTACCCAAATCCCCGTGATTTTGAAGCACACACAGCAACACTCAAAGGAGAGGGATTACCGCGAGTCTTTTGGATTTATCTTAGTGCCGTAGCCTTAATTGCTGCGGGTTATGCAGATTTTCCTCTAATTGCCTACCACTTGCAGAAAGGAGCGATCGCTTCCTCTAATACAATTCCTTTGCTTTATGCGGTCGCTATGGGAGTTGATGCTATAGCTGCACTAATATTTGGGCGACTGTTTGACCGTAGGGGGATTTCTATCCTCATTGTTGCGGTTTTGATGTCATGTTTATTTCCCCCGTTGGCTTTTTTAGGTAACAGTAATCTTGCCCTTTTGGGAATGATTTTGTGGGGTGTAGGGATGGGGGCGCAAGAATCAATTATGAAAGCTGCGGTTGCGGGAATGGTGCCGATGGACAAACGTGCTAGTGCTTATGGGATTTTTAGTGCAGGCTATGGCTTATCTTGGTTTTTAGGTAGTGCCTTTATGGGAATTCTTTACGATCGCTCTGTTGGCTCCTTAGTTGTCTTTTCAGTCATTATCCAAGTTGCAGCAATTCCTATTTTTTGGCAAGTAAGAAAGCACAACATTTGAGATGACTTAGAAAGGCTTGAACTTTTAGAGTGTTAGGTTAAGAGTAGCAAAATGCATTTTGCCGCTATGCATCGTCTGTACCTTGAATCTAAAGCTGAATTATTAGTTTCAAAGGTAAAGTTTATTATTACTTTACTAGTGGACTTCTACCACACCACGAAACATATTCATTGCGATATTGTTCAACTTAGTTAGCGATCGCGTTTCTTTACCATACTCGCAGATACTACACATAAGCATCAGCAAGGGCGATCGCGGTCACGCAAGCATTCTAAACAGGCTTCAATGCAACTTTCAAGAGTAGATTTGTAGTTGTAGTCATAATTTTCTCCCTAGCTAAATAAGTGAATTAGTTATGAAGCTGTAGTTATGCTTCTTATAATTCACGCTAGGCAATTATTGATATAAGAGCATCTAATCTACCTAATGATACGATGCTAATTTCGGGAGCATCCACTTTTGGAAGATATACAATTTCTGGGAAAATATAACAATAGAGAAAAAAGTGTGCATCAGCAAGTATGAACCAAGAGAAACAAGAACGAATCAAAGCCTGCTTAGAAGAATTGTCAAAACTGCTGTATGAAGAAGCAGAAAAAAGTAAGCTGACAGACCTCGAAGGTATAGAAAAAACAGTTCGGAGTCAAGTATTAGAACTAGTCAGCCCAGAAATAGCCCTTTTTTTATCGAACAAAAAACTGGAACAAAAGTAGGTAAAACCAGGAAAATAAAAAGTCTGGTGGGAGAACTGACTCTTAAAGCCAAACAATTGCAGAGACTGGGTGTAAAGCCAAGAAGTCGATTAAGCCCATTACTTCAAAAGTGCTGTTTGCGACTATCAGCTAATGAGTCATACCAAAAAGCAGAAATCGAGATTGAGGCATTAACGGGAGTGAAAGTTGGTCACACTACACAACAAAAACTAGTTCTCGAACAAGATTGCTCACTGCCACTTGCAAAACAAGCCGTGTCAGAAGTCAGTGTAGATGGAGGAAAAGTCCGACTCAGAGGTCAACCAAAAGCAGGCTGTCACTGGCGAGACTATAAAACCGTTCGTCTGCAAGGGATTTACTATGGTGCGTTTTTTGATGACAACCAATCATTAGTTGATTATGTGAATAGCCAGCCTCTGATTAACCCGTTAGTCTGCTTGGGAGATGGTCATGATGGTGTCTGGAATCTCGTCAAAGAGTTTGGTAAAAGTGAGAATTTTCAGCGTTGGGAAATCTTAGATTGGTATCACCTTAAAGAAAATCTCTATAAAGTTGGTGGTTCTTTAAAACGGCTTAAAGCTGCACAAACGCTGTTATGGCAAGGTCAGATAGAAGAAACTCAAGCTTTATTTCTTCATTGCCGAGGTAAACAAGCGAAGAACTTTATTGCTTATCTTGAAAAACATCGCTCTCGTATTGTCAATTATGCCTATTACCAGGCTGAACAACTTTGTTCTATTGGTTCTGGAGCAGTTGAATCTGCTATTAAACAAATTGGTGCAAGGATTAAGATTTCTGGCGCACAGTGGAATGTTGATAGTGTTAATCACATCCTCTCTATTCGTTGTGCTTATCTCAATGGTTTATTAGCTATTTGAGTCTTTCTGCCAAAAGTGGATGCTCCCCTAATTTCTTCCTAATGAATTGCCTAAATTTCATGCTGATTTCATTTAGGTATGGTAATAACTCTGGATAATAAGTTATAAAAACTTTATTTGTTTACGAAAAAGTGAATACATAGCTTAGAACTGTCTATAGTGTTTGAGTCTTAATTGCCAAAAACAAAGTGGCGGGGCAATGAGATGGGCTGAAAGCTTATCAAATAGGCTGAATCGACTATTTTTGTAGAAATTTACTAAAAATTTCATCTTAATTTCATAGTGACCTGTCAAGCTGGTTTTGTAAAGGTTCATTCGCTAAGAATAAATCTGCAATCTAGTTGACATAGTTTGTTAATTTAAAACTTGAGATGAAGAGAACACTGGTTTATGCTGCTGTATGTAGTATGGCTATCGCAGCTCTAATTTGTACTGGCTATGCAAATGCAAAAACGGATAATAATAAGCTTGCTAATATTGAGAATAATTTGCAATCTGCTCCTACTGGTTGGCAACTTGTTAAACAGACATTCCAGCTACACATTCCTAAAAATGGCAAGGCTCTTTCCCAGCTAATTATTGACGTTCCATCTACAGTAGCTGTAAGTAATGATATTGATATATTAGATGATAAAGGTCAAAAAATTAAGATTAATTTTTCTGTAAATAGTAGAAGAATTATTATAAATTTTCCTGAACCAGTTACTTCTAGCACTACTATTTTGAAAATAAGTCTCAACAAAGTACTACAACCAATTCTTAGTTCTACTTCCACCTATCATCTTTCGGCTAAAGTCGTTGGTAGTGACCTAGAAATTCCTATAGGTGAAGCTCAATTTCCTTCATTTTAATTTATTTGTAGATTTTAATGATAACTGCTGAAATTTCATCTTGATTTCATTATGACTTGTCATGCTAGTAGATAGAGGTAATATACCTCTTCAGCAAAAACATCACCAAGAATTTGAACCTGATAAGGGCAAGGTAACTAGCTACTTCTCTTGATTAACGGCTGTATTAAGGGGGGTAGTTAAATACGGCTTTTTCAAGTTTTGATGTATCTATTAAGAGCAGATTCATTTACAAAGAATGAACCTGTAATTTAGCTAACGTAT
The DNA here is from genome assembly GCF_002367995.1 of Calothrix brevissima NIES-22. Classification (GTDB taxonomy): domain Bacteria; phylum Cyanobacteriota; class Cyanobacteriia; order Cyanobacteriales; family Nostocaceae; genus Aulosira; species Aulosira brevissima. Next base: position 4,619,922 of record NZ_AP018207.1, read on the forward strand.
TTAAGAATTTTAGAGATAAATATGAAGAGTTCATTAATTTATGCTGTTGTATTGGCTCTGAGTAGTACAGCTATTATTGCTCCTAGCTATGCAAGTGCTAGAACAGATGATAGTAGGGTTCCCCATATTGATGGAAATACACAATTCCCTCCCACGCGCTGGGGAACTTTTAGACATACTTTCCGGTTACACGTTCCCCAAAATAGTAAAGCTGTTACCCAACTAATTATCAGAGTTCCAGACAATGTAACTGTGAGTAATGACGTTAACAATATTGATGTTGTGGATGAAAATGACCATAAGATTAATACTAACGTATCTGTTAACGGTAAAACAATACTACTAGCTTTCCCCGAACCAGTTGCTCCTAACACTAAATTTGATATTGACCTTAACAAAATAAAAAGACGAAATCTTGGTAATGGTTCTATTTACAGCTTCTCGGCTAAAGAGGTTGGCATTGATGCAGAAATTCCTATAGGTGTAGCTTCGTTTCGTCTCTATTAAGCTACAAGTTGAGATAGCAACATGATATTTTATATGGATTTCATAAGTAAATGCCAAACTGATAAATAGAAAGTAAATCAAGTTAATTGTTGAGGATAATCAAAATGAAAAAAATGATTTATGTAGCAGCCATTCACTCTAACGATCGCATCTTCAGTTCCTGCTGTATGGGCAAGTGGAAAACCAGGAGATGCCAGAGGTTCCCATCTAGTCAAAAGTGTTGCAATTCCTGATTATGTTTATGCTACAGATGCCACTCATAAATTTGAAGTTCATGTGCAAGGTAAACCTCTGGCAGAACTGATGATTAATTTACCTGAAGGAGTGAAAATTAATAAGGGAATTGAGGTGAAAAATCAATCAGGGCAGAAAATTCCCACGACAGTTTCTATTAATGGACAAAAAACCACAGTAGCTTTCTCGCAACCAATAAACCCTGAGATGAAGCTATCGATTTTTATGAAAGGAGTTAATACTCCAAGATATAGTGAAATTTGGCAATACCAAGTATATGCTAAGAAAGTTGGATTCACACAAGAAATTCCACTTGGTACAGCCCAGATTCAGACTTATCCTTGACCTAGACAATATAAATTGACTGCTTGGCTTTCCAATCAACTGGAGATTCTAATATAGTTTCAGTTCCTGAAGAACTAACAAATCAGAAAAAAACATAGAGGGTCAAAAGTACTGTTTGTCTTTTGATTCTCTTATTTGCGTTGTAGTGCAAAAAATAGCACTATAATTTCACTGACAGTACCCGCAAGCATTCCATACGCTGCTGAAGTAGCTCCGCTATGTCTAGTAAAAATCAGACTTGCACATACTATCAGGGTAAAAGCTGCGGCAACTAATGTTGCAAGGTTAATGAACCAATTTTTTGCTCGGTGAATAAGCAGTCCTTGAAACGTATTTTGCAATGCCAGGAGCAAGGGTAAAAATGACAGTATTTGTACAACCGGACGAGCTGCTTCCACAAGAGATGAATTATTTCCCAAAAACTGGCCAAGTAGTAGCAATCCTTTGTCCGTAAACCCAAGAAAAATTGGTATTACAGTAAAACCCAAACCGACAAGAATCACAAAAGCAATAAGTGTTCGCCTAGAAGTTTCTTCATAAGTAGAAATTACCACTTGTTGAATCATACGTGTACCGTTGGCGATTGAAAGAAGTAACCCCCAGGCGGCGGGCCACACAGCAAGTGCAAGACTGCCATCGAATGAGCGAGCAATGAGACTTAGGAGTATTACCCTTGCACCCCAAACAATAAGCATTGTTGAGGCTAAAGGAAGATAGTAAAAGGCGACTCCACCAAAGGTTTTAGGCAGTTTCTGAGTCTCAAAATTTACTTGTTGGTTAAGGATAGAAATAGCACCAAGACGCAAACAAAACCATGTGACCAGTACTGCTTCAATCAGTATGGCTCCCATCATGGTGATACCTGCAAGAAACGCCCCGTCACTTCTAAGGCTGACTCCCACTGTCAGCGCCACAATTACCCAAGTCAATCGCGCCACACCTGCCCATCCTACAGCTACACTCTTTTGAGCGCGGATCAGCAACCCCTGAAAGAATCGTCGCCAAGCAATAACGAAGGGCCACAGGAACATCAAAAGAAAAGCAGTTCTTCCTTGCGCTGCAATAAATGAGCTAACGCCAAATACTTCTAAAAGAAGCCAGTTATATAAAGGCTCCCAAGTGAGTAAAAGAAAAATGCCACTCAGAGAAAGTCCCGCAATTACTGTAAATTGCCAAAGTGCGCGCCGAGATGCGACATAGCCTCCAAGAGCAGTTGAGGCATGAAGAATCATGATAATGGGGCTTTCCAGAAATACGGCAACTCCTTTGACTACCCCAACTCCAGCTAATGTCTCTTGCGGAAAGGCTAGGCGACTGAGTGCAGCAGTCTGGAGTGGATCGCCGAGAGTCATTGCCACATCAGTTAAGGAAAGAGGTATAAACTGGGCGAGTAAAATTAATAGCGATCGCCCTGAAGCTTTGTTATTACTTTCCTGTTCCTGTTGGGGTGAGGTGTTCATGATATTTTTCAGCAATGTATGATGATAAGCCACTAAAAATACACAGGAGTCAGTGAGGCGATCGCATTATCGAGATGCTTTCCTTCTTTGAGGATAAATCCATAACGCGAAAGCCAATGGTCATCGTAGACTGTCTCAAGGTATCTATCCCCTCGATCTGGATTAACCATCAAAATCCGCGCACCAGCACCAAGAGAGCGCGCTAGATGCAAGCCACCAGCCACAATTGCCCCTGTTGATGCACCAAGAAGCAATCCTTCACGACGTGCAAGTGCATGACACACAGAGTAGGCCAGATCCTCTGGTATCACGTAAGCGCGATCAAGCATTGAAAGATCCAGATTAGGTGGAAAGAACGATAACCCAATACCTGTCATTTTGTATGGTTTTGCTGGCGTTCCCATGATCGCTGAACCCTCGACATCAACGCCAACAATACGTATTTTTGGAAATCGCGGTAGGAGATAACGAGTTATTCCCATTATTTGTCCCGCTGTGCTAACACCAACCACGACAGCATCAAGTTCACCAGCAAAGTGGGCTTCAATTTCCCGCGCAGTGTAGTATGAATGTGCCTCAGTATTCCAAGGATTCAAGTGCTGACATGGATACCAAGCGTTAGGAATAGTCGCGGCAAGTTCACGCGCTCGTTTCATTCTTGCCTTCTGCATCGAGCCTGATTCGTCTGCCTCATGTAGCGGTACATCCACAAGTTCTGCACCGTATGCTTTCAGCATTCGTCTAAACGGTGGAGCAGTTTTTGCATCGACAACAATAATCACTCGATACCCTCGGACTGCTCCTACCATAGCTAGACCAACACCGAAATTTCCTGAGCTTGACTCGATGATCGTACCACCAGGCACAAGAAGCCCTTCTTCCTCCGCACGCATGACGAGGTAAACTGCATTTTTCTCCTTAATTGACCCTCCGGGATTACAGCTCTCTAATTTCAAAAAGCATTCCGAGGTAAGACATACAGGAGAAATATTTCTAAGTTTTACAATCGGTACATTTCCTATTGCCTGGGTAACATCAGCAGTCGTAGTATTTTTCCATTTACTATGATTGTTCCACTGAGAGTTTGAAACGCTCTCAAATGATGAAGATTTTGCAAGCTGATTCATATTAATCATCCAAAGAAATCAGAAAGTAGTAGAAATTATCAGAGTTGCATGAACTTCCTCACTCGCTCGGATTTTTAGTTGCAATATCACTACTACATTGTTTAATTGACGATAAGAATTGTAGTGAAGATTGCTTGTATAGCTCATCACTGCCTAAATCTGTTTCAATTTGACCAAAAGTAAATATCAATCAAGTTTTATTGAAAACTACCTAAGTAAACCTTTAAGTCCTGTCCACAAAAATATTAATGTCCACTATGGAATCGACCCAATACTTTTCGGTTAAGACCAAAAACAGGTAGATTGAGAGTGATACTCAAAAACGCACACAGCTAATGCAACTAGGAGAATTTTCGCTGGTATCACTTTTAATAGAATCGGGGGAAGTGCTAAAAGCGATAGAAACAGCGATACCAGCAGGGGCAATTGAGCAAGTATTAGGACAGACAGCTACTAGAGAAACACGAAAACGTAAACTGCCATCACACTTGGTAGTCTGTATGGTGATTGCAATGAGTCTATGGTCATCGGATTCAATGCGAACTGTCCTGAAAAATCTAGTTCAAGGTTTACGGACACATAGGTTAAAGCTAGGGCAGTATTGGCGAGTACCAAGCCCATCATCAATTACAGAAGCAAGGCAGAGATTGGGATGTCGGGTGATGAGTCAGTTATTTCATCTATTGGTAAGCCCATTAGCCACTTGCCAAACTCCAGGGGCATTTTTATTTGGGCTACGAGTGATGGCAGCAGATGGAACAGTGTTAGATGTTCCCGATACGCCAGCAAATGCAAAAGTTTTTGGATATCCAGGAAGCCCAAAAGGAACTAGAGCAGCGTTTCCCAAAATTCGACTGGTGTTATTAATTGAAGCAGGAACTCACTTAATCGTAGATGCCTTAATGTGTCCATATCGCATTGGAGAACGAGTGCGAGTCAAGAAACTGCTCCGTTCGGTAAAATCAGGAATGTTATTGATGTGGGATAGAGGACTTCATTCCTACCAAATGGTGCAGGCAACTCGAATGCAAGAATGCCATTTTTTAGGGCGAGTACCTGCCAATGTTAAGTTTGTAGCAGAACGAGTTTTAGACGATGGCTCATACCTTGCCTGGATTCATCCTGATGGTAAGTCCAAGAAAAAAGGTTGTAGCAAAATTCTGTTACGCGTCATCGAGTACACGATTGAAACAGAACCAGAACAAAAAACTTATCGCCTGATTACCAGTCTTCTAGATCCTCAACTTTACCCAGCTTTAGTCCTAGCTCGTGAATACCACCAGCGTTGGGAAGTAGAAAGTACGATTGATGAACTAAAAACCCATCTTAATGGTCGTAAAACACCGATCCGTTCACTTAACCCCCGTGAAGTCGTTCAGGAAGTTTATGGTTGGCTTTTAGGGCATTGGGCAGTACGGTCTTTAATGTTTCACGCTTCGCAGCAGGCGGGGATATCGCCTCTGCGTTTGGGTTTCACTGGTACTCTCAAAGTCATTCGTGCCGCGATACCTGAATTTCAGCATACCCCAACTGAACAACTCCCTTTTTTTGGTCATGGTTGATCATGGAGATTTTAGATGAAAAAATTGCGCCTCGACAACACAGAAGCAATCCTCGATTAGTCAAAAAAACTCGTTCTAAATTTCCGTCTAAGAAGCCTGTTCATCGTGGCACTGGTACTCAACGCCAAGCGTGTAATTTTTCTATTATTAATACTGCTTAATTCTTAACCGAAAAGTATTGGGAATCGACCTATTTTTTATCTTGAAGTAGAAAGATGAAATCAAGATGAAATTTTTTATTTGGTCTTTCATCTTTTATTAAAATCAGTATTAATACGTGTTATTGTCATTTAATCTACTTCTATCTTTTACGCAGCATTAACTTAAAAAAATCCTCTTAAATACATATATATGAATTACAATTGTCTGCAAAAAATATTGGTATAACATTTCACTTGTAATTAAAAATTAGAGGCTAACCTCAATTGTTTGCCAATTAATTAACGGTACAAATATTATCAATTTTCTTAAGATAGTCGGAATTTCATCTTGATTTCATATTTACGTGTCAAAATTATTATTGACTCAATAGATATCTTGCAAAACTTAGTTTCTATAACTCCTCAAACTAAGTTCACACCCTATTTAGGCAAGTTAGTCTACTGAGTCTTTTCTGTTTGATTATGTATCGCTAAAATACTAGCCTACTGTTAGGTCTTGTATAGCTTAATTCTAATTCTTAAGAATTTCATCCTAATTTCATATCTAAATGTCAACCTATTTATAGGGGTATCCCTATTGCAAACTATGCTGACATCACAAATTTACAACGAACCTTTTACTACTCAATTTGATATGAGGGTGCTGCTAGTCGAAGATGAGCCAGATTTAGGGGCTGCTATCAAGCGCACCTTAAATCAACATAAGTACTTAGTTGACTGGGTAATGGATGGTACTGAAGCATGGGCTTACTTAGAAAATAGCTCGGCACAGTATACAGTCGCAATTCTCGATTGGATGCTTCCAGGAATTACTGGTTTAGAATTGTGCAAAAGACTGCGTTACAAAGTCAATCCTCTTCCTATCTTAATGCTAACTGCCAAAGATAGAATGGAAGATAAAGTTGCCGGACTAGATGCAGGTGCTGATGACTACTTAGTAAAACCATTTAGTATGGTAGAACTGCTAGCACGATTGCGAGCTTTGCAGCGTCGCTCTCCGCATTTTCAACCCCAACAATTGACTGTTGGTAACTTGACTCTAGATTATGGCAACAGTACAGTTGTCAGACAAAATACTACGGGTGAACAGCAATCGATTCCTTTAACTAATAAAGAATTCCAACTATTGGAATATTTGATGAAGCATCCCAACCAGATTGTTACTACTGAACAAATTCGCAATCAAATTTGGGAAGTTAATGCGGAATCCAGTAGCAATGTAGTGGCGGCGCAAATACGTTTGTTACGTCGCAAACTCACCCATAGCGACTGTCTTAACCCAATTGAAACTTTGCACGGTATGGGGTATCGTCTTAATTTCACTAATGAATCACAATAAGCTGTTTCGGCTCACTCGTATTCGTTTGGCTCTATATTATGCCATTGTTATGGGTTTAATTTTAAGCCTATGTGCATTCGGTTTTTATCGAGCAGTATTCCATGCCCATGTAGTAGCTTTAGACAGTGAAATCGAGTCTGTAGCGGGGACACTGCACGACAGTATCGAACTCAAACTACAGTCACCTGGACGTTTGGAACCTTTGGCGCATCAATTATTTCCAAATATAGATAATTGTGGAACTGGGGCTACTAATTGTATTCAACAACAGCTGCATCCTAAACGTCATCTTCTCGGTATCGTTACTAAAACTAGCTACTATATACGTTTTTTTGATACTTCCGGGAAATTAATTGCTAATGCTGGTTATTATCCAAAGGGATTACCTAATGTTTTTAATCAAAAAACTTGGCAATTTCTTAAAGATAGTAAAGGCAAAGATTACCATCAAATTACTCTAGCTTTGCATACTCAAAATTATCAAGATTGGGGGTATATGCAAGTTGGGCGAAGTTTAGAAGAGTTTAATCATTATTTAGATAGTGTAAAACTAATTTTGGTATTAGGACTGCTAGTTGCAATGGGTATGATTGCTGGTGCTAGTTGGTGGCTATCAGGATTAGCTATGCAGCCAATTTATCAATCCTATCGACAAATTCAACAGTTTACAGCAGATGCAGCACATGAATTACGAACTCCCATAGCTGCAACAGGTGCAACGGTGGAATCAGCACTTTTAATGCCGCAAATAGATGAAGAAGAGACACGAGATATTTTGCAGACTATACAGCGTCAGAATCAACGACTAACAGCTTTAATTGTTGATTTATTAATGTTGGCACGTATAGATAGACAAACCCAAAAATTACAACGTGAAATTTGTTGCCTAAATGATATTGTTAGCGATTTGGTTGAGGAATTTGAAGCGATGACAACTGCCGCAGGGGTAAAGCTGAAATCTTTAATACGAGTGCATCAGCCCCTAAATATTATGGGTAATTCTGACCAACTTTATCGCTTGTTTTCTAATTTAATTGTCAATGCAATTCAATACACACTCAGAGGAGGGGAAGTAACAGTTCTATTAGATCGCAGCGAACATAATGCCATAATTAAAGTTCAAGATACAGGCATTGGAATTCCAAAACACGAACTCAAGCGAATTTTTGATCGCTTTTATCGGGTAAGTAGCGATCGCTCTCGTAGCACTGGTGGTTCTGGTTTGGGACTAGCCATTGTTCAAGCTATTGTTCAAGCACATCAAGGTAAGATAAATGTACAAAGCGAATTAGGTAAAGGCAGCACTTTTACAGTTGAATTACCTTTGGATGTTGCTCCACTAAGGAGCGTAGGCGCAGCCCGCCGTAGGCATCGCTCTATCTCTCTATTGAAATTGATGTATCGCAATTTACGTAGTTAGTTAGAAATAAGATTTTTTACCTAATACGAAGTTGCCAAAGATAGTATTGTTACATTCTATTTGGTATAAATTAAACAGCATCGATCCAAAAATCAGCTGTGACGATTTTGCCATTGCGATTAAACTGACCCCAGAGCTTATACTTTCCTGGTTGAGGAAAGCTAGTCATAAAATGAACCTGTCCAGCAGGAGCATCTTTTAGCGCGTGAGCATGAATGTAATCTGCTGCTGTTAATGAGGTTGACTGTCGCAGGATAACTAAATGTCCTTTTTCTCCTAAGTATGGCTGCAAGTCTGTAAGCGGTTGATTGTTAGAAGCATCTTGTAATTTAAACATTAAACTGACTTCTTTACCCACTTTCACAGTAGGTTCAGAAACAGCAAGATTGACTTTAATATCATTGAACGTTTTACTGCGATTTAGGTTAATTTCTGGGGCTGCAATACTGTTTCCAGGAACTTGTGTTTTCAACACTGAGACTTGTTCTGTTTGACCAGCAGGTTTGTAGTCACTAAAAAATGTGTAATTGCCTGCTTGCGGAAAACTGGCTGTAACTTCAAACTGCCCATTTTCTTTATATGTGGGATGAAGATGACTAAAAAACTGAAGATCATCACTGACAAGAATGAGGTGCATGAGCTTTTCTTGGAAAGTGTCAAACTTTGCTATTGCTTTCCCATCCGAATCTTGAACACCAATTACTATCGGAATATTTTTATTAGGTGTAATAATGCTTGGGACTTTAAGTTTTGCCTGGGTAAATGCTTTCTTCCCATCACCTGTGCCATTTGTTGAATGTTCTCTGTGATTTATATCACCCATAGAATGTTCTTCATGCTGATCTGTGTCAGCAGATATTGGTTTTCCTTCGTCTCTAAGTAATAAGGAGCAACTTTGAATTAGTATCAAAGTAGTAGTTATAGCAATTGTATTCAGAAATCGATTCATTGATTTTGCTCCATTTTTTAATGATTGAAGTTATTCAAAAGTCTTAATTAATCTGGGGAGTTAATATCGCAAGCATTAGAACCACAACTTTGAGTTGCCAAGGTGCTAATATTAAACTGAAAATTAGGCAAGCAACTGTAGATAAACTTGTTAATTCTGCCATGTCGTCAGTAGAATTTTTAAACAGATAACTAACTGCTAAACCAATCGTCAGTGGAATCAGAAAAAGCAAACTCATACAAGTCACATCTCTCCTAAAAGCAGAAGGACTTTTATAAAATGAATATTTGACTATCAGCAGTTCATCCAATGCTGACTTTCGCGCAAGCAGAACAAGCCAGTTTGGGAACTGTTAGTTGCAGCGTCATAGTGTTAAATTCCTTAATGAGGGAAACTAATTTTCTGAAAATCGTTGAATAGATATACTTAATCTACTCAACTAAAATTAGTTTAATCTCTCCAGCTTATGGGAGAGTCAATAGGTAAAATTAAAAAAAACAACTAATTTCTTTATCAATTGATTTCTATCAATAAAAAATCAGTATATCAACTTAGCTTAATGCGTTGATATACTGATAAAAAATTAAATTAACAGCTTGATTGTTTAATTTCTTTCAATAATAGGACAAATTGTTTTTTCAGGATTTTCAGGTATGGTTTCCCAACCAGAAACTAATCCTGATAATTCTTGTCTCAAAATAAGTAATTGATGAATTTGTTCATCAATAGCTTTAATCTTATCTTCTAGTTTAATTTTTATATGCTCACAGGGTAATTCCCCTCCATCATGAACATTTAAAAATTCCTTAATCTCTGACAAGCTTAATCCTAAGCTTTGAGCGCGTTTAATAAAGTGCAGTCGCTCCAAAACATCAGAGTTAAATAATCTAAATCCACCTTCCGTTCTTGCTGATGATTTGAGTAGTCCTAGCTCCTCATAGTAGCGAATAGTTTTAATAGGTACACCGCTAGACTTGGCAACATTACCAATGAGTTTTGGCTCTTCTTGGACTAGCATATTTAGCTGCTCCATGTTAAATAAGTTTATTTACCTTATCTTAAACTCTCCAGCTAGCTGGAGAGTCAAGCAGAGACAGTATCATTTTGCTAACTATTTGCTATTTAAGGGATCAAACTGACTTGCCTAGTTAATACCAAGTTTTCGGTATGCTTACAAATCGCATGTATCGTTCATCTAGAGACTTGAGTAGACGCTCTTTCTTGATTAGCATCTCCTGCTTGTACGGCGATCGCACCATGAAACATATTCATGCCACAGCTAAAAGCATATTCGCCTGTTTTTTCAGGTGTAAACTCAATAGATGTCAATTTATTGAGTGGTAGCTCGGCAGCAATGCCAAAATCAGGAATTAATACTTCTGCAAGACAATTACTGGGATTTTCGCGCAAAAAGTTAAGTTGAACTCTTTGCCCTGCTTTCACGACAACATGATTCGGTGTATAACCTTTATCCACTTTGATTGTAACCTTCTGAATTCCTTGCTCTACAGTCGGTTGCAAAGATGGAATTTCTACGGTTGTTTCATTTTGGTGAATTGAAGTTGAGGAACTGAGTTGAGGTTCTGCCATTATTTCATACTCCTTTAAAGCTGTTGATTGAGTGTTTGAAGCTTCGGCTCGGATTTCACCACGAAACATGTTCATGCCGCAGGTAAAGACATAATTTCCGGCTTGTTTGGGTGTAAATTCCACAGCGGTCACTTGATTGAGCGGTAAATCTACGGCAATATGAAAGTCTGGAATTAGCACTTGCTCCAAGCAACTGCTGGGATCTCTGCGGTCAAAGAAAAGCCGCACGGGTTTTCCTACTTCCACGACAATCCGACTTGGCTCGTATCCACCATCAACGGTGACGGTTACTTCCTGAATACCCTCACCTGCTGCAACTGCCTTTTGGGACTTGGGTTTACTGAGCAAGAACCACCAAAGTTCTAAGCCAATCAGCCCCAATCCACCAAGCGTAACTGCAACTTTGTTTCCTAACGGCTGTTCAATGCGTTGAAATTGACTTGTTGACTCTGTTTGAGATGAGTGGGTTTCATGGGATACTTGGGCGATTGCTTTACCAGAAGCAAGTCCTAACACAACTCCTAGACTTGCAATATTACCGATAATTGCTGTTTTATTCATCATTGAAAAAGCTCCTATGCGATCGCTCCTGAAATTACACCAAGCAGAAATCCAAATCCTGCTAAACTGCCAAAAAATATCACTTTATTGAGCATTACCATTTCCTCTAGCCAAGTGTTTTAGGTTGAAAGTTACGTAGACGTAGAGCATTGCTGACAACAGAAACCGAGCTAAATGCCATTGCTGCACCGGCAATGATAGGGTTAAGCAACCAACCAAAGATAGGGAATAAAATACCTGCGGCGATAGGAATGCCAGCAACGTTGTAGATGAAGGCGAAGAATAAGTTTTGGCGAATGTTGCGAATTGTGGCACGGCTCAGTTGAATTGCTGTGACTATACCTTGTAAATCGCCTGAGATGAGTGTGATGTCACTAGCGGCGATCGCCACATCTGTACCAGTCCCAATTGCGATACCGACATCGGCTTGAGCTAAAGCTGGTGCATCGTTGATACCATCACCCACCATTGCGACAATCTTGCCTTCTGATTGTAGTTTCTGCACTGTAGTAGCTTTCTGGTCGGGGCGGACTTCTGCTAAAACGCGCCCTATACCAACTTCATGGGCTATACTTTCTGCGGTGCGGCGGTTATCGCCTGTAAGCATCACAACTTCTAAACCGAGTTTTTGCAACGCTCTCACAGCTTGGGTGGAAGTGGGTTTAATAGCATCAGCAATACCCATCACTCCTTTGATTTCGCCGTCCACTGCTAACCACACGGCTGTTTTACCCAGGTATTCTAAACGTTCTTTGTCTTGTTGCAAGGCTTGAGTGTCAATACTCAACTCTTCCATCCAACGTTGTGTACCAATTTGCACGAGTCGGTTAGAAACGATACCTTGTACGCCACTACCAGCGACAGCTTCAAAATTTCTAACATCTGCTAATGGCACTTCCTGAGATTGGGCGTATCTGACAACTGCTTCTGCCAAGGGATGTTCCGAATTGCGTTCTATAGAGGCAGCTAGTTGTATCAGCTTAATTTCATTGCCGTTAGCCGTACCGTTAACTGTGACAAAATCTGTAACTGTCGGTTTACCTTGGGTAATTGTGCCTGTTTTATCTAACACAATTGTTTGAATCTGATGTGCTAATTCTAAGCTTTCGGCTCCCTTAATTAAAATGCCGTTTTCTGCACCTTTACCCGTGCCTACCATTACAGAAGTTGGTGTAGCTAAACCCAAGGCACAAGGACAAGCGATAATTAACACCCCCACTGTGGTAATTAGTGCTAGGGTGACGTTGCCCATGATGTTGTACCAAATGATAAAGGTGAGGAGGGCGATCGCAATCACCGCCGGTACAAACCAGCTAGTAACTTGGTCTGCTAATCTTTGAATGGGAGCTTTCGAGCCTTGGGCTTGCTGCACTAGTTGGACAATCTGTGCCAGCACTGTATCCTTACCTACTCTTGTCGCCCGGAACTTAAAACTGCCAGTTTTGTTGATGGTGGCTCCAATCACTTCATCCCCTGGTTGCTTTTTCACTGGTACACTTTCGCCAGTCACCATCGCTTCATCAACTGTGGATGTTCCCTCAACCACTTCCCCATCAACAGGAACTTTCTCGCCAGGGCGAACAAGCACAACATCGTCAATCTGTACTTGTTCAATCGGCACATCAACTTCTTGTCCGTTACGAATCAAACGTGCTGTTTTCGCTTGCAAACCAACCAGCTTACGAATTGCTTCTGAAGTTTGTCCTTTGGCGCGGTTTTCTAACCATCTTCCTAAAAGAATTAAAGCAATAATTACAACTGCTGCTTCGTAATAGACATCTGGCTTTAATCCTTGAGCCACAAAGAAACTAGGGAAAACTGTGGCAAATAGAGAATATAAGTATGCTGCTCCTGTGCCGAGAGCAACTAAAGTATCCATTGTGGCAGCGTGGCGTTTTAAAGCTTTCCAAGCGTTTTTGAAGAAATCGGCACCACACCAAAACAGCACTGGGGTTGTCAGCACCAGCTGTACCCAAGAATTATGCAACCATGTCGGAATCAAAGGCAAATTTAATCCGAGCATCATGGGTAACGACCCGATTACCAACACAGCACCTATGACCCCAGCCACAATCACTTTCCGCAGTAGATAACGCGATTCTCGCAAACGTGTTGTTTTCTCGGTATCATCTTCTCCTGCCATCAAATTCTGTTCTGGGAGTGGATAGGCAGAGTAACCTGCCTCGTCCACTGCATCCTGAATGGTTTGTACATCAGTCGTTCTAGGGTCATACTCAACTGTTGCTTGTTCTGCGCCAAAGTTCACACTACATTCATTCACACCTGGGACAGAACTGATTGCTTCTTCAATGCTGCTGGCACAAGATGCACAACTCATGCCGCGCAGCTTCAGTGTGGCTTTTTCCATTTTTCTGGTTCCTTAACACTCATTTGTCTTGATAAAACAGGAAAGCTCAATGTCATGCCACTGAATAGCCAGCAGCTGTAATTGCTTCTTTTACTGCTGCTTCGGTTGTCTGGGTTTCGACGCTGACCAGCTTCGTTTTCGGATCGGCCTCAACCTGAGCTGTGGGGTCAACTGCTTGGATGGCTTTTGTAATCGTTTCTCCACAAGCAGAACAAGCCATGTTAGGAACTGTTAGTTGAAATGTCATGCTTAACTCTCTTTTTATGAACTAATTACATTGTGAAATCTCCATCTCACTGGAGAGTCAAGAGGGGGAAGGAAAATTTTTTTCAGCTGTGGTTAGAGACTTAGAATGGCTTCAGCCATGTAAAAAATAACTCTCTAGGCTATAGTCCTTATGGAGTAGAGATTTCATCTTGATTTCATTTCTTGTGGAACTGGGATTAAGCTTGGTTGTTTACATTCAACTTCAGTAGTACAAGAAAAGTGTTTTATGCTATTCGCAACAATAAATACTTACGTTCAGAATCAAGCCAGACTAATCCGGCTCGGCGAGGGTCATGGCTACATCGGACAGGGAAAGTGGAATAAACTGGGTGAGTAGTGTCAGGAGCGATCGGTCAACGTCTGGTAGACAATTTACTGGTAGCTGGGTTAGGAACTTCTGTGTAGGCGATCGCAATGCAGTAATTCGAGCTGGACGGTGATTTTTATGATTTTATTAATTTCATCTCAAATATTGTATTTGATTTAAATTTACATTTTCTTTTATAAAACACAAGTTTTACTGTGGATAATTTATATTTAATTTATTAATTAAAGGAATAAATACTATGGGAAATTTCCAGCAGCAAGAGCAAATTGAACTAATTATTATACAGGCTCACTCGGAAAGTTTTACTGATGAAGAGAAGGTCATTTATGATGATTTTATCGCCGAGACTGGAGTAGAAAATCCTGCAAAAATGACAGCAGCTACAGTTGATGTTTTTATTAGATATCTCAATAGCTGTGAAGCATCCAATGAATTTGTTGCTAATGTAATCAATCGCCTTGCACAACTTGCTCCAGCTCATATCATGACCAAAATTCTTCTCAGCGATAATGATGGTGATGGTGTGCCTTTATACCAAGAACTCCAACTTGGTACAAAGGCTACTGTATTTAATACTCCATCAGAAATAGCTGCTGCACAACAAAAGCAATATCAGTTTTTTCCGATTCGGAACAGCGATATAGAATTGTAAGTTTAAGCCACCAATAAATTTTTTACAGCGATCGCAAGACTCCCAGCCCCAATAATCAGGCGATTCCCCTGTAAGTATAACTTTGGAAAATTACGACAGTATCCTTATCTTCATCCCAAAACCACCAACCTTGGGATAGTTCAGAAAGAACGCGCATTAGTGCTAATTGTTGATGTGCGATTTCCCCACTACCGTAGCTGACGTTACTAGTGCCATCCCATGATTTAAGAATTGATTCTAAATTGTATCCATTGCCCATCTCAGATGCGGAAACGGGACTCCCGCTATAATGAGTTCGTTTAGCGGGAGGTGAATTTCTGCCAACATAAGAATTGTCCTGATGGACATTATTATTTGTATTCATAACCGTCAGCTTTGTGTATGGTTTTCAGGTATTTAGGATGAACATCAAACTTTTTATCCAAAGTGTGTAAAACAAAGCTAGGACGAAACCTAATAGCAATTCTGCCTGTATATCTTCCAGCGAATTTACCAGTAGGGATATGAGCTTTAACAATATCACCAGTGGTAAAACCTTGAAAGTATTTAGCTGAAGGTGCATGAGCTTTGGGAAAACCAAACTTATTTGGGCGACAGCGTTGACGAGTTCCGTGACCTTTGGCACTAATCAACAAAGGTTTGATATTTTTGATAATTAGTTTCTCTGGCGTAGTCGCTCCCACACACAGAGAATCAGTCCAGTGAGACTTATCAATTCCTCTATTGACCCGATTCCACTTAGTTCTTCCACCACTACCTACTTCTACTGGTAGTTCAATCTGTTGTAATCTATGGTACAATTCCCAACGAGTTGCATTGACCGCAGTAGCATCAACTAAAGGTTTTTTAGCTTGAGCTAAAATACGATTTAGCAAATCAGGTTTTTTCTTGAGAAACTTGGCAATTGGTTGATTACCTTTAGCTTGATTGCATTTTTGACAAGCTAGTGTCAGATTGCTAACGCGATTAGTTCCACCGCAGGATTTAGCAACAATATGTTCGATTTGTAATGGTACATCTTTAACACCACAGTATGCACACTGATGTTGCCACTTGGCTAACAGATATTGTTTAACTTCAAAACCGAATAACTCACCACGTTGATAATCTACACCTTGGATTTCTGGTTGGTCTAACTTTTGTAAGTCAAATTTAACCAACTCTTGAGAAATAGCAGTTATCGGACAAACACGACGCAACCTATTCACCCAAGTCAAAATATTATCAATCCGAGATTCTAGTGACGGTGGTAGCCAACCTTCACGGCGAGTTCTATTGAGAAATCGCGCTTTGCGATAACGTGTTTTACGCGATCGCCTTGAACGTCTTAATTGCCTTCTTGATATCTTCTATAGACGGATATTCTTTATTGAGATATTTCATTATCTGTGATGTTGTCGCATCTGTATAATTCGAGATACTGATATCACCATTTTTAAATGGTATTAGATTCCATTTTTCGTTTATTGGATTCTGTATCCAAAACTCAAGTGATATTGTCTGTACAAACTGATCTAAAAACTGAACTACACAAGGATAGTAAAGTGTGAGTTGTTGGTTGCTATTATTCATTATTATTCCATCCATTCGATAGGGGATATGGTTTCCTTTTTGGCGGGAAGTATTTTGACTTCATAGCCATAAAGAATTAATTCGTGCAAAGTTGCTAGTAGTTGCTTGAGTGATATACTGTCCCATTGGCTGCACTCTAATATATGTTTCAATACCTGTTCGGGAGCATTAACCACCCAAAGACTATGAATTCTTTTGTTCCTAAATCCAGCACATAATTGAACAATTGGTTGTAACTCAACTGTTATTTTTGGTATATGAATAATTGCTGAACTTATAGGGATTACTGGTTTATATTCTAAGTTTTTAGATTGTGAAAAATAGGGATCACTGTACCATTGTCCATCGATTTGGTATGCAATCATTAGGTATGGCAATGCTTTAATCGCATTTATAGTTCCCCATCTAGCAGTTTGTCCTGCATGAAACCAGATATAAGAGTCGTTGTGTATTATCATGTACAAGTTTTATAATTTTGACTTAAGGCTTTGCTTGTTCAGCTAATTGATAACTTCGTCAAACTTTATACTCAGGTACAACACTTTAGATATTAGTGATTATTTCCTGAATCACTCGTCATCAATGTCTACCTTGCTGATATGTGTAACAATTGTGGTAATTAATCTACTAATTTGATATGTGTTTTAAAACTAAATAGTTGCTATCAAATAAAAAGTGCGCCTTTTTAATTGGGGCGCACTTTTATTAAAAATAAATTGATAGTTAAACGTGGTGAAGGATAATATTTATTGCGTCTTGAGTGCTAATTTTATATTGTGTAGCAAGTTTATTCATGTTGGCTTCACCATTGGCATGATCTTTGATAATTGCTCGAACAATGTTTGGTGATACATTAATCTCACTATTGGTAACGACTGGTTTAGGTAAAGTTTGAGAAATAAAGAATTCTTTTCTTCTTAATACATGTATTTGACGATAATGTTCTTTTCTGGGTATCCATAAACAATTTCCGGGGGCAAAGTCACTCTCTTGATCGATACGAGATATAACTGTTCCTTCGGGTGCTAATCCCATATCTTTTAGAAATTGGGTAAAGTTATCACGCCAGGATGCATCAACTTCAATTCCGCACCCGCCATGATATTTGTACTGATGGTGGTTCTTGTTATAGCAGATACGCTTGATGTGTAACCAGGAGTTATACTCGTGGCTTTTGCAGTGACCGTGGATAGTTTTATCGATCTTGAGGCTGTCCCGTTGCAAACATCCGCAACTTTGCGTAAGCCCTCTTTTTAAGCTATTTTTACTAACATATTTTTGGGTTCCGCATTTGCATAAGGTAAGGAGGAGTAGTTCACCCCTTTTCCCCTTAACTTCTATATCAGATATTACTGTTAGTCTCCCAAAATTTGCCCCAACTGGGATAGATTCTTTTCTTTTCTTACAACCGCAGTTAGTTGAGCGACCATTGGTGAGAGTGTGACTATAGACAAGTTTTTGGGTTCCACAATCACACTTACACAATACTTGCTTTCCTTGTTTTTCTATTACAGTCCAACTACCGAATTTTCCACTTATATTAATTACTCGCTTTGTAGTCTCCATAACTCATTTTGGTGTGATTACTGCTGGGTTAAATATTTAAAACAAGCTGTTTTTCTTGCTCCAGTTCCTTCTTTATCCAAGCAAGTTGTTGTCCAATGGCTAGGTGCTGCATGGGTACTTTTGTCTCGTATCCCTTCGCCTGTAAAATGGGTGTTACCTCCTGTCTGTAAAGCTTGCCCGTCAAGAATACAAACTCTATTTCCAAAGACGCAACTTGTATGAGGTTTTCTGCTACTTGTTGCGCCCATAGTATACGTTCCTGATGAGATAAGGAATAGGGGGATTTATCGTAGGGCTTGATGATTGTTTCTGGGTTAAGAACTTGATGTAAAGGTGACAGGATATACCATCTTGATTCTTTTTCTTCTACGTAGCGACGGCAAGCTTGAAAGTGCTGCGAACAATATAAGTCTTTGGCGGCAGCAGAGTAGGGAAGCTGCTTGCCACATCCAGCAACCAGGTAGATTTTTTCCTTGGGAATGAATTTTCTGTAAGTGCCGATCGCCAGATCGAGGTTGTGGGCGATTCTTCCCATAGTATGCGTCCGCCCTTTGTTTGTTAGCCGAGGGTCAATCCTATGTCGGTGGAGAACCCTGCAAACATGACAGTTGCACTTTGGCGTGCAGTAGGCTGGCATCCGAATTAGTTTTTCCTCATTGCTGACGAACATCCCACCGCCTAGTCCTTCTCGGATAAAAGTTGAACCATCAAAGGATAATCCCATCTGAGTAAAAGCTTTGGCATACTGGGGCGAACATAGTCCAAAAACGTGTAGATGAACATTTGGCTCGTGCGATACTCCTGCGGAGTCGCTGTGCGATGGCGAAACGCCCGCCTTGTCCTGTCGGACACGCTTCGCGAACGGCGATACTCGTTCCGAGTCACTTCGTGAACGCACAACCTCAGTGATTGTTTTGATAATGTGCAAGTTAGTTGAATACTCCCTCGCCTGGGGAACAAGGCCACCGATGCCAAGATGGCGGTATCCAAGTCCCAGAAGAAATTTAGCTACTTCGAGGCGTTCGCTGAGAGACTGCCCGTGGATGACTGCTAGGGGGATTCTATTGGGAAGATAACTTTTAGCAAGTTGGATAAATGTTTTTGCTTGTTGAAGGTTATATTCTTGCCGTTCTCTAATATTTTCTCCTACAAGTAAATGGTCAGGACAAACAGTAATATCACCGACTTTTGAACGTTCTCGATATCTATGAATAGACCAGTGGGCATCAACATATTTACCGTTGAGAGTAGGAATATCTTGGTCGCGGTAGTTAAACGATCCGCAGTCATGAATAATCAGACTATCTGGAACAATTTCTGCTTTTGTAGCGAGTGAGTATAGCCAGCCCGCAGGCTGATATTCAAGCAAGTGCCAAATCGGGATTTTTTCACCCTTGATTTTGAGAAAATCACTCTTACCTAGTACTGGATAAAAACCTAATTTCATAGTATTTAAACGAGCAAATTTTGCTTTTTATTCGTTAAGTTAACCCTCTGCTTGGAGAGGGCTAATTAGCCGATTACTGCTTGTATTTATTTGCAATACTTAGAAGATACTGCCGCCAACGATTAGAGACTTTAGTAGCAAGAGAGCTAATATGACTTGCTGCAATTTCTTCTGCTTCAGTTTCAAAAGCATCATCAAAGTGAATCTTGGCGTGATACTCCATGCCATCAAAGTAAATATTGAAGCTAGGATTAAGTTGAAAGTCTTGAATCATATTTTTATCCTTCCTGGGGAAGATATAAACACTTATTTTGTTCTGCTAGTCTATTTGTTTCATAATTATCAAGAATCATTTTCTTAAATTCTTCCCTTGTTGCTTGCAAGTCGCGGAATATTTTGTTTGTGGGATAGAAGAATACTGATTGTTGGCGGCTGTAAAACCAGACTAGTTGATTGATACGATAGCTGTCATTGCTATCAAGCAGAACATAACTAATTTGTTGGTAAAAATTTTCTAGAGAGAAGGGACGCTTCTTGGCAGTTGTTCGTACATCAATAAGAGTATTTCCAGCGATTATCTGGCAATCAGCACCTCCAAGATATTCACTTAAAGGGTATGAAGCATTGCAGGTGATATTTCCACTCACTTGATTAGCTACAGTTTGCCAAGTACGGGGTAAAATACCAATAATTTGAGATGTATCTTGGATAGTAGGAAGCCATTTTTTGAAATATTCTGGTTCAAGTTGAAGGGTTTTTTCTCCTTGTAGAAAAGGTTGAATAATTTCATGTATGTTACGGCTACGTGCATAATTTTCTAACGCACCCAGCAGCATACACTTTAGAGCTTCTTCTTCAAGGGAATTGGAATTTGTAATGCAGTAATCAAAAGCATATTCTATTTTGAGGGCTTTGGCTCCAACCTGAGCAAGACAATTAGTAAACCATGTTTTATCTTCATAGATGCTTCCTAAATATTTAGCAAGTGCTTTGGCGATCGCATTTCCTACTAATGGAAAATCTACACCATCAACTGGTTTAATAATTTGTTGATTTTCTAATAGTTGGTTATGGCTAGTAATCATTTTAATAACTGTCTGGTTTAGTCTAGAGTCAAACCATCCCCTGATAGGTGAATTTCTATTTTTTAATTCAGATGTTAAGCTCACTTTTTGATTTTTAGATTGAAATACTACATTGAGTATCTGCGTGAGCTTTACGTAGTAATTTTTCTTTGGATTGTGTTATTTAAAGCAATGAATTAATCATTTAAATAAATGAAAAGCTTGTTGAATTTGAAATTTGCAACTGATGTAAATTTACGTAACTTCTAAACCGAAGTTTTTATATTGCCAATGCAACTTTGCAAACTTGGTGACGGGTAATTTATAGTTCAACTTCTCTTAACTTGGTTTTAGGTGCAGCAGCAGCGACAGTTTGCTTTTGAGGAGAGGGTATGTGTTCAGTAGGGGTATATTGCTGCCGAATTTCTTCTCCTCGCCATACTTGTAAGTCATTCATAATATCTTTAAGCGGAACAAAATCGACGACTGTTTCTCCTTGCTTTTGTGCTTCAGTTGCCTTGTAGGTCATAATCTTGAAGTACATCTCTCGCTGATCGGCAATTGGTAACTTGCCGTTGTTCTCATTTACCCGTTGAAGAATTTCTTCATTGCCTTGATTCATTGCCCCTCCCCAGTCAGGGCCACCATGCTTGACCATATTTGCCCATTCCTCGGCGATGTAAGGGTGAACTGTAACAGGCAGATCGCCAACTGCTTGTATTACTCGTTTTTTGGGTGCAGATACGGTGGTGGAAGTAGATTGTTCGTTATCAAAGATGTGTTCCAGGTTGAGTTTGCTGGCGTTTTGGGTAATAAACTTAATTTGGTTAATATCGTAGTCAGAGATGTTCATCTTGCTGACTTCTTTGGTAATGCCAGCTTCGGTTTTAGTTAGGTCAAACCGGACAAGTTCCTGAGTACCTTTTTCTTCGGTAGTTTTAAATAATTGCAAGCTGGCTCGATTTTTTTCGGGGTTGCGCGATCGCTTGATGG
Organism: Calothrix brevissima NIES-22; assembly: GCF_002367995.1. GTDB lineage: Bacteria > Cyanobacteriota > Cyanobacteriia > Cyanobacteriales > Nostocaceae > Aulosira > Aulosira brevissima. Next base: position 4,641,434 of record NZ_AP018207.1, read on the forward strand.
TAAATTCACCTACTGTAAGTTCTTCCTTATCAGCCTGGATGAGGACATTATTCAGGGTGTGCAACATCTCATTTTGTTTAAATACTTCCAGCGTTTTAATTGTGCCGGCAGGTGCAAGACTTCCCAAGCTGTTTGCTACATCACGGATATCGGCATTGTTGAGGTCAGGTAGCTTGCCATTGTCGCCTAAGTATTCTGCCACTATGAGAAACTCCTGACGTTCAACAGGTAACATCTCTGTAGGCTTTTTCGTGATTTTGGGTTCCTCTTTTTTGTTGAGTTTAAAATCCATCAAAGAGTTCTCCCACCCAAATAATTCATCACTGCGGCGGTGAATGCTAACAGTGTGTGCCTGTTGGCGAATCACAAATGTATCGCTACGGTAAATACGTGAACCATCTTGTTCAAGAGTGCCGTATTTTTTTAATATTGCGATCGCAGTTTCAGCAATGTCTTTATTTTCCCCGTTGTAACGTTCTTCCCGCGCTTGTTTATTATTTATTTGATAAATAGGTACTTCAACCTGACGCGCCCACTGTTGTGCTGCTGGCTCTACATCTTGAGAATTAGCTACTTCTTGATAGGCAAATTCAGGTGCATATTTTTTTCGATTATTAGTTGCTTGTTCCTCTGGCTCTTGTGCAAAAAACTGATTGGAAGTTACATTTTTATTTATCTCCTCTCCAGCTTGATTTTGAGATTGATGGTTACTAGTAACTATCCGTCGAATTTGAATAGTTGCTTCGGACTGTGCGATTTCTTCTTGAAGATTATTGACCACATCATCTTCAAAACTGTTAACTACCTCTATTTCAACAGATAAGTTGATTTCTTGATTGATAGACGAACTGTTTTTACTGTTTTTATCTTGTAGGAACTGTTGTGAAGTATTTGATTCGACTGCTTGAATGTTAGTTTCAGATTGTTCGCTAAGTGTCTGATCTACTGCTTCAGGATAGTTTTTGGCTACAGGAGACTGATAATAATCTACATCTGGTGGGGAGTCAAAGTCGGGTGGATTACTAATATCGATATCATCTAGAAAACTGACCACAGCTTCTTCTTCATAAGACAAATTAACTGGTGTGGTTACAATTTCCGAATTTAGTTGTTGATTATCTTCGTTCAGTATTACTGATAAATTATCTACTGGTGGAGTTACTTCTGTTATATCTGGTTTGCCATTATCAAATAATAACTCTTTTGTATCTTGATGATTGTTAATAGTGTCAGCAGATGGAGGTAGTAGCTTAACTAGTGGTTCACTTGCCACATTTATTATTTCATCTGGAGTAAGTATTTCAGTGACGAGATTAGTTGTACATTTACCTTCGCTATTTTGTTCGTAAATGACGATTTGTTTTTCTGAACCATCTGACTCTAGATAAGCTGTAATTTTCAGAGTATTATCACTTGTTTGCTGATAATCACTATTGAAATTGGGTACATCTTCTACTAATCTTGCAGCAATTGTTTGTGCTTGATAGTCAGTAAAAGGTTCAGTTTCTATTGTGTATTGACCTTCTACTAATAAATCGGGCATTAACACAATATTAGTTTCTTGATTGCTTTTTATACTTTGGCTGGTTAAATCTACCTTTTCCCATTTATATGCACCAGGGGTAGATTCATCAGGTACAAGATTGTAAATATTTTTGCCAACTTCAACGGCAATTTTACTTGCTTCTTGAGCTTCTTTGAGTTTTTCGAGAATTACTTTAGTTATCTTAGTAAGTGCATTAATTAGGCTTTTACTTAATTCTCGACTTGTTTGAATTGCAGTATCGGCTGTACCTAAATATGATTCATTAATTTGAGTGTGTCTGGAGTCAAACATATATTAAATGTGGTGAAAATAATCTATAAATTCAAACAGTCTGACTGTACTTTATAAAAACCAGTTGGTCATCAAACTTAAAGTTTTTAGAAAAAGCTCTTGTACGCATCAACAGGTAACGGTGCATTGCCCGCATGTACGGGTGCTTGTGGGATAGGAAACTTCCGATCTACTTCCTTGACTCGTAAATCTAAATCTTCCTGTGTGGGTTTTTTCTGGGTACTTTTCCTAGCAAGCTCTTTGATGAGTTTATCCCAGTTAGTGTCATTTTCTTGTTCTAATCCAATGATATATTTGGGGATTTTGATGTTTTTTAATAGTGGTACTGAACCCTCATTTTTATTGCTATAAGCCGGGTTGATAAATAGACATTTACCAGGTGGTAATTTGAGGAATTGGGCTGGCTCGAATAGCTTGCGAGTCCGTTCTTGTTCGCTGATAGATGTGCTGGCTTTACCTCCTCCCGTTGAGCGAGATTTTTGTTTATATTTAATTTCCTCTTCACCTAAATATGCAGAAAATAATCGTGCTGATTCTTCTTCACCAGGATTAAAAACAAATTTTGTACCGCACGCACCAAGGATAGCTTTAGAGATTTCTTTACCATAAATCTTTTCAAGCTGACCCATATTTTGCCAACCCAGGATACCGCAGAATCCTTCGGAACGAGATTCGTTAAGCCATCTAAATAAATCTGGAAGGAAGATACTTGGCAACTCGTCAAGACACACCACTAATGGGCCGTCTTCCTTGCGTTTTTTGGCAATACTGCGGGAAACTACCATGTGAAGAATACTGGTCATTAGGGGGCTGACAGCATCGCGGCGTTCGCGGTCTAACCCGAAGATAATCATCTGTTTGCGTTTTACCTCCAGGGGCAAGGTTGTTTTACCGACAAAGCATCCCAATGTACCCCTTGCCATGAAGCGGGTGAACATCAATGAAGCACTACCAGCAATACCCGCTACAGTTTTCTCTGAGCCAGCCGAGCTAAATAATTGACCAAAAGCTATCCTAATCCAAGGGTTTAGTTCGGCTGCCATCAAGCGTTCGACCATCTTCTCGCTAGAAAGTATTGCCGCAGCCGTCATAATATCAGCGCGATGGCTATGCCCGCCGGAGGCATCGCCAAACTCTTTGGTTAGCATTAAAATAGCCTGCGTCAACTGGTCGCCGGCGGGGCCAAAGAAGGCATCCTCAGACGCATTACCTAACAGGCGGAAGTTTTTGTTAATTACCGTAGCTAACTGCCGTGCGGTTTCAGCATCGCTACTGTCGCGCAAGAAATCGATTGGGTTACATACCTCTGATTCAGGAAATCCCGGTGCAAAGATATGTACGTCATACCCCTTGGATTTGGCATAACTGGCAATTTTGGCTTGACTGGCATACTTAAAATCGTATAATACTATACCAAAGCCTTGGTCAATTGCTGAGTAAATCATCGGGTTGATAGCCGAGAATGATTTACCACTACCAGGTGCGCCAATTACAGCAGTTCCCCGTTGGACATCGGGTACATAAACTGGAACTCCCCCACTCCCCTGGGGTAATTTTTGACCCTTGTATTTGTGTACTCCAATATATAAACTGGCACTATCACATTTAGGAGCGACGATTTGCTTAAGGGCTTTTTTCTTAGCTTGGGCGGTTTCCTTTGCTCCACCCCAATAGCTAGTAGCAAGCTTGCCTTTTTTACCATTACTAAAAAGCTGTAAAAGCAACAATAAGCCAATTCCCCCTGCAAGTGCCAAACCTTGAGGTGACATGAGCTTATCTGTATACTTACTAAAGTCAGTATTGCTATTTTTATGAGCAGCTTTTACTTCTCTAACTGTCTTAGTTTTAGCAGTTGCAAACAGATAATTATTCATATTAATCTGTGTTAATTGCATGAGGAAATCGAAGGAATATGCGGTGAAGTGAAGTTGCATATTTCTTCATTAGTTATCTGGTGTGTCCTCTCCAAGTCAAAAGTAAAAGAGGATAAATTTTTCTATGATTGCCTTTTTACTTGTTAATTTTTAGGTACGGTGAGGGGCGTACCAAGGATAATTGGGTCTATCTCGCGGTATGTGAAGAAGGGAACTGGGCCAATGAAGTAGGGCGAGCAACCCAAGTCAACCCATCCCCGTTTGCAGATACGGAAGAACATCGCGGTGGTGATACTCCCGTCCGCTTCGTTAATGTCCCAGATGACTTGTTTAAATGATTTCCCAAACGGGTGACGACCTGTGGGTTCTTTTCCACCGTTGAGATTACCCAAGATGCCGAATCCGCCTTTAACTTTTTGGTCTTTACCGGACATCCATTGTGCGCCAGTCACAATATCGCTACCCGAAACTTCGATGTGACCACACGTTTTCTCGCACGGGACATTAAACCCAGCTTGATAGCTACCACTTATTGACTTCCAGCGTCCGCTTTCAAGGGAACCGAGGGGTAAGTCTACTTTGCCGATAAAGCTAACATCGGGGATGGGAACACTGGGGAACCGATCGAACGGTACATCAGCTAATCCCGGAATCTTGCCAATTGTTGTGTTTTGCCAGTTAGTAAAGTCCTTTAGCTGTGCATCCTCAATACCAGGGATGCTGGTGAGTTTATATTTATCAAGTTTGACATACTCACCAAGTTCCACTTCTCCCAGTTGGGGATAATTGTCCAGCACCTCACCAACAGTTTGGTAGCTTGCGGTGCTGCCTGTAACTTTGGTCACTAGTTCTTGAATTGGTGGGATGGCTCCGACTTCTGAATCTTCTAAATTAGGAATTGCTTCGGCGAGGTCTTCGAGTGTTTGCCAATCGAGTGTTTCAACATCTGACAGTTTGAGATTTTTGAGTTGAATGCCCGTGATGTCAGCGATATCTTCAAGCGTGAAATCTTCAATATTGAACTCGGTTGCTTCAAAATCACCCAGTTCCATGACTTCGGCAAGGCTTTGTCCGGCACTCCAGGTGCGTGTCTCCTTCATACCAGGGTTTTTGATATTCGGGAATTCGACACTGCCAGCACCGCCAAATTTCATATTTCTGAACGTGATACTGCTCCAATCGGGAGTAGGTGCGCCATTGACGTATTTTGTTGCAACCGGCTGTGGCTGTTTGGTTTGTTTTGTCTTATTTATCGAAGTGTTCAAATTTGAATACTTCGATGAAACTGTTTGAGCTACAGCTTTATCGCCGAATAGGAGACTGCCGATATTATAGCTACCTCCATATCGGATTAATCCGTGTAGGGCAAGCCCTGCAATAAGTCCTGCAACCATTAGGTAGCGTAATTTATTAAATTTTTCCATCCGATACTCAAGCGCTCGGTTGGTTTTGTTGTGAGTAGTTTCCTGGCTTGCAGCTCTCACTGGTACAATCGCAGTGACCTCTGGTGTAGTATCTAAAATTTGGTTGTTAGCGGTCAGATGTTCGTTATACATCACTATTTATTTAAAGCTTGATTTACCTAGATTTGTTGTTGTGAGAGGGTTATTGCGCTGTGGTGGTATTTATAACAAGCGCTTTCCACCCAGTAGCATGAGTTTTTCAACCAATTGCATTGATACTCCGGCGGTGCTGGCGGCGACGACAAGTTCCTCTCCTTGCGATCGCAACTCAACAAGTTGGTTCAGACGCTTCCAAAGCTTGCTGTCTGTCGTAACCCACTGGTTTTTTAGAGCAACTTGCATTCCTTTGGCGATATGTCTGCTATCAGATAATGCGGTGTAACTAACCTTTGGTTTTACTTCTTCAGGTTTGCTGGGAGTGTCGCCAATAATTTCAATTTGGCTGTACTCTGGTGTGCCACTGCCCGCTACAATCCGGAAGTGATAGCTTTTCCTTGTTGAGCCAGATTCGGTAATCACCGTCATGTGCGCCCCGTAAGGAGCTTGTGGTAAACCGGGGATCTTAACTGTCTCGATGCGGCGAATGTGAATTAGTCCTGCACCCGTGCTGTTTCCAGAACACTTACCCAAGCCCTCAAGACATCCGTCTACATCAAAAACAAACCTAGATGGGTCATCCAGCCAGATTTTCTTGATAATTTCTCTGGTGTTGTAGAACGATATTGATACCCCATGTCCAGGCCAGACCTTAACTGTCTGTAATTGAGCATTTTCCCCTGATACCTGGGACGCTGCAACTTGACGGATAGTATTTGCTAGTACAAGTTGGTTTGGTGCAAGCATGGTGGCGATGCTAAGGCACCCACCAAAGGCGATCGCCCAAGGCTTACTTAAACTAAAATCGGCTATATCTCTTAGTTTCACAGCTTGATTGACCTATCGACTTTGATTGTGATTTTGGTGTCTTTAGGCACATACCAAACATTGGGACGGCGATTGATTTCGTCAGTAGCACGTTCTGTCCGCTTGCTGATTGTTTCGCCAAGTTTGCCAAAGGCACCTTCAAGGAAAGCAGCTCCCAGGTTGCGGTTATTATTGCGACTGCGGGTTCTTGTCCCACCTAAAGGCAAATCTTCTGTGACTTCTTCATCCGGCTGGTTAATAATTTCCCCTACCTTGGCAAGACCAGCTATTGTCCCTAATGTGGCATCATATTTGGCAATTTCAGATCCCTTGTCGTCGTAAGGTCTGGCGATTAGGGGTGAACCCGCCTCTCCCAAAACTGATATCGTTCCAGGTGATAGAGGATATTCGGTGCCGTCCTTGAGGATGGCCGTGACTTCGGCACGCACACCTGATGTGCTATCAACCGAAATCATAGCGATAGTTACCTGCGTTCCTGCGGGAATGGCTATTTCGCCAGTATTGCTGTAAAGCGGCTCGTCCAACCGGGCGACAAACCGTAATGTATTTGTCTGCTCCTGGGAACGAGCGTTATTACTGGTTTGGGGCATAACGAGCGGAGTTACCAGGGTTGCACTTGCAAACGAACCGACAACTAAATACTGCGGTTGTGTTTCTTGGAGTATCTGCGCTTCTTCTGGCAGGTAGTTATTTGCAACTTGCTTGATTTGCTGAGTGGAGTCGTTTTCTTTATTACTAGCAAAACTGGATTCTACGGTCTTTTCTTTGTCAAGTTCTAAGCTAATTTGTGGCTCTTTCACCGAGAAGCTATAAATAACTGGTACGGCTTGATTGTTATCTTTGTCATCAGTATTGCTATACTCTAGAGTACTGTCATTTGTGGTTACAGGTTGCCAACGCGGGCGCAGTTCTTCAACTTGATTAGGAGTATTGGTAACTGTTTCGGTATTCTCGTTGCGTCGGCTACGGCGACGACGGGAGCGATCGCTATTTTGTTCTGCTGGGCGTAATGTTTCTTCAGTTTTACCTGTAACTTCTTGTACTGTTGTGTTTGTAGGTTCGCTGACAGTGGTACTGGCTAGCATATACTCAACTCGACCAACCGAACCCAGGTTACGCAGGCGTTCGAGTTCGGCTATTGGATCTTTGGCGACACTCTGGTTGCTGGCAACTGTTTGTTTGGCAAATTTTGGCAGAGGAGCGCTAGGACGCAGAGGTGGTATTGGCTGTGAGGCCACTACTCTACGTGTTGGTCTAACACGTTCGGGTGTTTCTTCTCGGTATACACGTTTTCTGGAAGTAGGCGGAGTTTCTTGAGCAACTACCCTTCGTTGTCGAATAGAACGGGTTTTCTCTTGGTTTTTGGCTTGTTCTTCTTCAGTAGCTTCTTTTTTCTCCTCTTTGTCTCCCGTGTTAGCTTGACCATTTAAGGCATCAAGTTCTTCCTGTTGCTTGGCGAGAGCAAGCTTGGCATAAACATCGCCTTCTTTTTTCTCAGATGCGGCAACCGTAGGAGTTGGAGTAGTAGTTAATTCTGGTTTTTTGGCATTTTTACCACTCCCATTCATCATACCGTTGAGGACAACAAATATAATTAGAAACCCAGCACCAAATGCACCACCAATAATTCCTAACCTTGACCAGGGAGATGTAACAAAGTCGTGTTTAGTTTGGATTAATGCGGGGTCTTCTACTTCAGTTTCATATTCTTCAACCACCTCAAATTGTGAATTTTCAACTTCTTCGTCTTCTGAACTATCGATTGGTAAAAGACTATTTACGGAAGATATATCTTTATGGGAAGCCTCATTCTCTAGCTGTAACATAGTTCTATGCTTGATTAATGATTTTTATTTCTTGCCGAGGTTATAATCAACAATTTGAGTAATTTCTAAACCTGGTTCTCGTACTAAATAAATTTTCTTATCGAGTTCAGTTGGCTTATTTGGTAACTTGGGAGTATCGACAGCTTCAACAGTAATTGTTTTGTTAAAGGCGATTCCTTTGCCTTGGTTTTCGTTCCTATTAAAGCTTACGAGTGTAGCGATATAATCGACTTCCCACTGTCCATCCTTAATTTTTCTGGGTTCAGAGATATGGCGGGTGACGAGTGAAACTTGAACTTCACCGTTAAATACACCACTTGGAACGATTTCTGCTAATTTCTTGAGAAAGTTTGCCCGAAAATCTTGATTTTCAGATAGTGCAAATGCAGCTTCCCAGGCTCTAGTGGGAATTTTTTTTCTACTATTTTTTGTTGTTTGAATATCTATTCCCCTATCAGGTTTAGTGACATTTTCGCCATTCTCTGTTGCTTCGATTATTCCGTTCCAGCCGAACATTTTAATCATGCTATCTGAGATAAAGCGTTTGATAGTTTCGGCTTCGCGTTCGTTGGGAGCAGCAAATTTACCAGGTGAAATAGACCCATCTTGGAGTTGAACAATCGTCATGCCTTTGACATGATGATTTGTGCTAGCACTCATGCCAATATTTATTATTTGCAATAGGGTAGATAAGATAGTTCCTCCTGCTGTTACGGCGATCGCCATTGCAATAGGTGTGGAGGTAGATTGGCCATAACTGAGGAGCCGAGCTGGTTGAGATTTAGACTTAGGTTTAAGCATATTTATTTGTTAATTACTTTTTAACTTTGATTTTGGAACTAACAAATTTGGTGGCATTGACAGCAACCGTAGCAGTTGTACTTGCTCCACCTGTAGCGATTCCTGCTGCAATTTCAGAGCCAAATGCTACTGTTTTACCTAATCCTGTCCAAACAGCTATTCCACCACCTGCGGCTAATGCAGATGCCAGGATAGGAGAAACTAACCCAACAAAAAGCAGAAATATCATCGGTTGATTTTGTTCGGAATTAGCGATAAGTTGTCCGCACAAACCAATAATCATGTTGAAGCAGAGTTTCGCCATTCCAACGGTGAAATAACCAGTTAGCCAAGCGAAAATAGGTTTTGCGCCAAAGGGGAGTAGCGAACCGCCTATTGCCAACGGGCCAAGTAGGGCAGTTAAAAGCATCGTGAATTCTATACCCCACTGGTAAGCGTTATTGAGGGCGAGGAGGATAACTGCGACAAATCCGGTGATCATTGAACCGATTGTACTGGTGATAGTATTACCAATCTTTTCGGCGATTTGACCAGGGGAGAGATTTTCGAGCGCGTCTTTGGCATCAGATAAAGCCTGAAGTGGGTTAAATTCCCAACTACCGCTATCGGGGGCTTCTCCTTTAAATAGATCGGGCGCAGAGGTTTTGAGTTCTGCTTCTGCTTGTTGCAAACAGGTGATTGAATCTTGCGTGTTACCAGGGATGGAACGGCATCTTTCCATTGCCGCCCCTACTTGCTGCTGGAGGGCAATATTGCCGACTGCGCGGTTGAATGCTACTTCTAGGTTGGCTCCGGCAGCAGTAAATTCCAGGATGTCATTATTAACAGTATTAATGTATCCCCGGATGGCGAGTGTTCCACTTCTGAGTAAAGTGCCATTGTTAGCTAATAGTCCGATAACTAGAATGGGCCATATCCAACTGGAGAGGGCTTTCATATCTTCTTGATTTATCCAGTTTTTGCCTAACTCAACCATAAAAAGGGTAAGTGTAGCGATCGCAAAAAACTGACCAACTTTGCACATCGAGCCGTACAAATTGCCGTTGAGGGTTTCTTGCCAAAGTTCATTGAACCCTTCTGCTACTAGTTGCGCTCCAGCTGACGCATTTTCTAAAATGTCTTGCCCGAAGAATGGGTCAGTTGCAATTACAAGATGTTCTAACATGGTCTGTATTATGTACCTGATAGAGAGTTGGTCATCTCAATTGCAGAGATGACCAACTAATTAGGGTGAATTATTGCCCCGCAGTAGTTTTGAGACTGCTAAACCCACTGATTTCGATATACTGGGCGCTGATACCGTCCATCATCAGGTTTTGACGACGGCGATCGCTTGCCCCTTGTTCGGCAAGTTGAGATAGCATTAGGTTAGTTTGCTGGGCATCGTGCCGTGTTTGCAGTCCGTCAATGCGGGATTGACCCAACATTGAGACAATTTGCGAGTTTTGGGCAGCAATGACCTTGAGGATGTTTTGTGAAGCATCCATTGGTTGTGCAGATTCTGCGAGTTCTTTGGCCTCGGCTACAGTTTGTTCAGTTGCTTCTATCTCATTTTTGGTACGTTCTTGTCCGACTTCCCCTAAGACGCTGGCGATCGTGGCGCGGGTGGTTTCTCTCTCTAGTTCGTTAGCTGCACTGACCGCAGCTTCAACTGTGTTGCTTTCATTCCAGTTACCCTTGCTCTTGAGTTGCTCTTTGAGTTTTTCGGCTGAGTTTACTGGGTCTGGCATATCCATACTGCCAGTCTGAATAGCAGTTTTAGCTTCGCCTTTCATCCCACCCCATTTATTAGTTACTGAGGTAAGTTCCTTTTTGGTTTCCTCAAAATAGTTGTTGAATTTACCTAAAACTTTGAAGAAGTCGTCAATTGAAAAGGCGTAACTGGGTGCTGTACCGAGTAAAGTAACCAGACCAATTATTGACCCGATTATTACTCCTTTCTTAGTAAACTTGAATTTTGGTTTCATACTTTTGGTGGATAAAATAATCAATGTGGCAATTAAAGTTAAGCCACTTGTTTATGAGTTATTGATTTTTATTGTTATAAATACAGATTATTCTTAGCTTTTCTTCTATAATTTATGCTGACTTTAATTGCTGATTATTATTGTTATCCAGTAATTGTTGTGCTTCTTGACTTAACTCATCTCCCCGAAGCATTTGTATGTAGCTTTCTGAAAATTTCACCATACCCAGCATTGGATTATCGGCATATTTATTGAGAAATAGAGTGCGTAATTCTTGCTCATTCGGGTTATTTGCTACTGCTGCAAGTAAGCAATAAGCAGGATAATACCTACAGAAAGTAAGTTTGCCATTGTCATCAAGTAACCACTGTGAATAAATACTTTCGCGTTTTGGGAAGAATGCTTCGGTACTATTGCGTGAGATAATTTCATAAGGGTATTTAAACCTGTTCACAAATGGGTCAACTGCCGATGTTTGAATCCGACCGATCAGGCGGGTTGTGATGTTAGCAAATATCTTAGAAGCAGACTTACTTTGGAAAATACTTTCTGGTTCTTGGGCAGATAAAATTACACGTATACCTGCTTTTGCACCGTTAGCGCAGAGTCTACCAATTAGCTCTGCTATGCTCTCAAAATTGAATAAAATTGGTGCTTCATCTAAGAAAAATATTGATACTTTAGATGATAAAGCTCTACGTAAAGCTGCGGAATAGGCACTCAGAGCGAGGACTGCGGCATCGGCTTCACTCCCAAGCGATCGCAGTGCGAATACAAGCAATCGAGCATCAGTTTTAAAGCTAGATGGATTGGCGATTGATTGCCCAACTCGTGAATTTAGCCAAAACTTTAATCGCAATCTGATTTGGTCAAGAGCATCGAGAATTTCTTTACTATTATTGGTGATGGAATCGAGCTTGATAAATCCAGGCGAACAATAATTATAGAAATCTTTAAGTGTGGGAATATCTGCCCATTCAGGTGTTCCCAATCCATTTTCTAATGCTAGCTTATACCGAAGTTTGATATCTTCATCGTTGTAAAAAGTTTCAATTGTGATTGTAATGATACTTTCAATATTTGATACTGTTGTCGGGCTTACTCCTACAGGATTTGTCCCTAGTACCATTATCATTAATGTGGATTTCAAGAATTCCTTGAAATCAGTCATCCTTTCTTTAATAACTTCAGGCTCATACCCCCTTAAATCTGGTAATTCAAATAGATTATTCGATTCTTTACTAATATCGAAATAAGCTCCTTCTTCTCCCATAAATTTGGTATAGTCGGTAAACGTGCTAGTACCATCGGGTTTAGGATAATCAAGCGCAATTACGGGAATGTTTTGAGCCAAGGCAGGTGTTAATAAACCTGCTACTAAGACAGATTTACCCGCACGTGTAGTACCAAAAATGGCGAGATTTTTGTGCTGCTTGTACAAGTCAAGATGTACTGGAGTTCCTCCCTCTTCAGCAATTAGCTCAAACCCGGATTTATCTCCTGTAGCCGTTCTAACTATCGGCATGAGTCCGGGAACTTCTGATGAGAAATAAGGGAGGCGACGGTTAAAGGGTCTTGTGAGTAGATTTTCCCAAACAACAGGTACACATTGTAACCATGTTTTCCAGGCATACTCGATTTCTCTATCAACTACGGCAGGTCGCAAGAAACAGCTAGAAAGGTATTGACAAGCTTCATCAAGTTTTTGACGACTGTGACGATGGACACAAAAAACAACAGCAGTATGAATCGGGAGACTGCCTCTGAGGATAGTTTCTTGTGCCTTAACTGCCTCCTCAATGTTCATATTGGCTTTTACGTCAATTGACCCCTTCTCTGAAGACATGGCACTGGAGGTAATTGACTGTTTGGTAATCCGTTGCAGAGCAGTTTTGGCAAGTCCCTGGTTGGCTTTAGATAGCTGGCAGATAATCTCGGTATCGGAGATTTTTTCTTTGGATATTACCTCCCAGAGGTATCGAAGCTGTGCGTATTCGTCTACCCAGCCCTGGGGCTTTTCGCTAAATTGCAGAACGCCGATATACTTGTCTTGCAGTCTTACCCAGCTGCGATCGAGAAACGGGACAGATTTTTCGTTCTCCAGCATCAGGTGGCGAATGTGGAAATCGCTAGTTTGAACTTCTCGAAGTCCCTCTTCATCTAATATGAGGGGATTGGGAACTTTGGGTGCATCGCTACGGTTAAACTGACTCCAAAGAATTGACCATACTTCCTCACTTGTGACTGCTCGTACTGAAAGCCCCATCGAGTTTGTCAAAAGTTGTTCCCAGCGTTGAAACCCAGAGGTAAAACTATCCCGTAAAATTGTTTCGATTCGTTCTTGCCGAACACCGTGAATTTGTCCAGTAAATTGGAACCAGGCATTTTGCAATTGTTTGATAGTTTTTTCAATTGCATCATTTGAGCGACTATCTTCAGAAGCCAGGACACTATAGGTACACCAGAAACGTAAAAACTTATTTTTACGAGTTCCCGCTTTAGTGAGTTCTCTTGCTCGCAGACGTTCAGATCGCACTAATAAAGTTAATTGCTCTAGGTCGCATTTATCCTCTATCTTTTTTAGTTCTTGCTGTCGGAGAAAATCATCAGTGAATGAACCAAGATGAATTGTTAAGGTTTCGCGTTCGGGAAGTTCTTTGAGTCCACCCTCAATATTTTCAAAAATCGGCAGAATCTGTTCTTCTGGTAAAGACGGGTGAACTCCTTGTACGTCGAAGCAGAACTTAATTTGAATATCTTCTTTTTTCTGGAGGATGAGTGCGCCGATATCTCTACGACCAGCAAGTGAGATACTTGCAATCCCGGCTAAATGAGTAATATCCTCAAACGGTGTCAGATTTTTGACAACACCTAATTGTTCGGTATCGAGGGATTTTTTACCAATTTTGTCCTTTGTTTTCGTTGAGACGGTCGAACTCATAGCCTGTAGTTTCGTTCAGTGATATTTTTTACTTGAGCAGCTTTATCTGAGTTTTTTCAGCTGGTGCTTTTTCTTGGGTTGAGGTTGTAAAGGATTAACGAGAGAAACAAAAGGTTTATAGCCACGGGTGATGCGGGGCGTGCCGACAAACTTACCAAAAAAAGCTTTGTTGGAACTTACCGTCCACCAAGTTGCCCATCCCCAAGCAGTTACAATTCCGGTTGCCAGCCAGGAAGCTTGCATAAAACCCTTGACTACCATGTAGGAGATGAGAGCGATCGCACTCCAGGGAACAATTTGGTCGGCGGGGAATGGCCCAAGGCGTGGCTGTTCTCCTAATACGCGGTTGACAGTACGAAATTCCCGTTCTCTGGCCATTATTACGAAAGACAAAAGTCAGTTTTTGAAATTTTGATGAGTGGCACTTGTGGAATTGTGCCACTCGTGGTGGCTTTTTTGACGAGTGACGTATCAGCCTGTTACCAGTCCTGCGAGCAAGTCTCCGACTACAACTGTGAGGGCAACGATAATTGGTGTACGGGCGATTGTTTGCCAATCTTCGTCGTTTCTGGCTGCTTGAACAACCCTAATAAGACCAATACCCAGGTAAATTAGGAACAAACCGCGCAGTACAGCGAATACGTACCTAATAATATCTTCATTGACACCAGTGAAATACTCTGTGAAGAAGTCCTCTGCGTTTTGCATGAACTGGGCATTTGCGGGTGCAGTGGCGATATCCAACATAAATACTACACCTACCAAGCAGAACAGAACAGTATAAATATTGATGCCATACTTGCGCTGCCATTTCTCAAAGTTGGAAAGTAGCAAGTTTGCTTCCTTGGGTAGTAACGCTACGATGCCAGTTCCAAACGCGAGTGATGCCATCACCATGTGGTGGAGTGAGATATCTGCAATCATCAAGCCAGTACCAACTGCCATTAGTCCGGCGATGCTAGCGTTCTCTTTCCAGTTGCGCTTTTTGCGACGGGTGGAAGCGGGGTATCCGTATTCTTCGTTGGAAGGAATGCGATCGCTGCCAAAATCAGATTCGTAGTCTATTTTCATAAAAAGATTATTTCAGAAATTAGTGAATGAAACTTTGTAGAGGTAACTAAGGTCGAATTACTGCTTTTTACCAAAGTTTTGATTGGAGTAAATATCTGCTCCAACTTCTCACTTGTGGAATTATTTTATGGGATTAATAACCGTGAAATCATCTAAAAATTTTCTATTTTTAGACACTATATTTTTCAGTAAATCATTCAGTGAAAACTCGGATAAATTTGCTTGACAACTTCCAACAATTAAATCAGTGGTTTATTTCATAATGTTTGACCCCCGATATAGCCTATATCGGGGGTCAAACATTGATATATAAGGTAGTGTAATTACGGTTGTTTACCGCTAGGTTGTTGTGACAAATAAACTCTCCGTCAACTAATTCTGCGTTTTATTTGTGTTGAAATCGAGTTGAAGTTTCTTGCCTACTTTGAGATTGAGGGTTTTAGTACTGTTAGCAGGTAGTTCGATAACCTGATTAACAGGATAGATTGAATCGTACTTAGGACAGATTTTGGTATTGCAAGGGGGAGCTGCTTCTACGATTGATTTGATAACTCCATCTTGGAAGAATATCATATCTAAAGGAATATACGTATCTTTCATCCAAAGTTTAATTTTTTCAGGTTTGTTGAGGACAAATAACATTCCGTGATTTTCAGGAATCGAATTACGAAATTTGAGTCCGTGGGCATATTCTTTTCTATCGTCAGCTAATTCGAGTTGAACTGTTTGATTGTTACTGGTAAAGGTCGCGCCAATAGGTAAATACTGGGGCTGGCGAGTCCAAAAGTATAGCGGTAGGGGTGAGAGGGCAGCAGTAAAACCAGCAATTGGCCCAACAAATTTGATAAATTTGATGAATTTGTAAAATAGGCTTTTTTCTGGATTTTGTGATTGTTTAGTTTGAATGTTGGTTTGAGCAGTTTGTCTTGTGACTTCCATAGTTTTAGCTAAATAAGGTAGTAAAGTGTTTAGAAATGGCAAGCATTATGAACAGTTGAAATGTTTTGGTTACATTTGCTTTCGTCCAAACATGATGAAACTTTGAATTGATTTATGATGTGTGCTAGCTGAAAATATCAATGTTGCCAACAGCAAACTTGCTTTCGTCTAGGGGGCTACTAGGTAAAGCTTGTTGGTCAGCTTTGTTACGCATCGATTCGACTCTATCGGCTTCGCGGATGGCAAGCGGGTTAATCTGACGGCGTTCTTCTAGTAATGCCTCGATTGTTAGTTCAAGTGTGGGGACTTGGCTTTCTAAGTAGGTATCTTCCGTTATTGTTTCGCAGAATATGGTGCTAGCGGCGCGTTCTACAATTGTCTGGATTTCTGCACCTACACAGCGATTGGTGGCTTTAAGAATTCTGCGCCACTGTTCTTCACTCCAGGGGTCGCCGCCATTGCGAAAGCGTTCGTCAAACCGGGCAGCGTGCAGTTTGAAGATACTATATCTTTCTCCATTATTGGGCAGGTCTACTTTAAATAAATAGTCAAACCGTCCAGCACGGGTGAGTTCGGGTGGCAGCCATTCCATGCGGTTAACTGATGCGATGACCAGTACATCTGACGTGCGCTCTTGCATCCACGTCAACAGCTGACCAGCCAGCCGTTTGGCGAGGTCATCATCCCCGGCGAAGCCTTTATCAAAGTCGTCGAAATACAAAATTACTTGGTTGAGCCTATCTGCCAGTCGCAACAAGCGTTTGAGTTTCAGTTCTGCTTGGTTGCCAAAACTTCTAAAGTTGCCCCAATCGACCATAATGAGGGGAATACCCATATTCTGAGAACAGGCTTTTGCTGAGTGTGATTTTCCCGTCCCCGGTGGCCCCACAAGCATAATTCCCTTGGGTACGCGCAGATTGTATTGTTTAGCACGCGGGGTAAGCAATCGCTTGAACTTTTTGAATGACTGCTGCATGAGTTCTAACCCACCAAGTTCGACTTTTGGTGGAGGTAAGAATTCGATGTCATACAAGCGGTTGAGCAGTTGAATTTTTTTTGCTAGTAGAAGCTTTGCTATCTCACTGGAATTTCCTAAGTCATGATTTTTTCTAATATCGGTTAGGCAAGAGATAATATCAGAAATATACAGACCAGCACTAGCGTTAGCAATTTCTAAATAGTCTTGTTCAGTATAAATTAAAGGAAATAAATTACTGCTGATTAAATTAGCAATAATTTCTTGTGTATCTGGTAATTCTTGGCTCCAAAGGGGTATTTCTGCTGCTATTTCGCTTGCTATCTCAGCATTGGCTCCTAGTAATATTGTAGTCTTATTGCTATTTTTTGTATGAAATTTGAGATTAACTAGCGACGACTTAATCCATTCTGATAGAAGAACAAATTCAGTATCTTTAGTTATGCTTTCTTTTAACCAAGGAAAAATATTCTCAACGATTAATACTCCAGTGCCAGAATAAAATCTCCAAAAATTGAGTACTTGAAAATAGTCTTCTGTCTTTTGTTTGATGGAAGGTTTATAGTCGTGAAACTCTTGAAAAATAAGATTATTTTCGGTACTTACGACTAATTCTTTAATACTGTCCTCGCTTAAATTCCATATATAGATTTTTTTACCTACTTGCTGACAGGAAGTAGTAAGACGAATGAGGAAGCGGTGACGTTCTTGGAGGGGGGATTCACAGGCGATGATTGGATAATTGTCCGCAAGCAGGTCTTCTAGATACTCAAAGCTAGACTTCATCTTAGTTGCTTGTAGCGTAATCAGAAGCAATCTTATCTAGAAGATATGCTGTACGATAACTGATAATTTTCTAATTTCTAAATCCAAAAAATTAGAAAAAAGTTGGTTTCTTTTCAGTATTTTGTTGATTGTGTAATGGTGTTGTGAATTTAGATAATTGCCAAGAGTTCTGATTTCCCAAGTTTTTCGATTTTCAGTTATGGCCAAAACACCGGAATATCCAATCGTTGTTATTCCAGAGTTAGTTAAAGACAAAAAACTATTTACCCCTTTAGTTTTTCCGTCTGGACAAGGAGATGCACCAATTGGGGCAAGTGAGGGGCTGTTTGCAAATGTTCTCAAACATTATTTTGGTGAAATTGTTTCTCCCCAGCAGGTGATGTTTCCACCAGGGCATCGACTACCATTTACGGCTGATTTTCTGTTGATTGAACCAAATACTGGCTTACACATAGACTTGGAGGTTGATGAGCCTATCTCATTTGCGACTGGGAAGCCCACTCACTGTATCGGCGAGGATGACTATAGAAATAAGTGTTTTGTCGATGCAAACTGGCTGGTTATCCGGTTTGCAGAAGAACAAGTCTCATCTCAGCCAGAACGCTGCGCTCGATTTATTGCTGGTGCGATCGCCCAACTGACAGATAATAATACTTATCGCCAGAAGCTACTTCATGTAGAGAAAGTTACTCCTATGCGTCAGTGGTCTTCACGTCAAGCTTCCAGATTAAAGAAAAGTGATTACCGCCAAGGCTATCTTGGCCAGAGAAGAAACTAAGGATGTGAAAAAATATTTCGAGACAATTTGATGAGAGCCATTAGCGTTCATCAGTATTGAGTTAATTTGAAATTTATTGATAAGGATGCTGAATGTTTACTTGGGCTTTGCCTTTGTTCAAGCTGCTTGGCAAGTCTGGGTTTTGTTTGCTCTGTACGGTTTGCATTTGGGTATGAGTCAGGGCGTATTGTTAGCACTGGTAGCACATAAAGTTCCAGGTGCATTACGAGGTACTGCATTTGGATTTCTTAATCTAGCAGTAGGCATAGCACTTTTACCAGCAAGTATTTTAGCTGGTGAATTATGGCAGCACTGTTATTAGTGTTCAATAATTCAAATCATTTATAATTAATAACATTGTAAAAGTTTGTAACTAAAATCATTCCTAACTTGATGTTACTAAGCTGTATAAGTTAAGAGATGAAGTATTATGAGAATTTTGATAATTGAAGATGACGATCGCATTGCTAAACCATTAGCCGAGTATTTAAGGCGACAACACCATATTGTAGATATCACAACCGATGGGCTTGATGGGTGGGAATGGTCGCAATCAGGATTATACGAGTTAATCTTATTAGATTTAATGCTTCCTAAATTAGATGGCATCACTTTGTGTCAGCGTTTACGTGCTGCTTCATCTAATGCTCTGATTTTAATGCTGACAGCACGAGATACAACAGGAGATAAAATTATTGGACTCGATGCTGGTGCTGATGATTACTTGGTCAAGCCATTTGAGCTAAAAGAGTTAGCAGCACGTATCAGAGCTTTAGCACGAAGAAGTCCGCAGATACGCCCATCAATTTTAATCCACGGTGATTTGCAATTAGATCCGGCCAGCCAACAGGTTATTTATGCAGAAAATATTCTGTCGTTAACACCTAAAGAATACATGATACTAGAATATTTTTTGAGACATCCAAATCAAGTTGTGACTCGTTCAGCAATCTTTGACAAGCTGTGGGACTTTGATAAATCTTCGGGAGAAGGAAGTATAAAAACTCATATTACAAACTTGCGGAATAAACTCAAAGCTGCTGGAAGTGCAATAGACTTGATTGAAAATGTTTATGGTCTTGGTTATCGTTTACGACATCAGTAAAATAGCTTAATTAGAAATATTGGTCTCAATCATTACTTATATGTATACCATCCTAAATTTTAGTTAATAACCAATAATTTGCTATCCATAAAAATGTGTTTCAAAAAATTCGATATCGTTTATTGTTGTCTTACTTGGTGGTTTTTGCATCACTACTTGGAATATTTGCGCTCGCAGTCCGAATTGTTTTCGCTCATAGTCTGACTCAACAAATTAAAGATAAACTCACAGCTATCGGACAAGGTGCAGCTGCAAATATAGAATTTGAGGCAGGTCGCCTGAAAGTTGAAAGTGACTTTCATCCACAAGACCTAATTGCTCGTCATCAAGCATTACAGTGGTTTGATACTCAAGGTCATTTAGTTACTCAACAAGGAAAAACTGTCTTAAACTCACCATTATTACCAAGCAAAATGGTAGAAGTTCAGAGCGGCAAAGTTCGTATCCAAGCTGCAACTATACCAATTATTGATAGCGACAATAATCAGTTGGTTGGGTATGTGAGGGTGAGTCAATCTTTAGAAGAATTTGATGAAAATCTCAAAAAATTAGACTGGGGATTAGGCGGTGGAATTCTTATAACTTTGGTTCTTAGTGGGATTGGTGGCATTTTCCTAACTCGTCAAGCGATGCAACCTATTGAGGAGAGTTTTCAAAGGCTCAAACAGTTTACTGCTGATGCTTCCCATGAACTGCGTAGTCCTTTAATGGCAATCAAAATTAATGCTGAGTTACCGTTAGAATATCCTATGGAAATCGGGCCAAAAGATGCAGAAAGGTTTCAGGCGATCGCCAGTGCTACTAACCAGATGACTCGCCTCACAGAAGACTTACTGTTCTTGGCACGTACCGATAAAGTTCCGAATGGGGATTGCTCCCGTCTTAATTTAACGTCAATCTTGGAAAACTTATTGCTACTTTATAAACCTCAAGCTGGAGCCAAGCAAATTAATTTGATCTCTCAGCTAACAGAGAATCTTTACTTGATGGGTGATTCAGTTCAACTAACGCGGCTATTTTCTAATTTGATTGAAAACGCGCTCCATTACACACCATTAAAAGGCGTGGTTGAAATCAAAACCACTCGTGTCGGTTCTCAGGTTTATGTCAAAGTGCAAGATACAGGCATAGGAATTGCACCAGAGCATATCGACAAAGTTTTTGAGCGTTTTTGGCGAGCAGATAAATCACGCTCTTATAATTCTGGTGGTTCTGGTTTAGGATTAGCCATCGCTCAAGCGATCGCGCAAAGTCACGGTGGATTAATTACTGTCACTAGTCAATTAGGATTTGGTAGTTGTTTCAATGTCCGTTTACCAGCTTCTATAAATTAGGGATTGATAAAGGTTAACTTCATCAATCCCTGTGTATTAGATATTTAGTTAGTATGTGCTAAAACAGTTTTTACTTAATTAAGCTCCCGACTTACTTACTATTATCATTGGTTTCGCGCTCACTATCACCAGCATCTGGAACTTGAATACTGCTCTTGGGACGATTAGCTTCATTTTTTTCATCTTCTTGATTGTCATTTTCGGCATACAAAACCTTGCCATTACCAGCATCAACTTTCACATCTTGCTGACCAATTTTTACAGAGTAAACTAAGTTGCCATCTTCGTTTTCAAGTTTGATGCTACTGGCCTTAGCTCCTCTGGATGCTTCAGCTGCAAGCTTAGCTTGTTTTGCTGTAATTTTAGCTAGTGGTTGCAGTTTTGCTGCTTCTTGCTGTTCTTGTACATCATCGTTTGTTTCACCATCACCATCACTGGCTTGGGCAACTTGGGTAGCAATATGATGCTGATGTACAACTGCTACTGAAGATTGTGGTTGTTTTGCTCCTACAACTCTCGACAATCCAGCAAAGCCCAAAATACCAACAAAAGCTGCTGCACAAATGATTTTTGTTGAAGTTTTCATACTTGTAGAATCCCTAAAATTCTGGGTTTGTAATTTCACGATAGGTAATAAAAGTTCAGAAATAGTCAAGATTAAATTGAATTTTGTAGATTAAATATTAAATAGCATAATTCACTTTGAATTAGAAATTTTAGCTATTTTAAGTCTATTTCTCAGAAATAAACGTCATTAAAAATCAAATCTTGACTTTTTCTTGACTTTTGCTGTGTAAAGTTTAATCATTCTGCCCATAATTCAAATTATGAAAAAATTGACAGAATAAGTAGTTGTGTCACCAATTTGGGATAAATAGCAGGACATTTGTTATTAAGGACGCTAAATTTAGGCTAGAAAAATAGGTTTATCGCGTATTCTCTAATTTCATTTCTACCGAAAATCAAGGATAACAAATATCATGGTAAATATTTTAAATAGAGTTCCAGAAGTAACAATTTACTTCTGGATTATTAAGATTATGGCAACCACAGTAGGCGAAACTGCGGCTGATTTTTTATCAATAACGCTCAACTTGGGTTTAAGTATTACATCATATATTATGAGCGGCTTATTACTGATTGCACTTATAAATCAGTTTAGGCTAAAACGGTATGCTCCACTGAGTTACTGGTTAGTTGTCGTTTTGATAAGTATCGTTGGGACATTAATTACTGATAGATTGGTAGACGATTTTGGAGTTAGTTTGGTGACAACTACCATAATTTTTAGTTGTCTATTGTTGGCAGTTTTTGCGTTTTGGTATTTCAGCGAAAAGACATTAGCCATGCACTCCATCAACACAGCTAAAAGAGAACTTTTCTACTGGATAGCTATTTTACTGACATTTGCCTTGGGTACTTCAACAGGAGACCTCTTAGCAGAGTCTTCGGGATTAGGTTATGCACAATCAGCATTAGTATTTGGAACGGCGATCGCAATCGTAACTAGTGGTTATTTTTACTTGAAAATGAATGCAGTTTTGGCATTCTGGTTAGCTTACATCTTGACTCGTCCATTTGGAGCATCAGTAGGTGATTTACTATCTCAACCTACTAAAAATGGTGGTTTTGGCTATGGTACGGTTGGAACAAGTATGCTTTTCCTCTGTATCATTATCAGCCTCGTAATTTACTTAAGCCTGAAGCGGAAGAAATCAGGCTTAGTGCCAATTGACCGAGAAGATTGATAATTTGCGCTCGCCTGACTCATCTGTTCACTGTTCAATAGCTTTTAAAGCTGTAGTGCCTATGCGACATAGCTTAGAGCTTTTCTTACTGCCAATGATGACTTAGTATTTTTTGGGAAACATAAATGAACAAAGTTGCAAAAGTCACAATTTACTTCTGGATTATGAAGATTATCGCCACGACGCTCGGCGAGACCGCAGGTGACTTCATTTCAATGACTCTTGGACTGGGGTATTACATAGCTTTTGCTGTAACGTTCGCCATCCTAGCTATTCTCTTATTTTTTCAAATTCAAGGAGACAGATATCGTCCAGCCCTTTATTGGGTGGCGATCATCGCTACAACCACAGCCGGGACTGAAGTTTCAGACTTGATGGATCGATCTTTCGGGCTGGGATACGCAATGGGATCGCTGATTCTGGTAGCCTGTCTGTTAAGCGTTCTTGCTATCTGGTACTACCGAGATCGAGACTTGAGTGTTTATCCCATCATTAGGAAAGACGCAGAGACAACCTATTGGCTGGCTGTGGTGTTCTCTAACAGTTTGGGAACAGCTTTTGGTGACTTTCTTACCAGCAACTTAGGACTGAGCTATATTCAGGGCGCATTGGTGACAGCCAGCGTCATTGGCGTTGTTATCGCCCTTCACTACATAACAAAGTTGAGCGATGTTCTCCTATTCTGGCTCGCGTTCATCTTTACACGCCCCTTTGGAGCCACTTTCGGAGATTTTTTGACTAAGCCAATCAAAAATGGTGGTCTCTCACTACCAAGGGAATATGCGTCAGCGATCGCTTTTATCTTGCTAGCACTTGTCCTATTCTTTTCTGTGCGAAAGGAGAAAAAAGTACGTCATCCACTTGAGTAGAAAACCAATGCTTATTTTGAAAAATTTTTCCCGATTTTAGCTAATAACTGTATTTCCGCCGACCTACGCTAGCAGTAGCTAGGTCTTTTGACGATGAATAACATTTAAATATGCTACGACAACTTTCTCATTTCTGGTTGCGTTATATACATCCTCGTTTAGTTACATTAATTGCTGCTATTGGTATTGTTGGACTTGTTAGTTGTCTGCTGATTCTTTTTATTTTAGCAAAATTAGCCGAAGAGGTTTTAGAGCGGGAGGCTTTTGCATTTGATACTAATTTTTTGTTATGGCTACATCAGTTTGCCAATCCCAACTTAGATAATTTCATGTTGTTCATTACAAATCTTGGTAATCCTAAAACTGTAGTTGTGGTTGCAGGAGTTACTTTGTTATTACTTTGGTGGCGACGTTATCGAGAAGATGCAAAAATTTTTGTACTTGCTTGCTTGGGGGCATTGATTTTAAATACAGGGCTAAAGTTGTTTTTTTCTAAACCTCGTCCTGAACTTTGGCATCGCTTGATTTCTGAAACATCTTTTAGTTTTCCTAGTGGTCACGCACTAGGTTCTATGGTGCTTTATGGTTTCATTGCTTATGAGTTGGCAACTCACTATCCTCAGTTTGCCAAAGTTATCTACAGTTTGACAGTCATTGTAATTGCTGCTATTGGTCTCAGCCGCTTATATTTAGGAGTCCATTGGCCTACGGACATAATTGCCGGTTATGGAGTCGGTTTTTTGTGGCTAATGATATGTATGACGATGCTTAAATTGCAAAAACTAAGGTAAAAAATTTAAGAAAATATGTAGGCAGGGGCGGGCGTAGCCATCGCCCAGGATTGTCCTTGTCGTCCTTGGGGATTACCGTATTCTGCATTGCAGTACTGTCGCACAAATAAAGCACTTCCAGCACCATGTCTTCCTTCTGTGTTGCTGCCAAATACAAAAATCTGGTTTTCTGCTAGTTTGGTAATTCTGTCAGGAATAATTTTGTAGGGATGATTATTTGACATTTGGTTCTTTTACCCAAAAGAAAAGATTGGGATATCTGTGGTTAAATTTTTTTACTTCTGCTTGAGCAGCAGTTAGGTTATCCCATAATTCCATCTCTCCATAATCACCTTTCATCATTGCTTCTTGTCTCGAATTTGGATGATTGAAAATTAGGGGTGATGCGTCTTTACTAGAATTTTTTCTTCGCCAACAAATACAATACTTGTCCATTGTATATAAACTGATAATAAAATTAATTACTATCAGTTTATATTTTTATTATGCTGACTGTTTAATCTGGTTTAAGGCTATTAACATTTCTTCTCGATTGAGATGTCGTTTCTTGCCTGTTTTAGATACTTGGATAGCGTAACTCCATTTTATTCCAGCTTTTGAGCATCTTTTCCTTAACTCTTGAACAGTGATATGTTTGTTTGTAGATCCTTGATTTTTGTTAGATATTCGAAGTTTGGATTGATCAGTTAAGTTTTCGATTTTACTTACAGTGGGTTTTATGGATGTAGTGTAGTTGCAGTGCTTTTCAAAAGCGATAGATATCTCTAGCAAGAATTGTAAAATGAAGAGAGTAGAAAATCCGTAAATAAGAATGTAGAGAAGCCCTGTTAGCATATACTGTGCTAATTCCATTGTTTTAACTCCTGTTGATATAACTAGTAACTGGTTATTTGATGAAGCGGTATGCCAGCTTTCTGTTTATATCAAAGCGTTAGCTTGTGGAAATTTACTCTGAAGTAAAGATCCGATAATAAATTAATGGTGTAATAGTAGTGAAATATCTTACGCTTGGTTTACTTAGATAAAGATGCCACTCTACATATATTTAACAACTGTTCTAATATTACCAACTAACTGTAGTATCATATTCCAAATAACTTTCCAGCCAAATATTATTCCCCAAAATCCGCTAATAAATAGACCAAGTACTGATTTAAGAAAGATAACTCCCCTGTAATTTATCTCGACATTTGATTCGGCTTTGGCATAGATAACACCATCCCCAATTTGATTTTTCAAATTCCTCACTTTTTGTTCTTCTTCTCTAATCCTTCTTTCTTCTTGCACTTTCCAGCCCCAAGGGATAAATCCCAAAATAATCGAAATGGGAAGGTAGAATGGCCAGTTATATATGTAGCCCAGGGAAGCATAGATGATGAAAAAGGTTAGCCCCAAACCAGTACGCCAAACTAAACACCAAATAATAAACAAACTATTGATAATAGCGTTACGGATAACTATACTTCGATTTTGATGATATGACATTTGAAGATGTCTCCCGATAGCTAATATTAAATTTTATTTATGATGATTGCATACCTTAAGATTAAACTTAAGGCTAGTTCGAGTTATCATCTTGATAGTTAGAAATTAGGAAATACATAATCAATTGCAATTACCTACTGAACCACATTACAGAAGGTTAAATATACCAACCTATCGTAACAATGTTTGTACTTAGCCCGGTATAGTTACTGTTGCTAAAATTGATATTTACTGTTTTACCGATTATATCTTCACTGATTTTAAATCAAAGCAAAGTTTTGATGATTTTTTTAATAAGTTTAAAATTGAGGTATAGTTTTTAGAAAAAATAAAAATGATTAAGATTTGACTCTTAACCATTTGATGATATATTTGTAAAATGATGGGATCTACCTATGTTTGATTTACATGGTTGAGGCGTATGCCATTAGTTGTGGTTTTTCTTGTTGCGCCCCTTAGTAGCTGATTGCACCTTAAACCGTACCTGTTTCCCAATAGTTATCTCAGCAACATCGCTAATATCTTTACCAGATTTATAGGCTTCAAGAATTGCCTTATTATTAGCTTGGTACTTAATAACTCTAAATTCATCAGGAAAATCTTGATCATCTACCTCTACTAGTAAGTTAGCGACTTTGGGCGGGTTATCCCTGATTTCAATTACCCTTTCCTTACCAATATTTTTGTCACTGATTAATCCAATCTCGTGTAGATGGATCAGGGTACGCTTGATTTGTTCAAGTTGAGTTTTACGACGTGAGATTACCTGGTCGTGGAGTTCGGCTACTCGCACTTTTCTTTCTTCCCAGGTTTCAAGGTCAAGATTTAGCTGGTCAACTACCCAGGCGATCGCATCAATTTTGGTTTCGATACCATCTTGAACACCCATAAGTTCTTGTACGAGTTGTTCTACTTTACCTTCTTTGCCTAACTCGCTTGCTTCCTCTATCTGTGACCAGAGTTTAGCAGCATCTAAGCTTAACTCTTTGAGCGTGAGTTGATTGATTTCGCGTTCAATTGCTTGAGTCATGATTTACTTTTTGATATGAAAAGCCAGTAGCAGTTACCTATTTACCTGCTACTGCTTGTTGACTAGGAAGAGTTGATGCTTGAAGGGAGATTGAATCTAGTACCCGTACCGCAAGTGATAGTAATCTGACTTTTCTTGTGCTAATTCTGCTTCATAGTCGTAGTAATCCGCCTCGCTTATTAAGGTGCTTATTTGTTGAATTTGCTGGGCAGAGGTTACTAATTTTTTGTTAGCTTTTAGATTAGAATTAGTAGTAGTTTTCATGTCTATACAACTTCAATTTTTCAATGAAGTTATTGCGTTAGCAAATGTTGTGATATTGACTTAGAAAGATAATATTTATTTTTTACCTTTCTCATAACTATCTACTACTGATTTGTCTTTAACCACTGGCTTTTCTACCACAAAGATAGTTGTCCTGGTGATATGTTTCCCCGTCGTCGCGTATGGAACAGCAGATGACAAGCTGTGCATAAAGCCGCGAGATTCTCGACTCGATTATCTTCGGGCAGATAATTCCAGTGGTGAACCACTAAAGTTTTAATACTGCGTTCTCTACGATTTAACCCATCTCTTTTATCAGTTGGGCGTAAGCATTGTATACCACAGCGCGTGCATTTCCAGTCGGATTTTGATTTGACCTCAAGTGCGATAGTATCCCAGTTTGAAGAATAGCGACTGCGGGTTTTGCTAGTCATTAATCAGTCCTTTTGGGTTACACAAAAATAATTTTGATTATATCGTTAATGTTTATCATAATATACTTAATTTTTTTATATTCAGTTTTGTTTATAAATTTATTTGCGTAGTTAAGGGACTCTTAACTTTTAAAAAAGGATATATATGCACTGATTATTGTAATTGAACAATGCAGGTTACGCCAAAAAATAAAATATAAGTCTTTGATATCGGTGCGGATTTCTAGCGGAGCAAGCTAATGATTGACGCAGATGATCTACTACTCTTGCAGTTGCTCCTTTGATGAATTTGATGCAATATTGTTGTTTTTATATTAAGTATTTAAGCAGAAAGTTTTTCGGAAAAATTTACCTGCGACATAACTTGTGCGCGTACTGAATTAGCAGCTGTCTCTGCAATTTCTGCTCTATCAGAATCAGTAAGCAGTACTGCAAGTAGTGATTTGAGAGCTTCACGGTTAGATATAAACTCTTCACCGTATAAATCATCTTGCAGTAGGGTGGCTTCTAAGTGAGGTAATAGCTCAGGCGCAGGAGATAGTAACCGCTCTTTAATGCGTCTCCTTGCAGTCTCTGTTGCCGCTTTTGTACCTACACCTAAATCCCATGTTTCAATTATTAGCCTGATTTCACGGTTAAGTGATACACGCAGCGTTGATAGGCGACCAAATAAAGGAAGGTTGAGCATTAAAGGTGGTAGTGCATTACCCCAATCCAGACCAGCACCAATAGTGCAATTGGCTTCATCTTCGATACGAACAGCCTCATCGAGCCATCCTTCACCAAAAAGTAAATCTATAGCTTCTTGGGTTGTTACTGGCTCATTCACCTGAGAATTATTATTTTGCTGTTGATGATTCATAAATTTTCACCTTATCTTCGTCTCAATACACCATACTCAAAGTAAACCAAATTATCGTATTCTTCTTCAGACCCGCAGTTAAACATATTTTGTTTTTCGTAAAATCCTACAGACCTTGGTAAAGAATGCAACCCAACTCTACCTTCATACCCAAGCTCAACACTTCTAATTCTGGCGAAATTTAAAAGTGCTTGACCAACACCTTTGAATTGAGGCGGACGCTGAATTTCAATTCGGTTAGTGGGGGCAGTTGCAATACCATCAACATAAACTAGTCTCTTACCAATATTCAACCGGGAACCGTGCATTTGTGTTTCTATTATCATTAATCCTTGAGTTGTGTTTTCGCACTCAACTGCATAACCTTCAAGATTTGCTTGATTAGCAATATATCTTAATTTAAATATCCAGTCCCAGTATTTATCTTCTTGAGTAAATAACCTTAATTTTTCGACCCAATCATTTACATAATCATCAACGTGTCTTTGTCCTAAATCTACCAAATATGCTTCAACAGATGTGTTATCGCTACCTCTTTTTAATTCGATTTTTCGCTGCACCTAAAGCTCCTAGTTATTAACTTATTCTTAAAGCTTATAACGGCTATTTTACTACTAAATAAAAGAGTAAAAGTGACTGCGTATATCAGTGGCTTTATGCCAACCAGCTAGCACAGCATCATCTGAAATTTCTCCAATAACTACCAAATTATCTTCTTTATCCACATAGTAAGGTAAAGGTTCAGCACTCAACCAACCATAAGCAATGGCTTCTTGGTCTCGCTCAAAAATTGAAACTTCTAAACTTTGCTCATATCTTGAGTAGTAGTAAGGTAAATAGCAAGCTGGGTATTCTCTTAAAGATTCGCGATTAACTGTGTATGATTGCCAACGTAGTCGCTCACCCTTAATTTCTTTTGGATTAGCTTCTAGCCAATCATAAAGTTTTTTAGCTTGCCTCAATGCGTAGTCTTTGCCTTCAAAAACAACGCTGGGAAGAAAAATATCGCCGTCAAAATGCACCGCGACTTCAAATAAATCTTCATCCTCATCTTCGGCTTCTGTTACCTCAATGATTCCAGCCTTATATAGTTCGGTCATTTCCCTGCATTGCTTCGTCAGATATACCCCTACATTATTAAAATTTTAGCTTTCAGTTACAAAATAATCAGAACGCTCTGTTGGTTCTAATCTCTTATCTGGAGGGAAGTTTTGTTTGTGTACACGAGCCAGCACCGTAGTGTTAGTGCAGATCGGCATTATCTCCAGGAGGAACTAAAGCCCTATTCTTTTTCTTACCCGCGATCGCATTAACAGAGCGAATCAGTGTAAATTCAGAAATTCTTAAAATTAATAAAATACTAACTTGGTGGATGATATAAACCTGTATCCCGATCAAACTGCCACCCTATACCCGATCGATCCTTGTTCTTGCACCATGCCACAAAAAGCGGTGGTGGCAGATTAATTCGCTGCTCGCGTATAGTTTCTACACTTACACCAAGTCTTGAAGCTAAACCTTCTTCCGTTAGCGGTTGGATTCGAGGAGTTTGCCCTTGATAATATGAATTGTTGTTGTACGATTTATTCCGCCGCTTCGGTTGGTTGTTGAGATGATTTTGAATTTTAATAATAGCCTCAGCAAATTGTTTCATTTGGGCTGTTATCTCTTCAGTTTTTTGTTCTAAAGAGTCCAAACGTTTATCTTCATTACCAGCAATTGCATCAAGGTCAGCTAGAGAACCATCTAGGTATAGCTCAATAAAACGGGTGAGCGTCGCTGTTGCCGTCGTGCCTTTCGAGTTGCAACGGGCGATAAACTGCTCCCACATCTTTTGGTCACAGTTGAAAGATGCTAGCTTCTTTGTTCTCCCTGTATTGCTCATATCTAGGTAATGTCTAGGTAATATCTAGGTAAACTAGTCATGGACACCGAACAACTGAGTGTGTTTCCATCTTGATAACTACCTTGACACTATCATGATGAGCGTATGAGTGCGATGGCCGAACCGCCCGGCGGAGGCTATGCCTTCTGGAGTGAGACGCTTTTTTATTTTTCACCTGTGTTTGCTTTTTCTACGCAGTGCGTGAGAAGTCCCAACACGCCCGACATGGTGAATGTATTTTGCAGTTGTCGCCGGGGAAGCGTGTCCCAAATCTGCTTGCAAGTCAAAATCAGAAGCTCCATTTTTTTTAGCCAGCGTTGCGTGGGTATGGCGGAGAAAGTGGGCACTGAACTTAATTCCCGCACAAGCAGAAATTTCCTCCATCATCAGTCGCAACCCGCGATCGCTTAAAGGTTTACCCCTATCCCGCCGGCTGGGACTAGGAAACACCGGCCGATCGTTGCTGGCATCGCCACGGTAATCCAGTAGCACCGCACTAGTTTCCGGATCGAGACTAATGGTTCTAGTTTTATTTCGTTTCCCCGTCACAGTTAACAACAGACAATCCCCATCCTCCCGAAACTGCCGCCAAAATAACCCCGGCGTAATTACGCGCTTACCATAATCAGAAGTTTGCCGGGCAATTTCTCCCGCCCTCACCCCACTGTAAAACATGAGAGTAAACAGCAACCAGTGCATCTTATTAGTGTTGTGTTGCAAGTCTACTTCAATCGCCGCTTTTTCCAACTTAGCAATCTCGCGTTCCGAGAGAATCCGCTCTGCGAGCTTATCGTCCCACTGTATGCTTAAGTCCTTGCCCAAGTCGATAGCAAAATAACCAATAGAAGCTCTAGTACCCCACTCCCACAAACTTTTAATCGCTGCCGTGTATTTAGCCGCAGTATTTTTACTAATTCCATAAGTATTTTTCTTTCCCCGTACTGGCTTTTCATCCTTGAGCCAAGCCAGATAAGCGTGTAGGTGGAATAAAGTTACCATCCTCAAATCAGATATCCCAAACCGCGACTGCATATAATCGACAAGCTCATAACCAATTTGCCGATATGCCCGTCGCGTTTGGTCGCTTTTGATAGTGACAGAATGCACCCATAGCTCAATTAGCTGCTGTGTCGAACTAATTTTCTGGCGGTTGGGAAAATAATAATCCACAAGCGCAACACGAGCTTCATCAAGCGGTAGAGTCACCACCTCGACAGCAAGTGATTCCACGCTTTTGACGGGTAAATTTTCCATAATAAAATTCCCCAACCCCCACTGATAATTATGATGCCGAGAACCGTAATTCCCGGTATCTTTATGATAGTTGTTTCCCAAGCACCACAAAATTACTCATCGAAAATAATCTATATCGTATATCCGCAGATATCCCGTATGCGATGATGGTAGTGGGGAAAGTTGGGGAAGTAGGAGGAGATAGGGAGGCAGGGGGAGTAAGTAAATATTAGAACTCGAAGCAAATGGTTAAAGAACTGGTTAGAAATCACTTCTCCACAACAAAAGCGCGAGGGACTGGTGGAATATCCGCAGATAAATATAAAACTTCTGTCTGAAGAAGACCGGGAGTTGGTGAAGCAGGCCAAGCAGCGTGCTGAGGAGTTGCGCCTCACTTTTAAGGAGTTTGTGCTGAATTGTATTAGAAACGCACTCGTGGAAGAGAGTCCGGATGATGCAGATAGTGCAACTGCTGCTGAAATTGAAGCTTTAAAAGCTCAAATCGCCACCCTGGAAGAGAAGGTGAATATTCCTTCTGCGACCAAAACGGAAGTACATACCCTCCAAGAGCGGTTAAATCAATTGCGGGTGGGGATTTCAAATGAAATTAAGAAAGATAGGGAGCAACTTGCTTCTTTAACGCTGGCGATCTCCCGACTTGAAAGCCAAATTGAACAGCTAACACCTTCCTTAAATCTTCAAGTGGATGGCGAAGGAAATTCCGACAGTGATAGCGACTGGATTTTTGGGGAAGACTCAGGCAGTTTGGGAGGAGAAGATGTTGAGGGTTTTTGAATGTGCTCAACTGATAGAGGGCGATCACTACTTCACAGAACTTATGACTTGCAACATAAAACATCCGTTTCAGACAAAATATACTTTACAAGCTAGGCTAGTAAGACAATGTATTCACACCATCGACGCAAGTTTAAAATCGTTTAAACAAAAGCAGCACCAGTAGTATCGCTTTTATAGTTGACTTGTACTAAGTCAGAAATTAAGAAAAATTTTTAGTAAAAAATTATTGTTATCTTGGTATGACTGACAGAAATTACAAATGGGAACGGTTTTGGTACAAAGCAGGAAGTGCAAGTCGTGTTAGTACTGGATTTCTAGAAGTATACAGGCTACCATCACATAAAATTATTACTCATCCAGATGCAGTCCTTTTTCAGGAAATATCTAAAATTCCCTGTTTAGTTATGTTAGGAGAGTCTGGAATGGGTAAAACTCATACACTAGATAGTGAATTAAATTCTATTCCTCAAGAAGACAAAGTACTTTTTGTAAACCTTGGATCTTGTGGGAGTGAACTAACTCTTTACAACGATTTATTTAATTCAGCAGATTTTCTTGCCTGGACGCAAAGTACATATTGCTTGCACTTATTTCTTGATGGTTTAGATGAGTGTCAATCCAGAATTCCGAATATTTGTGAGCGACTAATCATTGAATTTAATAAGCATAAAGATAAACTAAATCGTCTATTTCTGCGTATTGCCTGCCGCACTGGATCTTGGGGCAAGGAGTTGGAACAAAACCTGAAAAAGATTTGGAATAATGATGCTTTTGGACTTTATGAGTTAGCTCAACTAACGGCAGATGATGTTAAATTAGCTGCTACTGACAATAGTATAAACCCTGATGAATTTCTAGCAGAAATTCATCACAAACAGCTTGTTCCTTTGGCAGCCAGACCAGTTACTCTCAAATTACTGCTTGCAGAGTATCAAGATGGTAACAAGCAACTTCCCTCTAATCAAGCAGATCTTTACTTAAAAGGCTGCCAAAGGCTTTGTAGAGAGCGAACGGAACTTCGCCAACAACTTATTAAACTTGATGAGCATCAATGTCTGGCTGTAGCAGCACGTATAGCCGCTATCTCAATTTTTACGGGTCGCCCTGTTATTTGGAAAGGAATAGATTTAGATGCTATCCCTGATAGGGATGCCACCATAACTGTTGAAGAATTAATTGGTGGCAATGAGTATTTTGAGAGAAACGGCTTCAAAAACGAAATTCCGGTAGATAAAGATGCTGTAATAGAAACTTTATCTAAAGGGTTTTTCACACGCTACTCTAATGATTCTGCTGATAAGCTTGTTTGGACACATCAAAGTTATGCTGAATTTTTAGCAGCTTGGTATATTAAGCAACAGGGTTTGGCTTTACCCCAGGTGAAAAGTCTCTTATTTCATCCTGACGGCAGACTTGTTCCTCAGTTACATGGAACATCTGCTTGGGTTGTATACCTAATACCTGAAATGTTTCAGGAAATTATAAATTCAGACCCTGAAGTTATACTTAAGGGAAATATTAATACTGAAAGTAATGAAGATAGATCTAAATTAGTTACTGCTATTCTACAACTTTGTGAAGAGAATAAAATAGTATCTTATGATTTACCAATTTTAACTTATGGAGCTAAATTTTATCATCCAAATTTATCTCAACAACTCAAAGCTTATATTGAAGGAATAAATCAAGAAAATGATCTCAGAAAGTTAGCCATTTATATTGCTAGAGTTTGTGAATTAAAAGAATTACAATCTATAATTTTATCAGTTGTTCTTGATTTTTCTCAATCTGTGGAAGTTCGTAAAGAAGCAGCAAAAACTATTTGTAGTATTGCCGATGAAGAAATAAAAGCTCAGCTTAAACCTTTAATAAACGAAAATCCAGAAGATGAACTGGATACCTTGAGAGGTTATGCTTTAAAAGCCACCTGGCCTAAATACTTGTCGGCAACAGAATTATTCAGTGTAATTACATTTCCAAAAAAGTCTAATTCATTCGGAGCCTACGAAAATTTTTTGACTCAGGATTTAGTTAAAGATATTCAACCAAATGATTTACTAATAGCATTAGAGTGGGTTAAAGAACAACAAATTTGGTTTAATCAACAACTTAGGTTGATTGATGAAAGTGGAACTGGAAAAGGGTTAGATTCTTCATTTCGTAAACTTATAATTTCTTTAATAGGTAAGGGGTTTGAATTTATTGATTATCCAGGTGTTATAGAGTCTCTTGCAGAGATAATCTTAACTGCAATGTTTGAGTATCAAAGAATTGGCGGAAGTCATCTTGAAAAGTTGTTTGAATTGGGGTTATGGAATGATGATGAAAAACGCTATAAGCTTTTAGTAGCTATATCGGATCTACTCGTCAATGGAAGCATTCCATTTTTGCAAATATATTTTTTAATTTTGGCAGTGAAAGCAGGTTCGTACAGCTTTCTAAAATATACATTTTTAAAACTTGGATACTCCTTGAGAAAATCCAACTTAATTATTGATAATCCAACTTTATATACTAAATTTTATATTTTACATATTATTACTAACAAAGACTTTTTATGGTTAATAAATTCTTGGAAAACAGCTATTAGTACACAGCATAAAAAAGTTTGGTCTAACTTTTTGTTAAAAGTATTTAATTTACAAAATCGTGACCATGTAGAACAAATATTGTTATGTATTATAAATGACAATATTCTAGAATTAAAAGAAGCTTTTTCATTCTATATTGATCCAATTGAACTGGATTCAGAGCAAGCAAAGTCCGCTAGAAATTATTATTACAGGAATTTGGAGTTAGATGCTCAATATATAGAGAAAAACAAAACCCAACAAGCAGAGATATCATTAAAAGATATAATTATAAATATCACTCAATTATTAGACGAAGCTCTAGATGAAAATTTAGATGCTTGGTGGCAATTAAACTATTGGATATCTTATAAGATAGATAATCAAAATTTCTATTTATTAGAAGCTGAGGTTGATTTAGAAAAATTACCGATCTGGCAAGAGCTAGATTTTATAATTCGTTCAAGGATTATAGAAGCCGCAAAAAATTATGTTTACAATCAAATCTCAGATGTAGAAGCATGGGTGGGAAAAGCATATAGACCTGCATCGGCAGGATATCGGGCTTTCTACATTCTTCTAAGACAAGAAAGAAATTTTATTCTCAATCTTCCTAAAGAAATTTGGAATAATTGGACACCTATTATTATTGATTACGGTAGTCGCTTATTTGAACAGGATGAAGTGAAATATGAATTAGTTAAAATTGCGTATGATAATAATCTAGAAACAACAATTCAAACTGTTCTTAAACTTATAGATATATATGACAAGGAAGAACCACCATATATATTAGCATTAGTAGAATATTTGAGAGATTGTTGGGATAATTGCTTAATTAATATAATTTTTAGCAAACTAGAGCAACCAAGGTTGAAGCTGGAAACATGGAGAAAATTACTAGAGATTTTAATTAAACAAAATAGTAAAGAAGCTATAAATATTTCACATAAATTAATTGAGAGTTTAGCAATTTCTGAACAAGAAGTACTCAACACTGCTCAAAGTATATCAGACTGGCTTTCAACAGTCATAAATAATAACCTTTATGTTAGATGGTGGTTTTTACCTTTACTGCAACAACAACTATTGCTACTCTTAATTTATTTTAAGAGTTGGCAAGAGCCGATAATTGCAGCCTCAACACTTCTAAGCTTTGCAGAAGATGCTGGATGGTCTTTCCTATGGCCATTATTTCAACAAAATTCTAGTTTTGGTCAGGCGGTTGTTGAGGATGCTATACGGTATGATGATGTCTTTGTTAATATTGGCTCTGTACAATCTGAAGGTGACTTAGCAGATGTCTTTATTTGGCTTGCTCATCAATATCCCTACACTGAAGATCCTAAACACTATGGTATATACACTCGTGGTGTCAGAGACTATGTTGCTGATTTAAAAGGTGCTGTCTTGAAACATATTCAAGAACGTGGAACTCTACAAGCTGTGGTAGAAATGCAGCGCATTAAAAGCGAGTTCCCCGATCTAGTTTGGTTGAACTCAGTTCTTTTATATACTCAAACTAAAACTCGTAGTCAAACTTGGCTTCGCCCTCTTCCTCAAGATATTCTTGGACTAGCAAAGAATCGTCAAGTACGTCTCATTCGTAGTGGAGATGAGCTCCTTAATCTAGTTTATGAATCTTTAGAGCGATTAGAGAATAAACTTCAGGATAATGAAACTTTACCTGTAACTGAATTGTGGAATAAAGTAAAAAGTGGTGTACTTAAGAAAGTATTTCTCGCATTTATAAATCCATTATATAAATTATTTCCAAATCTTGAAGCTACCATTAATAACCAACAAACTACAATTTTTACAGAAGATTTATTTACGCCTAAAGATGAAGATGACTTATCTTCTTGTGTGAAAAGATACTTGGATAATGACCTGAAACCATTAGGTATTATTGTTAGTCGTGAAGTCGAGATTAATCGAAAGGATTATGTAGATTTGCGTATCGACTGTACTTCACAATATGGTAATCATCAGACCATTGAAACTTTTAGTGTGATTATAGAAGTTAAGGGAACATGGAATAAAGAACTTAGTTCTTCAATGAAAGAACAGCTTTTTGACCGCTATCTTAGTGATATCAGTTGTCAACATGGAGTTTACCTTGTTGGTTGGTTTAATTGTGATAAATGGAGTAAGCAAGATTATCGTAAATTAGACGCTCAGAGATATACAAAAAATTTCTCAACCCATGAAGCTGCGAAAAACTATTTTGAAATTGAAGCTATAAAGATATCACAGCCTAACAAAAAGGTTAAGTCTTTCGTACTGAATGTTTCTCTCCCCTAGTTGATTAGCGAAAGTAATAAGGTAGGGAAAATATTTAACTTAAAACTTGAGCTATTCGATTTTTACAATTTGCTAGAACTTGGTAACCTTGTTTTGTTACTCATAGCACTGAACAGCTATAAAGACCAGACAATAAAACAAATAAAGTGGCAGCAGGACATAACTTAAGATAGGAGTGTATTTAAAAGAGTTGATGCGATCGCGTGCAGCCCATACACAACAGAAAAATAACACACTAGTTTGATTGGGGCGGCCACTTTATCCTCTAAGTAAGATTTGCGGTCAATTAATGATTCACAAATGAGGATATTTTCTCGTGAAAGTCACAGGGCTGTCTGGAAGTAACGCAACGCACAAATCCTTAATACCTAGTTTATTTTTACCGCAAGGTTGTATTGCTGCATTTAAACTATTGCTAGTTTGCTGAAACAAATTTAGCTGGAAATTCCTGAGAAGAGTTGGAATGTTTTAGAGTATTGACCATTGGATACCCATGCGTAGCAAGTGACTGGTGCTGTAGCGTCCAAGCGATGTCCCAGAAACAGAGCAAGATGAGCAGGTCCAGCAAAAAATAAATGAATTTCTTTACTACCTAGGGACACTAAGGTATTGACAATTAATTTTTTAATGCTTCCAACAGCATTGTTGGCATGTTGTGGGGAAGTAATAGGATGCTCTCCTCTAATGTGAAGCAGTGGCTCACCTGTGAGTCCATACTTCTCCAGATTGACTTCGACTTCAGGAATAATATCTCGAAGAATACCTATGCTAACAACCAAGCGGGTTCCTGTTCCGCCTATCATCTGATGAGCCAAAGGATAAACGGGGGTTTCTTGAGTGGGATGAGCATCTGTTGCCCATACCTCTTCACGGTATTCCATTTCAATTGCGTAGCCCCTAACAGATGAGAAGACAGATCCTATTGCAAGACATGCTGCCAGACGACGATTGCCAGCAAGCCTGATTCGCTTAGTATTTCTATACTTTTCAATCCAGCTTCGAGTATCCTGTAGTTCAATGAGTAAGCGATTCCACTGTTGGGATGGGGCAATCGCACGAGTTTCACCACCAGAAAAAGGGGCCCAATCGAAACACAATCCATGATGCTCTGGGTTATTTTCAGAGG
Organism: Calothrix brevissima NIES-22; assembly: GCF_002367995.1. Lineage (GTDB taxonomy): Bacteria > Cyanobacteriota > Cyanobacteriia > Cyanobacteriales > Nostocaceae > Aulosira > Aulosira brevissima. Next base: position 4,679,455 of record NZ_AP018207.1, read on the forward strand.
CAATGGCTGTGTAAATCAGGATGGTACTAAGGGCTGGTAGTTGACTGGGAGGAATTTTTTCTCGCAGTTTTGTCTCTAACTCTTTGCGGGTAATAATTTGATTCTTGCGCTGTCGTATAAATGTGCCTAAGTGATTATAAATATTATCAAAAGTTTTAAAAGATAAGTCTTCATATTCACTCAAATTCTCAGCCAAAGACTGCTTAAAAAGAGCTTCGCCATGAGATTTTGCAGTGTTCCAATCTGCCTCCACTATCACCCTTTCAAAAATGAAAAAGGCATCTTGTTCAGTGCCGCCAATTTTTTTGACTAGGCGGGTATACTCTTTGAAAGAATTTTCTTTGACTGTAGAGTTTTCTTCATAAAAATCTTGAGGATTACGAACGCGGCGTAACCCATTTACCAAAGGCTCTAAGTCTCTGGAAACTCCTGCTGCTACAAGTATAAACTGCTGATAGGTGTTTGGACTACCAGCATCTACTTCTCGGAACCGTTGAATTTCATTTAAAAACTTGGATGGTTGGAGTGTATGGTCTTTAACTTCAAGAAACTCTATCGCAAACCCACGACCAGGAACAAAAAACTTTGCCTCTACATCTCCAATCCCTTCTCGGATCATAGCTGTGAAGCCATCTTGTGCTAGCCAAGCAGGGACACGAGCAAGCATGACTTGCTCCTGAAAGGAAAAGCCACCTTCAGCAATATCACCACCACGAGACTGTGGTTCTAGAAGTGAGGGAGTCAAATGTTCGCTCTCTGTCATGCAGTTTGCTACTCAATCGGTTTTTCTACAATAGAGTACCCTTCAACAGGATTGGAACTCCAACTTTGGAGTTTTGAATCTGAGGCGTGTGAAGATGGGCCAAGCCATTTTCCTGTATCTAGCCACAATTCATAGTAATATAACCATAATGCAGTCCACGGAATGATAGTCTCTGCAAGCAGCATATCTTTCTGCCACTGTTTTTCTTTGGGGTAGTAGAGGCATAAAGTTCCGTCTTTCCAAACATGGGGAGGTCGTGGTGCTAAAGTCGGAGATATGACATTAACGGTTGGGTAAGAACTGAGTTTGTAGCGGATTGCTACTCGGTATTTTGGCGAGAACTGACGCGGTTGAAGTGTTCCTCGCCATACAGCTGCCCCACGCTCTCGCCTGTAAACGAACCCAGGGAATCGGTGCAGTATGTGCAGGTTTTGTAGCCCCAGGTTGATAGTGGGTTTCAGTTGAGAATATTCAGCCTTGGTCAATCCCATGAAACTTGGTTGCAATGGTTGAAGTGTATAAACCAGAAGCAGGTTGGCTGGGCAGAATTAAACCAGTAGAGCTGACGTAAGATTTGCCAGGTAAACCCACTTTAGCCAATTGAGACGCAGCGGTTTCTACCTCTGATGGAAAATATTCTTCTCCAAAGATTTTTTGCCAGTATTTAATTGCCTTCTCCCGATCATCAGTCTCTAAAGCTTTATCTGCCCAATTTCGTCCCTCATTAATCCGTCTCATGAAAGTTTCAAAGTGGGTGCGGCTCCAGTTCCAAGAGATGTTATGACCAAGGATCGGATCGGGGAGGTTTGGGGTTGCAACATTGCTGGTATGTAGCAGGTGATCGTATTGGCGGTAAATAGCATTCAAAAGCTCGTAAAATAGGACTGCCAATGGCTGTGTCATATCTAAAGTGTTCTGTTGGATGTGATAAACCAGCAGAGCACCAAGCCAGTAACTCTTGGGTTTGCGGCTTTTCATTTGGCAGTCACGAAAGTGCTTCAGAAGCTTGCCAAGTGGTTTAACTTTGCGATCGTGTTTTTCCTGTAGCTCATTGAGTAAGTTGAGATACCCGATGGGGTGCGATGCAATCCACTTATTGAATCCTCGATCTGGAACGTAAAGCACACTCTCGAATCCATCTGGTGCAATGCAAGGAACAAAGTCTAGGTGGAAGTCTTTGCCTTTGAAGTAGACATGGACGGATCGGCGGGCACGCTCTACCTCTATTTCCGCTTCTGCATATCCCTCAAAGCCCAAAGCTTTTGGCAAGGCATCAAGCAACTTTTTCATGTCTTGAATTAATCGTTTAGCCTCTGGTTCATTTGCCTTTGGATCACCAGGGACACGTATTAGGGTATCTACGTCTTTAACATCACCTACTGCCATTTTTTGGGCGTATGAGCCTGCAAGTCGAGAGTGAGGGTAGACAGTGGGAAAATCTTTGCTTTTGGCAATGTACTCACGGACTAAGGGTGGCAAATCGCGTGCTGCATCAAGGCGTTCTTGGGGTGGTTGAATGTTCTTGAGCAGTTCTTCAAAGTGTGTGATAAGCGGAAACATCTATTTTTTTTACCTTTACTGAATTGGGCTATTCATAGCGCAGCGCTATGGTAATTTCTTTTCATATGCCACCATCATCAATATTTGAATCAAATATATCTTCCAGAAAAACTTACTCGTATTACCTATCGTTAGTAACCAAATTCATTTGAATTCAGCCGACATCGACTCACACTATGTCAGTGTGTAGCACTTTATTACACTGTATTTTAATGCTTTTTGATTAAAAAGAACAATTGTACTATTAGTGAAAACCGTACTAGAGTTAGTAGTAATTTTACGGTTTATCGTTCAGTCTGGTGATTAACTCAAAGTAAGGAGAGCGATCGCTCTCCTCTCAATTCATGTACACTTCGTCATAGAGTTGTTGCTCCGCAAATAATTCATGCAATGGGAATATTGCTTACCCAGGAGTAATAGTCTGTCAATTTTGAATTGAAGGGTAAAGACGCTTAAGTTTTATCCGAGCATCGTTGGTGGTAAATCGCCAATCTACAGTGTGGGCTTCTCGATTTCTGACTTCTTCCCAAGCAGCGATTTCTTGAATTAAAGCTTCTTTGTCAGGAATTCTGCGGTCAAGACATTGACGAGTTAAAACACTCAGTTCAATTTCAGCCATATTTAACCCTTCGGGTTCGCCAGTCGCTACAACGGGGGGAACCCCCGCAACGCGCTGGCTCACCAACTGCCATGTTTAGGAGTGTAGTGAAACTCTAATTTATCTAAAATCCGTTTAGCCTCAGTCGGGTCAAAAGCCTTGTAGAGAGATGCTTTGGCATGGGTGTTGAGTTGGTCATGCACTACGGTAATCTTAGTGGCATCCGGATATCGTTCATCGACTAAGTATTTCATTTGATGGGCATAGTCAACGGCAGTACGCCGCTGCGTTACCTCTACGTGCCGCCAAGCACCTAATGGCTCGAAAAACATGAATAAGTTACAGACCCCATTACGTTCATATTGGTAGTCATATCGCTGTTGTTTTCCTGGTTCGGCAGGTATTGGTTCAATTTTTTCTGCGATTAGTTGCTTACTGGTTTCATCAAAACAAACAAACGGATGATTTGGGTCATAGGGACGAGTGTACACATCTAAGACATCTTCCATACAACAGACAAATTCTGCATTGCCTTGGGGAGGAATTACCCACGATTTACTTAACCACGGCTTGAGTTCGTTTTTTTTAGGGTTTGACGCACGGTTTCATGAGATATTTTTTCTACATAACCTAATTCCACCATTTGCTGTGCCAGCATTCGCATTGTCCAATGCCCCTGTCCCATTGGTGGTTCACTACAAGTTAAAGCAATTAGATGAGCTTCCTGGCTCCCATCTAAACAACGTGGCTTGCGGTTATTTTGCAGCTTTCGGCTTAACGCGCCCTCTAGTCCCTGCTCCACTAAACGCTGTCTGACTCGTTCAATCGTGGCAACGCTAATATTTAATGCTTGGCTGATGGCCTCATCCTTCCCACCTCCTTGTTCCCGGTTGGTGTCTGCCAAAAGCATAATCCTTGCATGGTTCACTTTGTAGGCCGCAGCTTTTCCTTTTTTTAGTCAACTCTTCTAGTTGCGCTCGCTCTTCGACTGTCAAGCTGACAATGTACTTTTTCTTCGGCATCAGTGCTTAGTGTTTTCTGGGGCTATTACTTTTAGATTATTTTCCCTGATTTTATCCTTCAATTCAAACTTTACAGACTAGTAAGTAAAAAGTGGATTTTTCTGCTAAACGAGACTATAAGGTTTATTTCTGTCCTGAATCAGCACACCATTCAACAACTCCCTGACGCACCCAAAAGTGGCAGTGGCATTCATTAAGCTGCCTAACAGAAGGATTAAGTGTTGGTCGTCCCAACGAATCAATGGCGATCGCCCAGCAAGGATGCCGCTTTTGATTCAAAGACAGCAAAATATTTTCACCACATCCTCCAGGGCAACGAAAACAAGCCCATTTCTGATATTCAGCATCACCAACGACTAAAATCTCCCCTGGTTTTATATTCTTAGGTGCAGGATGTGTTGGAACTATCCGTGCTGATAAGTCTGGCTGACGAATAAAACGCAGCCAGATTAATAACTGTCTAACTACACCGCGAAGAAACATCCCTTACTCCACCAGATTAAGGAAAGCCATAACATCCCCTCTGCCCCACCACTGGGCACCGGCTGTCCCGCAAACTGGGCAATTGGGATTAGGGATTGCTGCTGGTTTACGGTCAGTCGTCAGATGGAATTTACGAACCCTGTGAGCTGCTGCACCATCCTCACCACGGAAACCCTGAAGGCGGTGGACAAGTTCCTGCATCGCCATAATTGCTACCTCCGTTGTAAATAAAACAACGGCAGGGCTGGGGTTTCCTTCTCCAATAACGTAGGCTTCTGCCTTGCGGCGTTCGTACTCATCAGGATTACTGCGTTTCAACGCTTCATCCCTTGCAGCAACAGGATTTATAACTTCACGACACAATAGACAGGTGTGTCCTGGTGCAGGTGCAAGCACCGTGACGCGACCATCCAAAGCCTGAAAATTGGGCGTTTCCCTTTGAGAAACCTCAATTGCTAAACCCATATCAAATACAGGTGTTGCATAGTAGTAGGCAAACCTATTCAGCATTAGGCGACCCGTATGATCATCAGTACAACAAAAAATTACGTCGCACGCTTTCAGGGGATCGCGGCAGTCTGCTTCTCCAATCCAAGCTTGATATGTTCTCACTTGAACACCAAGTCCAAGTTCCATAAGTGACTTGGCAACAACTTCAACTTTGGGACTCATAGCATCAGCATCTGGCTGACGCGCACCGTGTAGCCGATTTAAATTTGTATCCTCAACAATGTCTTTATCGAAAAGTGCAATGTTCCGAATACCCATCTTTGGCAGCAACATAGCGATCGCACTTCCTGTACCGCCGCAACCAATGACCCCAACACGCAACATTGATAAGTCTTGATTAAGGGCTTCCCCAAAAGCTAAAGCCTGTCGCTGGAATGCTGGACGAGAAACCCCCAGCCCCCGGTTTGGATAATACAAACGGATTTTCTGCCCAATCACACGAATCATCCGCAAGGAGATAACTTCTTGCGAACTAACCCACAGGCGACCAATCAAATTTCCATCCGGCATTAGGATAACACTCAAAATCTGTGTATCTGAGCCGTTGCGGTTTTGTGCCAGTTGAATCAAGTCTGGTTCGTTAGTATCATCTTGAATAGAGAATTCTCTCAAGCCTTCTCGATGACTGTGGAAAATGGCTAGTGTCAGGTTTTTCGCTTGTGCTGCTTGCAATGCCCGAACAAAAGAATCCGTTTTCCAGGTAATGTGTTTGGCAGAGAAAGAAACAATTTCATCCTCTGGCACTGGTATTACTTCATAAGAAATGAATTTTTGGTGCGGCTGCCCATCCCAAGGGTCGGCATTGATAACGGCCTGTCCACACAAGACATAGGCTGCTCGCTCTTTACCATCTATGGTTAATAGCAATTCGTGCAGGTAATTTGAGTGTTGCTCTTGCAATGTCAAGCTTACAGTATTCAAGCAGCCACCTCCAGAGCATTTTCAATCCGTTTGAGCATTGTCCATATGCCATCTGTACCAGGTCGCCACTCGTTATTATGTCTCGACCATCGCTGCCATTTCTGACCATTAAATTGGTGTGGTTGATCGGCTGCCTTTGGGTATTTTGCACCTTGTACCAGCTTTACCCACGGCAGCAGGTAAAACATATCGGGGGGTGCATCTGGGTATCCGCTCGGCAAGAGAATTAAGATATCTGCCTGTTCAGTATCAAAACGGCCAAGTGGTAACTGAAATTCGCGTAAAATAACGCCCTTTTGACTGGCATCTACCACTTCTTCAAAAGGTAAACCCCTGTTTTCCAGGTATTGGCGATCGTTTGAGGGTAAAAAGCTCATTACTTAACCCTCCGTTGTAGTCTTTTTACCAGTGAAGAATCGCTCGACTCCTGGTGCTTGTAAATCGACAGACTCGTTATCGGCAATTGGGCGGTCTTCTGCACCACGTAGTTCAAGCCAAACTCCATAGGATGCAAGGTCAACGCCAGCAAGTTCCTTCAGCTTTAACCCTGTGATAATTGGCGCTCCCCATTCAAATCGCCGACCGTCGATGACAAAACGGAAGGAGCGATCGCTGCGCCAAGTAATGAATCGCTCGATACCAGGCTTTCTGAGTTCAACGGTTTCATCAAGGCGGATTTCTTCTAACTGACCGTTGTTTAGCACTTGGAAGATAAGGTACTCATCCACAGGTCTCTTGCTTGCTTCATCAAGCAGCTGCCCTCCCGTAATCACGGGGTCGTCTACTTTGTAACTTCGGTCATCAATCCGCACTAAGTAGTGTTTTGCAAGAGGTGGTTGTACAGCCCCGTGCTGCTTGACCCACGCTTCCAGTTCAATCTGCTCAACCACGATATTGTTCGTCATATTGTTGTTGCATAAGTGACTTTTGATTTCACTTGTGAAATTTTATCCATTATATTGCACACATGATTTAAAATTGCAAGAGTGAAATTGGAGATGAAATGGCAAAAGGACAGTTTGATGTTGAAGCTTTTTATGCAGCATTGGACAGCCAACGGCTGTCTAAGCGTATGACATGGAAACAAGTTGCCGAAAAATCTGGTGTTAGTGCGTCTACCTTGACTCGGATCGCGCAAGGTAGACGACCAGATGTAGACAGTATGGCGGCTTTGTTAACATGGTCTGGGCTGAACGCAGACTCCTTCATCAAGCGCGAACAGGATACTCTAACCGAATCCGAACCACTCGCTAAAATTACGGCGTATTTGCGTGCAGATCCCCATTTAACGCCAGAAGCTGCATCTGCAATGGAAGCTGTCATCAAAGCTGCTTACGAGAAACTTCGCAAGGATCAATGAGATGACATTACGCTGTGGTTTTAGTCAGGAGGCAAATGCTTATGCCAGGTAAGGCGAAGTTCCGTCGTGGCTTTAAGAAGGAGGCAAGTGCTTATGCCAGGGAGTTTCGAGCAGAGCTTGGTCTAAAACCACACGCTCCCTTATGCCCTTGGCAGCTTGCTGAACATTTAGCAATTCCTATTGTTCCACTGTCGGAATTTCAAAATGAAATTTCTGAAGAGGTTCGCTATTTTACAGAAAAAGACATAAAAAGTTTTTCTGCGATAACAGTGTTTTATGGTATACAAAGAATAATTGTTCACAATGACGCTCACAGCCGTCTACGTCAGGCTTCTAATGTTTCTCACGAAATAAGTCATGGTATCCTTCAACACCAGCCAGATGAAGTTTTTAACGAATGCGGATGCCGGAATTTTAACCAAGAATATGAAGATGAAGCAAACTGGTTAGGTCCGGCACTTTTAATTTCAGAAGAAGCTGCCCTCCATATCGTTCAAACTGGAATGACAATAGATGAGGCTGTTGAATATTACCGCGCTAGCAAGGAAGTTATCAATATGCGTATTAATGTTACTGGAGCGCGAAAACGAATTTTATCTCGTTAGAGGGCTAATTGAATCAGTTTAACTGCAAAAATTAATAAAATCCTGGCAATCATCAATCAAAAATTTTATATGAAATCAAAAATTAATAATACTGTCATCTATATTCATAAACTTGGCCAAGTAAGTCTTTTTCGTTTTTAGCCTGTCAAATATGGCAGGCTATAGTAGATTCAGATTATAGCTGATTTTAACTAGCAATTGACGCTATTTCTGGTGAGAATAATTTGTGATTTTCGATGGCATATTTATAACTAAATAGTCCATTGTTTGACAAGAAAAATTTTTCTTCACTACCCGATATCTTGAGTACTGTGATAACACATGGTGGTTGAATATTGTTATTACGAATGAATTTCCTTGCAGTTGTACAGGTTTTTTCTTGATGGTTATGTTGATAGCAACTAAAGCTTGTAACCTTTGATAACAAAACTTTTCCACGTAATCTACGTCTTAAATGGTATCTACCTAGTTTTTGTCGAATTCGTTTTGGCATTTTGCACTCTCCTTAATAATTGTGCGTGGTTTTTATATCGCTTAAGTTGAATTTCAAGCTGACGGGCTTCTTGTTTACTTGAGGTCTTCCATACGTAAACAATTTTGAATTCGATGCCGCGTTTTATCGCAGCACGAGTAAATGCTGATCCAGACCCTTGTAGATGCTGCTGAAATCTTTTCTTGAGGTTCGCGCACGAACCTAAGTAATAACGAGCTTGATGTTTCTCATTACCAAGCGGACGAGATAGCTCAATCATGTAGCAGCAAGGAATTGAAGGGATTTTTCCTGACAATTCCATTTATGGTTTTTTACGATTATTTTGAAAACTGAGGCGTTAGCTAATTGTGGTGGTTTATGGCGTTACGCAGTTGAGCCTTTCTTGTTCTTGTACCCAACTAATTACATTTGATTTACTAATGCTTACAAGCTTATCTTCACCTGCAATAAATACTTGAAACCAGCCAGTTTCTAACTCATAGTAGTCAATAATTAAACCTGCTTCTCTGGCTGTTTTGAGAGCTAATACTTCCTGGGTCAACAATCTTTCAATTCTTAACTGTTCTTCTGGGGAAAGCTGCTTCCAAGCTTCATCTTTAACAGCCAGATGCCTGTATATAGCACTTCTAATTTGATAATAACTGGTAGCTGATTTGAGTTTTTCTGCCAGCATTAACACTTCTTCCCCAACTGACTGCTGTTCTGTAGCGTTACTGGTGCTGGTTTGTTCGTTTTGTTTTAGCCTGGAGTTAACTTCTATAGCTTTTTCGCTCTCTGTTGGGGATGTTTCTAATTGTGGAAGCATACTCGACTCAACCACTTCAGATTCAGCAGTCTCTTCTTGCGGCTGCTCTTTTTCTTGAGATTTGATTTTGGCGTGATAATCTGCGATCGCAGCGCGGAGAATTTGCTGGGGAAGTAGCCCATATCCGTCAATCAATTCCTGTGTAAGTACCCCTGTTTGGTGGTCTTCTTCCCACTGAGGAGGGAACTGACAGTAGCGATCGCCTTTTGGAGTTCTGCGCCAGATTGATATCTGCTTTTGTTGTTCCTGCTTTTGGGTTTTAAGGAGGGCTTTCCTCTCTTCGATTAACTCCAGTACCAGTTTGCAGGTCAATCCCCCAATTGGATAATCTTGTAGCTGACTGATAATTGGCTTGTATTGAGGAGAACACAGTCTGAGAAGTATTGTTACTGGAATTGCGGCTAGGTATTGAGGACAAGTTAAAAATTCTTGGAAGTTTTCGGCTATTTTGATCGCTCGTTTTTCTTCAGAACTTCCTTTGTCCCAACCGTATGTATTGAGCAAGGCTCGGTATTCTTTCTTGCTATAGGTGGTTTTGTATTCATAGAGTAAGAAAGCAGTGTGCAAATATTCCAGACTGCTGGTTTCGATATGTGCGGTTGGATTTGGATCTAATTGATGTTTTTGGAGATAAGGGATTGATGTGATAGTTGCTGGCATGATAAGATTCACTTTGCATTAATTTCGTTGGTCTTAAAAGACCACTTACCTATTTCGGTCACTGCTAATAATTCAAGCTGCTTGTTTATCCCAAGCTTTTGATGATTTAGAGATAGCAGCCAAAGCATAGCCCAAGGTGTGCTTGTGAATTTTGGGCATTTTGTGAAACGATATATCTTGACCCCAATCTTGGACTGATTTGGTGCCAATATGTAATACTTGCGTGAGAGTTTTAACACAAGTTGCGCGAAAATTGGCGTGGGAAACAGTTTGCAGTATTTGCTGTTCAGTTAACCCTTCAAGGAGTATTTTTTCTAGAAAGGTTTGAGCGTCTACGAACGGTGCGTTGTATTCTCCTGTCAAGATGCTATTTAGCTGGTTTGGTACGATGTCGGCCGTGTGAATGTAAGCAAGTGAAATTTTGCAGTAGTTGGGTATTCCGTCAAAGTTGAGATCGCTTCCCCACTTACGAACTGTCGGTCTTTGTACCCCTAAGACTGCACATAGTACGGTGATACATTTTTTGCGGTATTGCGAATCTGTTTCTTCTTCGAGAAGTTCTGGGGGGCTGAGTTCGGCTATACCGAAGCAGTAGCGTAGAAATTCTCTGGGTTCTAATCCTTGCTTTGGTAGTATTTCTACTACTTTGTAGCTCTTTTGCATCTTTATTAACTCTTACAGGATTTTTACCGAGTTAGCTTGATTTATCTCAAGCTCTTGTTTTGTGCTTTTTAGGTAAAGTTTACCGATTCGCAAAGTTAGTGATGTATTAACTTAATATTATTTAATGTTTAGTGCATTACTAATTGAATTTAGTGATGCACTAAATTCAAAAGGTTTATTGAGGGCAAGTCATTTAGTTGTTGTAGTGATATAGGTTTTGATATAAAAGTTAATGTTTGTAACTAAAAACCCAGTTGTTTCTATAAACTGAAGAGAAACCTAGATAAACCAAGTTCAAAAAACGTGTGTCAAATCAGCGCGAACGCTTTTCTGGAGGGGATACTGACCGGGTATCCTTTACCCTTGCACCCGGTGTGCGGCAAAAGGTAGATGATGTACTGCCGATATTGGGTGGCACTTTAGCAAAAACTCTAAGGCGTTTAGTTGATTTGGGTTTGGATTTAGTTGACCTAGCTCAAAAAAGTGGTAAACCAGTTCCTCAACCGGGTAATTTGGAGCAGATGTTTTCGGGTTATACCTCTTTGGGTATAGAACTGATATTTGCGTGCGAATCCTTGGGTTTACCAGTACCTGAAGTGGGTCAGGTGGGAGTTTGGTTTGTAGATAATCTCTCCCTTGGTTTGGGTGATATTGAGGGGATTAAGAAAGATAATGATTTTGGGGCATCACGTATATTTCGTTTAAGTCGAGAAATTCAGAGGTTTTTTCAGCAGCAGCTTAATGTACTATCAGAAGATGAGTATGCTGCATTTTTGAGGAATTTGCATCGGGAAGCTATTATTGGGCAAGAGTTTGTAGCTGCTTGTCAGACGCAGGGTTTGCAGTTACCAGAGACAGGAAAACTACATGAATGGTTACAAGATTTGGTGGAGCGATCGCGCAGCCTGTCTACAGTAGAATTGCAATTATCAAATGAGTTATTAGAAGAATGTGAGCGATTGGGGATAGATCCGCCAAAACCTGGTGAGGTTGTAGCGTGGTTACAAAATACCCGCCCTGCGGTATTTGAGCAGCCAATGCACCAATATAGGTTACCTTTTACAGATGATGGTTTGCCTTTAGGGGGGTCGCAACCGTTTTTGGAGCATTTACTGACACTAAATGCACCGCCAACTGAAGATGAGGAGTATGACATTGCTCATAGGTTTGGTGTAGACCCAGCGCATCTGAAGGAACTCATATCCCGCATGAGATTTGACAGGAACGGACAGACAAATAATTGTCATTAATTTGCTGAGGGGATAAATGCATGGATGCCATTGAAGATTCCTCAACATTGTGGACTTTATTATCTAGACCTGGATGGGAGATTAAGCCGAACCCAGTAAAGCATTTACTCAAAATTAAAGCTCCTGACTACCAGGAAGCATTAATACTTTATACTAACTATCGAAAATTTCTAGCGACGTGGGCAGCGTCTCTCAACTGTACCTGTGCTTTGATTGGAATTCAGGGGATGCGTGGGTCTGCATTCAAAATTCTTGCAGCAACGCCAGCATCGCAGCAGAAGTTATACGAAAGCTTGATTTTTGCGAGCTTACAAAAGTCGGTTCGTTTCAAATGTGATGGACTTGCCGGAAGCGATCGCTACTTTGAGGATAATATCTGCGAGTCTCCAGGCTTTTACATTGCCGAAACTTTTTTGTACCCTGAACTCAGACCAATTGTTGATGAAGTATTTTCAAATCCAGACAAGAAACTTGCTCTAACACGAATGTCTGACAATTTTCAATTGATCGTGTCCGCATCAGCAGCACGTGCAATGAGTTCTGACTCACAAGATGTAGTGCGTCGTCGAACCACAGATTTTTGGCACGCTAGAGACTACCAGATTTTTATACAGAAGTTTAAGCAAGATGGTAGCACAGGTTTTGAAATCACTTACCAGGCAACGACAAATCTGCCCAAGACTAATCCTTTAGCAGCGTGGGCACAGTTTACTACGAGTTATAGGTTTTTTGAGATTGATATAGGCGGGTACAGGGAAGTGTACCGTTTGGGCGAAGGTAAAGACATTACACCAATCAACCATCCCAAGATTATTTCATAATATAGTGAGGTTTTATGGCAGTAAAATTCCTAGAAAACAAGGGCAGTGGCAATATCCTAGAGATTAGTAAAGCTAGGCTTTTAGAACTTACTGCTAATGTTTATCCCCTTACCTGGGAAGCCATTCTTTCAGGTAAAGGTGATAGTGTAGCTATCTTGGGTGCAGGTTTTGCCGAGCGAGAAGTTTTTTTTGGTTTTGAAGGAGTTGACCTAACGCGCTACCAACTTCCGACAATCGACTGTTACGACATTGCTACTAATCCGCCAGAAAAGTTTTTAGCTTTACGCAGCCAATACCCAAATCTACAGTTAAATTATTTTTGCGATCGCAATCTAACAGAACTTGAACTGACAAAACTTTACGCTCCAAATAGCCTGCGGCTAGTTTCGGTTCATGGAGTATTAGATTACTTGCAACCAAATGCGGTTACAACAACATTACTTGAGATTGTGAAGGTACAGCCGGAGGCAATATCGATACGGTTATTTTTAATGGGCAACCCGTGGTCGCGGAATTTTGCAAGTATAGAGCAACTGGCGATGGAATTAGATTCAATAGAAATTACTACAAGTGGCTTAGTTGAGTCGATTGATTTTGATATATTTTGTCGTACAGGTGTTGTGCAATTAAATATTTTAGATAAGGATAAAATTGAACATAATTTGTTACCAAATTACGGTGCATCTCATATAATGCCTGATAAACTAGTTGGTTATTTCAATACTCAAGGGTATCAGCTTGTTGCAACTGATGTGTACTCACTTTCAAGTCAAGATTTGCAAGGGGATGAATCGCAAAATCACAATAGTAATAAAGATGTATCTTTAGATAATCCACATGGGATGTTGTTATTTTTTAAACGATAAAATACTCATTTGAATCGAGCTAATCAACGAAAATGAATCCGTCCACAATGAGAATTTATGAAATTTCGTGAGTTAAATTCTCAAAGCATAAGGCGCTCGCTACTCCAAGGAAGCTATCTCAAAGTCGTACTACAAAATATTGCTTACTCTAAAAAACTAAGTGTTATTACTATAAAATTTTAATGTTGACCTGAGTTTGAGAACTAATCTACGTAAGACTTCTGAGAAAAATAGTCTGTAAATTGCTTATAAAATAAAAGCTTTAAAATTTCCTTGATAATTAGCTAAATAATATAGCCGTATATAAAAATACTTCATAAGATGTAGCAGGTGCTAAGACTCGAATAGATTAAGAAACTATTTTATACCTGCTACTAAAAAAGTATAGTTGCAGATTAGCACTCTAGTCCAACCAGTCATTAGACATAAGGGTTTAGGGGAGTGAGTTTCTCATGATTAGAGGAGGGATAATACCAGCCGAGTTACAAGGGGGCAGACACGAGTGACTGACATTGTAACTGGACAGATTGTGCGCGTGCGCTCGCGGCAATATCTTGTAGAAGAAGTTGTGTCGAAACCGTCTCCAGAGCAAGACACAAAAGTTAGCCTTTCTTGTTTAGAAGATGATGCGTTAGGAGAATCGCTAGAAGTCCTATGGGAACGGGAAATAGATGCCAAAATCGTAGGGGCGACATCATGGGATTCCATAGCGAATCGAGGTTTTGATAATCCGCGTCTGTTTTCTGCCTACCTGCACACATTACGGTGGAATTGTGTAACCTCCACAGATGCCAAGCTTTTTCAAGCGCCTTACCGAGCCGGTATAGAAGTCAAAGCTTATCAATTAGAGCCGCTACGTAAAGCTTTGCTGATGCCGAGAGTCGGTTTGTTCATTGCTGACGATGTAGGGCTGGGCAAGACAATTGAAGCAGGGCTGATACTACGTGAGATGTTGATGCGGCAGAAAGTTAGGCGAGTCGTTATCTCGTGTCCGCCATCAGTGGTAAGGCAGTGGCAAGAGGAAATGGAGAGTCGCTTTGGACTCACATTCATGATTCTAGATCGTGAGTTTATTGCTGCCCGTCGTCAAGAACGAGGTTACGGAATTAACCCTTGGATGACGCACACCCGGTTCATTATTTCCCACGCTTTGCTACGAGATGAAACCTATGCCGCACCGTTACGGGACTGGCTTGGAGATTTTGCGGCTGCTTCCATGCTCATCCTTGACGAAGCTCATAATGCTGCACCTGCGAGTGGGGCGAAATATGCTGTGGATTCACAGTTAACACGCACTGTTCGAGATTTAGCACCACGTTTTGAACACAAGCTGTTTTTGTCTGCCACTCCTCACAATGGACATTCCAACAGCTTCGCCGCCTTGCTAGAAATCCTCGATCCCCAGCGTTTCTGCCGAGGAGTACCCGTTCGTAATCGCAAGTTGCTGGACACTGTAATGGTGCGGCGCTTAAAGCAAGATTTACGAGAAATCGGAGAAGAGTTTCCCCAACGCTACGTTCTTCCTATAGTTATTGATAACCTGCCAGAAGACGCGCCCGAACTCAAATTATCCCGATTGCTGCAACAATATCGCAATCTGCGTGAGGAAAAGCTCAAAGATGCAGCGAAGTCTACCCAGACTACGGCGATGTTAGTAATCACTTCACTACAAAAGCGTCTTTTGTCTTCCATTGAGGCATTTGCTCGGACTTTAAAGGTGCATCGGACGGGGATGGAAAAGCAAGCAGTTAACCGTTCTTCCATACATCAAGCCAGTCTCCCGTTGCTGTTTGAATCCCCTGGTGCTGATGACGAACGGGCTGAATTTTCTGAAGAGGAAGTACAAGCAGAAGAAGATGCTCAAATGGCAGCAGCTAGTATGCAAGCTGCCGGACAAACAGCCCGTGAATTAGCGATTTTAGATGAAATGGCAGATGTAGCTAATTCCTCTCGCTACCAGCCAGATCCGCGGATTCAACAACTGGTGGAGTGGATTCGCCAAAATCTTTGTCCTGATTTGGGTCAACCGAATGCTGCTTGGTTAGAACGACGAGTAATTATCTTTACAGAATATACAGATACTAAACGTTATTTACAACAGCAATTACAAAGTGCGATCGCTGGCTCTAACCACGAACATGAACGCATAGATGTATTTCACGGGGGCATTGGAGAAGAACGCCGCGAAGCTATTAAAAGTGCATTTAACGCTGACCCAGCACGTCATCCCCTGCGAATTCTGATTGCTACAGATGCAGCACGGGAGGGAGTGAATCTGCAAAACAACTGTGCTGACTTGTTCCACTTTGATGTGCCGTGGAACCCGTCGAGGATGGAACAGCGCAATGGACGGATTGACCGCAAATTACAGCGATCGCCTGTTGTCCATTGTTACTACTTTGTTTTACCGCAACGCACAGAAGACAAAGTATTAGATGTACTGGTGCGGAAAACAGCCACGATTCAACAAGAACTTGGCAGCCTTGCACCAGTGGTTGAAAGAAATGTGTCGCGCTTACTGGCTAATGGGATTCGCCACCAAGAAGTAAATAATCTTGCCGATTCGATTAATAAAGCAGAACAACTCAATAACAAGGAAACAGTAAACACACAGGTAATTAATGAGGAACTGGAGCAAGCCAGACTCCGCCAACAGGATTTGACTAAACAAGTCGAGAATTTACAAGAAATGTTGAAAGACTCGCGGGATTGGTTGGGACTAGATGACAATCACTTCCGTAATGCCATCTCTGCTTCTTTAGAAATTCTGGGAGTCTCAACACTTGCCCCTGTAGATGTGAATGAGGTTGCTAACAATCCTGTAACTGCGCGTTGGACAATTCCGGCTCTCGATCAGCGTACTGGTGCAGATCCAACATGGTCAACTACACTTGATACTCTAAGAACACCTCGAAAAATCGGACAAAAGCCTTGGGAATGGCGAAAAGAAGCACCGATTCGTCCTGTAGTCTTTCGAGATCCTGGTTCTTTAGATGGGGATGTAGTTCATCTGCATTTAGAACACAGAATTGTCCAGCGTTTACTGAGTAGGTTTTTAGCTCAGGGTTTTCTGCATGATGAATTAACTCGTGCTTGTGTTTGTCTGACTAATGACCCCATGCCAAAAGTGATTGCACTGGGACGGCTGGCTCTGTATGGTGAAAGGGCTTCTCGCTTGCACGACCAGGTGATTGCAGTAGCAGCAGAGTGGTCAGACCCAAGCAGTCGGGGACGCAAGAAACTTCAGCCTTTAAGAGAAGGCGAGAAAGACAACGTACTGGAATTACTGGAAAATTCCCTAGCTTCCCCACACTTGCTGCAAGTTGGCGAAGCGGTTAAAGAGCGATTGAAAAAAAGTGCTGCCCAAGATGTAGCAGAATTAATTCCCTATCTGGAACGCCGTGCCACAGCTTTGGCAGAAAGTGCTGAGAAAAAGCTGGCTAACCGGGGTATTAAAGAAGCTGCTGAGATGAAGAAGATTCTGGAAGAACAACAGACGCTAATTCTCAAGTGTCAAGAAGAATCTAAAGTAGTGCAGTTGTCTCTTCCATTCATAGAAGAACAGCGTCAATTGGATGCAGATCGTCGCCATTGGGAAAAACGCCTTCAAGCGATCGCAACCGAACTAATTTCAGAACCAGCCCGGATTGAAGCCGCCTACAAAGTAAAAGCAGTGCGAGTTGAGCCAGTCGGCGTAATTTATTTATGGCCGATTTCCGGCTAGAGGGAGTATAAACAATGGCAAACGATCCAGAAATTCGGTTACATAAAGAATGGTTGGGCTTTCTCCAGCCGGTGGGGTTGGTGGTGTCTCCGCCTGCATTGTCAGCAGCCCAAGCTGTAGTTAACCGCAATGTGGTAGAACTGCAACAAACACTCGCTACAGTTGCTAGACGTGAAACCCTCTCTGGTGACATAGGCAAGGAAACCTTTGGAATTGACGACTTTCCTGCTTTCACTATCAACGTTTTAGGTTGGCAACCAGAAGATTTAGTTGTCAGTCCAGAAGAATTAGCGATCGCACTCCTAGATTACAACGAAGTTTTGACACCCACATATGCTGTACCCGACCCTAATGGCAACTGGATGATGCTGGTACAGGTGCTTCCTGATGGTACTGAACTTGACAATGCCGGCGCAGAGGATAGTAAATCTACTGGTTGGCACGCTAGCCCCCAATCTAAGTTTGAGCGCCTTTTGAAAGAAACGAAAGTTTACACTGGGCTATTGTGCAACGGTACAGAATTGCGTTTGGTTTATGCACCACTTGGGGAGTCATCGGGACACCTGACTTTTCCTGTGCAGGCAATGTGTGAGGTATCTGGGCGGCTGATTTTGGGTGCAATGGAGATGTTGCTCTCGGCTGATCGACTGTTTAATGTCCCTAGCGATCGCCGTTTGTCTGCAATCCTAGAAAAAAGCCGTAAATATCAAAACGATGTCTCTATAAAGCTAGCAGAGCAGGTATTAGAGGCATTATGGGATTTACTGCGCGGCTTCCAAATCGCAGATGCAACCAGTAAAAGCCGCTTAGTGAGTGACATCGCTACCACTGCACCGCAGCATATTTACGGGGGACTGATTACTATTTTGCTGCGGTTGGTGTTCCTGCTTTACGCTGAAGACCGGGGACTGATGTCTCAAGATGCAGTTTATACACGCTATTACTCAGTTAGTGGACTTTACGAGCGCTTGAGAGAAGATGCAGGCAACTACCCGGATACAATGGATCAGAGGTATGGTGCTTGGGCATGGTTGCTGAGTCTGTTCCGTTTGGTTTACGATGGCGGCGGTCACGCTGATTTGTACTTACCTGCTCGTCATGGGCAACTATTTAACCCAGATGAGTATCCGTTTTTAGAAGGTCGTCCCCAGTATACAGAATATCAAACAGGGGAAAGTCTTGAACCCCCTCGCGTTTCAGATGGGGTAATTCACCGGGTATTGCAAGGGTTGCTGATACTGGATGGAGAACGTCTGTCTTACCGTTCTCTAGACGTTGAGCAAATTGGTTCCGTTTATCAAGCGATTATGGGCTACGAAGTAGAAAGAGCAAGTAGTCCTGCTATCGGTGTTTGGAGTAAACCCAAAGGTTCTAAATCTTCGGTAACAGTTGTTGTCAGCGTTGAGGAAGTTCTCAAAACTAAGGTGGGAGAACGGGCTAAATATTTAAAGGATGTTGCAGGTTGCGAAATTACTGGTAAATCCCTAACTGAGTTAAAGGATGCGAGGACACTAGAGGATGTAGTGGCGGCTTTAGGACGCAAGGTATCACCGAAAACGCCGAGTTTAATGCCTGTGGGTTCTCTGTATTTGCAACCGGGGGAAGAACTGCGGCGGAGTGGTTCTCATTATACGCCTCGTGCTTTGACTGAGCCGATTGTTAAAGAAACTCTCAGACCAATTTTATCGGCTTTGGGAGAAAACCCCACACCTGAGCAGATTTTAGAGTTGAAAGTTTGTGATTTGGCGATGGGTTCGGGCGCATTCCTGGCCGAAAGTTGTCGTCAGTTGGCTGAAAAATTAGTTGAAGCGTGGAATAAGCAAAACGTATTACCTGAAATTCCAATTGATGAAGAACCGTTACTTTATGCGCGGCGGTTAGTGGCGCAACGGTGTTTGTATGGTGTGGATAAAAACCCTTTTGCGGTGAATTTGGCTAAGTTATCTCTGTGGTTAGCGACTTTAGCGAAATCTCATCCTTTTACTTTTTTAGACCATGCTTTGAAGTGGGGAGATTCTTTAGTTGGGTTGACTTCTGAACAAATTAAAACGTTTACATGGGATGAAGACAAGACTTATAAAGACCCAAACTTACCTTTGTTTAATCTATCAATGGAGAAAGCGAAGTTTTATCGCAATGGAATTCACAATTTGGATGAAGATGATTATGCAGCCAAGCGCGATTTTTACGAAAATATAGAAACAGAGTTGGGGGATATTCGGCTGAAAGGGGATTTGGTTATTGCTTCATTTTTCGCTAAGGATAAGGATAAGGCGAGAAAGGATGAGCGTGATAATTCATGGTTGAAATTTTATCAATGGCAGAAAAATCAGGAAGATGATTTAGATGTTAGGCGAATTTGTGCAGAATTGCGGTATGGGGAGAAACCAGTTCCGGCGTTTAATTGGGAGATTGAATTTCCAGAAGTATTTGATAGAGAAAATCCGGGGTTTGATGCGATTGTTGGTAATCCGCCATTTGCAGGTAAGAATACAACAATAAATGCTCATGCTTCTGGTTATCAGGATTGGTTGAAAGTTGTTAATCCCGAATCTCATGGGAATGCTGATTTGGTAGCGCATTTTTTCCGACGAGCGTTTAGCCTCTTACGCCAGTCTGGATGTTTTGGATTGATTGCTACAAATACCATTGCCCAAGGTGACACTCGCAGCACTGGTTTGAGATATATCTGTGAGCAGGGCGGTACGATTTACAATGCTCAAAAGCGGATGAAGTGGCCAGGTTTAGCGGCGGTTGTCGTGAGTGTTATTCATGTTTTTAAAGGGAAATATGAAAATAGAAAATTTCTAGATGGACGAGAGGTTAATTTCATTTCTGCGTTTTTATTTCATGCAGGAGGCAATGAAAATCCCAAGGTGTTGCTGGCGAATGCTGAGAAAAGCTTTCAGGGTAGTATCGTATTAGGAATGGGTTTTACATTTGATGATTCTAATCCTGATGCTACACCGATTCAAGAAATGCACCAATTGATTGAACAAAATCATAAAAATGCCGATAAAATTTTTCCTTATATCGGGGGTGAAGAGATTAATTCAAGTCCAACTCATGCCAATAAGAGATATGTGATTAACTTTTTTGATATGAGTGAAGAAGAAGCTTGGAATTATCCTGATTTAATGAAAATCATCAAAGCTAAAGTCAAGCCTGAACGTGATGTCCAAAAGCGGGATGCTTTGCGTATTAAATGGTGGCAGTATGCAGAAAAAAGGCCCGGATTAGTGAAAGCGATCGCACCTCTTAAACGGGTTTTAGTTATTTCACGAATCAGCAACGCTTACGCATTTACTTTTCTTCTAAAAGGAATGGTATACAACGAGAAAATTGTTGTTTTTGCTTTTCAAAGTGATCAGGCATTTTGTATATTTCAATCACGAATACATGAAATTTGGACTCGCTTTTTAAGCTCAACTTTAAAAGATGACCTTCAGTACACCCCCTCAGATTGCTTTGAAACCTTCCCCTTCCCTGAAAACTGGGAAACCAACCCCATCCTAGAAACCATAGGCAAAGAATACTACGAATACCGCGCCGCCTTAATGGTTCGCAACAACCAGGGACTCACCGACACATACAACCGCTTCCACGATCCCGACGAACGCCACCCCGATATTTTACAACTACGCTTACTCCACGCCCAAATGGATCGGGCTGTCCTCGATGCTTATGGCTGGACAGATATTTCCACAGACTGCACCTTTCTGCTTGACTACGAAGACGAAGAAGACGACGACGAAAACACCAGCAAACGCCAGAAAAAAAAGCCTTGGCGCTACCGTTGGCCCGAGGAAATTCACGACGAAGTATTAGCCCGTTTACTCGAACTCAACCAGCAACGCGCCGAAGCGGAAATTTTAAGTGGTAAAGCTGCTGAAAAAGGAAAGGTAAAAGGGAATACTAAAAAGGCAGGAAAAACGCGGAAGGCGACAGAAACGAATCTAACTATTCCTGGTTTCCCATCTGCTTCTGTCTAAACAGGTTCAACGTCAGTTATGCCAATGGATTCCCAGAGAATATTATGACCACATCTGCCGAAGTGCGATCGCATCTAATTGATGCCTTACAACTTGACCTTGTAGGGCCAACACCCGATGATGCTGTCCACGCTGAAGAAACTTTAGATCAAGCTCCTTCCAAGTGGTATCTCACGGGATTCCTTGTACCCTACGGCGCACCAGTTGTGGATAACTCTGGCGATGAAGAAATGGACGAAGTTGGACGTGTTGGCTCTGGCGAAGACGAAAAGATTCCAGAGAAAGCCTTTGCACGTAAAGCCTATTTCCCTTCTTCAATGGGGTTAAGTGTGCTTTTACCCCAAACCGTTAACCAACTTCATGTTACTGTCGGGTGGGGCGATTACCAACCACTAACCAAACCAGAAACCGAAGGAAAAGAAATTACCTTCACAGGTGATTGGCAGAGAGTTCCACGAGAAGCTGAACTTACCGTACCTTTGCGTACAAGCGGCAGACCGACTCAATTAGACCTTGGTTTAAATTTAGGCAATACAACTAAACAACTAGAGATTCCCCTTAGTGGAAGCAGTTCTCCAATATATTTGGACGTTCCTAACAGCGATGGTTTACAACTGGTTGTCTCAGTTCGCCCCGTAACTTCTGAGGAATTAGTACCAGCAGGAACACGCTCAGTTTCAGTATTCTTAGTTAATCATCGCCGCCCTAGTCCTGACCAAAAGCGGGATGCTGCTTATGCTTTTCAAACGAATTTAATAATTCAGACAACCGATTCCTTTGTACCACGCCCCAATTTACGTGGGCGGGATGGCGATGATTGGGATGAGAAAGTTGCTGATTTACAATACAGGGATGATTACGAATACGCTGTTGGTCATAACGTATCTGCGATCGCAATTGCAAATCCCAATGGTGGCTGTCAGGAAGTAAGAACAGCTTGGATACCAACTGCTGACGTAGAAAAGGTAATTGCAACCCAGGTTAAAGATGTCGAAGTCGGCATGGAAGCGTTAGCCGCCGCACCGACAGCAGAAGTATTGCGAAATCTACTCAGTCCAATGGTTAGTGCTTATGCCCAATGGATAGATGAGCAACGAGTCAAATCTCCTACAGGGCAAAAACGCTTAGGTGTAGCTAAAGACCTATTAGATCGAGCCGCAATTGCTAAAGACAGAATTGCTGCTGGTTTAAGCGCATTGGATGATCCACAAGTATTAGATGCGTTTCGCATTGCCAATCGAGCGATCGCCTTAGCAATTCGCCAGCGTGCGACTCATAAGAAAAATATTACTCCCGAATCTGTAGCCCCTCCAACTTGGCGACCGTTTCAACTAGCTTTCTTGTTAATGAACTTGGTGGGTATAGCCAACCCCGAACATTCAGACCGCGAACTGGTTGATTTACTGTTTTTCCCTACAGGTGGCGGTAAAACTGAAGCTTACTTGGGGCTGGCAGCTTTTACACTTGTATTGCGGCGGCTACGTCATCCTGGTATTGACTCTGCTGGACTGAGCGTACTGATGCGCTATACATTACGCCTCCTCACTCTTGACCAACTGGGACGTGCTGCGGCGATGATTTGCGCCCTAGAGTTGGAACGGGAACAAGACGTAGCAAAACTGGGGAAATGGCCTTTTGAGATTGGATTGTGGGTAGGGCAAGCAGCTACACCTAACCGGATGGGGAAGAAAGGAGACAATGATGAAAACAGCGCTCGTTCGCGTACCATTGCCTTCCTAAACAATGATCGCAAACCTTCACCTATTCCTTTAGAAAACTGCCCTTGGTGCGGAACTAAATTCACCCGCAATTCATTTCAGCTACTGCCTAATCCAGACCAGCCAATAGATTTGCGTATAACTTGTGCCAATCGCCGTTGTAGTTTTAGAGGCGATCGCCCTTTGCCAGTATTAGCAGTAGACGAACCGATTTATCGCCGGTTGCCATGTTTTATGATCGCTACAGTTGATAAATTTGCGAGTTTGCCTTGGGTAGGAGAAACAGGTGCTTTATTTGGACGTGTAGAACGTCATGACAAAGATGGTTTTTACAGCCCTGTTTATCCAGGTAGAGGTAAAGCACTTGATGGTTATCTGCCACCACCAGATTTAATCATTCAAGATGAACTGCATTTGATTTCTGGCCCTTTAGGCACAATGGTAGGGCTTTACGAAACTGCAATTGATGCTCTTTGCAGTCGAGAGATAAATGGTCAAAAAATCCGCCCCAAGATTGTAGCTTCCACTGCGACAGTGCGACGGGCAACTAAGCAGATTCAAGCATTGTTTGGGCGAAATGAAGTTGATGTATTTCCGCCACCAGGGCCAGATCGGCGCGATTCCTTTTTTGCGAAGACAGTACCTGCCGAAGAAAAGAATGCTCGAACTTATGTCGGAATTGCTGCTCAAGGGCGAAGTCTGAAAGTAGTATTATTACGTACTTATCTAGTATTGCTGGGAGCTGCACAGAAAGAATGGTTAGCAGCAGGTGGGAGCAAAAACCCTGATAATCCGGCTGACCCTTACATGACATTACTCGGATATTTTAATTCCTTGCGTGAACTGGGTGGCAGCCGGCGGATTGTTGAAGATGAAGTTAACTCTCGGCTTATTGGTTATAGCAAACGAAAACGAGGCGGTAAAAGTTCGGGTTTGTTTGCGGATCGGAAAATCGACGATGAACCAGAAGAATTGACCTCTCGTGTCAGCACAAGTGAAGTTGCAGATACAAAAAGCCGTTTAGAAGCAACGTTCGACCAAAAAGAACGTGTTGATGTAGTCTTAGCTACCAATATGATTTCTGTCGGTCTGGACATTACACGTTTGGGCTTAATGGTAGTTCTGGGTCAACCTAAAACAGCCGCAGAATACATTCAAGCTACCAGTCGTGTAGGACGGGATGAAGAACGACCAGGATTAGTTGTTACATTACTCAACGTTCACCGTCCGCGCGATCGCTCACACTATGAACGTTTCTTTGCTTGGCACGCTACTTTCTATAGGGCAGTAGAAGCTACCAGTGTTACACCATTCTCTCCTCGTGCTATTGACCGAGGGATTGCTGCGATTACCGTTGCTTTAGCACGTTTGGGACATTCTGGGATGACAGCACCGCTTCGGGCGATCGACATTCTTCAGCACCGTAACGAGCTAAATTTTGTCATCGATGCGATCGCCAAGCGTGCCGAGATGCACGATAAAGAACTTGATGCAGGTGATGCTGAAGCACTCCGTCAAAAAGTCAGGGGTCGAGTTAAGGATTTACTAGATTTATGGGAACGGATTGCTGGTGAAAAAATTAACCTTCAATATCAGCGTGAGGTTGGGGAAGCGCCGCCTTTATTATTCGACCCACTTGACCCGGAATTAGAAAAAAAACCGCTAGAAGAACGAAAATTTAAAGCTCAACGAAGTTTACGTGATGTTGAGCCAACAGTTAATTTGTGGGTTCGCAATCCTGATGGATTTGAGGTAGAGGAGGAAGAATCATGAGTAAATCAAACAAAAAGCGTCCTCCATCTGGAGAGATTCGCCAAAGCCAAATCTTATCTACTTTTGGCCCTGGGGCAATGGTGGATTTACCCGATTATTCCATCCTAATTGGCGGACTCAACCACTGGCACGGTGACAAAAAACGTATTTACGAAGACCGACTCAAGGAAAGAGTGGCTGACATCTTAGGGGTTAATGATATTGCCTTATATGCCCCACCTGTAGACGAGAAAGACCCGAAAGCATCTCGCACTGGAATGACAGCTTTTGCTTTCCCCACTTGGTTTGTGGCTCAAGTAGAAGAAACTTGGCCTAAACCAAATGAAGCAGCGCCCAATGCCAAAGTTTACCGGACACGTCCTCTACTACCTTGGGGTAGTTTGGTAACTGGTAAATATCTCAATGCTGACAGAAAGAAAGTGCCAGTTGTACCTGTGCGTTTTGTACAAGCTTGTGTTAATGGACACATCAAAGATATTGATTGGCGTGGTTTTGTCCACGAAAAGTCTCAAACTAACTGTCGAGGTCAGCTATGGTTTGATGAAGGCGGCTCTGGCAACGATTTTGCTGATATTTTTGTGCGCTGTGAAGCTTGTAAAGCTCGTCGTCAGTTATCAGATGCAACAGTACCCAATGGCAAGGTCTTAGGAAAGTGCGAAGGACATCGCCCTTGGCTCGGCCCTAAAGCCCAAGAACTCTGCATTTCTGAGTCAACAGGGAAACCAGAATATAATCGGCTTTTGGTTCGCTCTGCCAGCAATGCTTACTTTTCCCAGCTCCTGAGCGTCATTTCTCTACCAGACTCAGATGATGCTTTGCAAAAGGCGGTTAATTTAGTCTACGAAGACTTTCTTCAGTATGTAGAAAGTGGTGATGAAGTAAAAAAAGAACGCCGGAGGCAAAAAGTAGCTGTTGCGTTAGAAAGATTTAGTGATGAAGCAGTATGGGCTGAAATTCAGCGCAGGCAGGGTGGGCAAGGTAAGCAATACAAGGGTATTAAACAAGTAGAAATCGAGACTTTGCTATCTAGTCCCTTTGAGGTGGGAGAAGATGTTCCAGATAGCGACTTTTATGCTCGTGCGCGGAAATTAGATAATATCAAACCGAAATTACAATCTCTTCTAGAAAGCATTGTCTTAGTACACCGACTTAAGGAAGTAACCGCCCAAATTGGCTTTACTCGTTTTGAGGCAATTATGCCTGATATTGACGGCGATTTAGATATTCAAGTCAGGCGAGCTGCTCTTGATATTGAGCCTACTTGGGTTCCAGCGATTGAAAACAGAGGCGAAGGCGTGTTCATCGCTTTCCGTAAAGAAGCTATTGAAAATTGGCTCAAGCGGGATGCAGTGCAGCAACGAGGGAAGAAATTAGCAAAAGGCTTTGATATCTGGCGCAAACAAAAAGGTATTGCCCAGGAGAAAGCTAAATTTCCTGGATTACCTTACATTATGCTGCATTCCCTTTCACACCTATTGATTGCGGCTGTGTCTTTGGAATGTGGTTATGCTGCTAGTTCAATTCGTGAACGCATTTATGCTGGCGAATCTGGTTATGGCATTCTTTTATACACTGGCTCTCCTGGGTCGGAAGGCACTTTAGGGGGACTTGTACAAGTAGGAAACCGGATTGAATACCATTTGGATGTTGCACTGGAGATGGGACGACTTTGTTCTAACGATCCAGTTTGCGCCCAGCATCAACCAGATGCCGAACAAGAAGATAGATTTTTACATGGTGCGGCTTGTCATGGCTGTTTACTCATTGCTGAAACTTCTTGCGAACGACGCAATGAATTTCTTGACAGGGCATTGGTTGTTGCTACTGTTGAAGGCTCAGGGGCAGAATTCTTTGAGGATAGGAGAGTATGATGGCTTTTCTCCACCTGAGCCGTCCAGCCCTCGTTAATTTGGCAGTCGCTTTAGAAACTGGCAGACTTTCCCCACCCTTTTCCACATCGAATGTAGCGAACTACATCCCAGCAGCTTTGAATCGAGACATAGTTGATGAACTTAACCGCCTTAATGTCATCGGCGTACATTCTCAGCATATTGCCTATACGCTGCGACTATTGGCAGAAGAACGAAGTACATCCCAAGCTGTGAGCGATCGCGTTGATTTGGTTTGGACTGGCCCAGAAATTGCTGGTTCTCAAAGCCGTGACACTGGTGTTGTTGTGCGCGAGTTGTTTAGCACTGCCAAAATAAGCGTTCTCATTTCTAGCTTTGCTATTGATAAAAAACAAAAAGCACGAGAGTTATTTATGGTGCTGGCAGAACGAATGGATTTAACCCCAGAACTAAATGTGCGAATGTTTCTTAACGTCAACCGACCATACAACAGTGAAGTGCCAACATCTACTTTACTGCGGGAGTTTGCCAGTAGTTTTCGTCAAGATATTTGGCCAGGAAAAAGACTACCTGAAGTGTTTCACGATCCGCGATCGCTGACCGTGGGTGTGGAATCAAAAGCTTGTTTACACGCCAAATGCGTTGTTGTAGATAAGGAGCGTGTGCTTGTGACCTCTGCCAATTTTACAGAAGCGGCTCACGAGCGCAATATCGAAGCTGGTGTATTACTAAATAACCCAGTAACGGCTATTGCTTTGCAAATGCAATTTGAAAGCTTGGTTACAAGAAATATCTTATGTCGAATTCCTGGAGTCTGATTATTTTATGTCTACATTTGATTCTACAAAAATAAGTTTAAAAGATTTATTAGATAAAATTGTATCTGGTGAAATTCAATTGCCCGATTTTCAACGAGGGTGGGTTTGGAATGATGAACATATTTGTTCACTTCTAGCCAGTATTGCTCGTGCTTTTCCTATCGGAGCAATTATGTTACTTGAGGCTGGTGGCGATGCTAAGTTTAAAGCGCGTCCTATTGAAGGAGTAGATCCAGCAAAAGCAACACTTGATAAAGTAAAAAAGCTGATTCTTGATGGGCAACAACGGCTCACCTCATTAACCCAAGTACTAATATTTAAACAACCTGTAAAAACTTATAACTCCAAGAAAAAATTAGTACAAAGTTATTACTACATTGACATAGAAACAGCTTTATTAGGTCCAGAACATTACGAAGATGCGATTATTAGCATTGATGCAGATCGGATTCAAAAAGAAAACTTCGGACGTGATGTCAAGCTTGACCTCAGTACCCCAGAAAAAGAATATGAACATCTTTACTTCCCTTGTAACCAACTCCTTGATTATGACAAGTGGGAGGAAGGATTACTAGCTTACGATCCTGGTCTTGAAAAGTTTAGGCGATATGTTCAATTTCGTAGGCAGGTTGTGAATGAATTTCATAGCTATAATATTCCAATCATTGAACTTAGTAAGGAAAACAAGAAAGAAGCAGTTTGCCTTGTGTTTGAGAAAGTAAATACTGGTGGTGTTGACCTTTCAGTATTTGAACTTTTAACTGCCACTTATGCTGCTGATAATGTCAGTTTACGCGATGAGTGGTTTGGTAATACTCAAGGAGGAGTTGTAGGTATTCAAGCTCACTTACAAAAACTAAGATTATTACGCGAGATTCAACCTACTGAGTTTCTTCAAGGATTGACACTACTGCATACTTGGGATAGACGAAGGGAAGACTTAAAGGCGGGTAAAACTGGCAAGCAGGTAACAGGTGTTACTGCCAAGCGCGAAGCAGTTTTGTCTTTACCTCTAGATGCTTACCAAAAATGGAAACAGCCTCTTACGCAAGGTTACTGGAAAGCAGCTAAATTTCTACGTCAAGAATCGTTTTTCTCTACCAACGATTTACCCTACCGCACTCAACTTATCCCTCTTGCCGCAGTCATGGCGTTGCTTGGCGATCGCTGGCTGGAACCGAAAATCCATGAAAAAATCGCCCGTTGGTTCTGGTGCGGTATCCTTGGCGAATTATACGGTGGGGCAGTTGAAACTCGCATGGCTTTGGATATTCAAGAGCTTATCGACTGGATTGAGGACGCTAAGGAAGAACCTGCAACTGTTCGGGATGCTAACTTCCAACCTGCACGTTTAGGGACTTTGCGTTCCCGAACTAGTGCTGCATATAAGGGTATCAATACCTTGATTCAACGTGAAGGTTCTCAAGATTTCTTTTGGAAGTCCACTATTCGGGATTTGGATGAAACCGATTGGGAAGAACGCAGACTAGATATTCATCACATTTTCCCCAAGAGTTGGTGTGACAAGCAGGGTATTCCCGCATCTCGCTATAACTCTATTCTCAACAAAACACCGATATCGTTTAAAGCAAATCGCATGATTGGCGGTAAAGCTCCAAGCGAATATCTGGTTCAGCTTCAAAACCATGACAGTATTCAGCTAGACGATGCAGGGATGAATGCGATTTTGGCAACTCATCAAATCGACGCAATAACACTTCGACAAGACGACTTTGAGAGTTTCATGGCATCGCGTCAACGGATGATACTTGCCAAAATCGAGACTGTTATGGGCAAGCCTGTATTGGCTGTGGATGATTCAGCATTTAGCGATGTTGTAGATGAGGAGTAGTGAGCGGAGATAGATTAACTTCGTAGAAGTGAGGTAATAATTAATCTCATATAAAACCAAAATACTATTGGAGCTTTAATATGGAAGTAATCTTAGATACAGAACTTTTGGAATTTTATAACTCAGGGCAAAAAGATTTTTGTAATCTGAGAGTCTATAATAGTAATTCTTTTAACTCTTCCCCAAAATTAAAAGGTAAAAATTTATCAGGAATTAATTTAAGTGGCTCAAATTTATATAATGCAAATTTAGAGAATACTAACTTAAGTGGAGCAAGTTTAATTTCAACGAATTTAACAAATGCCAAGTTCCAAGGTGCGAATTTGCAAGGTGCAGATTTACAGGAAGCAAATTTGAGCCATGCTAATCTTGAAAATGCTAACTTCTGTGGAGTTGATCTAAGTAAAACATTCTTATTAAGAACCATTTTACATAATAGTTTAATTGATGAAAATACAGGTTAATATCTTTTAACAAAGTCAGGGAAGGTTAAGTTAGTAATTTTTTAGAAATGAAATTGCTAAAAAGCAATTTAATCAGGGATTCTCATGCAAAATTTATCAAATATTGAATCATTATATGTTTATTTAGACTTAGAAATTAATAGTGAAAATAATATATACCGTATAGGATTGGTATCTCTGAATTTAACAAAAGATTTTTATCAAGAGCATCTAAATCAAGCTTACGAAGAAATTAGGAAGCTGAAGAATAGTAATTTAGCAGTATGCGGTCACAACTTCCGCCGCTTTGATTACCCTTATCTGATTGAGCAAGATCCTCAATTATCTTCTTGGTATATAATTGACACTTTAGAACTATCAATACTCGCTTTTCCCCTACAGCATTCGCATAAACTAAATAAAGATTATAAGCAAAGTGAATATTCAAGTAATAATCCTGTAGAAGACGCACAGGTAACTCGATTCTTACTTCGTCAACAATTAGAAGCACTATTTAAAAAGCCTGATGAAGTACAACAGGTATATATTTGGCTCCTGACTTGTGGTTGCGAAGATGCAGACCTTGCATAT
Organism: Calothrix brevissima NIES-22; assembly: GCF_002367995.1. GTDB lineage: Bacteria > Cyanobacteriota > Cyanobacteriia > Cyanobacteriales > Nostocaceae > Aulosira > Aulosira brevissima. Next base: position 4,709,596 of record NZ_AP018207.1, read on the forward strand.
CAACAATTTTTCAGTGATAACCTTGGTTTGAAGATTGAACAACCCGCCATAGAAATGCTGCCAGAAACAATGCTAAAAGGAATAAATCAATCCTATATGCAGCAGATATGGTCTAGTCCACAAACTTATAATTTTGAGACAAGATTATGCGTGGCGGGATTATTGGCTTGGAATTATGAGTGCAATGCCAATGAATCGAAGCAGGTTTTTTGTGATTGGCTCAGACATTTAAATGGTTTCCAAGCTGTACTTGAGAGTTTGCGTCCTTTAAGTACAGATGAATTCGTTCTCAGCTCTTACTTGGAATATTTTGAAATTCCCAGTTTTCGACCTTTACAGGAAGAAGCTGTGCAAGCAATTATTAATAATGAGAGTCCGCTTGTTCTCATGCCTACTGGTGGTGGCAAGTCCTTATGCTATCAACTGCCAGCTTTCATGTTCTACGAAAGGCACAAAGCGCTGACTGTTGTCATTTCACCGCTACAAGCACTAATGGCAGATCAGGTGGCAGATTTAGAACAAGCTGGGTTTTTCTTTGCCACTTTTATCAACGGCAATCTCTCAGCAGCAGAACGTCGTCAGCGATTATCAGAACTGCGTTCTGGTTCCAAAGGTTTGCTGTATATAAGTCCTGAGCAATTACGGTCAATGAGTATTCGGGCATTGTTAGAACAGCGCCCTCCGGTTCTGTGGGTGATTGATGAGGCTCACTGTGTTAGCCAATGGGGTCACGATTTTCGTCCTGATTACCGTTATATCCCGAAATTTATTTATGAATTATATCAAGAGCGGCAGCTTGCAATGCCTTTGTTAGCTTTGATGACAGCAACAGCAACTGTTGCTGTTATTGAAGATATTAAAGAGCTATTTGCTCAATACCAGTTAAATATAAATCGTACAATTGATGGGGCAACAACAAGAGATAATCTAACTTTTGATGTCATTCCAGTAGCAGGCAATAAAGAACAAGTTTTACTGAATCAAGTAAAAGAAGCTCTTAAACTAGGTGGTAGTACGCTAATTTATACTACTACACGTAAGAATGCCGAAAAACTAGCAGAACTTCTCAAACAAAGTCATATTGAAGCTAAATATTATCACGGGAAACTTGCAAAAGAAAAAAAACAGGAAGTTTTGCAGGAATTCAAATCAGGTAAATTGAACGTAATTACTGCAACTTGTGCCTTTGGTATGGGCATAAACCGTAAAGATGTACGCTCTGTCATTCACCATTGCATGAGTGCAAATTTAGAAGGTTATATCCAAGAGGCAGGGCGGGCAGGGCGCGACGGAGAGCCAGCAGTTTGTACTTTACTCTTTGATCCAAAAGATGCTGATACAGTTTTTCGTTTGCAAAGCTTGAACCAACTAAGCGAACAAGATTTAAAAAATGTCTTGATCTCGACCAGACATATCCGCGATCTTACTTTTGGCAGTGCTAGAGATGATTGGTTTTGGGTGACAACCAATGAAATCTTTCAATTGGGCGACTTTGATGAAGAGTTTGGTGAAGAATCAGAGCAGCAAAATACTAAAATAAAAGCAGGATTGCATTACTTAGAAAAATTTGGTTTATTAGAACGAGCCGAAAACTTTTCAAGCTTTATCGAATTTGAACTAAGCCATAATACCTTTACTGAGTCTATAGAGCAGTTTGAGGAATACAGCCGGATGAAGGATTTATCCCGGTTTGAAGCAGACAACTTTGAGCGGCTGATTCAAGCAATGCATATTGCGAAAGCTTATTGTAATAGCAACGATCAACCGTTTCCCCTCGACCGTCTCAGTGATGAAGCTGGAATTAGCTTACATGACCTGACTGCCAGAATCCGTGAACTGCAAAAGGCTGAAGTCTGTTCTTTTGAAATACCAATTACACTTGTGATTACCAAGGGTGTAAGAGGAGATGCCCGTAATAATCATGAACGCATTCGCCAGTTAGAAGACCAATTACTCAAAGTGCTTAATGAGTTGTTTGGTAATGAAAATGAAATACAAATAAATCTGCGTGGACTTGCTTCTCGACTTGACCTAGACAATAGTAAAAAAATCAGAGCATCCAACATCATAGATATTTTGGAAGGTTGGGTTGCTCAAAAATGGCTAAAGTTAAGTAGAATTTCTATTGATGTAGTTCGCTTAGGAGAAATGGAAGTTGTAGAGCATTTACCTGGGCATAAAATTCTAACAACTACAGTATTGGAAGTTTTGTATCAAGCATTGAGAGATACAACAGGGGCGAGATTACCTCTGAAGTACGAATTAGGTAAACTTGCTAAAGAAATTACCCAAAAAACTCAACTTGACTGGAATAATGAAGAGTTAGAAGTTATTCTTTTGTGGCTGCACCAGAGAAAAATAATTCGATTAAGTGATGGGCTGAATCTCTTTCAACAGTCGCTGAAAGTCCGTGTAATAAAAAACGCAAGTGTTTCCACAGTAAAACGCCGTTACCCGGAAGTTGAAGCTCACTATAATGAACAAACTCGTCGCACTCATTACATGGTGCAATATGGTCAGTTAAAGTTAACAGAACAGCGTCAGCAATTCGTTAGTGATTACTTTGGCACAAATCAAGAAGAGTTCCTTTCAAAGTACCAATTTTTGGCACAAGAGATTACCAGACCGATTCTTCCAGAAGACTACAACCGTATTCTAGAATCGCTTAACCCTGCTCAAAAAGAAATCGTTCTTGCTTCAGACCCAGCAATAGCAGTAATAGCAGGCCCTGGTTCTGGTAAAACAAGAACTATTGTTCACCGGATTGCTTATCTTGTAAAAGTTAAGCAAGTTGAGCCGAAGCGTATTCTCGTTTTAGCTTACAACCGTAATGCAGTTAGAGAATTACGGCTACGGTTGCAAAAACTGATTGGCGAACAAGCGTCACGAATTCGGGTTTTTACTTTCCACCGTTTAGCCTTATCACTTTTAGGACGGACAGTAGGTGAATATACTAAGAATCGAACAATGGACTTTGATCGGCTTTTGGTTGAAGCTTGCGAACTAATTGAAAAGGGTGAGGAATTTGAATATGCAGATGAAGATACTCAGGCACGACGAATTCAACTGTTAGGGAAATGAGAATATATCTTCGTTGATGAATATCAAGATGTCACCGAGAAAGAATATCGTTTGATTAAGTCAATTTCTGGCTTAAATGAATCTGAGGATAAAACACGATCAGTACAAATTAATCTCTGTGTTATTGGAGATGATGATCAAAATGTTTTTACATTTAAAGGTGCTGATACTAAATATATTCTTCAATTTCAAGAAGAGTATAAAGCAAGACGACTACTACTTACCGAAAATTACCGCTCTACAAAAAACATTATTGAAACTGCTAATTGTCTTATACAAAATAACCCAATACGCTGTAAACAATCTCTAGAAGAGCAAGTCCGTATTAACTCCGAACGCCAAAATCTAAGAGGAGATCCAGTTTTGGCTTTAATATTCAATAATTTATCACAACAAGCAGGATGGATTAAAGACAAAGTTAAATCCTGGATTCAAGCAGGGATTGCTCCTCATGAAATCGCTATTCTAGCTAGTCGTTGGGATGATTTGAGTCCTATTCGCTTGCTTTTAGAAAGAGAAAGTATTTCTACTTATGCACTTAAGAGTAATACTATCCCTTTAGTAAAAAACCGTTGTACTCGTCTACTAATTAATGCTTTACAGAAAGACTATAGTCTAGTTTTAAATCCTGAAGAATTAGTTCAGGAAAGATTTGAGGCATTTTTTGAGCGTACTGGTCGTAGCTTAACAGAACCTACTGTTAAAACTTTAATAAATATTGCTAAAGATTTAGATAAAGAACGGGGCTATGGGTCTGAAGATGTTGTACTACCTATTAGTGGTGATGAAATATTGACTGCTATATTTGAATTTAACGAAAATGGTGAATCCTTCCTAGAAAATAACTCAGTTTTAGTTACTAGTTGTCATGGTTCAAAAGGTCTGGAGTTTCGTAAAGTCATACTTTTAACTGATGGATTTAAAACTAATGGTAATGAGCTTGAATCAGAAAGACGACTCTTTTATGTCGCTATGACTCGCGCCGAAGAAGAATTAGTTATTTGTTTTACTAAGCAGAGTACCTTTATACAGCAAGCTGCTTTAACTTCACAGGTCACTGCTTATACTGAAAATCAACTTCCTCAGTTAATGTGTTACTTTGATTTAACTCCAAGTGATGTTTATTTAGGATATGAAATCACTAAAAATAAACAAAATATTATTAAAAATTTATGTGAGCATGATCTTATTGAAATAAGAGCGAATAATCATAATAATACTTGGAGTATATTTACAAGAAATAATGATGAAATTGGTTGTCTATCAAAGAGGGGGAGACGATTTCTTCAGCAGAAAGGTATGTCCCCTAGTCAATTTAAATTTCAGACCAATGAGATCACAGTTAAATATATCTATCATCATCTTAAAAGAGATGATATAAGTGGAGAAATTTTAGAGGATTGGTTTGTTGTCATTCCTCAAATTCGAGTATGCAGATAAATAATAACAACTATTGTACAGAACTTACATTAACGCTTCCAAAATCATGTTCATATTGTTGCAATCCAACTTGCACACTACTGAAGTTTGCTTCTGTAAAGACTACTTCTTCACCGAGTATTTCCGGGTGAATGATACCTCACCGCTTAATCGTAGCATTCTGGCAACAATCACGGAAAACTACCTATACCCCACAAATAGGTGTTTAATAGCTGCACAGTTCATTGTCAATAAGCTCCAATTTTTTGAGAGGGTCTTTTGCTTCAAGCCCTTGACCCGTAAGGCTTTGACAATTATTGTCGCCCTTTGAACATGATACGGCAAGATAAATGGGTAAAAGTTCATTGAACTTGTCACAGACTATTAAGGCGCACATCACGTTATATATTTCTGTTAGAGCAGTTTCTTACCTAAAGAGTTATTTTTCTATTTTTTTTACTCATATATACAAACATGCTTGCATTATCAACAGGCAGTATGTAACTTGGCTAGTGTGCAGTTTATTTGGAGATAGGTTGAACTATAGATGTATTTGAGTTGAGCTATACCTGTACTAAACTGGCATATTTGGTAAATTATTTTCTAATTTATAAACAGTTTAGTAATGTGTTAGTTCAATTCGCTTCTCATTAATGTTGTCTTTTACTTGGAATTGAGTTTGATGATATGTGAAAACGTTATCTACACCCAAAAAACACTTGCCGAAAGATACGGGATTTCAATCTCTGCTTTACAAAAGTGGTATCCCTATGCCGGTATAGTAAAACCGCGAAAGCGGGGAGGATATTTTGATGCAGCAACAGTTGAGATTGCTGATGTTTTCTATGTTGCTACCAAAATTCGGCGGTTGACATATAAGGAATATTTACAGCAAGTAATTCCTGCTGGTGGCTTAGATGCTTATTTACAAAAAGTTAATGGTCTAACCCTTTATAACTTTTTGACCAAGCATATATCTGATGAAGAAAAAAACAACCCAATTGTGCAATCAGTAATTAGGAGAATTGAGCGCAATGAAGCATATCAACAAAGTGGCAGAGACTTTGCAGGTGTCGCCTGATGTAGTACGCACCTGCTGTCGGTTGCTAGATTTAGCTTTACAGGCAAATGATACGCTTGACGAAACAATCGAACAGCAGTTAGTTCAACTTAAAGAAATAGCTTCTCGTGAAGGTATGTCCTTGGAAGAAGCTGCCCAGCACTTGATTGCAATGCGCGATCGCAAATCAGAAGTAGGCGAACATAAGTTCGACAAGCGCGAGTATATTAAACAGCGATTTGGCGTAGATCCAGAACAAGCTTCCCCCGATAGTTTTGTAGGAATACTGTACCGGGATGCAGACAGGGGTATTCAGTTAGGAGAATTACGCCATAAAGTGGTGCTTGAATCTTCCACACTTGCTCTAGAAGAATTTGTTTTTCATGGCAGTAGTTCGCTGGCTGAAGGTAATACTTCCGTTCCATCTGGTTACGACCAGGCGCAAGAGCGAATCAATTCGCGCATCGATAACGATTTTTTCGGCAAAGTGAATTGGGCAGAAGAGACTCATCCACTCTTGGTCGGTACATCGACACCGCAGCCGAGACAGTTGAAGTCCTCGCAGCCGAAAACCGGGCAATCTCCGAAGAAATAGTAGCTCAGATGCTACCCATCTGCTATCGAATACGGGATGAGAGTTTACTTAATTTGAGAAAAACATCTACCCAAGCAGTTGGTATAAATTTACTTTCGGTAGTAGCTGGTACTGTGGTTGGGACATGGGTAGCGATTCCCCCAACGCAGGATAAACAGGAGATTTACAGCATCCAGCCAATTTTGATTGGTGTAGGCATAGGTGAATTAGTTGGTTTAATTCTGGCATTAGTAGTTATTTGGTTTACCAGGGAGTAAGTATGAGTGCAGCATTTGACTTTTTGGTTAACACTGCGGGTGGTTTGTTGATGAACTTGGGTGTTTCTGGGATGATAGGACAGCTATTGGGAGTGGGAGCCACGCTTGCCTTGCACCCTCTGTTGCTACTTACCGGGATAGTTGTGGGTGGTGCAGGAATTGCGATCGCCCGCGAGTTAAACAAGCGCCCTCAGTTGCAGTTGGTTGTTGATAATACGTGAGGGGTAAATTATGTTTACTCCTACACCTGTACGAAATAAACAACCAAGTCGAAGAAGACAAAAGGTAAATGTTACCCTGTGGACGGTTTGTTCGACTGTTAGTGCGCTGTCTGTTATTGGGGCGGTTGCATTAATGGTTGGATGGAAGCAACAAATTCCAAGTAATCAGATATCGGAGGTACAGCAAGTAAAGGCGCAAGTTGCCCAAATTCGAGAAGTGTACTTAGAAAAGCTGTCCCGTACTGACTACAATATAGACCATCTGTCCAGTTACTCCTCTGTAGAGGGTGCGCCTACTCTTACAGGCTGGCGACAGTTGGCGGCGGCATTGTGGGGACAGCAATTGCGGGGTGAAATATCCAGAATGCAGGCTAATGAGAAATCTGGATTTTACCGCCTTCACTATATGCCAGCACTGGAGATAGTTAAGTTCAACTCGCTGGATGTTTTACTAGAAGCGGCTTCTGGAAATAATAGTTTTTATTGGGGATACCGCAAAACCGATGGTACGAAAGTTGAGGAGAAGATACCAACCGGGGCTGCTGCTGTTTTGATCTTGGGTAAATTAGAGGCGATTGATTACGCCCAGAATTTGGAATCTCAACCATCGGTCGATCTCAATCAAATGCTAATTCAGATTAAGAATGCTCAAGAACCATACTCGCTTGCACAGGCGCAGTTATTACGGGCGCGGGGGTATTTAGATCCAGTAGAGCAGATGGCACAGGTGGCAGATATCCGCGAGAAAATACGCCAGAAGGAGGAGGAAAGGCGAATATATCTCCAACAAATGAACAAGCAATTACCTCAGCCGATTCCTAATAGAAAGCCTGTTAATAAATCAGGGGAGTGATGTCATGTATGTTAAGTTTGCTGCTGCGATAATTTGCATAGCTTTGTGTTCGCTCAATGTTGTAGCGGCAGTCAAACGTACCCCTATTCGTACTACCCTGGAAGGTTCAACTCGGACAACGGTTGAAATGATGCCATCTCCCAATTCAGAAGTGCATTGGATGAGTGCAGTTATATTTCTGGCTGGGTTTGCTTGTTTCTTGAGTTGGGGCATTTCTGACTATAACAATGCAGTTGAAGAAGCTGATGCAGTGTCTGAGAATTTGGGAAATTCTGGCAATCAACAACTTCATGTTGGTGTTTCTAATACTGATATTCAGCCTTCTTTAATCCCCCCAGTTTCGCCTCTTGGGATGAGATTTAATAACGAGTTTTCTGCTAAAAATGTCGTTCAATTTTCTCCTCGTTCTACTGTTTCTGGATTAGGGCGAGTAGATAGTAGTCAGTTTGTTGAAGATGGAGTACAAAATCAACCTGGAATGTTATCTCCAGAAGAGTTTTACGCCCAACTTCAAGATGAAGATTTTTGGGAAGATACTAACTCCCAAATAAATAATAAACCCGCCAGCTAGTTAGTTAATTTGAGGTCATATTATGAGTAGAAATCAACGCCGTAATTTTGATGTTGATTATTCTGAAGGTGGAGCAATTGTGCCTGCCAATCGATTGCAAAATATGTTGCAGCAGGTACAGCAAGGAGGAATAATAAATCAGCAACCTAACATTTCTCCTATGACCACTTATGATACTCAACCAGTAGAGGTGAGGTATATTAATGCACCTACTGCTTATAAGCCGAGAGTTCCTCAGATAGAAATTCCCTACATTGAGACGTGGAAAGCACATCGGCTACACCCGCAGAATCCCTGGAGATTTGGCTGGTATCCAGTATATTTTTTATCTGATGTAATTAAATCTCCTGTGGGTGTCGCTGCTGTAGGAGTGTGGTTGTTAATAATGCTGTTGAATTTTCTCCTTAATGGCAGTTACACCGGGCCAGGATATGCAGCTGGGAAAAAGATTGAAGTTGTACCCAAGGAAGTTCCTTCTTTTGCCCTGCCTGTGGTTAAGCAGTTGGATTAATGTGGGTAAAGGCAATTTTTTGGTTCGTACTGCTGGTGTGGATTGCAGATATCTTGCAACCAGGATATTTGCAGTTTTATAACTGGCGTAATGTTGTGGCGTTAGCACAAAAGCTTCAATTTTTATCGCCGGCTGCTGTTTCTACTGCTGCACCTAGCGTGAATATATCTTCTAATCCTGTCTCTACGCACTATTCCCCTAAAGTTAAGGAATCTGCAACATCCGAAGATGGCCTAAATTCTCCTGATTGTCGTGTAGCTCAGAATGATTTTGAGGAAGTATTGAGTACTGCAAAAATTGGTTGTTGGCAGGTTTCTCCTGCTAATGCAAAAAGGCGTTGAGGCAATGCGAATAATCTTTGAAACTGACGGTAAAAAGGAGGTTAGTAATTCGACTGTAACTAGTTTGGATGAGACAGCCGATACTAATTCGAGTGAAAGTTGGAGATATGCGATCGCAACCTCAGTTGTCATTGCAGCTATGGTCATTCCCCAGGTTTCTGGATGGATTGAATCTCAATTGTTAGTTAAATCTTTCCAGAATCTAATACTACCTAGAACTGTTGTTAGTAATAAGGTTTTAAATAACGGTCGAATTGCCTTTCCAACTGCGGCTGGTACTCCTGTAACTAGTGAATTTGGTTGGCGGACACACCCCATTACAGGCGATCGCAAGTTTCACAGAGGAATTGATTTTGGCGCAGCCAAGGGTACTCCAATTTATGCGGTTGATGCTGGTCGAGTAATTTTTGCGGGTGACAGGGATGGTTACGGCAAAGCAGTTGTTATTCAGCATCAGGGAAGTTTATCTACTCTCTACGGTCATGCCAGTCAGCTGTATGTACAGCAGGGACAACAAGTTGTCCGTGGGCAGATGATTGCAGCAGTAGGTAGTACGGGCTTTTCGACGGGGCCGCATTTACATTTTGAGGTTCACGTTAATGGTGTAGCGCAGAACCCCCGCCCTTATTTACACGAATATTTAGCAAACCGTTGAAAGTTATTTAGCTATTGGCAAGAGCAATGCAAATTGTACCGATTTTTATATCAGGTGTGGTTGGTGCAGCCTGCTCTGTTGCATTTTCTTTCGGAGTAGCTTCACTGCCATGTGGATTGGTATCCAAGGGTGCAGATACTGTTTGCCAAGTGCGTAGTTTCGGTAAGGCAGTTGATAGTTGGAAATTTGGGTTTATTGTTGGTGGTTTAGCAGGATTGATTTTCAGTCCTCGTCATCAATTTATATCCCGTTTTCAACCAATTCATTTGTCAACTGCTTCCTTAATTACTTTAGGCATTTATTTTTCAATTTCTCAAGGTAAGAGTGTTTCTTCATTGTCGTCAAATAGTTTAAGAATCAGAGTTAATACAAGTTCTTACTCACCACATCTTTATTCACCACGTTTGAGTGCTTTTTTAGCAACAATTCGTTGGGCAGAAACAGGAACCAGTGAGTCAGAAAGTTATCGCAAGTTAGTATTTAACGGAACTTTTAATAATTTTTCTACACACCCGTTAAAGAAACAGTGCGCTCCTATTAATGGTAAAAATATTTGTTCGACTGCGGCTGGTGCTTATCAAATGTTGGATATAAGTTGGTATGACCTTCAGCCAAAGTTAAACTTAAAAGATTTTAGTCCAGCTTCTCAGGACAAAATGGCAATTGAATATATTCGTCGTAATAATGCTTTCAGTGACATTGAAGCAGGAAGGTTTGATACTGCTGTATGCAAAGTAGGCAGAATTTGGGCTTCGTTTCCTTGTAATAATTACAATCAAAATGCTAAAACAATTGCTCAATTAAGAACTTACTATCAGCAGCAATTACAAAAGTTTGAAATTTCTAGAAAGTGAAACTTAGTAATGTTACTACCATACAATAACACTAATGGTAATACTGAAATTCAAAAACAACAGCTTTGGACTGCAATTGTACAGGCCAAACAAGATGGTTTGAGCAATGAAGAGATTGTAGAGAATGTACAGGAAGCTTTACCGGACGCAATGGTTTCTTATGCTGAAACTGTTTTAAAGCAGATTGACTTTAGAGCAAAATTATCACGTCCAGTTGTTGAATTTAACTTAGAATTTTTATTTCAGGTAATATACGAATCAGTAATTGCAGGTACAAACGATGATGAAATATTATCAATATGTGCAGAACACTGTACTTTAAACCAATATGAATTTGTACGTTACGCGCTTGAGTATATTCATCTCAATCGGATACCATCGCAGTGGGAGCAAAATAACGTATATCAAAAAATGATTGAGATAGTTAGCATCTCGCCAATAGAATCTTTATTTGAATATATAGAATCAATCAAAAATATTTATCTTAAGCAGATTGGTTATAAAGTAGTTCAGGAGAATCTTTATAATTTATTTTTAGATAATAAATCAATTAGTTACTTTACTGATTTAGCCAACAAATCTAAAGATAAGTTTATTAAAAATTATTGCTGCCGAACGGCAGTGCTTGTTGCGCGTGCCACAGATAAACCAATAGATTTAAAACTTGTAGGAGATAGCTCAATTGTTTTAAGAGAACCTAAATATTTAGATAGTGAAATTGCTAATAATGAGATTGCTAGCTCAAATATTTTAACTATGGGGCAAGCAGGAAAACTATTAGTTGATACTTTAGAAGATTTTAATATTAATGCTAAGTATGTTGATGCCAAAAATGGCCCTACTTTTAACCGTATTAGGGTAAAACTGGGACGGGGTGTTAGTTATAAGAAAGTAGAAGATATCGGTAATGACTTAGTACAGCAGCTTGGTGAAGAGTTAGGCTTAAAAGTTGCGCCAATGGTGAGTGTAGTACCTGGGGGAGTTGTATTTGACATACCCAGGTTAGACAGACAATTTGCTTATTTCCGTGATTACTTGACTTTTGACGGCGAACCTGACATTTATTCGGTGTCTATCCCTGGTGGCGTTGATGTTGATGGCACTTATGTCGAAATCCCCCTTTATAGCGATAACGTGACCCATATCCTGGGTGGTGGGCGGACGCGCGGTGGAAAATCGCAGTTTGAGAAAGCTGCAATCTTATACTTAGTGCGACGATATCCCCCTTCTGTTGTTCGATTGGCACTTTCAGATGTTAAACGTGTGACCTTTGGTAAATTTGATGGGCTTCCCCATCTTGTTGCCCCAGTTGCGCGTGATGCAGCGTCTACCGCTAACTTACTCGATTACTTGGTCGAAGAAATGGAATTGCGCTACCAAGAATTTGAGCGCCACAGCAGTATTGAAACGATCGCACAGTACAACTCACGGTTCGCACCTGATTGCATCATGCCACGAGTAATTTGTCTAATTGACGAGTGTTTTGACCTGCTTTCCGATGATAACTACTGCGATCGCATTGAGACTGCGCTGATGAAGTTGCTTGCAAAAGCGGGTGGTGCGGGGATTCATGTATTGTTATATACCCAGCGACCTGACAAAAACGTGATAGACCCGTTGATTCGCTCAAACTTTCCAGCGAAGACAGCCTTTGTTACAACCCGTCCTGAAGATAGTTGTATTATCCTGGGGGACGATAAAGATAAGCGTGCAGTTTATTTGCTAGGATACGGTGATTTTTTGTACAAGACGACTGAAGTTTTACGACTCCAAGCTTTATATGTTGCTGACGATGAAGACCCTGAATACTTCCAGCAATTACTCTTGGAAGCAAAAAACCAGAACGATCCTTATACAGCATGGAAATCTGGGTTAGATTTTGATGAATTTGTCGCTAGTCTGTATGGCGAGAGTAGTAGTAATGATAATGGTAAATCTAAAGCCACTACTGCTACTAAAACTAAGCAATCTAAGACTGATTTTGAGGGCAGTTTTAGTTTTAAGGTACAGCTTGACGAAGAAGCAAGAAATTCTATTTTGAATTTGTATCAAAAGGGCTATCAACTTGATGAAATTGTCAAAGCAGTATTCAATTTATCCCGTCAAGATGGTAGGTCATACAAGAAATTTAGAAACGTTGTCGAAGAATTTTTAAATAACTTGAAAGGTGGCGGTGAAGATGATATTTGAACTAACCATGCCTTTACCCCCTTGTATGAACGAAATTATTAACCAGGCACGGTCGAGTTGGCAAGCAAGTGCTGAACTTAAGAAGTACTGGACAAACTTAATTGGTGAATTTGTTAGAGAATGTGAATTTTATTTAGATAGTACAGTGTGGATTGAGTTTCATTGGTATCTCAAAAATTTTGCACGAGATAGTGATAATGTAGCTGCTGCCGCTAAATTTATTATGGATGGGCTAGTTACAGGGCGAGCAATTCGTAACGATAACCTGACAGTTATCCAATCACCTGTTGTACATTACTATCATCGCAGTAGTGGTGATGATGGTGTGCTGTTAAGACTTTCACAATCACCTGATTTTTTATTAGATAATTTTATTGTATCTAACCAATTTTCTAGAAAAAGTTTAGAAAGACACAATCAAAAAATCACACATTTAATCTCAAATCAATTGTAGTTTATCTAAAGGGTACTAGTAATGTTACGTTATAAAGAATATACTTGGTTGATTGGTGAACTAAATGCAGGCAAGAATGTTAATTTATGGGGTAAACAGGATACTGGTAAGACTTTTACTGTTAAAAACTGTTTACTTAAAGATATTACTTTAAAGTCTGTTTATCTTAATCTTGAATATCCTTTTAGTGTGGCTCATCTCTTTGATGTTATTCCTATGAGTTTTGATTTGTACTACCAGCAGGATTGGCAAAATATAGTAACCGAATTATCTGAAGGATTCAATAGACTACTTGTGATTGATAATTTTGATAGATTGCACTTTGTTAGCGATAGTTTTAGCGACGATTTATTGAGATTACAACAGTTGGCTAAACTAGAAAATTTTTCTTTACTATTAATATCTCGGCTGCCGCTAAGATGTTTTCATTTTACGGGTTTTGCTAACTGTTTTGAAGAATTGGAATTAAACGAAACTAATACTTGGACTTTTGGAAAGTAGATATGTTATTTCTATATATTGTGATTTGGTGATATTTCAGTTCGGGTAGATTGTTGTTTTAAGCAACAAAGCAAGTTCGACTCTTGCTATCACCATTGGGAATGAAACTACTACTGAGACTGAAAATTAACGAGTACATATCTATTAAATAGTTGTGGAATTGTTAATAGAGTAAGGGGTAGGTTAGTGGTGTAGTTCTCAGCAAATCCCAATTTGTGCCGGGGCGAGAGTAATTAAAAATCTTGTGACCTGCATTTTGGAGGGATGAATTATGTTGAAGAAGTTTGCGTTTAATGGCTTGAGAAACCTTAATGCTGCTTTTGGAATGGTATCTTTGACTGCTATTGCTTTAGGCACTATAGCAACTTTTTCTGGTTTGGGCTTATTGTACTTAGCTAGGGGCGGATTCCCAATAGTTGAGAAAGAACGCTCTGGACAAATTGCCTATATTGGCACTGGTGCTATTGTATTGGGCTTTACCGGAACTATTCTTGCTTCCTTGGGCGGTGCTTTCTTAAGCATTGTTGAAGAATCGGAGGAAACTAATTCGAGTAGAAAAACTGCAAAAATAGCTGACATAAAACCGCTTGTATTAACAAAAACTGAGAACTCTGAAAAATCTGATTGTCTGCCTTTAATTTACACTTACAAGGTGATGAATTTTGAAAGACATCCTGATTCAAAGTGCTTGGTTATTTGTAGGTTTGAGGAAGAACCATATCGGAAATTCGTACTTTACGAAGAACTACGTTCTCACCAAATTGACGACTTGGCAGTAATCTATGATGAAACCGATCCAGACAGATTAATTGGACAAACATTCTCCTCATATCAGCCTTTACTTTATGAAGCTTTAGAGGAGCATTTAGATATACACCGACGCTATATTAATGCAGTTAATAGCGAAGAATTTAGTTCTTGCTATTTACAAGTATGTGCTGGGTGTAAGTTACTGCATGGTGCCAATAATATTGTTTGTGGGATTCATCCATATGGATGTTTAGAACATAGTTGCTGTCCAGATAAACAATGGGATGAACGTAAGGCGTTGTTTCCATTTGAAGATGATGCTGTTGTCGAAAATTTAAATAGAGAAATATCGTCCAATCAAGCGAATATTTACAAATTTTACGGCAATCTTATCTTGTGGGATGAATACGCTAACCGTAGGTTTTCTTTTTCCTATTCCGGTATCTTGCTTAAACATTCTGACAGACTGCTTGAGCTTGGTATGGAAGCAACACTTCTTGCTTACATCCAGTATTTCCGTACTCGAAATGTAGCGGTCTTTGACTACGTAGCATCAGGACGAGTTTTAGAGTTTGCAAAGGAACTCAAGGGCATAGCTCAAATCGAAGTTGATGATGATGAAATATCTATCTTTTTTGATATATATGCGCCCTGTCATCGCTTTCGTCGTGATGGTGTATCGCTGCATCCCTACTCAACTTTCGTTCCTCAAAAACTTAGATATAACTACAACTTGGTTAGCTACGTTAACTACCTTAAGAGTAAAAAATCTGGAAGTTTCTAAAAGCTGCGAGTACAAGCCAGAAAAATCACATTTTGCAATTTCTGTATCTTGAACTTGTAATTTCTCCAATTTAACAACTGCAAATTTTGGAAAACTTAGTTCATCTAATTGCTTAAAAAGGCAATTTACCCTCCTTCCTCCTGCTATCGGTTGGGATACGTATAAAAGCTTTCACTCAGTACGGGGGTTTCCCCCGCTACTGGGTGGTAAGTCGCTATAACGCCGCCCATCAGTAATTCATGGAGGAACCACATTATGTCTGCTTTTGCAATATCGCCTTTTGTGCAATCTATTAACGATGTTTTGTTTCCAATCGAGTTGTTTTTGATGGTCTTCCCAATCTTCTATGTGATATTTGTCCCTGCTCAATCACTATCACTTCAAGTTAGTAATAGCGTTGGGGTGATTTCTGAAGAGTTGCCAGTTTTGGAAACTCTTGGTGATTTGACTGGTGTTGGTGCTGTTTCTGTTCGGGAAGAATTTTCTAAACCAGAATCTTCCATTATTGAAACTGCGCCGCCAGTTGTTGAAACTGGGGTTGCGGATGAAGCTAGACAGCTTGTGCTGGTAGACGTTAAGGAAGAAAGGAAGAAGCTTTTGGATTTAGGTGTGCGGAAGCTGCGACAGTTCTGCAAAGAACGCCGAATTCAAGGCTATTCTACTGTATATAACCGTAAAAAACTCAATGGACTCGTTGACTTTCTGATCGCGCAACAAGTGACCTCTGCTCAAGTGGTCGAGTGTGTGGAAATGCTTGCTTAGAATTAAAATTTGGTGAAAAGCCTCGGTAAAAACTGGGATTGCAAAACTATTCCCTTGGGATAGGATAATACTTGCTTGATGACTCTTTCTATTAAGGTTGAGCTTCTAAAATGCGTCCTATACTTCTTGGCGATAGTGTTGGTAAACCTCTCCTAGCGGCTTCTTCTGCTACCTGCATATGGTAGTGGTGCTTTGAGCGACTAGGTTTTCGGTTCTTGCTCCATTCGCTGATTTCGACAATTTTGCTTGCCTCTGTACTTTTGCACTTCTTAGGTCTGCCTACGTTGACACCTAATACTTCATTAGCTTTTGCGATCGCTGAGTCCTGGGTTTCTGACAAGATGGTACTTGATGTCCATCTTTTTTTCCACTTTGCTATTGAGTTTTCGGTTACACCAATCTCTTGGGCTAAAGCTACATATTTCTTGCCTTCGTTTAGCCCTAGCAGAATTTTAGCTCTTTTGCTAACTTCATCGCTGCTAGTTGCCGCTATGTGTTCTAGTGCTTGTTTTTCAAGAGAATTTAATATCTGAAGATGAGGCATCTAAAAATTTACCCCTCTTTACTGTACAATTTTGCCAAATGGAATGAAGCCTGATATACTTTTTTTGTAGCGTTCATTTTTTCTAAAAACCCACCCAAAGCCCTGGTGCAAACAGGGCTTTGAGGAGAAAACAAGCCCACTTGTTAGTAAAACAAGGCGGAACATTGTTTTGTCAATTTAATTAACTAGAGACATCATATCATGAGTTTAACCAGTTTTACAAATCTTTCTTTCGGTAGATGTATTTTTCCCAAAAATAATACCAAAAAATATCTCTTCAATGAAATTGGTTTTAAATGGGTTAATAATAATAGTTTTCTACTGCGAAAATTCTCTTCGGGAGATTGTTTGATAATTAATTGTTCATTATTTACAAAAATTAATTATTTTCTAATAATAGCACTTTCATCCACTGGAGAAAGTGCCATCAGTCCTGCTGCTTGATTTTTCCTGCTTTCTGCTTAAGCTTTTCAAAATTGAACTTATCTTTTTTAGGCAATTTGTAACCCGGAGTATCAATATGTCTGAGGTGCATAATCCGGCAATTGTATATATTTCTCCTGCGGAGTTGGTAGTTCATCCAAAGCTGATAGAAATATACGGTGAAAATGAGGATCGTCCAGCTTTGGAAAAAAGTATTTTGGAAAAAGGGATTCTGGAATCTTTGAAGGTAACTGCACGCACTGGTGTAAATGTCGTTTTAGCTGGTAAGTGTCGTTTACAGATAGCCCGCCAGTTGGGAATCTCTGCTGTGAAAGTAGAATTTGTCGAGTCTAGTTCGCCTGAAGAAGATTTGAAATTAGTGCTTGACTTTAATCTCCACCGCGAAGGCGGAAAGACTCATTATCAGAAATTTCACGAGGGGCAGTACTGGGAGAGCGTACTTCGTCCCCAAGCGAAAGAAAGACAACGCCAAAGCGCCCGTCGTTTGAATGAATCGAAGTATTCAAATTTGAACACTTCGATAGATGAGAATAAAATTCAATTAAATAAGGGTAAACCTGTGATTCAGGAGGTGTCGGAGAATCTAAGGATAAGTGTTGGCAGTTATCACAAGGGTAAGAAAGTATTTGAATATATTTCTCAATTAAGGGAACTGCAAAAATTTAAGGCAGTTGTCGCACTGGAGGCGGAATTTAACCGGAGTATCGATGCAGCTTATAAGTTTGTTTGCAATCAAGATATCTGTGACCAGGTTATAGACCTGATTGAAGCAGACGAGATAGGTAGTATAAGTGATGGTATCGCTTGGATGCGGAATGGCGAACGCAATCCGTTTCGGCGTTTCCAACTTGGTCAAGTATATCAATTTAAGAAAAGACTGCGGACAGAGTTGGAAATTGTGGGGCGTGTTATAGGTATAACTAATGAATTTGTTGTGTTTGGATTGAGGAATTTAGTAAATATGAACCTAGAAATCGTGAATCTACGTCCGCGACAGATTGATGCAGAGTTGCAAGATGAACCATCTGCTGAACAGAGAGCAAGAATACTTCACTTAATGGAAAAGTTTAGGGATGTTTTTCCAGTTCAGGTATCTTTAGCTGAGTTGTTAAAACTCCCAAATTTAACTGATAAAGAGGAGGTTTTATTGCGGATGTATGAATCTGACGTATTTGAAAAAACTTGGGAGGACTATAAGAGCCAAATGCAAGCAATGGAAGTTTCTACAAATAGAAAAAAGGATAATATTCGTGCTGCATAGGTAGCTGTGAGCAGTTAATCTAGCAGAGAATTTATCCCACAATTTAACGTTACCTAATAGATTAGCATCTCAATACTGATTGCAGTACGAGTTCATATTTTGGGTGCTGAACTCGTATGGATATATTTGACTGTTTTTTGTTTTTAAATTCGTTGGTGGAGTGTAATTTCATTTTCACCTATTGTACTAACCTCTGCCAGTTTTTGGTGACACTTTTAGGTGTTACTAGCTTTGCATTCTTATTCCAAAACTATTTTCTAGATTTAGTCACAACTTCGCTAGAACTGACCTATTTAAATAGCTCTCAAAAAAAAGTTGGGTAGCCGCATTGTTGTTGGTGAAGCGTGTTGGACTAAATCTTAGCCTAAGCCTACGTATGTCTAAGCCTAAACAAGTATAACCTCTGTTTGCTTTCAACCATGAGACGATTACCAGTCGCCTCCAACAAGCGGATAACCAACCGCTTCTTCTTAATCAAAATAAAAATTTCAAATTTAGGCTAACACATTTTGACCAACAGCGAGGCTACCTGATGTACTAAAACCATCAGGACAGTCACTCATGTTCCAAGAAGATTTCGGGGCAGATGTTGATAACAGGCCCCAATTAAGTCTTTCACAGCCTGCAAAAAAGAAAATCAAACCCCACCTACCCGCAGAATCTTTGGGTAAACGCTATGTAGAGCGTTTTTGGCATCCATTTGGAGCGATAGTTGCCCCTTCTTTAGTAGAAGGTGCAAAACCAGCATGGCGTACCATCGACCATTACCTGCAACCTTCCCAACTGTGGAAGCTGCACCAAGATAAGTCAAAATTAGTCGGTCTGCGTTTTGACAACACAACCCGTTACGGCACTATCGATTTAGACTTCTTTGGCGACTACCATAACATTGAATCTATAAATCGCATCAAAGCCGCACTAGAGGAAATTGGCATAGTCGATATCGTCATTCTCCAGTCCAGCTTTAGTGGTGGTTATCACTTGATTTTAAACTTTGCATCTCCCCTGCCTACCTTTGCTTTAGCCTGCGCCTTAGAAATTACCTTGAAAAATGCAGGCTTTATCCTGCGTCAAGGACACCTAGAAATCTTCCCCAACACTAAACCATATAGTGCCAAACAAATAACCAACTACAAAGCCATCCGTTGTCCTATGCAACCGGGTAGTGGGTCATTTTTACTTGATGATGACCTACAACCAATTAGCGATTCCGTTTCTATCTTCCTCGATTATTGCGATCGCGCGGCCAGTCGGCAAGATTTAACCAAATTAAAACGGGTAGCGAACAAAGCCAAAAAACAAATTGCACAGGAGAGATATCGTAAGCAAGAGTCTGCTGATGCTGCACAGTGGCGTGCCAACTGGGAAGAAATAATTGCGATCGGTTGGACGGGACAAGGACAAACAAACACCCTCCTCCAAATTTTTGCAGGCTACGGAATTGTCTTTCTAGACTTAAGAGGCAATAAATTAGTCGAATTTTGCGTCTCCACCGCAATCAACGCCCCTGGCTATAAGCAATATTGCCGACACCAACATGAAATCGAAGCTAGAGTACGGCATTGGGTAGAATGCACAATTCGTAACAAATGGTATAGTGCCTACGTTAGTTATCCCGAACGGCTGTTGGGTACATTCGCCAACACATTTGCAGAAGCCATAGCAGGTGTTAGCAGCATTAATCAACGTAAAGATAACGTAATTCCATTTGACCGTCGCCACCAACAGAACTGGGAACGCAGCCAACAAGCCCAAAGACGCATCCAGATAGTAGTAACAGCAATAGAGTGGGGTAGTGGGTTACCAGCAGGGGCTACTGAACGGGCAAAAGCTATACGTGCTGAGTATAAACGCCGCTTTAACAAAACTATTTCCCAAGAGACACTACAAAAGCACTTGCATTTGTGGCATCCCACACGCTACATTTTAGACCCTTGGGCAGAAAATAGCTTAAACCCTTATCAATCAAGTGAGAACGGGCAATTTTACGAATTTCAAAGCTCATTTGTAAAACACGATACTCAAAATCCTTGTGGAATAAGTAATTACGTTCATTCTTTCTATATGAAGGTTTTTTGTAGGTGTTTACCTCCTGCTGCTACAGCCCCCCAAGGGCTGGAGTCAGCAGAGGTAGTTGAACAACCCGATGTTTCTCAGGAACACTCAGCTGTCATCCAGCCTGCGGAAAATCTTGAATTTATAAATTCTTTTAATACTGCTGAAATTGATTCAAATAAAAGCAGTATTAAATTAGAGAATTCAGTTCATACAAATATTTTACAATCAAATGAATTCAGTTATCATCAGGATTTTATATACCTGTGTAGCTCCGGCACGTCGTCAAAAATTGATAATCAAAACTTATCTAACACGGAGGATAAAGGGCTGGGTGTAGTTTCGATACCTGCTGCGGTTCCACTAGAACAACCACTCCAAAACCCCAACAACGGCTTGCACGGTGCATCTGTTTGTGACGAGACTGCTGATGTTTCCTACCGTATTGAGGAACTCAAGCGAGTGACAAAACTACGGCTAATGGCTTTAACCCAAGCTAAGGCTAAGGTGCGCCAATACTGCGTAATCACGGGACATATTCTCAGTAGTCAAGAACGCGATCGCTTAGAGCAACGTGCCAAAATGCAATTCTACCTTGATTCGGGTAACGAAACTCTAATTGCAGAAGCTAAGGAGTGGGCGACTGCCAATCCTGGGTGTCTACCGTTTTCCTTGGAGTTGGAGAGCGAAAAATTTTGGGAAAGATGAGGGACATCAGGCGGTAAGATGTTCGTTATTTTGGATTTTAACTGCACAAAAAGAGGTGATTCAGCTTTACAGAAGTTATTATACTTGTGAGTAAAATTTGGTACAAAAATATAGAAGAAAATATGAAAGATATCTTAATGGAAAAACTGTTTAATCAAGCAGTTGAACCAATCTTCCAAGCCAACAATTTAACTAAATATTCAGCACTCAAACAAAGAGAGGATGAATTTAAATCGTTGTTTAATATTGAATTAGCAGAATATGTGGACTCGAAAAGAGGATTTAATTTTTCTCTATTTATCCGCGACTTTTTAAGTGAAGATTGCTTGCCTTACAGGGACGCTATTCAACAAAAATATGGAGAACGAGCAGCGGATTTGATTGGAGAATTAATTTGTATTTGAAAGCAAACAAAGTTAGCTGGTAGTTAGAATTTATGAATATACGGCCAGCGTTCCGTGTAACTTTAAAACTATGCATTTGTATTTTCTTGACTTAATTGTTGCCCAAACTCAGATATTGAACCTGTAGTTACGGCTTTTTCTAACAATTGATTCAATAACTCAATGTCATATAATTCATTTAGTTTTTCTACTAATTCAGTAGGAACATCTTTAAATCGAATTGTTAGGATTTGAGCAATATATTTCTGGGTAGCTTTTGCTATACCTATGCGTTCTATGCTTGTCATGTATGTCATTTGCTGTTCAGCCTCAAAACGCTCTAATTCGGCTTGAAAATTTAAGTCTAACTCCGGTGGTAGAGTCATTAATCTATCTAGCAACCGGAAGATTTGCTGGATTTTATCTCTACTATAGCCTAACTCATACATTCGTTTAATTAAGCTCAACTTCCACTGCAAACGACCAGTTAAATCTTGAGTTGTCGCTTGTGTTCGCAGGTGCGCCATCACCAGAACGGCAAAAGGACTATCACTTTGTTCTAATTCTGACCAACGAGATTCATAGTCCAGTAGCTTTACAATGGGAAACTGAAGACTCAAACGACATCCCCAACGACCATAACTATATTCTTGTGGTCGCCAATTGGCTTGATTATCCCCCAGAATTGCCAAGCTAACAACTTCTTGGTTATAACGGTCAAAGATTCTGTAGTGATATGAAAACATCCGTTTAGGGAAGTTGGTATCTACTTGGCTTTGGATTTCCAGGTGAATAAGCAACCAAGTTTCCTTTCCATCTTTTAGCCAAACTTTAATTAGCTTATCGACAAATTGTTTACCAATTTCAGATTCTCTCATCAACTGCTGCAATTCTTGATCGAGAAAATCATAGCCTCGTTCCCAATCAATTTCTGCTTGAATTTCAGGAAAAAAGAATGCAAGAAACGCTTCAAAATATTGTTCTACCCCTTCCTTCCAAGCACCATCATAATCTGCTCTTACTTCACTCATAGATTATTTCCAATCAAAATATAATAATGCCTTTTTTGAAAGTCAAGTTACTTTAAACGACATAAAATTTATGACTAATTTACATATCAACAAATGTTGGTTTAATGTGGAATTTTGTTGCTTGGCTTTTTGAGCGAAAGGTTACATACTCAAAGTAGTTTACTCAAAATAAATTAGGCAAATTTTATTGAGTCATATATTTGATAATTTCTTTATTTCATTAATTTAATTTCTAAATTTAGATTTACATTAACCTAATACAATAAAGTTTAGTTACTTTGTAAATAATATTATGACCAGAAAGAATAAAGAACAACCAGCCATGTCAAACAATACTTCCTCCAATACTAATGGTAAGCCTCAAAAGCGACTGATAATTATAACAGGTGATAAAGGTGGCGTGGGTAAAAGTACCTTTGCACGAGCAATATTTCAACTTTATATTAATAAACATTTACCCTGTGTTGCTTATGAAGCTGACTTAAGGAATCCTCAGATAGAAAGATATTTTCAAAAAGATTACCGCCCTATAATACGTTATATTGATATTTTTCATAGAGGTGGTGCTGACGATTTATTAATTAATTTAGATGAGAGCGATTGTCCTATTACATTATTAGACTTACCTGCACAATCTGGAGGTTTCTTTGAAAGTTATGTCAAAGAGCTTGCATTTTTTGAAGTTTTAAAAACTGAAATTAATTGTCGAGTGACAATGGTTTCAGTCATTAGTAGAGTTCTTGACTCTATAAATGTTTTAGAAAAACTTCGTGAACTTTGTAAAGACCAAGTAGATTATATTGTTGTCAAAAATCTCTTTCATGGTGAAGAAGAAAAGTTTGAGCGATATAATGACTCTTCCCTACGTCAAAATATGCTTGCAGAAGGTCTGATAGAACTTGTGATGCCAGATTTATTCTACAAGTCTTACGACTTTATTGACCGCCATGCTTTAACCTTTAATGAAGGACAGACTCATAAAGAAACAAATATTGTAATTAAGTCAAGAATTAAATCTTGGCTTGCTGAGTTTGAAGCGCAAATTAAGCCAGCATTTAATTTATTAGGTTTTGATATACAACCAGATGACTGTTACTACCCAGCAGTTGTAGAAAAATCTAAAGAGCTTAGAGAAAACGAAGAAAAAGAAAAAGCTAAAAACCAAGATGCAAATTTACCATCTGAAGATATAGCTGCTTAATTGAATAGGTTGCTTGGTTTTTATGTTTGGAAAGCGTTTTGTAATTACATCGGGTGATGCTCGTGTGGGTAAGTCCACAGTTTCTCGGCTCTTGCTAGAGTTGTACTTGAAAAGTAAATGCAATGCGCGTATTTTCTACCACGGTTATCGTAACAAGCTATCGATGTATAAAACAAAAGGTTTTGAAATAAACCATTTAGGATTGTCTAGGGGTGATTCAGATAGATTATTACTAGACTTAGAAATGTTTCCAAATATTGATGTAGTTTTGACAGATATGCCAGGTCAAAACCATCAAGAATTCAAGTTTTTTGATAAAGATGTTTCACTGATAGAAAATCTTAACCATCTCGGATATCGTGTTACTTTCTTGCACCCGATATCACATCGTAAAGACTGTGTTGAAGATTATCTTGAGGATTTATACAACCATTTTGGTAGTCAAGTTGACTATGTTGTTATCAAAAATTATTACTTTGGCAAGCAATTTCGATACTATGAAGGTAGTAGATTCCAAGCTGATATTAAAAAATTAAATGGCTTGGAGCTAGTTTTGGGGGGGTTGCATAACGACTTTTACCAGTTGCTTGAGGATACTGGTTTACCCTATGCTCAACTTATTGAAACTGACTCCCCTCTTAATACTATTCAGCGTTCGATAGTATTCAACTGGACGGAGAATTTTAAAAATTCTGTTGTTTCTAGTGTGATTGCTTCTAATTATTTAGGGCTAAGTAAAAACTGTACAGAATTAGCTTCTGTAAGTGCAAATCAACAAAATCGGAAGGATTTTGATGTTAATGAAGATATTGAATCTGAAGAATGGTAAGTATGAGCTTTATCAAATTGACAGTGAGGTTTTAAATTAATTATTTAAACAACCTATGACCAATATTGCAAAAGTTGTTGAAAAAGTTATTGCAGAATATTCTGAAGAAAAGAAAGCAGAGGTCACTGATTGGATACTTAAATTAGGTGTTCGACCTGATGACCCCTTGTTTAACCTATACGCGGAACTAGGTCAATACCGTTGCCAAAATAAGAGCATGAAGAGGGAGGGCGTTTCGTAGTAGAGTTATTGTCTCTCACAACGACAACTCAAAAACCACTGGCCGCCCATGCCCGATATCTTATCATTGTTACAATGCTTGCTACCGCAGATAAACGCGACAACGATGCGGCAATTGAACCAAGTCATCCTGGCAATGTTAGCTATGAGTGGTCGAGTCACGATGTTGGGAATTGCGCGTTGGACAGGCGCAGGCGGTAGCTATCGGACGATGGGAAGATTTTTCTCGACAGTCATACCTTGGGCAACATTGTTTTGGCTGTTTTTTCGTAAACATTTGTGGCGAGAAAATGATGTGTACTTGCTGGCAGGAGATGAAGTTGTAGTTAGTAAATCGGGTAAGCAAACATACGGGGTAGATAGATTTTTTTCTAGCTTGGCCAGTAAACCAATGAATGGGTTATCGTTCTTCGTATTGTCATTAGTAAGCGTAGAAGAAAGGCAATCATTTCCGATTGGAATAGAACAGGTAATTAAAAGTGATGCCCAAATAAATAGCACCTTGCCAATCAAAAAAGTAAAAGCTAAAGAGAAACGTGGACGGGGAAGACCGAAAGGCAGTAAGAATAAAAACAAAACAGAAGTGATATTAACATCTGAACTCTTGTTAATTAAAAAGATGATTAACTCACTATTTGAGCTAGTAGCTAACTTTATCCCCTTGACATACTTGGTAGTAGATGGTCATTTTGGTAACAACAATGCCTTGCAGATGGCACGACAAGTTAACTTGCACATAATTTCCAAGCTGCGCCATGATTCAGCATTATACATCCCTTATGAAAATCCTGACTCGAATAAACGTTCTCGTCGTAAATACGGGGAAAAACTAGACTACCGTAATCTACCTGAGAAATATTTGTGTAAAAGTGATATTGAAGATGGAATTCTTTCCTGTATTTATCAAGCTACTCTTCTTCACAAAGAATTTTCCCAGGCTATCAATGTAGTAATTTTGGTAAAAACCAATCTTAAAACTCAAGCTCGTAGCCATGTAATTTTATTTTCTAGTGACCTAGATTTGAAGGCTGATAAGATTATTGACTACTACAAGCTACGTTTTCAAATCGAGTTTAACTTTCGTGATGCCAAGCAGTTTTGGGGTTTAGAGGATTTTATGAATTTGAGCCAAACTGCTGTGACTAATGCGGCTAATCTTGCATTCTTCATGGTTAATTTATCCCATCATCTTCTGGCTGATTTCCGTAAACATAATCCTGGTTCTGGCATTATTGACCTGAAAGCTTATTACCGTGGTTTTCGATATGTTCATGAAATGTTAAAAATACTTCCTCAAAAGCCTGAGCCTATTTTATTAGCCCAAATTTTTGCCAAGCTTACTTCTCTAGGACGTATTCATCCCATTTCCACAGGCGTCGAACCCTCGTAAATTGGCTAAGGTATTGATATAAATGTAACAGTTATCGTCAATGGTCAATGGTCAATAGTCATTTGTCATTTGTCATTTGTCATTGGTCATTTGTCTTCCTTGTCTTCCTTGTCCCCTTTGTCCTCCTTGTCCTTTTTCCCTAGCCCCTAATCCCTATCCCCTAAGCTGGCGTACTCTCAACAAGTTGATTTTCTTGTCGCAGATAGGCTTGGATAAAGGCGTCAAGGTCGCCGTTCATGACATCGGTAATGGCTGTGGTTTCTGTGTTGGTACGCAAATCCTTGACCATTTGGTAGGGGTGAAATACATAGTTACGGATTTGGTTACCCCAGGAAGCTTCGACCATATCGCCGCGAATTTGGGCGATTTCTTGGGCGCGTTGTTCTCGGGCGATGACTAACAGCTTGGCTTTGAGACGGGTGAGGGCTTTCTCTTTATTTTGCAGCTGCGATCGCTCTTCTGTACAACGCACGGCTAAACCAGTGGGAAGATGCACAATCCGCACGGCTGTTTCGACTTTGTTGACGTTCTGTCCGCCTTTACCACCAGAACGGGATGTAGTTATCTCTAAATCCTTTTCGGGAATGTCTAGCTGCACAGAACTATCTATTTGGGGCATCACTTCCACCCCCGCAAAACTGGTTTGGCGTTTACCGTTGGCGTTAAATGGGGAAATTCGCACTAAACGATGGGTACCAGTTTCCGATCGCAAATAACCATAAGCATAACGACCGGTAATTTCTAAAGTCGCCGATTTAATCCCGGCTTCATCCCCTTCTGACTCTTCTGCTAAAGTCACTTTATATCCGTGAGCTTCCGCCCAACGGGTATACATTCGCATCAGCATAAACGCCCAGTCTTGAGCATCCGTACCACCCGCACCGGCGTTAATTGTCAGTACTGCCCCTTTATCATCGTAGGGGCCGGAAAGTAATTGTTGTAACTCCCACTGATCGAGTTCGTGGTTGAGTTTAGTAATAGTAGATTCCGCTTCAGTTAGCAGACTTTCATCAGTTTCTAACTCTAATAACTCAACCACAGCTTTCGTATCTTCTAGACTAGATTGCCATTGATGATACTGCTGGAGATGGGCTTTCAGGTCGTTGAGTTCTTGTAATGTTTCTTGGGCTGTCGTTTGGTCGTTCCAAAATTCCGGCTGGGCGGATATTTGTTCTAAATCTTGAATTTTGGCTGTCAGTGCAGGTACGTCAAAGATAGTCCTGGGTTTTACCCAGGCGATAAGCTAACGTTTCGATTTCGCGTTTGAGTTCTAAAACATCCATATTGCTTACTTCACGATAGAGCGTTTCTAATTATTAAGAACTTGCTCTCAATTCTATTTGCTTTATTGATTTTAGCTGTTGTTGAGCAAATTCTATCGTCTTGCTTGTCTAAGTTATATATAGCAATCCTATCTGAGTTATGAAAATATTTTTTTAATGAACCGCCAAGTACGCCAAGTACGCCAAGGATAAGAGAAAACAACTGAGAGTTTGTAAATTTCACAAATAATTTAGGATGGCTATAGGTAACAGTAAATAGGGAAGAAATAATAAAATGGGACTTACGCACAATCCAAAAATTCTTGGCGTAATTGGCGTCTTCTCTGCGAGACGCTACGCGTTGGCGGAAGCCTCTCGCAGAGAAGGCAGTTCATTAAATTAAGGTTTTCGGTAATTTTTGCCTAAGTTTTGTAAAAGTGTCCAGAGTGATATTCACAAATTAACTATGAGTCATATATTGCTGTTGTAAATAAGCTGCAATCAAAAAATTAATCTCACCATTTAACACCTCTTTCACTGATGTAGTTTCTACATTAGTATATAAATCTTTCACCCGCTCGTAGGGATGCAAAATATATTCACGAATTAGCTTTGCAGATTGAGATTTTATGCCGCTAGGTTTAATTTGGGCAACATTATTAACACTTTGGGATTGCATTAAAAACCATAGTTTACTTTTAATAATCTCTAAGGCTTTTGCTTGGTTTTGTATTTGACTGCGTTCTTGGTCACAAAAGACAGTAATTCCTGTAGGAATATGACATACTTTTACCCAAGTTTGTGAGCGGTTAATATTTTGACCATGCCAACGCCATTTAGTTATTTCTAAATCATTTTCGGGAATTTCCCAATTAATCGCTGTATCGCATATAGGTATGACTTCTACCCTAGCTAAACTTGTCTGTAAATTGCCGTTAGTCTGAAAGGGCGATATACGTTGTAATTGATGTATACCTGTTTCTGATTTAAGAAACCCGTATGTATAACGCCCGATAATTTCTAAGGTAGCGGAGCTAATTCCCACATCATCCCCATCAATTATCTCTACTAAATTAACTTGGTAATTGTGATTTCTGCCCCAATTCCAGTACAACCTCATTAATAAATATGCCCAATCTTGAGCATCTGCACCAGCAATTTCAGCAGTGATAGTAACTAATGCACCCATTTGGTCGTTAGGGTGAGATAGTAACTTTTGTATTTGGACTATTTCTAGTTCTTGTTGAAGATGCTTCAAGTTAGATTGAGTTTCTTGCCATAATTGCTCATCAGTTGAGGCTTGCAAAAGTTCTACAGCCGCTTTGATATCTTCGATAATGGCACACCAATTGCGATATTTTTCCTGTCTGGAAAATATCAAGTATTCTATGTCTTGAAGGATTTGATAAGCTGGTGCTGGATTTAGCCAAAAATTAGACTGAGCAATTATTGTTTCTAAATCTTGAATTCTGGCAGTTAGTTCTGTTTGGTCAAAGACAATCCTCTGCTTTGCCCAAGATATTTGCTAACCTTTCTACTTCCTGTTTAATTCCGGCAAGTTCCAGCATAGTTTTGCTTGTGAGCGATCGCTAACTAATATTGTATGCCATAATTTCATCTACTCATCCCATGAAAAACCGTGGCTGCTGAGGCTAGACCACGGTAATTTTTACAAAACTTTACTTTTATCTCGTGCCTACGGATATTTAATCGCGGCTATTGAGGGCAATTAACAGCCGCAAAATAAAAATGAACAGGTTGATGTAGGTGAGGTACATAGATAAAGCTGCTGGTAAGTACTGATCGTTGCGATAAGTACGTGGCAAGATATAGAAATCAACCACAGATGCGCCAGCAAATAGAAATACTCCCAAGCCGGAAATGGCGATTTCTAACCAAGTTGGT
Organism: Calothrix brevissima NIES-22; assembly: GCF_002367995.1. Lineage (GTDB taxonomy): Bacteria > Cyanobacteriota > Cyanobacteriia > Cyanobacteriales > Nostocaceae > Aulosira > Aulosira brevissima. Next base: position 4,738,708 of record NZ_AP018207.1, read on the forward strand.
GTGTAGACACCAAATAAGGCAAAGACAAATTGAGTCAAACAGACCACTACTAAGGCAATAAGGCCGAGAGAGATAGTTTTTGTCAAAGCCATCCCGTCTTGTTCCGAGAGATTGGAACCAATTTGACGGGCAACAATAAAGGTAACACCACAACCAAGGGCGGCTATGCCAATACCTTGAATACCAACACCTTGGGTTCTCAAAGCGACAAAGACTAAGCCACTGAGAGTGTAACCAGATAAAAGGCTGTAGGTAGCCAGTAAAGGAAGTGCTAGACCTTTATTGCCTTTTTCGGCAACATTTTGGGCGACAAAGAACAGAATTAACTCAACAATGACTGCACCAATAAAGGTGGGGAAAAACAGTCCGGGATGATTGCGGATCACTCCTAAACCGCCGTAGGTACCTAGTGCGGTCAGTACAAGACCGCCACCTACATAGGGTAGGGCATTAGCTATGACATTAGGTCCTACGAGGGCTTGAGTTCTAGCCTCGCGGATAGCGTCGCGAAAATTGCTGGTGTTGCTCATGTGGAAAACTTGTTTTACTGAGAAACGTCCTGTATACTTCCATTTTTACCAATATTCTGAACTAATCACCACTCAGGCAACTGGGATAAATTATGTTTGTGAATGTGCCTGTCCCATAAATCAAGGGTTTTGTTCTGAAAATTTCTCATTTATAAAACCCAAAGATTCTACAGTCTTGTTTCTACTGACAGCATATTCTTGGTTATTGCTGACACAGAAAAAGCATAACTCTAGGGGAAATTGAGCTTTTGGTGATTGTGACAGATGTCTGTAGTGGAATTACTATATTTTTCTGTACCAATAGATAATTTCTCTGCCAGCAGATAAAAGACAATGAATAATGCGAATCCTGGTTTATCAAACAGAAGTAAGCTGCACTAAATGATGATAAAAAATCAGGGTAAGTCATAAAAAATCATGCGTAGAAATACTGAATAATCCCTGCGAGACCCTGATAAGTTCAGTATAACGACGATGGTTTATTCAACGGTGACTAAGGAAAATAATGACAGCTTTGATAACAATATACGCAACTCCATTTTTTTAGAAAAAGGAGTTACAACAAAGGAATTTTTATATGGCAGCAAGTGAGTCCTCTGTGCGAATAGATGGTATAGAGTTATTACACTTATACCACCAGAATCCCTCTATTAAACTGCGTAATCAACTTGTGCAGCTACATACTGGTTTAGTGCGGAAGATGGCTCATAAATTTAGCCATCAATGTAATGAACCTTATGAAGATTTAGAACAGATCGGTTATTTTGGTTTAATCAGAGCTATTGAACGTTTTGATCCCAGTCAAGGATATGCGTTTAGTTCTTTCGCTGTACCATATATTCGTGGAGAGATGCTGCACTTTTTACGCGATCGCAGTACTCTATTAAAAATTCCCCGGCGTTGGCAAGAACTATATAATGAAGGGCAAAAGGTACGCAAGGATTTGGCTATTGCTTTGGGACGCCCGCCCAAGGATATAGAAATTGCGCGAGAATTGCGCGTATCTGTGCAAGAATGGCAAGAAACTAAATTAGCCGCCCAAAACCGGATGCCTTTAAGTTTAGATGCTACGGCTGTTCACTATGTTGATTGCCAAATTACTTTAGGTGAGGCTTTACCTTGTCCTCGTTCTAACGCACTTCAGCAACAAGAAGAAGAACGTCAACAACTCCAAGGTGCAATCAATTTATTAGAAGAAAAGCCCCGGATGGCTGTTGAGTTAGTCTTTTTGAAAGAACTTTCCCGTAAAGATGCGGCAAAAAACATCGGTACAAGTCCGATGACTGTAACGCGATATCTGCAAAAAGGTATTCAAGATTTGATTAGCTATTTGCAACCTCAAGCTGTAGCTAGTGGATCGTAGTCAATAGTCCAAAGTCAATAGTCCAAAGTCCCAAGTTCATCAACCCTTGACCATTGACCGTTGACCATTGACCCTTGACTTTTACCCCTAAATTTATTACCTAGATTTTAAATCAGCGATCGCTCCTTTGGTCATAGCCGCAATAGCTTTATCGGTCGCCTTAGGCAGATGATAATATTTACCTCCGGCTGTTTGCGCTAATTCTTTGGCAAAGCCTGTAGAGACAAATTTACTCTCCGTATCAATTACTAACAGCTGTATTCCCAAAGCGCGAATTCTCGCCGCAATTTCTAATAATTCGCTTTTGATATCTGGCTTTTCTCCTGGTTCCTGCGGTTCGCCTAAGGAACGGGCTAAGGGGATATTACCCCGGCCATCGGTGATGGCTACAACCACAACTTGACCAATATCGCCACTCATTTGAGCATTTAACCCAATGCGTACAGCTTGGGTTAAACCATGCGCTAAGGGGGAACCGCCACCACAAGGTAATCTTTCCAAACGGTTGCGTGCTAAGGCAATAGAACGAGTGGGAGGGAGTAAAACCTCTGCTTGTTCGCCCCGGAAAGGAATTAAGGCGATTTGGTCGCGGTTTTGATATGCTTCGGTTAACAGTTGCATGACTGCACCTTTAGCTGACTGCATCCGGTTAAGTGCCATTGAGCCAGAAGCATCTACCACAAACACTACCAACGCCCCAGCTTTGCGGACTAAACGCTTGGCGCGAATGTCTCCTTGTTCAACGATGACTTTGCGTCCTGGGTGTCTTTCTCTACGTGCTTTTTGATACGGGGCAGCCGCTCTTAATGTGGCATCTACGGCTATGCGTCTCACCTTACCTTTTGGCAACATCGGCTTAATGTAGCGCCCTCTATCTTCTGAGAAGATAATGCTGCGGCTACCAGATTTACCTTGCCTTTTTGCCATCTGTGTAAAATAAAGCACACTATCATCGAGAATCACCCCTTCCGGATCGAAGACAAATTCTTCGGGGATGCTGGGTGGTTCTTGTTGTTCTTGTTCCTCTGGTTCCTGTTCTTCTTCTTCCTGTTCTTCTTGTTCGGATTCGTCTTGGCTTTCTGGTGGTGGGGGTGGTGGAGGTGGTGGCGGCGGTGCTTGTTCTGGTGGCGGTGTCTGCACGACTGTAGCGCGGGGAACAATTACCAATTCCACAGCGCGGCGCAAGTCATCGGCGTTGACGGTGTTGCGTCCGTCTAAGGCGGCGGCAGCTTTAGCTACGCGCACAGCAAATAACTCGGCGCGGTGTCCTTGAACGCCGCCACGAAGTGCCTCATTGACTAAATATGCAATTTGATCGTGGGTAATGATGACATCTTTCAGCCATTCCCGCGCCAGGATAATTTGAGTTTTTAGCCCATCTAAGTCTTCGTTATATTGGGCGAGGAATTCTTGGGGAGATACGGAATAAGCGATCGCTTGTTCAACTGCTTGTACTCTTTGATCTAAGCCGAGGACTCCGTCTGCTGATAATGCGATCGCAATTCTATCGAGTAAATGTTCTCTTAACGCTCCTTCTTCTGGGTTGTAGGTAGCAATAAACAACGGTTTACACTGATGTTGAAAGCTAATTCCTTCCCGCTCAATTTGGTTGCGTCCTTCTGATAAAACAGAAAGCAGTTGATTGCTGATTTGGTCATCAAGTAAGTTGATTTCATCCACATACAGCACCCCTCGGTTGGCGCTGGCGAGTAATCCCGGCTGAAATACTGTATCTCCTTGCTTGACTGACTGTTCCACATCCACAGAACCGAGAAGCCTATCTTCTGTAACCCCTAAGGGAATTTGCACAAACGGCGCAGGGATGATGGCAGTAGGGACATCTTGAATATTTTTATCTGCGTATTCTGCTAAAAGTAAATCATCCCATTCTTGGGGTTGATTAGGATCGCAGTTGCTAATCGAGTCCTTGACAACTTCAATAGGTGGTAGCAAAGCGTGAATAGCCCGCGCCATCACAGATTTTGCCGTACCGCGACGACCTGCGATCGCTACTCCACCTAATCCCGGATCGACAGCAGCTAATAGCAAAGCTAATTTAATCGCTTCTTGTCCGACTACGGCTGTCAGTGGAAAGGAAGTGATTTGAGGATTGATAGTAGGCGCAGGCATGGTTTGGCAATATAGCTAGTCTCGGCTTTTAGCATATCAAGCTTCTGGCACATTTAAAATATAGTCATTTGTCATTGGTCATTGGTCATTTGTCAACATCTACTAAATTGCCAGTTGGTGAGGTACAGATTATCGTTGATTGTAGGGGCACTGGCACTGCCATGCCCCGAAGCGCGTACCTCATTTAGGGACTTCCAAATAAAAAATATTCCAATCATTAACTTACCAAACCCGCAACTCGTAGGGGCGGGGTTACCCCGCCCCTACAATTTGGCATAATTTATTTTTTGGAGTTCCCTTACCTGAAATATGCTGTAATTACTGATTCGTCAGCGACCTTTAGGCGAGAACAATGTAAACTAGAATGTCAGTAAAGTAACATTTATTTACATAAAATCTTCAGCCATGCTAGCTGCTATTCTCTTTGACCTAGACGGTACGATTGTCAATACTGACCCGATACACTACCTAGCTTGGCAGCAAAAGCTGGCTAGTTATGGCATAGAAATTGATGAAGCATTTTATAAATCTCGCATTAGCGGACGACTGAACCCAGAAATTGTCAAAGACATATTACCGCAATTATCATCTGCAGAAGGGCAAATATTTGCAGATGAGAAAGAAGCGCTATTCCGGGAAATGGCGGCAAATCTCCAACCTTTGAATGGATTTGCAGAGTTAATCGCCTGGACAGAAGCACATCAGTTAAAACGTGCTTTAGTTACCAATGCTCCGAGATTGAATGCTGAATTTATGCTTGAGGTTTTGGGCATTAAAGAAGCATTTCAGACAGTTGTTTTAGCTGAAGACTGTATAGCAGGTAAACCAGACCCCACACCTTACCAGGTTGCCTTAAATCAGTTGGGGATTCAAGCGCAAGATGCGATCGCCCTAGAAGATTCCCCCTCTGGAATTCGTTCAGCTGTAGCTGCTGGTATCCGCACCATTGGTATAGCTTCTACTCACGATCCCAAAGTTTTGCTAGAAGTCGGTGCTTTTATCGCCATCCCCGATTTTACAAATCTGCAACTCTGGACATTACTCAACTCAATGAGCGAACAAGATTTGAGTACTATTTCATAATATGGGGCATGGGGCATTGGGCATTGGAAACAATTTTGAATTTTGAATTGTTTGTCCCCCTTGTCCTCCTTGTCCCCCTTGTCCCCCTTGTCCTCCTTGTCCCCCTTGTCCCCCTGCTCCCTGCTCCCTGCTCCCCTAGCCCTAATTCTCCTTCTTGTCCTTCTGTTGGCTGAATACAGACTTTCCTTTAGCTAATAAACCAATCCCAATCAAAGAACCTAGCACTGTTGAGGGTTCAGGTACGTCTGTTGCGGGCCCTCTGCCTTGTGGCTTGGGTAACTCTGGAATAAAGGCTTCCTTTTTGACGTTATTCACAATTGAATTGTTAGGAAGATTGCTGGTGCCACCGCCAATACCACCACTACCGCCACTACCACCACCACCAAGCAGTGATAAAAGTCCGGCGAAGGGAAGGACACCTAAGATACCCCCGGCACCGCCACCAGCGCCACCGGCTGCTGCGACTGGTAATATACGCGATTTTTTTAACTTGCGGACAGACCAAGACTCTACTCCAGTGCCAGCATTATTAAATTTGGAGAATAAATAAACATATTGCTGATCCTTTTCACTTTTTTGATTGTTTACAAAAAAGCTGTTGTTGATGTAGACAAAGTAATCATGGCTACCAATCTCTTTATCCGCGTTGATATCTTCTAGCTCAACTGTATTTGGCTCGAGGTCGAACCTTTTGCTAGCACGACCTTTGAAGGTGGGATAATTGGTCAGATCGGGAGAATTTCCTAAAAAAACTTGCAACTTTTCTAAGACAATCTTTGCTGTCTCTTGATTGGTATTAGTTTTAACTGTCTGGTTTGTTTCGTTAATAGTTAAGATAAATTCCCGATAGTCTGTACCGCCTATGCTGACGATGGGTACATCACTTAACTTTAATGAACGGGATACTTGGGATTTTTTACGTGTATCTAATTTAACTACAAAAGAATCTGTGTTATAGCCTTGTTTTGTAGCAGAGTTGCTTGAAGGTTCAATTTGCAAAAATGTATTGACTTCATCTAAGTTTTTGAGGGTGTCACTGCCAATTTTCTTGATGCAAGCATCCTGACCTTTGACACAAATAGATTCACTGGGATTAATCAGACTGATTCTGGTTGCAGAAGCGCGATCGCTTGCAATAGTACTGAAGAAAATTACATCAGATAGAGCTATTAAACCTATTTTTCCCATAATTATTCCTAATTTTGGTAATCGTAGGTTTTTTTTGCAGCTTACATCCCACACTTTATGTAAAAAAAATAACCCCAACATTTCTAGTAATTACTCCGACAGTATAATTTAAAATCTTTATATAGCCTTGCTCTTGGGAATTACCAATGTATTCTACAAGTTATCATTACTAAGATAAATTGATACGTTTTTTATACAATCTTTATATAGCTTACTTAAGTGCTAACTTTTAATGAAGCCCTTGCAATTCGGAGGAAGCGATCGCCAAATCAACTCAGTAAAAATTACGAAGAAACACTGAGAAATAAATCTACTTTTGAAAATCCTTATAAATTACCGATCCCCAAATCTACCCACCACCTGCTTTTTCTTGCGATAATTCCCAAGGGGCATGAGCTTCTAAACTGGTTAATCAAGGGAAGGTAGATGAGCATCAAACGGTTGGGTTTAATTGGGCTGACGCTGATCTCGTTAGTCTTGTCCGGCTTGTCTTTATTCAGCAGTTGGCAAGAACCTCAATTTCAAAGTCGCCTAGAACTTTATCAAACAAATCTGGCGCTACAAGCCCAAGCTTGGGAACCAGAGGATAGTTCAGAGGAAAATTTTTCGGGGGTGAGGGATGCCATACTGGGCGATAAACCCCTAGAAAATGCTGCCCAGCAATATCAACAAGCGCAGAAATCGGTGCAAACCAATTTGGATCAAGCCAAAAATCAACTAGCAAAACTGCGTTCTTCCGCAAATACTGCACCTGCACCGGCTAAACCCTTACCCGCCACTCGTCCTGGAGAAAGTCCCTCTAATCAACAGGAACAGCAGTTACAGCAGTCTATTAACCAGCTACAAAAATTATTGGCTGAATTAGATTTACGTTTGGGAATTTTACAAGCTGCGCCAGGTAAGATAGAAGCAGCAATCTCAACTTGGACTGATTTGCAGCAACGTTCACAAAATAGTCCAGAATTTTCACAAACATCGGCGGCGTTGATTGGTTTGTGGAGCAATCCCCCACGCCTGTTACCGAATGCGCAGGAACTGATACAAAAAAATTTAGATGGTTGGTTTCGTTCGCAGGCGTTAGTGCAACTGTATGAACTTCAACAACGAACAGAAGCAATATCAACAGTAAAAGCTGCACAACAACAAGCGGCTACTCAAGCTGTAGTTAAGTTAGCGGTGATTGGCATTGTTCCTACCTTAACAGCTTTGGTTGGTCTGGTACTGCTAATTACTGTATTGGCGCAGCGCTTGGTAAAAGGAAAGTCTGCCTTACTAGCGCAAAATGCCGATTTACCTTGGTCAACACCTTGGGGTGGTGAAGTCATTTTACAGGTGTTTGTCATCGGCTTTTTCTTAATGGGACAGGTGTTTATTCCCCTGTTATTTTCTCTACTTCCCATCCAATTTGCCGGCGGTAACGTCCGCTTTCAAGCTTTCTCGGTTTTGGTACGTTATGTATTGGTAGCCTTGGGAGCGCTATTAGTACTGTACGTATCGATCAAGCGCTTTTTCCCATTACCAGAATTTTGGTTTAACTTTAATTTCCGAGGTAATTGGTTTTTGTGGGGATTGGGTGGTTATTGCGCAGCTTTACCAATAGTTGTGGTAGTGTCCTTGATTAATCAACAACTATGGCAAGGACAAGGTGGTAGTAATCCCTTATTACAACTAGCGTTGGAAAGCCAAGATTCAGTGGCGCTAGGCTTATTTTTTGTTACAGCTGCGATCGCCGCCCCATTTTTTGAAGAAATTCTCTTTCGCGGCTTTTTATTACCTTCCCTGACTCGTTTCTTACCTGTATGGTCAGCTATTCTCATTAGTAGCCTGTTATTTGCTGCTGCTCATTTGAGCTTGTCAGAAATTTTACCACTGACAGCCTTGGGGATCGTCTTGGGAGTAGTCTATACGCGATCGCGTAACTTACTGGCTCCCATGCTATTACACAGTCTTTGGAATAGCGGCACATTACTGAGTTTATTTATTTTAGGTAGCGGTAATTAATTTTACGTATTATTACGGTTGCCATATACTGATAAAATTTGATTCTATCTGCATATATGGCAACAATTTACTGATTAAACATAGAAATAAGCTTCACCAACCTCACCCTTGAAGGGTGAGGATTGTCTAAACCAATTTAGGCAACACAAGAGGTGAATACCGCATTGAGACACAGGTTGGCACGCACTTCCAGATACTTCCCTAGTCTGGACTATCTGCAAGCCTAATTGGTTAGGTGCTGTTAGACAGGACATCTTATCTGTGTTGCGGGAAGGGACTTAAACGGGTTTTGCTGGTTTCCTGGGCTTATCGCCATTTAAAAACCAGTCCCCGTAAGGGGCTTGTAAATCGGTACTCAAGGACGGGGTTTCTACCCATTTTTCTGATGAGTAACTACTGTCTGCAAATTTAATGCGGGTGGTAAAACTCGCTCATAAATACTGAGAATATAAATAGCTAAACCTTAGCTTTTGATTTAGCCTAAGTAATCTGCGCTGATATCAAAAGGTAGGTTAGTTTACCCAGTTTTTCTGAACAGAAATACTGAGAAAATTAGAGAGCTACAGTTGATGGAATTGATGAAAGTGCTAGTATTTTGAGCTTTAGCAGTGGTAATCTGTTTCTATCCTGTTGAACAATGCCTGTATTGGTACTGTTCAAAACAGATGTCATTATCATCGTAGCTATCTCTAAAACAGTCCGGACATCAAACTCATAGCCTTGTAGAAAGGGTTATTCCAGCATAAGAGTATTTGCTGATTATCAACAGTGAATTCTCCTCAAGAGAAAAGTTTCACTGAGTAATTGACAAATCTACTATGTTGCAATGACTAACGATTATTGCGGACATCGAGCGTCGCCATCTATAGTTACAGGCGATATTAAATCATCTCATTTGTGTAATTTTTCCGGCGTTTACTAGGGTAATCGTAGGTTTTTGGTTGTCGCTATTTCTCAAAGAATTACTTTTTCTTTGAGAAAGTAAAAATATATTGAGTACGTAAATATATTTACTGTTTTCTGAAATAATCAGGAAAAATTACACTTAATTTATCAAGGAACAAGAATTAATATGGCAAATCTCAACTCCAGTCAAAAAAATCGGCAACTCATGGCTGCTTATTGTGGCATTATTTTTGGCGGTTTTGGATTGCATAAATTTACCTTAGGATATTATTCTGAAGGTTTTATCATGCTAGTAATTTCTATAGTAGGTGGAACTTTTACCTACGGATTTACATTTTTAATTATGCAACTCGTGGGTTTAATTGAAGGCATGATTTATTTAAACAAATCACCAAAACAATTTGTTGATACTTACTGTATTAATAAGCAAGGTTGGTTTTGAATTGTCATTGGTCAAACAATTTTGGATTTTTAGATTTTAGATTTTAGATTGACCCCATGCATCAAGTCAGGGGCTTGTCATAAATTTTAGATTTTAGATTTATTATCCGAATAAATTCGGAGGCTAGTCACCTTGTTAAATTTTAAATTTTGAATCTTCAATCCAAAATCCAAAATTTAAAATCTAAAATTCGGTCATTGGTCATTGGTGATTTTTTATAATCAGGACTTACGAATTACTGATATGTTAACTCTCAAACGTCACAAGTTGACCTTGGTTTTATTTTTATTACTGGGTATAGGATATTTCTCAGCTATGTCTAGTTTAGAAATTAATTATTTCTTAAAAAGCTTTATAGCTCTTCTCCCCATTCAACTAGCAGTGCTGGTGTATGTTTCTCAGCCGCACTGGAGTCGTCGTTAAATCTGTTTTACCAAAAAGCTGAGTCCTAAAGCCACGTCCACTTCGGGTGAACTCCAGTGCGCCGCTTCTAGGACGGCTTTAATTAATTGTGCTATAATATTTTGCGTAGGATTTTTCTACGTAAAATGATTGTTTTAGAATTTAAAGCCAAGGGGAAAACAACTCAATACACTGCTATTGATGAGGCGATTAGAACTTCTCAATTTGTCCGCAATAAAGCTATCCGTTTTTGGATGGATAACCGATCTGTGGGACAAAAGGACTTGTATCGTCTGAGCAAGGTACTCAGAAGTGAGTTCCCCTTTGTTAAAACTTTGAATTCTAGTGCTTGCCAAGCTTCTATTGAACGGGCTTATAGTTCTATAGCTCGGTTTTATGAAAATTGTAAAAAGTCTGTTCCAGGTAAAAAGGGATATCCAAAGTTTAAGAAAAATTCTCACTCAGTGGAATATAAAACATCTGGGTGGGCACTTTCCGAGACGAGGAAACAAATAACCTTCACTGACAAAAAAGGTATTGGTAAGCTCAAACTTAAAGGAACGTGGGATTTAAACTTCTACCAATTAGACCAGATAAAACGAGTTAGATTAGTCCGTCGTGCTGATGGTTATTATGTTCAATTCTTGATTAGCACAGATAACAAAGTAGAATTTCAACCGACGGGTAAAACTATAGGTTTGGACGTTGGATTAAAAGAATTCTACACAGACAGCAATGGACACAGTGAGCCTAACCCACGATTTTATCGCACAGGAGAAAAGCGTCTCAAGTTTAGACAAAGACGTGTTCAAAGTAAAAAAAGGGCTTCTATCAACCGCAAGAAAGCCATTAATAAATTAGGTCGAGTACACCTCAAAATAAGTAGGCAACGTGAAGAACACGCTAAGAGAATAGCGCGTTGCGTCATCCAATCTCACGATTTGGTCGCCTATGAAGACTTGAGGATTAAAAATTTAGTTAAAAATCATTGTCTCGCCAAATCGATTAATGATGCTGGTTGGTATCAATTCAGGAAATGGTTAGAGTATTTTGGGGTGAAGTTTGGACGAATAACTGTTGCGGTTAACCCTGCCTACACATCCCTTGAATGCTCTAACTGTGGTGCAATAGTCAAAAAATCTTTATCCACAAGAACTCATATTTGTGAATGTGGCTTTGTGATAGATAGGGATTGGAACGCTGCCATCAATATTCTGAAATTAGCCTTGAGTACCGTAGGGCATACGGGAACTTGGGTCATAGACCCGAACGCTTCAGGAGATTCGACCTCTACTCATGCTGGAGAAATCTTGTATGAGCAAGTTGGGTCAAAGATTGAAGAATCTTCGCCCTTATAGGGCGGAGAGTGTCAAATGCAGTCTTAGTTGCAGATTTCGCCTACCCTAAAAATAGGGCGCTTTGATTATGGCGTCTAATTTGAAGCGAATCTAACTAAACCTTGCCATGCAACTTGTTCCAGAAACTCAACTCCAGCTAGAACCAATCCCCACAACTGAGAAAATTATTCTGGATGTTGGGGGTATGAAGTGTGCTGGATGTGTGAAAGCAGTAGAATCACAACTCACTCAACAGCCAGGAGTTAAGAGTGCTTGTGTGAACTTGGCGACAGAGGTAGCAGTTGTAGAAGCAGAAGCTGGCACAATTAATGCAGAACAATTGGCAACGCATTTAACTGTCAATGGCTTCCCCTCTCAACCGCGCACAGCCGCAGGATCTATATCTACCAGAGAAGATTTACAAGCAAGACAGCGCCGCGAAATACAATCTTCTGTGCAGCAATTGCTAGTTGCAGGAATACTGCTAATTTTGTCGGGAATTGGACATATTAGTAGTATGGCAGGCTTGACATTGCCATTACTAAATGACATCTGGTTACATTGTGGACTGGCAACTTTAACCATACTATTTCCTGGTCGCCCGATTTTAGTTGATGGTTGGCTAGGTTGGCGACGCAATGCGCCAAATATGAATACCCTGGTGGGGTTGGGAACTTTAACAGCCTATACGGCTAGTTTAGTGGCGCTACTGTTCCCGCAAATGGGTTGGGAATGCTTCTTTGATGAACCTGTAATGATGCTGGGGTTTATTCTGTTGGGAAGAACTCTAGAACAACAAGCTAGAGGTAAAGCCGCCGCCGCATTTCGGCAATTATTAGCACTACAGCCGCAAGTTGCCCGGTTAATTGCCAATCCAGAGAAAATTGGGCAAGAATCAGATCAGGTAATTGTGTCGCCTAGCGTGGAGATTCCCGCCGAACAGGTGCGCGTGGGCGAATGGTTACAAATCCTACCTGGTGATAAAATCCCCGTTGATGGTGAAGTGCGCTGCGGACAAACCACGGTGGATGAGTCGATGCTGACAGGGGAAGCTGTACCCGTAATTAAGCAACCAGGGGATATGGTAACAGCAGGGACGCTAAATCAAACAGGCGCGATCGCTATCCAAGCAACTCGTACTGGTAGCGATACCACTTTAGCCCATATTGTCGCCCTGGTAGAAGATGCTCAAACCCGTAAAGCCCCGGTACAAAAATTAGCGGATACTGTTGCTGGTTACTTTACCTACGGGGTATTAACAGCCGCTTTATTAACTTTTATCTTTTGGTTCTTCTGGGGTACCCATATCTGGCCAGAGATTACCATGTCTAGCAGCATGGAAATGACTCACCTGCCAACTACCCATCACGCTACAGTACCAATTCACTATCCGCCATTGTTGATTAGTTTAAAATTAGCGATCGCGGTTATGGTAGTTGCTTGTCCTTGTGCTTTGGGGTTAGCCACGCCTACAGCGATTCTGGTGGGTACTGGCTTAGGTGCAGAACGGGGTTTATTAATTAAAGGCGGTGATGTTTTAGAACGGGTACATCAGTTAAATACAGTGGTTTTTGATAAAACTGGTACTTTAACTACTGGTAATCCTACTGTCACAGATTGTCTGCCAATTGAGATAGAGTCAGGCGCATCTTTGTTACAGTTAGCAGCAGCAGTAGAAAGCGGCACATACCACCCCCTCGCCAAAGCAATTCAGCAAGCAGCCCAGAATCAACAATTAGCAATCCCGGAAGCCAAAGATTTTCATACCGAACCAGGGCTAGGGGTATCGGCTGTAGTTGCAGGTAAAACAGTCCTCCTGGGTAATTGGGAATGGTTAAGTTGGCACGGAATTGCTATTAGCGAGGCTGCACAACAGTTAAGTCAGCAGTTAGCTACAGCAGGGAAAACAGTTGTCTGTGTAGCGGTGGGCGGAACTTTAGCGGGAATTATTGCCGTTAGCGATACCCTGAGACCAGATGCAAAAGCTACAGTAGATAAATTGCGACAGATGGGTTTGCGAGTCATGTTGCTGAGTGGCGATCGCCTAGAAGCTGCCAGCGCGATCGGTAAACAGTTAGGATTAGATAGCGCTGATATTCTGGCTGGCGTTCCCCCCAGTAAAAAAGCCGCCGCCATTCAAGAATTACAAACCCAGTCTGCATCAATTGTCGCAATGGTTGGCGATGGAATTAATGATGCACCAGCTTTATCTCAAGCCGATGTGGGAATTGCTTTATACTCCGGTACAGATGTGGCTATGGAAACCGCCGCCATTGTCTTGATGCGCGATCGCTTGAGCGATGTTGTAGAATCTATTTACCTCAGTCGTGCTACATTCAACAAAATTCGCCAGAATTTATTCTGGGCTTTTGCATATAATACAATTGGTATTCCCTTAGCAGCAGGTGTGTTGTTACCTAGTTTGGGTTTCATACTTAGCCCATCTGGTGCCGCCGCATTAATGGCCTTTAGCTCAGTTAGTGTTGTCAGTAACTCAGTTTTATTACGGCGTTTAGCTCATCGACCGTAAAAACCTCTTTTGAGGTAACATTCTCAACTTAATTTCGCTTCTATACTGATTGGACAAATTAAAATCAGAATCAGGAGTTATGCATCTACTGAAGCTAGTTGAGAATTTGACTAAAGTTAAACTAACAAAAGTAGAACCGTCCAATTCTACTTTTTAACAGACAGCATCCAATTTAATGCTGATTAAAGCAGTACCATAAGCTGTAATAAGTGAGAATGGCAGGAAACTATATTCAACAATTCTTGGTAAGTCACAGTTCAACCAATGTTAGCAGCGATGCATCAATGGCAGCAGAAACCAATGAAAGTCATCTTCTAATTATTGAAGACGATCAAGGTCGAAAGGAATTTACTCTAGAAAACCCAGTCTACTCTATTGGTAGAGACCGTGATTGCAATATCCGCTTGGTCTCCCAGTTCGTCTCTCGTCGCCATGCAACATTGGTAAGATTGCCAAGAGAACACAATAGTCACAGCTTTTATTACCGAATAGTAGATGGTGATGCTAAAGGCAAGCTCAGTTCTAACGGTCTAATGATTAACGGCCGCAAAATTCCATCTCACGATTTGAGAAATGAAGATGAAATTATCTTCGGGCCTCAGGTACGTGCTATTTATTACTTGCTACGTAACTCTCAGCGATCCGGGCAAACAGATGCTAGCGAGTATGATATTACACTCATCAATCCTGGGATGACTGAGGATATGGAAGAAATCTGAACTACCACAATATTATTAACTTCCACTTTCTTGCTTAAGCAATATCAAAATCTCAAGTAAGTGTTCCTCAATTCTTGCTGATTTCTCAGGTGTTTTGACATGTTGCTTAAGCTAGCTTTGTCATGAAGCTAGCAGCAACGGACGCCGAAACGAAAAACACTAAAAGTTAGCCGGCCAGACTTTCAATGAGATGCCAATGGCGACTGTGTTCAATCGCCTGTTTCACATATTCAAATACTTGTCGGCAGTGATTATCTAGTTGGAGTGGCAATTCCTCATTTTTAACCACAATACTCAACCTGGTTTCTGTTTCTGTGGCTGTTGATTTATCAATCAGTACTTCCACCTTCACAAACTTGGTATAAGGGACAATACCAGGAATTTCACGCGCCATAATGTAATCGGCATTGTAGTACTGAACATCTAATTCTAAGTCTCGTAGCAGATCTACAAGCAAAGGTTGAAGATGCTCAATCGGAACAGAAACAATAAATGAACAGGTATAGCGAGCCATAATAGCCCCACGCCTTGCAACACTCCGTCCATCCTATAATACCGAACTATGTAAACTCCAAGTCTTTATAAATTCATTAAAGAAATCTAGGGGAAATTCTCTAGCCAAATCTCTTTTATCCAAAAAGCCGGGGGTGCAGTCAGAAAATTTGATAAAAAACTTTAAAATAAGACTTTGGCAGTGGAGTGCAGAATGAAAGTCGCAATTGCTGGAGCAACAGGATTTGTCGGAAGTCGTTTAGTACAACGACTGCATCGGGAAGGTCATACAGTGTTGGTGTTAACACGTAATGCTAGTTTTGCCCAAAAGCTTTTTCCCGCCACAGCTTTTCCTAATCTAGAAATAGCTGTTTATCAACCTACTGCATCAGGTTCTTGGCAAGAGGCCATTGCAGGATGTGATGGTGTTGTTAACCTTGCTGGCGAACCGATTGCGGAAGAACGCTGGACAGCAGAACAAAAACAGAAAATTCTTAATAGCCGTAAACTAGGTACAGAAAAAATTGTGGAAGCAATAGTCAAGGCTAACCCTCAACCAAAGGTGTTAGTCAACGCTTCAGCTATTGGTTTCTACGGTACTAGTGAAACTGCTACCTTTGACGAAACCAGCCAGTCAGGAAACGATTTTTTGGCTGAAGTCTGTCAAGCTTGGGAAGCAGAAGCAAATAAAGTTAAAGATGCTAATGTCCGCTTGGTAATTTTGCGTTTAGGTATTGTTTTGGGAATGGGCGGCGCTTTGGCAAAAATGATTACCCCCTTCAAACTATTTGCCGGAGGCCCCATTGGTAGCGGGCGGCAGTGGTTCTCGTGGATTCACTTAGATGATGTAGTTAATTTAATTATCCAAGCTCTAACAAATCCAGCGTTAGAAGGTGTATATAATGCTACTGCACCAAATCCAGTACGGATGACAGATTTAACCCAAACTATGGGGCAAATCATGCATCGCCCTTCTTGGTTGCCGGTTCCTGCGTTTGCTTTGGAAGCACTCTTAGGAGATGGGGCAACAGTAGTGTTAGAAGGGCAAGAAGTTCTTCCCAAGCGCACCATAGCATCTGGCTTTGAATATCAATATCCCAATTTGCGGGCTGCGTTATCACAGATTTTGGAATAGGGCATTGGGCATTGGCTTTTTGAGCCAGATGCATTCCCATGAGTTGATTTTAAATTTTCTGTAGGGGAATTAATTTGCGGGGAATTTGCGGGAAATCCAACTGATAATACCGCTAAGAATTGCGCCACCCATGAGAATACCAATGGCTGGGTTAAATAAAGGCTGCCAGAGTTGATGCCACAAATCTAATCCGAGATTGATCCCAGAGGCATCACCAACAACTGCGATCGCAAACCACCCAAAGCCAAAGAAAACCAGAAATACATCTGCGACTAAAATCAGGTTTAGCCAGTTTAATAATTTCTCTTTCATAGCTGAATAGGGGATAGAGGCTAGAGGCTAGGGGCTAGGGGCTAGGGGCTAGGGATTAGGGAGACAAAATCAATTCAAAAGTCAAAATTCAGAAATATTTTTGACTTTTGACTTTTGACTTTTGACTTTTGACTTTTCACGCCCAATGCCCAATGCCCAATGCCCCATGCCCTAATTATCAAACAGCCAGCCTTTAACTTTTGTCAAACTTTGCCAATCTGGTTTCCTCGATAAACCATCTTCAATGCTGTGTTTGACTTCTTCTTCCCATTCTTTGTTAACAAAGATTAACTGTTGGGCAAAATCAACATGCTCCCGTAGGCCTTTTTGCTTAGTTTCTAGCATGGCTATAGCCAGGTTAATTCTAGCTTGTGGGTCTTGGGGATTGAGCTTGACTGCTTTTAAAGCGGCTTTGTAGGCGAGGTTACCTTTGTTTTCCAGCAGATACAACCAAGCTAAACAAGTCCAAGCAGAACTGCTTTTAGGAGCGCGATCGCAAATTTCTTTAAATACGGGAATTAAAGTAGCAGCGCTTTCTCCAGCTTTATAGCGTTCTAAACCTGTATCAAATAGGGATTCAACGGAGTTAGTCATTGGTCAGTTGTCAATGGTCAACAGTCAAGGGTCAATAGTCAATAGTCAATGGTCAATGACCAAGAGTCAAGAGTGCAGGCTGACTAAATTTTGGCCTGTGAACTTAGGACTATTGACTTTAGACTATTAACTAAACGCCAAATGACTTGCCACAACCACAGGTTTGGTTGGCGTTGGGGTTAGTAAATTGGAAGCCGCCACCAATCATGGCATCGCTGTAATCTAGCATTAAGCCATAGAGGTATAATAGGCTTTTGCGATCGCAAACAATTTTAAAGCCGTCGTAATCAAAAATATCGTCGTGCTCGGTAATCTTGCTGCTGTCTTCAAAATCCATCATGTAAGACATCCCAGAGCAGCCGCCTTGTCTAACGCCGACGCGCAAGCATAAATCTTGACTTTGCTTGTCACGGAGGGCTTTTACCTGGCGTAATGCGGATTCGCTTAACTGAATTCCGCGTTGTTGTGGCTGAGTTGCTTGTGTCATCTGCTGTTTCAACTCCTTAAGAGGTTTAACCAGTACCCTGGGGTTATATTGTGTGTTTTTGTATCCATTCTAGCGACATTGATGTCTCTGATTGGCAAATTGTAAAGACTCCGCTAAAAGCGGCTAGATATTTTTATTCTAGAATTGAGGGATTCGGTGCGTTTAGAGATGCGCTATTTTGGGAGATTCAGCCTTGTGGGTAGAAAAATCGCAACCAATCTTCTTTGTTTAGCTCTCGAAAAGTTGATCCGAGGCTAGCCGTTCCCAAAAATTGATGAGGTTATTGCTTCTTTTAATTAATTTACTCTATGACAAGTTTTAATCGCTCTACCAGTCGTCGGTTGAAGAAATTATCCCAAATTCCTTCTGTGTGGGAGGGCGATCGCCGTCCGTTGTCATCATCGCAAACCCAGCCCATAGACGCGGAGTCCAAGGGGGACTGCATTCTGTGGGTGGATGGCTCTCAAGGTATTGTCAGAGGTATGGACGTAGTTGCACCGGATACTGGCCCGGAAGCCGTGGTACGCACTCTCATGCGCGCAATGGAACATCCTCATAGTCCGGCTAAACCCGCTCGACCGCAAAGAATTGTTGTGCGCGATCGCGAAATCCAATTTTATCTGCGTGGTGTATTGCAAGACTTGGATATTGCGATTGACTACGTACCCGAATTACCTTTGATTGACGAGCTATTCCGCTCTTTTGGCGAAATCCTCGATAGTCAGATCCCTGATTTACCTCCCCAATTCGCCCAAGCCTTGCAAGAAAAGGCTTTCGCCATTTGGCAAGCCTCTCCTTGGGAGTTTTTAGAAGAACAACAAATTTTATCTATAGAGATTAATAAATGGGATGTTGGTAAACTCTACGCTTCAATTATGGGAATGTTGGGAATGGAGTATGGTATTTTACTGTACCGTTCAGAAGAATCCCTGAAGCAGTTTCGCGCTGCGGTGTTACAAGATGAAAATTCTCAAGGACGTTTAGAAGAAGCATTCCTCAAACAAGATTGTCTATTTCTTACCTTTGAACGGACTGATGATACAGAGGAATTTGAGGATGAAGACGACGATTTAGCGGATTTACCATTATCGGAAATTGACCCGACTTTTGGCAATATCCATCCTCTAGAAGGATTGCGATCGGTTTTATATGACGAAGAAGCATTAGTCATGTTTGTGGCGTTAGAAAGCCTGAACCGCTTTATTCGGGATCACCGTCGCCAACTGTATGCAGACTCCTTCCCCAGCCTTAACCATCGCTATCGCATTACCCTTCCCCAGTCTCAGGAAGCTACTAAAACTGTATCTGTGACTGTTTCTACCATGCCAGAGTTAGCTGCAGAATTAGAGGAAATGGCTAGCTTTGATGAAGATGAAGACATAGGTGAAGCTTCCTCGATGTTCCGTTCTTTGCGGGATGATTTGATCCCCGATGATTCTTTCCTGAGTTTGGGAGTAGTTTCTTGGGAAATGCTGGAATATTTGCGTCAAGGTGTTAGCTATCATCCTGTAGGAGAAATTCCTCAAGTAGGGGATGGTTTGCCTGTGATTTTAATTCAAACTTCCCGACCTAGAGCTAAAACAGTCATTGAAAATTTAGAAGCAGCTGGAGGATTAAAAGCAATTTGCTTTAACCCAGGAGCCGATCCCTTTGATGGTAATAACTACGACTTAGGTTTATTACAGACTCACAATGATGAGTTGTTCTTGTTTGGGGAATTTTCAGATGACGATCCCGTCCATGTAGAAGCGAGAAAAAAATGGAATCAGCGCTGTAAGAATACCAAAGGCTACTGTGGTTTAATTATTGCCAAAGGCTTAACAGGTGCTTCTCGCGGTAATCCTCAATTACGAGATATGATGGCTTTATTTGAAGCGCGATCGCTTTCTCCCAAAGATTTAGGTATAGGGACTTTGCAACTCGTCCCTCAACTGCAATTTGAATAGTGCTTATCCATAAATGAAGGCTGTAACACACCCACCTCTTGTTTGAGGTGGGATAGAGATGATACCAAGTTGCGCGATCGCTTTTTAATTCCAAGATTTCAGACAAATTTTCCTAGATATAGAGCCAAGAGCATCTAGTCACCAATGGTTCTTCTGACCAAAATTGCTACTAGTAAACTCAACATCAAATAGCCCAGGAAAGCTTCGGTAGATGCAAGAATCTTACCCATAGTAGACAATGCTTGAATCTCACTCCCAGCAGAAGTAAACGTCATCACTGAAAAGTACAGCCCGTTCCATAAACCAGGCTTATTTAAAGCTTCAGGAAAACTTGCATACAGCATTCCAAAAACAGCGACTATTGTTAAGCAGCAAATGAAGAATCGGGAAAATGAGCGTCCATAATCACAAGTAATTTCTAAAGCTTTTGCTATCCAAGGATGATTAGTTTTGAGGTTGTCAATTTTTTGCTGATTAGTTGCATATTCTTGCAACATAGCAGACAAGTTAAAATCTATAACTTTTAAGCTAACTCCAGTAAAACTAGTTTTTTTATTAAACTCAACTTTGTCAATTAACACATCATTCATCCTGGCATAGTCAAAACAAGTACCTTTAATGTTTGACTCAGAAAGCCACGAATCTGTTAAATTAGCACTTTTGAGGTTGACATTTTCTAAATTTGAGCTAAAGAAATCAATTTTGCTCAGATCTACTCTGGACAAATCTTCCCCAACTAACGGTATTCCTCGAATATCTGTATGACCGTAATATCTACCAACCATTTCATCGAGTATGTGTCTTTTATATCCGTTAGCCCTCCATCTAGTCAAAATATGCTGTCCTGCTGAGGTCAACCATCTGTTCTTAAGTTGCTCTTTTGTTAAATTTACAATTGTTAGTAATTCATCGTCACCTGTATCCAAGTCAACATTTGGATGAATAAAAAACTCTGGGGTAATTTTGAAGTTTTGACTCTGGGACTGCATAAGCTAACTCGACCATCACAACCTGTTTACTTTTAA
The DNA here is from genome assembly GCF_002367995.1 of Calothrix brevissima NIES-22. GTDB lineage: Bacteria > Cyanobacteriota > Cyanobacteriia > Cyanobacteriales > Nostocaceae > Aulosira > Aulosira brevissima. The sequence goes on from NZ_AP018207.1 coordinate 4,759,330, forward strand.
CCGTGTCAGCATATCAAATGCAACTGACTAGATTAACCTGTCTGACAGCAAACTTAACTTTTGCCTATATTCGGATTCTAGGCTCAGGCAAATCAGCGATCGCCTCCATTACAGTCACATAGTATCCTGCAAATTTCTTCGATATCGCCTCATTAAACCCCGTCCATTTTGAAACCTGGAGTTTTTCAAGAGAGGATATTATCCGCTCTTGGCTTGAGTTTTGAGCTTTACCATCATTACAAAAAACTACGGTTTTCAAGGTAGACGCTGTTTAATTAAAATTTGTTGATTCATGAGCATATTTCCTAAAGCAAATTCATAAGTGCAAATGTAAATTGTTCTTATTAGCGTTACATTTATTTACAATCACTTTTTTATCACCATCATTAGGTAGATATATTCAGCACTTAACGACTTAATCTTCATCCACAAGAAGTGGCTATTCTTTGTATCTACAGACAGAAAGCAATCCATTTATAAATCGTTACATTAAAAGCATAAACAACAGAAAACAAATTTTTAGGGGAAACATGGAAACTCGCTCCTCCAGTGATTTACCACCAGTTGCTACAGAATATAACGGCGTAGATAGAAATGCTTTTCTGTTTGGTTGGACACCACAAGCAGAAATCTGGAATGGTCGCCTTGCAGCTATTGGTTTTCTTGCATATTTATTGTGGGATTTAGCAGGCTATAGCGTACTGCGCGATGTACTGCATCTAATTGGTTATTAACAATAAAATAGTCAAAAACCTGGGCAATTACTACTCGAAATATAGGAGATAAAAAATGGAAACTCGTTCTTCTTCTAATGTTCCACCCGTAGCTACAGAATATAACGGTGTAGATAGAAATGCTTTTCTGTTTGGCTGGACACCACAAGCAGAAATCTGGAATGGTCGCCTTGCAGCGATTGGCTTCTTAGCTTATTTATTGTGGGATTTAGCAGGCTATAGCGTCCTGCGCGATGTACTGCATCTAATGAGTTATTAAGTCTATTTCCAGTTAATTAATCTATAGATTTCGCCAAATAGGGTGCAATATTTTGTACCCTATTATTTTGCTAAATACTGTTAATTAAAACTGTAAATTAAAATCTATAACTTAAGGGACTTCCAAGTAAAAAATATTCCATTGGAATTTTTCACTGTGAACCGTCAACAGTCAACAGTCAACAATATAAAGCAGAATAATTTATTTTTTGAAATTCCCTAATTTTCAGGTCTTAATAAACGGAACCAGAACCGCGAACCACCATCAGGACGGGGTAAATAACCTATCTTACCGCCCCAACGTTCAACGGTAATGCGACAGAAGTAAAGTCCTAATCCAGATCTACCTGATTTTTGCCCACCTTGGGTAAATTTTTGAAATAAATTGTTAGCTATTTCTGGTGGTACTCCTGTACCGCGATCGTCAATTGTTACGAGGATAGATGTTTCATCTAGCTGTAAACCAATTTCTACTGTAGAGTCTGGCGGACTGTGGCGCAATGCATTTTCTACTAAATTTGACATTACCCGATCTAAACGAGAGCGATCGCCTACTACTCTCCAGTCTGCTGTCACATCAATATTGCTAGCTAGTTGTAATTTAACGTTATTTAGCGCAAAACTTGGACTCAGCAGCTTGATTACCTCTTGTACAGAAGCCAAAATACTCGGTGCTTGTTCTGGATCGAGGGTAAAGGCTTCAAGCGATCGCATTTCCTCAGAGAATGCATTTAATATTTCCCGAATCAGCGTTTCTTGCTTAATTGTCTGGTGTCTGCCAATTTCTAGCCTTTCTTGTCCTTTTGGTGTTAAATTTTCAAATTCCAACAAAGCTAGACAACAATTAATACTGCTTAATTGTCCAGCTATATCATGAATTATACAATGAATTAAAACTTCTTTTTTTTGCTTATCTTTAACTAATTGTTGATACTTTAATTGATTTTCTCTAGCTTTTTGAATAATATCTTGTTTTTCTATATAAACATCATTTAATAATTCAATTAATAAAAATTTTCTTTTATTTAAGAAAATAGCTGATGCTTCAAAGTGATATTCTCTACCAGCTAAATCATTGTCAGTCCAGAAGCCAGAACTGAGTTTATTTGGGCTATGATTTTGCCAAAATTCTTCAGCATCAATCAAAAAGTTTTCTAAAAAAGGAAACTGTTGTTCGGGAATTAATACCTCTGTACCTGATGTCACCCTGGGATGACAAAAATGTTTTAACCAATTTGGGACTGTACCAGTAATTTTAAAAGTTCCCAGGTGCAGTCGCTCTAACACTAGAATATTCAAAGCTGCGAATAAGTCGTCTGTGATAGAGTCAGTCATTAGTTTACGCCATTATAAATTAATTTTTATCTCAATTACTGCTGAAAAAGTTTGGCTAATTTCTCTTGCAATAAACTAAATTCATTAGCATTCTGTTGAATAAATGCATAATCTCTCTCATCCCTGGTTGCATCTAACATTAAGATCCAATCTCCTTCTATTGAAGGAAATAGATGAACATCGGCACAAATGCCATATTCGGTTTTTAATCTGGGTAAAAATAACGGAAAATCATCTAATGGCAACATACCTTCTAAAAAGAAGACTCTTTCTTTAATTTTTTCTCCTACTTTGAGGTTACTAACTCCGTAAGCAGCTAATTTTCCTCCCCAAGCAGATAAACAGCCGTCTTTATTGACTAGAAGATAGGCTAAAGACAGTTCTTCTAAAATAAATGTTAATAGATAAGCAATCACAGGAGTGGGAACATCTAGCATTTATTCATCCATTATTTTCTCAGCAATAGTTTGAAAAACTTCTGCTACACCCTGACCAGTTTTTGCACTGGTTTTCATCACAATCCAGTTTTTTTGTTTAATTGCGTCAATTTCTACCGCGTCAATCTCCCATTCATCAGTCAAGTCGCATTTATTCAGCATCATAATAAAAGGAACTTGACCGATAGTTTCTTCAACTCTACTCTGGAGGTTTAAAGCCTTTTCTAGAGTATTTTTTCTCGTGCCATCTACAACTAATAAATAAGCAGATGAACCCCGTAAATAAGACATGCGGACTTTTTGAAATTCATCTTCTCCATAGAGATCCCAAAGAATGAGATTGATGATTTTATCTTGAATATTGACCGTTTTTTTATCTATTTTTACGCCCACAGTGGTATGGTAGTTTTCTGAAAAAATACTACTCACAAATCTGGACACCAAACTAGTTTTACCTGTGGCAAATGCACCTACCATACAGATTTTTTTCTGGAGCATAAACTGATAATTACTTCAGCGAGAAGTATCGGTTACGAATACTTTAAAAGATACTTTGCGGTTAGCCGCTTGTGTTGCTTCTGAGTTTAAAGATAGGTTGGAGCCTACACCCACAGCTTTAAATTTGTTGGTGTTGATTCCTTGGGAATTTAGATAAGATAATATCGTTTTAGCGCGGGCTTGACTGAGCAAATTATTGATTGGTTCGGTTCCAGTAGCACTAGTGTGTCCTGTAATTTGTAGGCTAATATCTTTATTGAGATATTTACCAGTAGCTAATAGCTGATTAATTGTGGTTGCTAATTTAGCGAGTTTATCAGCTTCACCTGGAATTAATTCGGTTTTTGCCTCTACAAATAATAGTGTTTCTTGTTCAATTTGCTGTTTATATAACTCTAATTGCTTCAGTGCAATATCCTGAAGATTTGTGTCGTTAAATTGATTGACACCGGGAATAAAGTGCCATAATTTTCGCGATTCTAAAATCCATTGACGCGGGGCATAACCAGTAGCATGGAGAATGCCATTGCCATCAACTTTTAATGATACTGTTTTTGGTGGTAACAGTAATTTCTCAGATCTTATAGTAACTAATTTTGGATCTAACGATAGGTAAGGTTGCCATTGACCGATTACTGTTTCTGGGTTGAGATTCGCTGACTTGATGAGGGTTTGGGGGTCTATAGCTAAAGGATCGCGCATTCCCGAAATTACATATTTACCTTGGTGTTGCTTGGTATCCATAACAACAATTCCCGGTTGCGCTGACAGTTTTTGCATATAGGAATGCCAACGCAATTGTTCTCTGAGGGTGAAAAAACCCCACATTCCAGCAGCGATCGCTATTGTACCTAAAAAAGTCCACGCATAAGTATAATTTTTCTTGTATGTATACTTAATAGTATCGACTAAACAAGCCTCTAAATAGGGCTTGCTGGCTTTCATTGTTTCTGTATCGCCGTTAAATGTGTTAATTTCGCTACTTAATCTTAAATGAATTTTAGCGATCGCATCTTGCAGAGTTACCCGAAATTCTTGCGGTGCTGTCCCCCTAATAATTGCGGCTATGACAGCTTGTGGCGCTTCTTCCACCCAAATCGTCAATTCGCCAAACTGCAAACTGTGTAATCCTTCAGCTTTGTCTACAGTAAAAGAATCTTTGACAAAATCCTGAATCGCCGTCAGCATCGCTGATACTAAATCTGGATCTTGACTAGTAACTCTTGGTGCTACTAAATGTTGCAGTAATAATCCAGTTTGTTTATGAATTAAAAATACTTGTTCTACACGATAAACCAGCGTTCGCAGCAGGATAATTTCTGCAAATGATTTACCTGTTCTTCTTGCTTCTAAACGCCAACGCAAACTTTGAGGTGATAAGCTATGTTCTAAAGTTTGATTGAGAGATTGCATCATCTCTTCTAGCGCCGTGGAAATTGCTTTGCGCGTCGCTGGCCCCACAATAGGAAAAAAGGCTTCTGAAAGTATATTATGGTCTTGCGTGACTGAAGAATGAATAGCTGTTTCCACAGTAGATACTATCGCTTCACCCAATTGTTTATCTTGCTTTGCTCGCAAAATCACTGCTTCTGGAAGCAAGCGACTAATATCTTCTGCTTGAATTTGGGGGTTATTTAATCTTTCGTAGAGTTTATTAAGTTGAGTTGGTTCAACTCCCAGTAATAAACTGCGCAGTATATTTAATTCATCGTTGATTTTTTGTTGATCGTTATTTGTTAATATCGGTGATTTATCTAATTGTTGATTGTCTTCTGTATTTGCAGGACTGACAGTAATTTTGCTACCATTACTTTGTGTGAGGGATTGTTTACTTATGCCATTGGTGGATTTTTTATTCATAGTTAAAATCCCCTATATACCTGTTATGATTTTCAATATTTTTGATTTTAAACATTTAACAACTATAATATTTGCCATAAATTAATAAGATTGAGTAAAGTTTAAAACTTTGTTATCAATGTCTTTTTATAAACCGCTGAGACGCAGAGAACGCAGAGAGAATCAGGGAATATTAAGTAAACTGTGTTTTTTTGTAAATGATTTTTAATTTTTAAAGTGATAATTTCAAGATATTTTTTTTATAAAAATGCAATTTATACTAATTCGTTATGATGCACTTAATATTTATTTAATGAACCGCCAAGTACGCCAAGAGCAAAGAAGCAATTATTACAGCATGGTGAGGTACAGATGATCGTTAATTGTAGGGGCACTGGCACTGCCATGCCCCGAAGTGCGTACCTCATTTACCTGAAATATACTGTAAGTGCAGTTTACAGAGAATTGGTATTAGAAAGGAGAGGCGGAAAAATCCTCTCTCCTTACTTTTATCATGATTTCACATCATTATTCAGCCTAATCGCTAGTTCGCTAAATAGAGAAGCTAGCTGAGAACGGTCGGTTTTTTCTCGCCGCAGTTCTTGAGATTCCCGTTCTAGTAACGCTATAATCTCTTCATATTTTTGCCTAATATCATCTTGGAGACTATTAGATTGATTTAGGAGATGCTCGCGGAGTTCTCTTTGGCTATTAGTCGTATGTTCATCTAATTGAGTAATCTTTTTTTCTAGAGAAATAGTCAAATTTTTATGTTCTTCAGCTAGTGCTTTTACACCTGCATCTCTTTCTAATTGCTCATTTTTTAAGCGTTCTGTTAAGGAATCTATTTCTTTTTTAATATAAGTTTCTAAATAATCTAAGCGTTTTTTTGTTTCATCGCGCAGGTTAGTTAATTCCTTAGTTAGGCGTTCTTCTAACCGTGCAAACCTTTTGTCAACCTCCCTAACTTGATTACCAAAAAGAATATCTCTGACTTTATCTAAACTATTAATTTCGCTAAGATTTGTACCATTGAATTGCGACTTGTGAATATCAGATGCCGAAACCCCTTGACCTGGCTCTTTCAAATTATTATTGATGTATTCTTCAGGCGGATTCATGGGTTTAATCCTTTTCAGGGTGTAATTAGTTGTACTTATAGTTGTTTTACCAGATATAGAGAGCAAAAATCTCTCCGTAAGGTAGAATCATTGAATACAACAAATAGATGCATCTCCCTAAAGATAGAAATGCATCTGTATACAGATTGACTTTTGTAAATATTAAGTAATAATTAAAAAATTCTTCGGGTAATTAGGTTGCGAGAATATTCACCGCCAAATACTTACAGGAGAAAGCGAAACAACACATACAAAGCGGAAGTTACTAGTTGCAGTATCATTACTGGGATACCATAGTGAAGAAATGTGTTAAAAGATATGCGCCGTCCATGCTGTTCAGAGACGCCGGCGGCGACAATGTTAGAAGATGCGCCTACTAATGTGCCATTACCGCCCAAGGTAGCGCCAAACATCATGGCGTAAAACAGTGGTAATACCTCTGGCGGAAATTGTCCTTGAAAATCGGATGCGAGAACTGCTGCTGGCGCTAATCCGACGTTAACAACATATTGTTTGAGTAAGGGAACCATCGCCACAACTAAGGGAATATTGGGGACAACGCTAGATAATATCCCGACAAAAAATATTAAAGTTAGGGAACCTAAAACAATATTTTTTCCCAATATTGCTGCTAATAAACCGGAGAGGCTATTAATTACTCCAGTTTTTTCTAATCCACCAATCAGCACAAAAATACTCATAAAAAATATTAAGGTGCTCCAGTCTACATCCCGCAAGATATTGTTAACTGAATCGATTTTGCTTTGGTGAGATAGGAGTAAAGCTAAACCAGCGCCTAATAAAGCAACCGCCGCAGGTGATATAGGGACTGGTAGAGATTCGCCAATGACAAAAAATAATAATACAAAAGCAATAATCAACCCGCCAATAAATAAAACACGGGGATGATTAATTTCTGGATGTGGAAGTTGTTCTAAATTTTCGAGTTTTGTTCGCCAAATTTTGCGGAATAAAAATGGTAATGTGGCTGTGACTGTAATAACAGCAATTACGCCACCTAAACTGAGGCGTAATAAATAATCTGTAAAGCTGATATTAATAGCATCACCGACAATAAACGTAGCCGGATCACCAACAAGTGTTAATAAGCCAGCACTATTAGCAACAAATACCATCAAAATTAATAAGGGGACAAAATTAACGCCGATTTCTTGCGCCATTGGCGGAATTAAAGGCGCTAATAACATAACTGTTGTGGCATTAGGTAATACTGCACAAATCGGTGTGGTAATGGCAATAATACCTAGTAAGAGTCGCTTACCATCACCTTTAGCTAGTAATACCATTTGCGTAGCTAAGTAATCGAATACTTTGGTAGGTTCAAATGCTCTTACTAGTACCATGACTCCAAAGAATAAACCGAGTGTGCCATGACTATTGCCGATATAACCCACGGCTTCTTTTAAAGTCATGACGTTGGTAAAAACTAGTAATAATGCTCCTAAAAAAGCTGCAATGGTGAGATGTACCCATTCTGTCATGATGAAAACGATGACAGATATAAAAGTAATGATGCTCAGGAGCGCTTGCCAATTTTCCACCCTGTCTATCCTCTATTCTTATAACTGCATAATAATGAAAAAAGCCACCTAAGTATAGGTGACTTGTGGATATAAAACTCCTATTTGATTTTTGAAATCACTCGAACAGACAGGGAACACAAACCAGGGAACAGGGAAAAGGCAAGTTAGATATATAAAGTTTTTCAGCAATCAAATAGGAATATTTGGGAACCTGAGTGAAATGAAGAGGAACTGAACTCAACAGCCTGAATTCTTCAGTTTATTCTTCAATACAACTAGGTATTCCTAACACTGCGGAAGGGAAATCAGAACCTAGTGCTTTGATAATAGGATGATGAACAGAATGACAACCGATAAATAAAATATCGGCACTTTCTAATTCTACAACTTTTCTCAGTTCTGAACCAATTATACCAAAACGCAAATGAGATTTAAAAGAACCTTGCCATTCTTCTGCAAGACTACGTGCTTGCCAAAGAATTTGGTCTGCTTTTTGGATAACAGCTAAGGATTTTTCTTGTAAATGTGGCGCTACTGCTTGTAGTTTTGGTTGAGTTAAAACGGGGGTTACAGTTTTCGAGACGTTGCTGGCTGGACATTCTAAAGGAGTAATATGTCTAGTCAAACTAAAGATATCTGAATACTGGCTTTTTTGCTTATCTGCTACCACATAAACGGCTTGAACTGTGACTGATGTATTAGTAGCCAAGCGTGTTTGATGGGCAATCCAAAAAGCTATATCTAAAGCGGTATGGCTTTTGGGAGAAGCATCATAAGCGACAATTAAGTTGACTGGTTTTGCTGGATCGGCGTTTCTAGAAAGTGTTTTTCTTGGCTCTGGTAGCAATACCATTTGCTCAATTAAGTCATCTCGACCGATGGTGCTTTGTAGGCGCACTAGCATTGGCTTGATTTTCACAGCTTAACTTCTCTCCCATGAAACAAATGACTAAATGAGAAGCAGGGTAACCAACTTTGTCTTTTGTCAATTGTCAGTTGTCAGTTGTCAGTCGTCTAGATTTTTTACCAGTGACTAATGACTAATGACTAATGACCAATGACTAATAACTAAAATCGGTAAAAGAAACCCCAATAACAACTGGTATAAAAGCCAAAGTTTTTGGCGGTTCCTTCCACTGCCGACGGAGTTAGCTGACGGGCTAAGACTGGAAGGTGTCTCTCATAAAGATTAGCCCCAAACATTGGTTCCTCCGTTTCAAATTCAGATTTTACCGAATTTGAATTAGGCTACCCACTAAAAGCATCATAATCTAATTTACTCATCTTGGGTAAAATAGCGATCCAGAAAATTCAAGGCATGATTGCGCAATTCAAAATATTCTTTGGAGTTACGCATGGCTGCGCGATCGCGTGGATGGGAAAAAGGTACTTCTAAGATTTCTCCGATGGTGGCGGCGGGGCCATTTGTCATTAAGACGATGCGATCTGACATATAAATGGCTTCGTCTACATCGTGAGTAATCATCATCACTGCTTGGCGATGTTTTTCCCAGATATCTAATACTTGTCGCTGCAATTTACCTCTAGTTAACGCATCTAACGCCCCAAAAGGTTCATCCATCAGCAACATTTTTGGACGAATTGCTAAAGCTCTAGCAATGCCCACACGCTGTTTCATACCCCCAGAAATTTCATCGGGATATTTGTCAGCAGCCGCCGTCAAGTTTACCATTGCCAAGTGTTCGTTCACAATGCTAATTTTTTCAGATCGATTAGCATTTTTTAGCACTTCATCTACAGCTAACCGGATATTTTCTCGCACTGTTAACCAAGGTAAAAGCGAGTAATTTTGAAATACCATCATCCTTTCTGCACCCGGCTGGCGAATTTCTTTACCGTCTAGCCGTACCGATCCAGAAGTGGCTGTTTCTAATCCGGCAACAATTTTTAACAAAGTTGATTTACCGCAACCAGAATGCCCAATTACTGATATATATTCATCTGCACCAATGGAAAGATTTACACCATCGAGAACGACAAAATTACCTTTATCTGGTGTTGGATATGACTTGACTAAATTTTCAATTTCCAAAAATCCAGTAGCGGGCATAACCTGGTTATGGCGATTAATAGGTAATGAGGTAGATTTCATCATCAAATGCTCCGGCAAATATTGAGTCGTCAGTTAATCTTGCTACTGTGAAATTAAGACATATAGAAACGAATAGGAGATTTAGCCCTAATTTCAAAACTATTTAAATAGCCCACAGGATCGCTAGGATCGAAACCTTTTTTATCGATAAATACTTCTTTTGGTTCAACTTTGTAATCATCTTTTGGACATTCAATGCCCATTTCTGCAGCTATTTCGCGATAAAGATCTGTGCGCCAACCGTTAGCGGCTAATTCTTCTGCATTTTTGGGAAATTCTTTAATTTGTCCCCAACGTGCAGCTTGTGTCATTAACCAAATACTGCGCGATCGCCACAAAAATGTCGAGTGTTCTCCTGGCTGTTTAGGCAAGTTATCGGGAATATCAAAGAAAATCGTATTGTCAGCAGCTGTAATGGTGCGGTCTTTACCATCAAATCCACCATAGTTATAATTGCCTAAAATTCCTGGCCCGGTAAATTTGGTAATTGGCGCTCCGGGCTTTTTCGGTTTTGCGCCAGTAAAGGATCTATCTGTAATTAATTCCGCAACTTCTTGGCGATTTTCTGGCTTACTGCAATATTGACAAGCTTCAATCATCGCCTTGATGAGGGAACGATAGGTTTTGGGATATTGATTGATGAATGATTCCATCACTCCCAATAACCTATCGGGGTGTCCTAACCAAACTTCTTTACCTTGGGCAAAGGTAAAACCGATACCTTCGTTACCTGTAATTGCCCTGGTATTCCAAGGTTCGGCAACCATGTAAGCTTGCATTGCCCCAATCCGCACGTTGGTTACCATCTGCGGTGGTGGGACAATAATCACGCGAAACTCTTTTAAGGGATCGACGCCAGCCGCAGCAGAAATATAACGCACAAAGTATTCGTAGATGGCAGAACTGAGGACTACCGCCCAAACTTTGCGTTCTGGAGGCTGGTTGTCAAAATAACCGCGAAAATCTCTACCGAAGGCTTCTAAAGCGCCATCGCCATATTTTTCTTGATATTCGTACCAAGGACGCAAGCCAAAATCCCACATGGCTTTGTTCATCGTCATGGCGTTACCGTGACGGTGGATTGTCATACCGGCGCATAAGGGTGCATGGCGCGCGCCTTCAGCTCCAATTCTCGCATTGGTGACTGCACCGGAGACGACAGGGGAAGCATCTAAACGCCCAAAAATCAAGCCATCGCGGGAAGTCGCCCAACTGGCTTCGCGGTTGAGTCTGACGTTTAAGCCATATTTGCGGAAGAAGCCTTTTTTCCAGGCGATCGCAAATGGCGCACAATCATTTACAGGTACGTAGCCAACAGTAATATCTGGCTTTTCTAAGTCTTGGGATCTAACTACTGGTTCTATGGCTAAGGCTTCTTCGCTGAGTCCTGTAGCGCCAGTATTACCTTTAATAGCACAAGAAGAGAGCGCCATTGAGGCGGTTGTTGCTCCCATTCCTAAGATAAAATCGCGTCTAGTCCAGTGATAAGCAGCCATAGATTTGGCTCCAGCCGAGGTGATTAATAGGGGAAATAGGCTCACGCAAAGGCGCAGAGGCGCAAAGGTAAGAAGATTTTGAAAGTATTTGCGTGGAAGAAATTTGGTTATTTAGCAACTGTTGGGCGACGAGTTACTAATTGTTGAAGTTTGGCGACGGCGTAATCTAAAATTAAGCCAGTGATGCCAATTACGAATACGGCGAGAAATACTGAACTTAAATTTAAACGGCTCCATTCATCCCAAACAAAGAAGCCGATACCAATACCGCCGGTGAGCATTTCTACGGCAACAATTACTAGCCAAGCAATGCCTAAACTGATGCGCAATCCGGTAAAAATATAGGGTAGGCTGGCTGGCCAAATAATTTTGGTGATGCGTCGCCAACGCGGGATTTCTAAGACTCTGGCGACATCTAAATAATCTTTAGGAACGCTAGAAACGCCTAAAGCAGTGTTAATAATTGTCGGCCACAGGGAAGTAATGAAAATGACGAAAATAGCTGAAGGATCTGCTAGGTTGAAGATAGCTAAAGCTATCGGCAGCCAAGCTAAAGGTGATACTGGTTTAAAGATTTGAATGATGGGATTTAAGGCTAACATTGCCGGTTTGGACATGCCAATTAAAAATCCCAAGGGAATGGCTACTATGGCTCCTAATAGAAAACCTAGCAAGACTCTGCGCAAGCTGGCAATTAATAGCCAACCAATTCCTAAGTTACCCGGCCCTCTTTCATAAAAGGGGTTTAAAATATAGTCCAAATTCGCAACTAATGCTTCTGGTGGGGTGGGCATTAATTCATGGTTGAATAGTGCCACAATCCACCACAGTAAGATGATGCCTAAAAATCCTAATGCAGGGAGAATGACAACATCTTTGACTATGACAGGTTTAGCTTTTTTCCAAGCGGCTTGTCCAGCGATCGCCAAAATCGCCGCTATATTTAGTTGCAAGATCATTTACAACCTCAACAGATATCAGCACGGGTACAATAATCCGAGCAGTACCAGCCTTGGACACTGATGAGATTACAAAAATGTTTTCTCTTCAGTCTCCTCTCAATGCCTACGAAGTTAGCTGACGGGCTAGGGCTGAGAGATGCCCCTCTTTTACAGGATGATTTCTCAAGAATGAGTCTCGATCCCGCAAGAGATACGCCCCACGATTTGGTTCCTCCGCTCTAGCGTTACCTACTGAAAGCCGCTAGATTAGGCTGACTTACTCTAATTGGGCATAATATAACATGCTTTCTCCGTAAAAATATCTCTCCCTCGATAAAAGTTGTTGATTTAACTACTCGAAGTCCATAAATATTCTCGGTGTTGAGTAATTGTTAAGTTTTGTATACTGAATTAGTCACCGCACCAGCAAGACGAGCGTAGGCATAATTATCCATTGTCTCAAGCTCAAGGGTAAATATGATACATTACCCGATGATTTACCGAGCAAGCTATTAAGCAAACAGAGCATTTATTCAGATAAAAGCCAAATAAAAATCTCTATCTTCAGGTAGTGGTCAGTTTTGCTAATTTTATCCATTAAATATTTATCTTGCTAAACTATTTCCATAGAGAATTTTCGTCATCTATTTTATTTACAAGATTTAAAATAATGGATTTTAGTCAAGTATTGGCTGATAAAACTGATACTATTGCCCAAAAATGGGTATTAGAGGTTCGTAAAGATAAATATATAGAAAGTGCTGATGATTTATCATACATAGCAATTCAAAATCATTTGCCCGATGTGCTAGAAGCAATGGTGACGGTACTTTCTACATCTGTGGGTAATGATGTGAAATCTATTGTAGTTGCTAGTTTGCAGCATGGCATTTTACGGGCAGAGCAAGGTTTCGATCCCGAAGAAATTGCACGAGAATATCATTTATTACGTAGAGTGATATTTGACACTTTAGAGCCAGATTTATTACAGGGATCGCCAGTAGAAATTGTGCGGGTGATGCGTTTAATTGATACTGTAATTGATGAAGCGATCGCGCGATGTTTCAATAGTTATTTTGAAGAACGTTTGCGCGAATTACAACACCTGTATAATTCACTCACTCTCCATAATGAGGAACTAAATCGCCTCGTTAATACTAATCAAGATTACCTTAATCAATTAGCACACGAACTCAAAAGTCCTCTGGCTTCCATTATTGGATACTCAGATTTATTTTTACGCCAACAACGACAGCACAATGGTAAAAATAACACCCCAGTAAATTTAGAGCATATAGAGCGAGTGCTACGCAATGGCAGACATTTACTGCGAATAATTAATGATATTCTCGAAGTTTCCCGCTATGAAGCAGGTAAAATTCAGCCGGATCTAGAATTCACTAATGTGTGTGAATTAATTAATAATGTAGTGGAAATGTTAGCACCGCTAGCGCAAGAAAAAAACTTAGCGCTGGTGCAAAACTGCGATATCAATCCTCGGCAAATACTCACAGATCCATTTAGATTACAACAAATTGTTACAAATCTTATTAGTAATGCCATTCGTTACACCAATTCGGGCAGCATTGAGATTAGCTCTCAGGTAGTGGATAATCAAAAATGGGCGATCGCAGTTAAGGATACAGGAATTGGCATTGCCCCAGAAAATCAAACTCAGATATTTGAGCCTTACTTTCGCTTAGGTTCTACTCATAAATCCTACGTTGCTGGAAGTACTGGCTTAGGTTTAGCAATAGTGGCGCGACTAGTAAAACTATTGCAAGGGGAAATAAATTTAGTTTCAAATCTGGGTGTAGGTTCTACTTTTACCGTAACTTTCCCCTTAGAATTAAAAATATAAAATCAGCAATTATATCGGAGTTAGAGTTTTTTTGTAAAAAATATTCTCAACTTTTCCTAGTCAGATATATATGGAAGTTGTACCTTATGAATCAAACCCAAACACAATCACAAACAGCATCAAAATTATATACTTTTGATGAATTTATTGCCTGGTATCCAGAAAATTCGCCAGTCCGTTATGAATTATATGATGGAGTAATTGTCGAGATGCCTAAACCCAGAGGAAAACATTCAAAGTTAACAGGTTCTCTGATAGAAAGATTATTGATAACTATTAGAGAAATGGGTAAAGGCGACATTTGGACAATACCCAGAGAATCGATTGTCAAACCGTACCGCGATAAATCTGGATACGAACCTGACATAATTATTTTGAATGAAGAAACTATCGGTAGTGAGACAAGATGGGAAGCTGAATCAGTAATTCAAAATGCCAGTTCAGTTAAATTAATAGTAGAAGTTGTGAGTAATAATTGGCAAGACGACTATTACGATAAACGTCGTGACTACGAAGGTATGGGTATTCCAGAATATTGGATAGTCGATTATGCGGCTTTAGGTGGACGCGAATATCTCGGTTATCCCAAACAACCGACTATTTTCGTATACGAGTTAGTTGATGGGGAATATGTAAAAACAACCTTTAGAGAAAATGACTTGATTAAATCCCCAACCTTCCCACAATTTAACCTCACTGCACAACAAATTTTTGATTTGGCGTTGAAAATAGGAAACGCCGAAGCGTAAAGGATGAAATCGTAAAACAAAGAAGCTGAATATTTTCAATTTTGGGTTAATTTTATAACTCAATACCGTTCAGTTAGCGTCAAAAACCTTAAACCGCGTAGGTTGGGTTGAGGAACGAAACCCAACCTACGCGGTTTGTTGGGTTTCACTTTGTTCAACCCAACCTACATTGATCCATTGATCCTTAACTGAAGCGTATTGTTTTATAACTTACCTTGTTGTTTTAATTTAGCTAATGCATCTTCAGCCGCAGCTTTTTCGGCTTCTTTCTTATTACGTCCTTTACCTTCTCCATACTCTTCTTTATCCACAAAAACTTTAGCTAAAAACTCCGGCGCATGAGATAAACCCCCTATTTGCACCGTTTCATATACAGGAGGATTTTGGGTAACGTTGCGTTGTACCCATTCTTGAAAGCGATTTTTTGAATCTACGAGATTGTTAGATTCATCACCAGATTTATAAAGAACAAGAGATGTTTCAGCTATTGCTGAATCAAACAAAGGTTCCACAAAATCACGGACTGACTCAACTCCAGAATCGAGAAAATATGCACCGATAATGGCTTCAAAAGTGTTACTCAATAACCTAGACTTTGTTCGTCCTCCATCTTTTTCCGCACCCTTACCTAGCCGCATCCACTTACTTAAATCCAAGCGGACTGCAAATTTTGCTAACTGTGATTGATCTACTAATCGGGAACGTAAAGGTGTTAATTCACCCTCCCTTTTTTCTGGATAGCGACGATAAAGATATTCACCACTCAAAAAAGTAAGTAATGCATCACCTAGAAACTCTAATCGCTCATTATCTTCACCAGAGTTAGGGTTTTCATGCATATAAGATGTGTGAGTTAGTGCGCGCAGCAACAGAGAAGTATCTTGAAAAGGTACTTGTTTTAATATTTCATCCAAATTTCCTCTTATACGGACTTCTTCAGCCTGTTTTGGAGAAATCAGTCTCAGAACTTCTTGCTTATGCTTTTCTATAATATC
The DNA here is from genome assembly GCF_002367995.1 of Calothrix brevissima NIES-22. GTDB lineage: Bacteria > Cyanobacteriota > Cyanobacteriia > Cyanobacteriales > Nostocaceae > Aulosira > Aulosira brevissima. Next base: position 4,775,251 of record NZ_AP018207.1, read on the forward strand.
TGCCTCGGATGCCGAAATAGCTTTGAGGAGTCGAACAATACTATCAAGTGCCCGGTAGGTATCATCATAAGAAAAACGCTTTACATTTTGATGTGCCTGTTTGTTCCGGATATCTATAATTTCACTCACTAAAGCACGCTCGGCATAACCCAGTTTTTTTTTGAAGACTTTATCCCATTGTTTACTAATTACTTTTAGCAATACAGAAGTATCATCAGGCAAAATATCTTCGATGTTACGCTTGAAGGTTTGCTCATCGGATATAGAGGATGTGGCTACGGAGAGCCAGCGATCACCGTAGACTTTCTGCATTTCCTTCTCAAAATAAGGGTATAAACCTTGGTGTAAAACTGTTAAAGCTCTGCTGATTCTATCGTTATTACTAATAGCCATTTAGATATTTGAAAGCAAAGATTTTTTAATAGTGATTTTAGTTACTTACTTTAAATATACCATGATTTGTGAAAAATCATCCTTAATTCTCTAACATCGCATCATACAAAATACCTAATATCTTCTTAACATCCTTAATCTCATAATCCCTCAAATCAATTGCAAGGCAAAAATTGATTACTAAGAAATTATGCAGTTGTAATTAAATTGAAACAACAAATTAATCTGCTATATCTGCTCCATATTTCTTCTACTCTAAAAGTTATATTGCATTCAACTGCTCAGTTTCATAACTGATTTAATTGAGGTATAGCAATTCTAAATGATTTGTGAAAGATTACATAAATGATTGTTGACTGTTAACCGTTGACAGTCAACAGTCACCAGTCAACAGCCAAAACCGATATTTTTCACAACTGAAATAGGATTGCTATATATATTTATTTTCACCTGTGTAAGCAAATGTTAGCCGATACCCAATGTTTTCGCGTTGATGAGTTGACGGTGCAAATTTACAACCATGAAGCCGAAATGGCGCAAGAGGTTGCAAAAATTGTCAGTCAATATTTACAGAACTTGCTTCAGCAACAGGATACAGTCGCAGTCTTGCTAGCTACAGGAAACTCGCAACTAAAGTTCCTCGATGCTTTAATTGCTTTAGGTGGTGTAGATTGGTCACGAATTATATTATTTCATTTAGATGAATATTTAGGTATTTCTGGCGATCATCCTGCTAGTTTCCGGCGCTATCTGCGGGAGCGTGTAGAGCAGCGCGTGAAACCTCGGCAATTCTATTATATAGAAGGGGATACTTTGCAACCTTTAGCAGAATGCGATCGCTATAGCAAACTGCTGCAAACACAAGCAATTGATTTATGCTGTCTAGGTGTCGGCGAAAATGGACACTTAGCTTTTAACGATCCATCTGTGGCTGATTTTCAAGACCCTTACACAGTAAAATTAGTCAAGCTCGATGCCATCAACCGACAACAACAAGTAAATACAGGTCAATTTCCTAATTTAGAAACTGTACCCCAATACGCATTTACTGTCACTTTACCTTTAATTTGTGCAGCTAAAAAAATTATTTGCCTTGCGCCAGAAAAACGTAAAGCACATATCGTTAAGGATATATTGCAGGGAGAGATAGATCCAAAATGTCCAGCTTCAATTCTCCGCCAGCAAGCTCAAGCCACATTATTTCTTGATAGTGATTCTGCTAGTTTATACCAATTCTCATAATTTTATTTATTCATTAGGGTACAACTATTGTTGTACCCTAAGCTCTCTATCCGATTTAAAGCTCTATTCTCACATTCATAACTAAACTAATCCGCTAGCTGTTTTCATACTATGGCTATTAGTCAATGGTAATTTGTTGGGGGACAGAAGCTTTACCATTATTAGCTTCAGTTGTCGCTGAGTTAAAGCTAGTTGAGCCTGTTTGTTTATCCAGCCAGCTTTTAACAGGATCGTCTGCAAGGTTCAGCCGAAATACACCCGAAAAGAAACCACCCAAAAATGAGACTGGATGTTGGGCGAGTTCTTTAAAGATTGGTGACAATTCATCAATGAACATTAAAAGTCTCCTAGCTATGCCTTTGAAAATTATTACTTCTTTACTAATCGTAACGCGGAAACCAATCTCAAGTTACTGGTAAATAAATATACACAATATTGTTGATATTTACCGCAGTAGAAATTTTTCAGCTAGACATAATCAAGAAAAGGCGATCGCACTTATTATCTGAATCTGTTAAGTTATAATGGCTTGATTTATGTAGCAGTTAAAATTACCCCTTATGGCTGTTTGCGTTATAGGCAACTGTGGATAAAAGTTCATAAGCGAGCAATTTTCGCAATTATATATTAAAAGTTTAAATTTCGCAAGCAGTTAAGATTATAAATTTGTTCACAAGGATGATAAACCTTCAAAGGCTAAAATTTTTGCAAAGCCTTCAACTAAAAATTTTAGTTTTTACATTTGGCGCATCTTTATTACCAGTTTTAGTTTTGATTAGTGTAGTATGGAAAATACTCGAAAAACCACTCATTGAACTCGAAAAAACTCGACTAGACGACCAAGTTTTAGCTTTTCGTGGTTACGAATCAGCAACAGAAAAGGGACTAAAAAATTTAATTTCTAGCTACGCTAATTGGACTGATTTATACAATGCAGTGCAAACTCCTAATCCTGCATGGGTAAAAAAAGAAGTATCCGATCAACTATTATTTACTACTGACATTGATTTAGTTAGAGTAATTCAGTCAGCAAATGAAAAAATTATTGGTGAAGCAGGCGCTAAGATATTAACTCTACCTTTAATAGAAAAAAAGATCCAAGCTTTAAGCAAGAAAGATAAATTATCTCAAGATTTAATAGATACAGGAACACAAGAGTTAGTATTATTAGCAAGTTCGCCAATTTATCGCAGTGATGGTACAGGAAAATCTGCTGGAACTTTAATTGCAGGACAGTTACTAGATAAAGTATGGCTAAGACAATTTTTAAATTATTCGCAGCCGACAACTAGAGTAGAAATAATTTCTTTAAAAGGTAAGGTTTTTGTTTCTAGTAATTCTGATGGGAAACTAGAGGTTTGGGAAAAAGATTATTTCACTTCCGAAATTTTAACAAAAATCTTACAAAAGCGTTCAGTCTATCATATTCAACCAGAGCGAGGATTAAATACCATTTATGCTCCTCTCTATTCTGGGAATCAGCCGATTGCAATTCTTAAGCTGCAAATTGTCGCTACATACTTTCAGCAGGCTAGGTTAACTCTTACCAGATTAATTGTACTTGTCTTAACTTTAGTATTGCTACTGTCTGTATTAATTGCTCATTTTCTAGCTAAACAAATTAGTCACCCAATTATTCAACTTGCAAAGCGGAGTAAAACTTTAGCCGATGGAGATTTGACTAGTCCTATTCCTAGTATTCAAAATGGTGGGGAAATTGGACAGTTAGCCAATGCATATCAAGAAATGGCTAATTCCCTCTCTACTTTAATCAACAATTTAGAACAACTAGTAGTACAACGCACGCAAGAATTAGAACTAGCCCGTCAAACATTAGAAGAACGAGTAGAAGAGCGGACATTAGAGCTTGTGCAAAAAAATCAAGAATTAGAAATTAAAACTGAACAATTACACGCAGCATTACAGAATTTAAAAATGGCTGAATCTCAGTTAATTCAAACAGAAAAAATGTCTTCTTTAGGTAATCTTGTAGCTGGTATCGCCCATGAAATTAACAATCCTATTAATTTTATCTACGCTAATATTAGTTATATAGAAAACTATACTCAAGATTTATTTAATCTCATAAAACAATATCAGCAACGCTATTCCGATGCAGAAATTCAACGCTATGCAGACAGAATAGAACTTGATTACTTAATTCAAGATTTACCAAAACTCATAGCTTCGATGGATACAGGTGCTACTCGTATTAAGGATATTATTTCTTCTCTCAGAAATTTCTCTCGTCATGATGAAGCTGAGATTAAAAAAGTCAATCTTCATGAAGGAATTGATAGCACTTTAGTATTGCTGCAACATCGTCTCAATCCGCATCATAATTTTCCAGTCATTCAGGTAATTAAAGAATACGATAATTTACCCTTAGTTGAATGTTATTCTCGCCAAATAAACCAAGTATTCATGCATGTTTTAGTCAACGCTATAGATGCTCTTGAATTACATCAAGAACGGGTTGATAAAAAAATTATCATTCAAACTAAAAATAATCAAGATAAAACTGTAACTATTAAAATTATTGATAATGGCATCGGGATAGATAATAAAAATATTTCCCAAATATTTGACCCATTTTTTACAACTAAATCTGTGGGTAAAGGTACAGGTTTAGGGTTAAGTGTATGCTATCAAATTATCCAAAATCATCAAGGTAGTATTCAAGTTATTTCTCAATTCAAGAAAGAAACACAAGTTATTATAAAAATACCATATTTATTAAAAAATCATATTTCTCATATCAGTTAATAAAAAAGCAGTGGTATTTAATTTTAACCACTGCTGTTAATCGTACAAAAAATTTCCGATAAGCCTAGTTGCTAGTTATGTCACTTGATGGCTGCTGTTCGGGGAACATACATTTATCAGAGTCACAACCAGAAGGGCCAGCTTCGGCTAATTCACCTAAATCATAGCGACTGAGAACTGCACAGAAATCATCTGTAATTCTTCGTGCTTTGACTTCTTGAGTTAATCGCTCGTAGGTGACTTTATCTATTGGTTCAAAGGGTAAACGTGGGAATGATTGCAAATCATCAAACCGAGCGAGAAGCGCTGCGGAAATGTATCCTTCATCATTCTGAATTGCTTCGTAAATACGCTGTCCGAGAATCTCAACTTCCTCAGAACGTAGTTCTAAAGTTGCAGAGGTATTATGAGTGACATAATGCTTCTGAACTTGCATTACAAAATCTAATTGAGCTAAGACAGAGAACTTAGAAACATCAATTTGATCTGCTCCTGGTAAATCAGCCCAAGGTACAGCTACAGGGATTTCTACTAACCATTCGCTCACACGAGGATCAAAGGGATCGTTGAGTAAATGACCATTTTCATCTTTGTCAGATTGAGAAGGAATGACGTTATAGCCATAGTCAATACAAGCTAAGGCTACGGGGTCATTTTTGCGGAAAGTAATCCGGCGAATAAATCTTTGCGCTTTGGGTGGATGCCAACCGGAGCTAGCACCAGTTAATAGTGCTTTAGTACCGCTAGGCTGGACAGTTGTACAGCGATTGGGACGTTTAAGATGATGGCGATCGCAATAATTCCAAACTACCCGATGTACAATATCTCTCCAGTAACTCAAATATTTCTCTTCTTGGCGCTTAAATGCTAATCCTGGTTCCGTAGCAGGTCTTCCCGCTTCCCACCACCGCAACCAATCAACACCAAAAGCATGAACAAAGAAATCAAATAAACCAGTGAAAGAAACCCCAACAATTGGGTCTAATTCCCGGCTTTTTTGATACCGAGGTTCGAGAAATTTATGATTTAACAGTGAGGCTACAGAAAGCGCCCCAGCAGTGAAAGCTTCCTCTTGTTCTTTGTAATTATTTGGGTCAAGTTGATTCAGGTGAATTTCTGACAAATTGCAGTGAAAGTTACTACCCAAAATTTCCCCACAGTTGTGAGTGATACAACCGTTAGCAATGAAGGAATGCGTTAGAGGTACATGGAGATCGTAAACTGGTTCTTCTCCAAATTCCTCAACATTGTTAACCTGAACAGTAAAGCAAGAATTAATAGTAGCAACTGTGTAGTTTGGTAGAGGTTTAGCATTCCATTCTTCTAATCGTTCTTCTTTTGCTGGTGAAAGTGGAAAACCTATTAGCTGATGAAATAGCTTGTAGCTGAAAGAATAAATACTCAGGGCATAAGAGCCATTATCGGCACTGATTTTTTGAGTACCATCAGCAGTTGTGTAAACGACTCCTCTGTAATCTTTCTTCCTGACACAGCGCACTGTACTAAGAATTCCCAACTCTAGCAGAATCAGTTGGATTTGTTGCAACAAGGATTTTGATTTATTAACCAGCTTAATTCGGCGACAGCTTTTTTCTACAGTACCATCTGCACTAAAAATTCCTTGTAGGAATCCAATCAGTACTTCCTGCGATTGGCTCAAAAACTTAACTGGTAGTATGTCTTTGCTAACAATTTCTAGTTTCCTGAAAAATTCCTCTAACAAAGGAGATTGAGTTCTAAATTCATATACGCCTTTGTGCAAATTTCTGACATATTCAACACCAGTAATCGATTTGATTGCTTTGCCAACTACAGGGTAAGCATAATCATATTCTTCTGGATTGAAAACAAAACCTTTAGCGAAGTGTGATTGTTTTCTGCCATGTTTGTGTGGTTTTATCGCGACATTATAGCCATCGCCATACCACCAACCAAGCATTTGAGCTTGTTCAACGGTAATAGTACCTTCACCAAAATATCCTGCTCCTTTCTGAATATAAATATTATGCTCAGAAGTTAAGTCTTTGGTTGCCACCCATCCTTTATTAGTAAAGTGTTGATGGTCAGCAGTAGCTCTCATCTGCTGTCCATTTTTTAGGGTGATAAAATATGTTGTTTGTACTCCAGTGCGAAATGCGATCGCATCAGTTAATCTCACTCCATCTAATCCTACGGAACGCAAATCAACTAATGCTTGAAATGGTTTACCGACTAAATCTTTAATTGGTACTAATCCTTGATTAGTAGAGACTAACGTGTCACCTGAATGACAAGGGTTTAAGCCATATCTACCTAAACGATGTTCTAATTCCTCAGCATCCATTTCTGGATAGTGTTTTTGCAGCCAATCTTTTGCTGTTCCTTGTTCGTAAGCCTTCAAGAAATCAACTTTTAATGCCGATGTTGTTAGCAAATCAATGTTAGATCTAGCTACTGCTTCACCAGCCCATTGAATTGCGCCTTCACCGCTGTAATATTGTTTACGAACAGCTTCGATTGATTCTTCTAATGTCGGCTTGCGATGGAACACTCTGGTATGGTTCGCCATCCGGAGAGCATCACGCTCTGGATCTATTCGCCAGTTACCTTCTGCATCTTGCTGCCATAAGTTATCTTTGGCTGTAGCGCCTAATTGATCGTCAGATATAAACTGACGCATACCCGCACTTCTTCGTATATTACCTGCAACAATTGTTACAGCAGCTTGGTCAATTAATAGACAGCACTCAACAGAATTTAATTGCCTGCCTAAAGCTTTATTCAGGATCGATGCACAATTTTGGTAAAGTATGGGCAATTTTACCGGATTAGCTACACCACCAAAGCCATTTAAGGTTTCTCCGGCTTGACGCACATCACTAATATCAACAAATACTTGAACTTCTCCGTTAAATCTTTCATCTGTAGAAAGTTCTAATAAGGTTTGATAAGATTTAACCCAACCTTCACGGCTATCGCCAACCTGGATAGTAACTCGATCGCCCTCTATAGAAATTTCCGTATACTCGCGACGTTGTTCTTTGGGGGTAGCACCAATTTCGCCCTGTACGGTGACATGAAGGCGATTGCGGATTGGGGGCAGTTGATTAATATATCTTGGTTCGATGATGGCTCCAGTACCACAGCCCATCATCGCTAAATCCATCATTAATCCAAAAGCTTTCCAGTCTTGGAGGTTGGTAGAGGTGCAATTGTAAGCCCCAGAAAAGTTTTTTGGTTTGGCTATCCAATCTGTACCACCAACCCATAACCAGCGTCCACTGGGTAGGGCTTTCATGTGACGCTGCATCTTGTCTAAAATGGCAGCTTCTTCCTGGCTGAGTTTCCCCAATTCTACTAAGCCTTTGAGGGTGCGATCGCAAACTTCATCCCAAGTTTCTCTCAAACCCGCCGGACTGCGGCGGCTATAGGTTCTGAAAAACACAGGATTAGCTGCGGGGGCAGTTTCTGGAAACTTTGCACTCTGGCGTTTTCTTTCAAGCTCTCGAACCATAAATCCAGTCTTGTTGCGTGCTAACAGATTAAGACTATAGACCAAGTAAATTTAGGATGAAAGATTGTCAAAAATGACAACTTGCGCTTGCTTCACAAGAGTACAAAATGCAACATCCAGCGATAATGTATAATATTGTCTTTCTTGCCACAAAATGTCTCTTGCTTTTGGAAGCAGCAGCCCTGGCTAGTAAAGCCAAGGCTATAACTGCAAGGCAATTTTAGCTATTAGTCGGAATTACAAATTGCATCACCATCAGGCGAATAGGGATTTAGCAAGCACTCCAGTTCAGAAATTCGCGCAGCTTGCTCATTAATAAGCTCATTCTTGATTTGAATGATCCCTCGAAACTCTTGAGCCTGAATTTGAAGAAGTTGATACAAAAAGATACTCGTATCAAGAAAATTCAAGAATTCTGCCTCGATAACATCATTATCAGCAGAAATGTCTAGAAAATTTCCCATTTGCCATTTATCCCTTGTTACCTTCAAGTCTGCCTGAGTATGCGGACTGTAAGCTTTAACAAATATTGGATTAGCATACGTGAAATTGCTCAAAAACTGAGCAATCTGGTGTTTTCTTTCAAGCTCTCGATCCATAAATCCAGCTGTGTTGCGTGCTGACAGATTAAGACTATAGACCAAGTACATTTAGGATGAAAGATTGCCAAAAATGACAACTTACCCTTGCTTAACAAGAGTACAAAATGCAATATCCAGCGATAATGTATAATATTGTCTTCCTTGCCACAAAATGTCTCTTGCTCCCTGGCGAAGTGCGATCGCTCATGCCCTCCATCAAAATCGCAGTCTGGCTTATGCCCGTTATGTGCAACTAGCAACAGTACGGGCAAATGGTATACCTGCCAATCGAACTATAGTTTTTCGTGGCTTTTTAGCAGATACCAACCAGCTAAAATTTATTACTGATTCCCGCAGTGAAAAAGCTGAACAGATACAGCAACAATCTTGGGCAGAAGTCTGCTGGTACTTCCCCAATTCCAGAGAGCAATTTAGGATTACTGGTAGCTTAACCTTAGTAAAAAACGATAATTCTCAACCAGAATTAGCATCAGCACGTATTTCTACCTGGCGAGAATTAAGCGACGCAGCGCGGATACAATTTGCTTGGCCTCATCCCAGTAAAGCCAGAAATAAAGATGAACAAGCTGCTTTTTCTCCTCCCCCACCAGATCCCAGTCAGCCATTACCCAATTTTTGCTTACTCCTACTAGAGCCTACACAAGTAGATCATTTAAAGTTACGTGGTGAACCTCAAAATCGCTGGTTGTACCACCGTAATGAGCAGCAGGAATGGTCTAGTGAAGAAATTAATCCGTGATTAGTAGGGATGAGGAAAGGAGATAATTTACTGTTGACGGTTGACGGTGGACGGTTGACTGTCGCTAAATACCAGCACCATCTAAAAACTGCTGAATAGCTTTGTCTCTGAGGTTGCACCAAGCTGTTTCTTTTACTGGTTCTTCCTCATTTACAGCTATATTACCTGCCAAAACAGGAGTTGGTTCAGGTACAGGACTGGGCTGAAGGCGTTGTATTTGTTCTTCCAACGCTTCAATCCGGTCTACTAAAACGCGAATTACTTCGGCTTCTGAATCTGGTAGGTTGTTGTGTTCTAGCGGTGCTACCCTAACTCCAGAACGATAGATAATGCGACCAGGTATACCAACGACTGTGCAATTAGAAGGAACATCCCGCAACACAACCGATCCTGCACCAATGCGGACATTATTTCCTATTTGCAGATTACCTAATACTTTTGCGCCAGCACCAACTACTACATTTTCACCCAAGGTAGGATGGCGTTTACCGCTTTCTTTACCAGTACCCCCAAGGGTGACACCTTGATAAATTAGGGCATAGTCTCCTACGATCGCAGTTTCACCAATCACCACGCCCATACCGTGGTCGATAAATACTCCTCGTCCAATGACTGCACCAGGGTGGATTTCAATTCCCGTAAAAAATCGCGCAATATGAGATATTAAACGGGGAATGAAAGGAATACCAATTCCATACAACCAGTGAGCCAATCGATGAAATAACAAGGCTTGCAAACCTGGGTAGCAGAATAATACTTCCAACCAGTTGCGGGCGGCGGGGTCGCGTTCAAAGATAATGCGAAAGTCGGTACGCAGTGTAGATAGCACGAGATAGTACCCTCGGAAAGCAAAATAAGCTACTTTCCCATATTATCGTTCGATGTGTTCTTCATCACAAAGTTGGAAAATGGGCATGGGGCATTGGGCATGGGGCATTGGGCATGGGGCATTGGGCATGGGGCATTGGGCATGGGGCATTGGGCATGGGGCATTGGGCAAAGACGCGATGAATCGCGTCTCTACAAGAGTCATTTGTCTTCCTTGTCCCCCTTGTCTCCCTTGTCTTCCTTGTCCTCCCTTCATGGCTGCTGCACTGTCAACGTATAATTATGCCTAGCTCCGGAATCAAATGTGCCTACCCACAGTTCATAGGTTCCTTTTTTGAAGTTGCGATCGTCAATGCTAGCGTCTTTACTCTTGCCAGTATCATCACCACAGCGAATTGTTTGATCGTCTGGGCCTTTGAGAAGTAAAGTAGTATCCTTGCCGCCAGTATTTACTAATATTTTGAGGCGAGGAAAGTCTTTTTCTAAAATTAGTATGTGATCTGGTTTGGGATCGGCAAAGCCAATGCAAGCTTTTTTATCGCGATCGCGGTTACTAATCGCAGACAGGGAAAAAGAACCACCCGTGTAACCTTCAACAACTCCTTTGGCTGGATCGAATCCTGGAGAAAGCTTGATTGTGCCAAAGTTTGCTGGCTCTGCTATTACAGGTTGAGTCATAATAGCGGTAAATATAGCTAATAACCAGCTATATTGAGGCTGAAACCGGAGGCGACGAGATTTCATAGTAGCCTGCCAAAATTTAATTTTATAAGTAACTATATATACATATTGTAATCAAAAAACCGTAATATTGACCAACCTGTGACACCTTCAAATGTGCCACAATTTAGGGCTGAAAAATTAGAAGATGTGGGGTTAGGGGCTAGGGAGATGAAGAAAAAGTGCCAAATTGGATTTTTATGACAAGTATGGTGTGATTTATAAGCTTATTATTTTCGTATAAATTGGATTTTGGATTGTATATTATATCCGTTAAAAAATTCCAGTTTACTACTAAAAATATTAGTATTTAACCACAGTTACACTTTGTTTCTACATGATCTTTCCTTAGCCAAAATCAGCGCTATTAACAAACCAATTTTCAATGCTTAAATTATTAAAAATTTCAAAATTATAAACATTATTGAATTATACTTAACATATCTTCGCTGGTAGATATGCTCTATATCCGAAGATAAACAGAATCTATACGGAGACTACCTTCAGAGAAAAGTTTGTTGGGATTAGAAAGAACAATAAGGTTAGCTTTTTGAGTTCCAGCGTTATAAACCCGATATATATGGAAGTTTTCTCCCAAGTCATAAGCCAATTTCCATTGACTTCCTGATAGCTTTATCAATTTCTTTGCTCCAGGTTGACTAGACTTAACTTCTATATAATCTTCTTGACCATTTTCAATTAATTTTATATCATACCCTTCTGTCTCTTGAACTTCATTTAGCCATTGAACTTCAACTACTAATTGACTATTAATTTTGATAGAAAATCCGTATTTATTTTCCTCAAAAATCCCTTGGGAGTACTTAGCAATAAACTTGCGCCTTAAATATTCAATAGCAAATTTCTCACCCCAGATACCGCTTAATTGAGTCTTTTCACTTGGCTCATCTCTATCTATTATGCGTGGTTCTCTGATTGATGGGATAATTTTTTGTGGCGCTTCAGATTGGCTATTACTAAAAAGAGTCTGATATGAAATACCTTCGTCTTCAATTAACTCAGCAAAAGATGGAGTGATGATAGATTCAGGAACTCTTCCAGTGCTAGGATCTCCTTGAGATATAATTTTTTCCTTTGTGAATTCAATAGCCTCAATTTCTAGAATTTCTCTAGGTTCACACTCAGGTAGCCATTGAGCATCATCAAATACTTCATCTTTGGGAGATATAGTTGGTAATTCTGATTTAGAGGAACGGTTATCTGGTTCTGATTTTTGATGTTTGTTAGCTGTAACCTCAATGCTTTTATCATTTCCTGCTGCTATTTCTATAAAGTTAGTTTCTCCTAGATAAATATTTGAGCTTTCAAACCACTCCCTTTCTTCATTAGGTAGTGGTTGAATTTTTTTCGCTTTCATTAAGCTGTCAATTTTATCTAATGTTCTTTTCTCAAACAGCAAAATCAAGAAATCATCCAATCCCTTTGGATTACCAAATAAGTGAGAAATTTCCAAAGCTAAATAATCCATATCTGACAAGCTATCTGATTGGATGTAGAGATTTCCATTATATAAGAAAGCACTTCTCTGAGTATAAGCTGATTGCTGATCAAGAAGATATTTAATTTGCAGGTTTTCCACCCTGTAACACAATAAATCTTTGAGTTTTATTAGAGTGTGATTGTTTTTAAGTTGTTGGTAAATTGGTTGTTCTACTTGGTAAAGATAACGTAAGATGTAAGGAATAAAAGCTTTAATTTGCTCAGTTAGGCTTTCTTCCTCAACTTTTGGTACTTCTCCAATTGCTAATTCAGTCTTAATACTCTGAGAAAGATAACGAATACCAGTCGCTTTGATGAAGTGCTGAAGTTTCGGATAATAATTTGAGGGGAGTTTGAGAAAAGCTATTTGAGGATTGTCTTTAAACAACTCATAAACCTCATCATTATCATTTATCAAAACTTGACTAGCTGTGGAGAATGTTGTTTTATTTGTCCAAAATATTTTTTCAATGATAAAGTCTTTCCACCAATTTTTAAAATCTATACCAACTTTATTCAATTCCTGATAAATTTTAAGAACTAATTCCTCATCTTTTTCATCAAGCTCTTTTTTATGAGATAATGTCAGCAATAAATCAGCATAATCCTTGGAATCAGCTATTTTTTCTTTTATTCCCAAGTCTTTAATAAAATCTGGATTATTGAGAGTAATAGCTAAATAGGGAACGCTATCTCCTAGTATTGCGCCTGTTTCTGTTTTATCCAGAAAAACTTCAGAAGGATTAGCTAATTTTCCTTTCGTAGTAGGAAGCCAAGCTGCTGTTTTAATTGTGGTAAACCAATTAGCCTCTCTAGGACTAGAAGGATACCAACTACCATGAGAACCTCCAAATGAGTAATAAGACCATTTTTTATACTCTTTGTAGTAATTCCAGTTGAAGTCTAAAATTTGAGCTAGCCTTTTATTTTTCTCTAGATCATTGCTTTCAATAATTTTTAAAATATGAAATGAATTATAAATAGGAAATTCATGCTCATATACATTCTTCTTATTAGATTTATGATTAATAGTTTTTACTTCTACATCTATTTTTGGTACAATATTCACTTCTAGCTTAATAAAAAACTCTTTCCATTCTCTAACTTTCTCTTCTTTTTCGCTAGGACTTTTAATTTGCATTAAATCTTGAATATATTCTTGTGATACAAACCAGACATCTTGTATTCCTGATAATAATGTTTCCAATTCATTTTTATTTCCATAACTAGCAGGAAGGTATACATCTCTTGGGCGAGAATAGCCATTTTTATCGGTTTTTATCAATAGCGATTCTTTCAAGCTTTTTAGAGGGTCTTCTTTGGAATGCGAGTAATAATAATAAGAAGGATTTTTTATTTTATTAGACTCTTTTTCGTATTCCGATAAATTTTCTTTAATGTAACAAATATATCCTAAAAGCTGATTAACTTTGCTTTTCCAAGTACCTCCTTTATAAAGGGGTAAAATATGATTTTCGATAATTTCATAACACGAAGCATTCTGAACACCCAATTTTTTGAAAAATTCTGTTACAGCAGACTTAGAATTTGACTCTAAAAGCGTTTTCTTGATAAATTGCAGTTCAAAACTATATTCTCCAACATTATTAAATGGAAAAAATATTGATGTTTCAGCAGTTGAAGCTAATTCGTTATTCTCTAAGCGAATAATCTTTAATTTCTTAATTCTTGGTAAATCAGAGTAATCAGTTAAGTTACGATTGCTTAGGTAAGTATAAAGTTTTATAAACCAATCATCAGTTTGTTTCTGTAACCATTCATTATTCTGTAAACACTGCAATAAATCATCAAAGCTAAATTTTTTAACTCCAAGAGATTCGAGAATAGAGATTTTAGCCTTAACTTGAGGATGGATATACTCTTTGTTAAGTAGTTGTTGTAAGTCAGCATTAGAAATTAAGTTCCTAATTTGCTCATCTACCTGCATAACATCAGAGGGAATATGCCATTTTCCTGATTCAGTTAAAATACATTCACTAGTTTTTAGTTGATTGTGAATCCTGATAACTACAGGAATAAAAAACTCATCCTTAATTTCGGTATTTAGTGGAATATAGTTATAATAGGTTTTTTGCAGATTACTATCTTGTTTAAATTCCTCTACAGCTAGTAAAAATGTAGTTGCAATATTATTTCTGATCCATTTATTCCATTGTGTATCTTTATGAATATCTTCCCGGTTAGCTGGAACTAAAAAATCAGCTTGAATCAGAAACTTAAATCCGTAGCTGCGAGTAGGAAGAAAAGCAAAAACTTTTTGTTCTAATTTTGTATCTGCTGAACCATTCTCTTGCAAGCTAAACGCAAGAATTAGCTCGGTATATTTAACGTTTTCTCTTTTTGATTCCTGAATATACTCGGGTACAATTAAATTATTTTTAAGCAATTTATAACAATAATTTTTATTTATTCCTTCTCTAGTTTCTTCTATCTCTATGTTTCCATTTTTATCTAAGCGTGTGATTTGGTGAGATTCATTATTAACTCTATTCTCGATTGTGACAGTTTTAAGTTGGCGGAGAAAGAGAATTAATGTATGTTCAATTTCACCTAACTTGGCTAACTCATCTTTAGCTGATTCTCGAAGTGGTAAAATAATATTGGTTAAAGTTGAATCAACATATTCAGGAATTGCCTCAATCCAGTAAGGAGTAACAAATCCCAGTTGATTTTCATTATCTTGGCGCTGAAAATGGAACTGAAATCCATTGGAAAAGATTTGAGGTTCATCACTGATACGGAATACTGATTTAAATCCTATTCCTTTTTCACCAATGTATCCTTCTACTTTAGTTTTTGTACTACGTCCTACATTACAGATTGCTCTGACATTATCCTCACTAAATCCACGCTCATTGTTTTGAACAATAATTTTTTGCTGTTCTATTGTCAACTTTAGTGTAGGAATTACTCTACTTTCATACTGGTTATCATCTGCATTTTGAATAAGTTCTAAAACAAAATGAGTTTCTTTAGAATAAAGGTCTACTGAAAGTCGTTCAAGTGCGCTGTTTAAACTTCTTCTGATGTTGTCAATAACTCCTTGAGCAGCTGAGTCAGTCTGTAAACCAATACCATAAGTGTTTTTCCGGATATCTTCAATAATCTGTTTAGGCTCAACCATTTATTGAATCCTCTCTACAATACCAACACAATCCAGACATATACAGACAATAATCGCTGGAGATGTCAAATTAGAAAAACGATAACAAATCTTGAAGAGTGAACCGCATACTTTAGGTGTCACTCCACAATTAATCCACTTTCAACTCAAGCAAGCCTGGAAATCTGCGAATTGGGCAAACTTTTATCTGCGATCGCGCTATTTAATTGAAGTAATTGGGATTACTGTTGTTAGATGCGATCGCCTTTTTTGTGGTGTAATCTATCGCTAGTCAAACATGGCGATCGCACTCAGTTATCCCTAGCCCCATTACTAAGGTTGCAATTTAAAGAAAACGCCACCTTTAAGCAATCCTGTATCGCTACCGTAACTACTAACTGTAAGCGATCGCAATTTCTCAAAGAAGGGCTTACCTAATACTTCTACTAGTTTCAAAATCGGTAGTTGACGTTCTACAAGATATTTACTTTTCTTCCAGTCTAGATATACATAACCTTGATTGGGTTGGGGTATCGCCGCAATACTATCTTGAAAATTCCGATTTTTAACTAAAGAATTATCTTTAGCTGTGAGAATTTCTGCCATTGTTTCTAAATCGGAAGCAAAAATTTCGTAATTTCCTACAGTTGTATGTACTCCCTGCACTTTGGTATCTACACTGTAAGCGGGACGGTTTTTCTCTTGGGTTTTTTTGCTGGCGGCGATTAATTCTGTCCAAGCTGAGACTTTTTGATTATTAAGATTGAGGGAATTAATATTTAATCCTTTGCTGGAAGCGATCGCATCTAACCGCGCAATCCCATCTGCTACTTCTGGGGTGTTTTCCACAACAAATACCCAACTTTGGAGGTTTTTCTCAGTTTGGGGTAAGAGTGCGATCGCATATTCTCCTTTTACCCAACTAAAAATATCTTCACCTAAGTTAATACCCCAAAGACTTTGCAGTTCGCTAAATGGTTTGGCTGTTGGGGAATTAGCACTTTTAGCAGAACTATATATAGTCGCTGTTGCTTCTTTCCAAAGTTTAGCTAAATCTGTTTCACCCAAATTGCTCAAATTAGCGCCAGCAATTGCTAATCCTGCTGACTGGGGGATATATTGCAATGCTTGTATAGGTTGAGAAAGTACAGGCGCTGGTGCAGAAGAAGTATTTGCTGATGCACTCAAAAAGCTGGTTTCTGCTAATAAACCTTGAGAGTTTAAAACTAAAGAAATAATTTCGCTATCATAGACTGCTTCTTGCAATTCTAAGCCTTGCCATTTGACTAACTTAGGAAGATTAACAAAGGCTAAAGCTAAGGTTCCTGTGGGTAATTGTTGGGTAGCTTTTTGATATTGCACCAAGCTGCTTAAATTGAGATCGGGAGCTTGGACATTATTAATCGCATCTTTGAGAACTTTGAGTTCGTTAGCAAATAAAATAAAGCGATCGCCTACAGCAGCACCAGCTAAAAAGTCCTGTTTCGGTGGTGGATTATCATAGAGTAGCTTTACGCCTTCATATTCTTCTGTACCTAAGTTTCCCCCAGCTAATACCCGTTTAGAAAATAGCAATTCTAAAAATTCGCGGCTTTTTTCTGGTTGTGTGGTTGCTAGCGCCATTAAATAGCCAATTTGCTGTCCGTTTTCGGGATCGCGATCGATGTCTAAACTAGTTACAGCTAGGGTAATTTCCTTACCTAGCCAAGGTTGAATATCTTCTTGGTAATTTAAATTACTCTTAGTTAATAAATTAGTTTTCAGCTTAGATAATTCACCATCCTTATCTAAAGCCTGTAATTGTTCGGGATTTACTAGTAAAGATACTGTTATTGGCGAAAGTTTCGATACAAATATGCTAGCTTCTGGCTGGGAAGGAGTCGCAGCCGTAATAGTCACTGGACTTTTAACAGATAACCAGTAAAAGCCAACAATCACAAGCGCCAGAATTGCGATCGCACCAGCTACTAAAAAACCAAATAATGAATTTTGTCTGTTCACCATACCACCTCACCTCCAAAGCCGTTAATGTCTAAGCATAGGGAATAAGGGGCAGGATATTTGCATTGCCTGCCAAATATTTGATAATGCATATATCTTTGGTAATTTATCTAGTAATCGATGCTGATGCGAGTATCAACATCTTCTGCCAACATAAATGATATCGGATTGTTTACAAAAACCTCATGACAGGAAACGCAATTACCCAAATTACTGTTGAAGAACTGGCACAACGTCTAGCTGCTGGGGATGCTACTATTCAGCTTGTAGATGTGCGCGAACCCCAAGAACTAGCGATCGCCAGTATTGAGGGCTTTGTCAACTTCCCTCTGAGTGAATTTGCTGAATGGGGAGATCAAGTACCAACGCTTTTAAATCCTCAAGCTGAAACCTTAGTACTTTGCCATCATGGTATGCGTTCGGCTCAAATGTGTCAGTGGTTAATGGCGCAAGGTTTTACCAACGTTAAGAACATCTCAGGCGGAATTGATGCTTATTCCAATTTAGTTGACTCTTCAGTTCCTCGGTATTAATTTAAAAAATTTGTACTATATATTGCCAATTTAGTACTGATAGTATTGTTTAGCAAATAACCTGATTTTCGCCTTGTAGTAATACTGGCGAATTTTTATATCATGAGTTATTTATAGATGATTCTCTTACGCTTATATCTCTCAATAGCAAAAAAATCCGTAAGTGGAAATACATTTTTTCCGCAAAGCTTATGGAAAAATACGGTTAATCAACTAAATATTTTTTTGAGACAAGCACCTTTAATGGTGATAGTCAAGCTGCATAACACAACAGCCCCATAATCCGCCAACATGGAAATTTACAGTAATTAACTGGTTTATAATTAAATAATTAGATATATTAGTTAAATATTAATATTTTTTTACTTTTTCGTAAAAAATAACAAATTTTTCCCAACTTTCATTAAAATTTGCCTTCAGTAAAGAATACCCTATGCAAGTCCAGTTGACAAATCGACAACAGCATATACTTTGGGCAACAGTACGTCACTACATTGCTACCGCAGAGCCTGTTGGATCGAAAGCTTTAATTGAAGAATACGATCTCGGTGTGAGTTCAGCCACAATTCGTAATGTAATGGGTGTCCTAGAAAAATCTGGTTTACTGTACCAACCACACACATCTGCTGGACGAGTACCTTCTGATTCTGGCTATCGCATTTATGTCGATCGCCTAATTACACCTTCAGAAACTCTAGCCAAAGAGGTAGAACTAGCCCTACAAAATCGCCTCCACTGGGAAGATTGGAGTTTAGAAGCGCTATTACAAGGTGCAGCGCAGATATTAGCCACCTTAAGTGGGTGTATTAGCTTGATTACCATGCCCCAAACCAATACAGCATTGTTAAGACATTTGCAATTAGTGCAAATTGAAACCGGGCGGATCATGCTGATTGTCGTCACCGATAATTATGAAACCCATTCACGCTTGATGGATTTGTCACCGCGAGAAGAGACAAAACTCGATCCGGAAGTGATAGATCGGGAATTGCAAATAGTCTCTAACTTCTTAAATACGCATTTACGGGGACGTAGCTTACTAGAATTAGGTAATCTGGATTGGAGCCAATTAAATCAAGAATTCCAACGCTATGGCGAATTCTTGAAAAATTCCGTCGCTGAATTAAGCCGCAAAAAGTCAGCGCCAACTGCGACAAACATCATGGTACGCGGAGTCGCCGAAGTTTTGCGTCAGCCAGAATTTTCTCAACTCCAGCAAGTACAAACAATTATCCATCTGTTGGAAGAAGAACAAGAACAGCTAGGGCGATTAATCTTTGAAGAACCAGAGGTTGAAGATCGCAGTAAACCAAGGGTAACTGTCCGAATTGGCACAGAAAATCCCTTAGAACCAATGCGTACTTGTACCTTAATTACTTCTACCTATCGCCGAGGTTCTGTCCCCGTAGGGAGTGTAGGAGTTTTAGGCCCAACTAGACTAGATTATGAAGGTGCGATCGCAGTTGTCACTGCGGCTGCTGATTACCTTTCGGAAGCCTTCAGTTAATCAAAGTAAATCATGGTGAAAAAAATCAGCTTTGGGTTGTTGTGGCTGGGATTTATTGCTTACGCTTTTCTCCTCGCCCCTCCCGATGCTCCTAATACATTCGAGTTAATTAAAAACCTGAGTACAGGTCAATGGCAAGGTATTAATCCTTTCATCATTGCCCTATTTAATATTATGGGTATTTGGCCTGTAATTTATAGTGCAGTTTTATTTATTGATGGTAGAGGACAAAAAATCCCCGCTTGGCCTTTTGCGAGTGCTTCCTTTGCAGTTGGTGCTTTTGCACTTTTACCATACTTAGCCCTGAGAAACTCAAATCCACAATTTACGGGTAAAAAGAACGCTTTAATTAAAGCCTTAGATTCTCGCATCACAGGGATTGTACTTACCATAGCTGCGGCTATTTTAATCGGTTATGGTTTAATAGCGGGAGATTGGGGAGATTTTGTCCAACAATGGCAAACTAGCCGCTTTATTCATGTAATGAGCTTAGATTTCTGCCTACTTAGTCTATTATTTCCCGCATTATTAGAAGATGATATGGCGCGTCGCGGTTGGAAAAATTCTCTAATGTGGTTAATCGCTTTTATACCATTGTTCGGCCCGCTATTCTATTTATGTGTGCGTCCACATCTATTAGAAGAGGGAGTAGATAACATATCTCCTCAGCAGCAACCAACGATCTAAAGCCATCAAAAGAAAGCGCTGAAGTCCTTACTACAGAAAACTACAAAATACTTTCAACTCATGAAGCGATCGCAATTTTTAGCTATGGTTATGTAGCTTTAGGCTAATTACCTAACTGGAGTGCCTAATTAAGCTACTCTGTCCTGTGAATACAAATACTGCTGAAACCCGATAAAGACTTCACTGATATTCGCAACGCTTCCTAGTTCTTCCACAGCATCACGAACGGTATGATATTTCAACTCTAACAGTTGAGGTAATTTAGTGCGATCGAGTTCTCCCACTCCTGCTTTGATGTATTGCTCTAGTACAAAGTCAAGAAATTCTTGCTGTTTACCGAGATACTGGGAGAAGATTAAGGATTTGTGAGCAAGAACGCGCTCTCGGCGGCTAATGGGTGGAGAGGCATAGGCGATATAAGCCAACACATCATATAAATCGCTTTTCTCGGCATCAATCACGCGACTAATTTCTGTAAGTTGTTCGTCCCCGTAGCCCTTCTCTGCCAGTCCTTCTAATAAGGCTTTACGGGTGTCAGGGCGGCTCCAAATTGCTCTTAATTCGTCTTCATTTCTGAAAAGTTCAGGAATTTCACCAAAGAGACGTTCTACAAATTCTGTAGCGCTCATAGGTTTGCCGTCTGGACTCCAGAAACTGGTAGATATCCGGTGCTGGAGGGTGCGTTCTTTACCATCAGCGAGTTTGATTTTGATGGTTTTGGGGTTGGGAACTTCTGTAGTTTCGTTTTTAGTTCTGCCTCTATTTATACCACTATTGCTTGTAGAGTCGTTGTATGCACCTGATTGCTCTCCGCCTCTGGAAATTGTAACTACAACAGGTTCTTGGGGTTCGCCGTCCCATTCAGGATCGTCAAAGCGTTCGTAGGCTTTGACGAAATCATAAATGGTGAAGTAGTCCTTTCCTTCAAATAAGCGAGTACCGCGTCCAATAATCTGCTTAAATTCAATCATCGTGTTGATGGGGCGCATCAGCACGATGTTGCGAACATTCCGGGCATCAACGCCAGTGGACAGCTTGTGGGAGGTGGTGAGAATGGTGGGGATAGTTTTCTCGTTGTCTTGAAAATTGCTGAGGTGCTGTTCGCCGAGTTTCCCATCATCGGCGGTGACGCGGACACAGTAATTAGGGTTACTGCTAATCTTCATTTGGTTGATTAAATCCCGCACAGCTAAAGCGTGGGGTTGGTTGGCGCAAAACACCAGAGTTTTTTGATTCTGGTCAATTTCTTCCATGAACAGTTGCACCCGGTAACGTTCACGCTCGGCAATTTCGATGATGCGGTTGAAGTCGTCTTCAGTGTAGGTTCTGGCTTCGTCTATAGCACCCTCAAGCAGTTCATCTTCACTGCTGTAAATATACTCATCTAGGGTAGTTTCAATTTGCCTGACTTTAAAGGGAGTCAGAAACCCGTCGTTGATGCCGTCTTTGAGGGCGTAGGTATAGACTGGCTCACCGAAGTAGGCGTAGGTGTCTGCGTTGTTTTTGCGTTTAGGAGTGGCGGTGAGTCCTAATTGTACTGCTGGGGAGAAGTATTCTAAAATGCCGCGCCAGGTACTTTCGTCACTGGCTCCGCCTCGGTGACATTCATCAATGATGATGAAATCAAAGAAATCGGAGGGATAGTCGCTGAATTTGGGCGTAGGATTGCCAGCATCGTCCCGTCCGGTCATAAATGTCTGGAAAATGGTAAAAAAGATACTGCCATTTTTGGGGACTCGACCGCGTTTTTTGATGGCTTCGGGATCGATGCGGACTAAGGCATCGTCGGGGAAGGCAGAGAAAGAGTTATAAGCTTGGTTGGCTAAGATATTGCGATCGCTTAAAAACAAAATTCGCGGACGACGGGTAGGTTTTCTGCTAAGATTCCAACGGCTTTGAAAGAGTTTCCAGGCGAGTTGGAAGGCGATGAAGGTTTTACCTGTGCCTGTTGCCATTGTTAACAGAATCCGGTCTTGTCCTTGGCAGATTGCTTCTAGAACGTGCTTAATGGCATTGTGTTGATAATAACGGGCTTCCCATGTGCCGCTTTTGTCTTCAAAGGGGATGGCTGCAAAGCGATCGCGCCACGCATTATTTTCGCTAAAGGTCGCTTCCCAGAGTTGCTCCGGGGTGGGATATTGGTTGACGTAGCCTTCTACCCCTGTGAGCATATCTACTTGGTATATACCAATGCCATTTGTAGAGTAGGCAAATCGAGTCTGCAACTTTTCGGCGTATTTTTTGGCTTGTCCTAAACCTTCCGTATCTCGTAAGTCTCGTTTTTTCGCTTCGATGACAGCGAGTTTTTCACCACGATAAACCAGGACATAATCGGCGATGTCTGATTGAGCGCGTTTACCATTGCCAATTAAACGACCAGGCGCAATAACTTCGCGGCGAATGCGACTACCTTCGATAACTCCCCAGCCTGCGGCTTTGAGTGCGGGGTCAATTAGTTCGGCACGGGTTTCGGCTTCGCTCAACCTGGAGGTTTCGGCTTCGTTCATGGGAGAGTTAACAGTTGATGGTAGTTCAAAAATTTAATTTGTAGTGTTAGGAGTCGTGTAAAAATAAGTTGAACAATTTAATATTTGTAGTGCGGGCAGCGTTCGACTGAGCGCTCACGCCGAAGTCTTGCCCGCGCGAGCAAGATGCTCGCACTACTTATTTTTACTTGATGCCTTAGTCTGGGGTATCTTCTATTTGAGGTTCTTTTTCATATTGTGCGATTGCTTCTTCAATGATTTTATTATTAACATCAGAAATATCGGATTTAGAATAAATAGTAGCAAGTATGATTGCTTCAGCAGTTTTCAGATAATAAATGACTCGATAACCTCCACTTTTTCCTTTTTGAATATTGCTATTTTTGAGACGAACTTTGAAAACCTGATATTTTACTCCAGCAATTCTATCTCCAGGAATTTCGCCTGCTTGAAGTTGCTCAATTAAGGGTTGTAGATCGCTACGAATAAAACGATAGCGTTTAGCAAGTTCTCGTAGATCCTTTTTAAAACGTGGTGTAAGAGCAATTTGAATCGGCGAAGGTTCACTCTGCATCAATACCTTCCCACATTTCTACAAGAGGTATAGTTTGACCACTCAATGCTTCTTTGATGCCTTGTTGAATGCCTTCAATGACAATTTCTGTGGGTGTTTCCTCAGCAGATAACTCTTCCTTTAAACCCAGGCGAAAGTAGTGAATGATATCATAAATTTCTGCTAATTTATCTTCGGGAATGTCTCGCAGTTCTTGGATAATTTTATCAATCAGCATAAATCAAATTCTCGGTTGATTGGTGTTGATTCATCAATAAATGCGGCACGGGTTTCGGCTTCGCTCAACCAGATAGTTTCGGCTTCATTCATTATGGCTCATCTTTGGAATATGGAAGTCGGCGGCGAGCAGATGCGATCGCTTCTTGCAGTTTAGCTTGTAACACCTCTTTAGGTGGTAATACGGTGAGGTATTCGGCAACGTGAATACCGCTTTTATCTAGTTCTAATAATTCGATTTGCTCTTGCTTTTTACCTGCACATAAAATAATTCCTAGCGGTGGCTGTTCGTCAGGTTCTTGGTCATATTTGGCAAGCCAGCGCAGGTAAAGTTCCATTTGTCCTTTGTATTCGGGTTGAAAGCTACCTAGTTTGAGGTCAATGGCTACAAGGCGTTTGAGTTTGCGGTTATAAAATAACAGGTCGATATAAAAATCATCGTTGTCGATTTGCAAGCGTTTTTGACGGGCGATGAAGGTAAAGCCTGCACCGAGTTCTAGTAAAAATTGCTCAATTTCTCTCAGGATTGCATCTTCAAGGTCTTTTTCGAGATAGCGATCGCTTAATTCCAGAAAATCTAAAATATAAGGGTCTTTTAGTAAAATATCGGGTGATACCTGTTGAGTTTGGCGCAGTTGCTCTAAATCATGGCGGATGGTTTCTTCGGGTTTGCGGGATAGGGCAGTACGCTCAAATAGCATAGAGTTAATGCGTTCTTGCAGTTGGCGGACGCTCCATCGTTCGAGTTGGGCAATTTCAATATAAAATTCTCGTTTTAGGGGATCGTCAATATACATTAAGGTTTTAATATGCGTCCAACTCAATTGTCTCCGCAATGTGGAGACAATCTGCTCATCAGGAAAGGTTTCCGCAAAATGTAGACAATGCCGCAATTGTTTTTCGCTCCAGCCTTTACCATAGGTTTGGGTTAGCTGCTGAGATAAAGAAACAATAATTTGTTTGCCATATTCAGCGCGTTGACCTTGTAAAACTTCGGTTTGGATGCGTTTACCGACTTGCCAATATAACAAGGTGATTTCTGCATTGATGGCAACGGCGGCGCGTTGTTTAGCGGTGTCAATCAGTTGACGAATTTCTTGAAATAACAGGTCGTTTGGTTGCGTCAAATCATCGCTCATGCTGCTATTTCCTGTTTAGCAGTTTTTGGGGTGTCTGCGGTAAGTTCGCCAGTGAATGCTTTTTGCAGGATGGATTGTTTGAGTTCGTTGAGGGCGGCAATTTTTTGGCGGTAGATAGTTTCGAGGCGTTGGGTTTCAGTTCTTAAATCATCAATTTTGTTTGTTATTCGATTCTGCTCATCTAAGGACGGCATAGCAATAACAAGATCCGAAAGTGACTGATTACTTAAATTTTGCATTGTTGCTCCAGTAGAAAGACTCTCTAGCTTATTTCTGTATACTGCCGACCTAAGCAAATGAGCAAGAAATACTGAATCAACATTTTCAAATGGTTTGATAAAGAAAGAACCACTGCCACAAAGCCATCCAGCTTGTTCTTCTCTCACAACTGCACATCTTCCAATCTCTCCTCTTCTACCTACTACAACATCATTTTGTTTTAAGATGTATGCTTGCAGTCGTTTAACTATATCTTTACTAACAGTCTTGTTAAAATTTGGAATGATTTTATCATCTTCAATATTTGCTGGATTGACTATCGGAATCTCATTAGAAACATAGTCAGATTTATGTAAAAGTGAGCCAAATGGCCCTGTAAAAACTTTGCCACCAATTTCACCTAACTTCTTCTCTTTCCACTCATTGCCTTTCTTGGTAAAGATGGCGTTTAGATAGCTTTCAAATAGTTCGCTGGCGTTGGTGAGGTTTTTTTCGGTGTTTGCGATCGCTCTATCAATCCCCTCAAACGCCTCATCCAAAATCGCCACAATCCGCTTTTGTTCAGAAAGTGGGGGAAGAGGAACAAGAAAGTTACGAACAGTGCCAACATTTAAGTTGCCAACTCCAGATCCACTGATGCTATTTTTCGCAAGTATTTTAACTGAATATGAATTTAAGTAATATTTTAAAAATGAATTAAAAATTCCTGTCTTTGTTTTTATTAAAGTCAAACTCACAAATATACTAAATTCAATATCATCATCAATAATCGCAGCTTCTCCAAAGCTTCCAACTCTGGTGTATAAAATATCTCCCTTACTAGGCTTATTATTTTTCGTTAATTCCCTGTGTGTTTCTTCAGAAATATATTTATAGTTATCCCAAATAACTTGTCCATTTTTTACGTTCCTAGCAGATAGAAAAGGAATACCATTATCAACATATTCTGGTCTTTTAGCTACGCCGCAGGTTATTAGATCAGTGACTTCCACAAGCTTTTTAATCTCCCATCCCACTGGCAACTGTCCACTATCAACTGTCAACTGCATACCATCTCTTAATCATGAGGTTTCACAAATTAATAAGCATCTTTACGATGAATACTACTCAATATTAGAACGAGCATTTCTTGGTCTTGAATTTCATAAATAACCCGATAATTTCCCACTCTAATTCGATACATATTTTCATATCCCTTGAGCTTTTTTACTCCACTAGGTCGGGGAACATCAGCTAGGAGTCGAATATCAGCCAGCAGACGTTCCCTCTCTTTTGCAGGCAGATCATCTAGTTGTTTTTGCACAGGTTTAGGAATAATAACTCTGTAGCTCATCCTCGACTTGCCTCGTATTCATCAAGAGTTAAATAATCGCCTTCTTGATAAGCAAGTTGGGAAGAAGTAATATTAGCTTTTTCCTCTTCAGTTATATCCTCTTCGATATGTCGTTCTTTAATAAACAATAAAAAATCCAATAATTCAGATAAGAGAGTATCAGGAATTTGTTCAATTTCTTGAATAAGTTGTTCTTTGAGAGTCATGGCTTTTATGTTCGTGTAGTATTTATCGCGTGAAGGTTAATATACATTCAAGCATAGGCGATCGCTTGATTATTTATCAACTACATATCATTCCCCCAATCCCCGCTAAAATCTCTGCACTTTCCGCTTCTAATGCAGCAATTTCATCCAAAATTTCCTGCGGTTCTCGTAACGTTGATTCTTCAGCCTTATTCGGATTCTTCACCGACAAATCAAATGTTATCTGATCAATATCAGCAATATCCACCAGCCAAGACCTTTCCGACTCTGCAAACGTAGCCTGTAACTCTACAAACTCCTGCAAATCATCATCATTCAGCGCATTCGTTTTCCCTAAACTACGCCCCGGATTCAGTTGATAATACCAAATTTTCTGAGTAGCCATCCCCTCAGTTAAAGGTTTCCCCTGAGAAAATAAAGGCGTTCCCTGAACGGCATCAAAGGGCTTTCCTTTCTCAAAAAACAGCACCACCGTTTTCACCCCCGCCCCGATAAATGTCCCACTGGGACAATCCAAAATCGTGTGCAGATTGCAACTACTTAAAAGCTCTTGACGCAACGCCCGCGAAGCATTATCAGAATTTGACAGGAACGTATTTTTAATTACCACCGCAGCCCTACCGCCAACTTTTAGCATTTTGATGAAATGCTGTAAAAACAGAAACGCCGTTTCCCCTGTCTTAATCGGGAAATTCTGCTGTACTTCCTTGCGTTCCTTCCCCCCAAATGGCGGATTAGCCAAGATGACATCAAAACGATTCTTGTCTTGAATATCACTGAGATTTTCTGTCAGCGTGTTGGTGTGGATAATATTCGGCGCATCAATGCCATGCAAAATCATATTCATGATGGCTATCACATACGCCAAACTTTTCTTTTCTTTACCCGTAAACGTATGTTTTTGCAGAATCTCAAGCTCTTTTGTTGTCAGCTTACCCCGACGTAAATAGTCGTAACTCTCACACAAAAACCCCGCCGAACCACAAGCACCATCATAAATTTTTTCACCAATCTTCGGCTTAACCACCTGAATGATTGCCCGAATCAACGGACGTGGTGTGTAATATTCCCCACCATTACGCCCCGCATTACCCATATTCTTGATTTTCGCTTCATAGAGATGCGATAGCTCGTGTTTCTCCTGTTGCGATCGAAACCGTAGCTCATCAATATATTCCAGCGCATCCCGCAAGCTGTAGCCGCTTTGAAACCTATTTTTAATCTCGCTAAAAATTTCCCCAATCTTGTATTCGATTGTGTCTGGACTAGTAGCCCGTTGCTTAAAACTTTGTAAATATGGGAATAATTTGCGGTTGACATAATCAATCAAATCATCGCCAATCAGCGCATTATCATGATCCAATGTACCATCCGCCTTTTTCGGCGCTGCCCAAGCTGACCAACGATGCGCCTCATCAATAATAAATTCGTATGGCTTGCCAGCCAGTTCCGCCTCTAACGCCCTTTCCTGCTCCAAATCATCCAAATACTTCAAAAACAGCAACCAAGACGTTTGCTCGGTGTAATCTAACTCTGTAGTACAACCCGCCTCTTTCCAGAGAACATCATCAATATTTTTAAAAGTCTGCTCAAACATTTAGCCTTACTGTGGGATTTTTAATATTAATAGCTTGGCTTATAATTTTGCACTAAAAAGTGCAATGAGCGCGTGAGATACATACTAAGTAATAGTTAAAAAGCTTATACTAATTCAATATGAAGATGCATATAATCTACCTGCCCAGAGAGGCTTTGTAATTATAGCCCTACTCGGAGGTGAGGGCGTTTGCAAGAAAGCTCAAAAAAATACACCAAACAATATCGTAAGCGCGTTCAGTAATTTGTCGCTATATGATACAAAATCGGGATGACTGGATTCGAACCAGCGGCCCCTTCGTCCCGAACGAAGTGCGCTACCAAGCTGCGCTACATCCCGGCATGATAAGCCCATCATTAAATCATCATATCATTAATAGTTGGAAATGTATAGTCAAGCTAACTTGAAAATAGCGTTGACTGTTGACTGTTGACTGTTGACTGTTGACTGTTGACTGTTGACTCTTAAGAGAAATTTTCAGGTTTGGTTGTGGGATGTTCCCGTGATTGACTAACTTGAGTGGAAAAATTGCGATCGCCTGCCATGAGTATCGCAATTCACCCTAATTCCTAGCTTCTGAAACCTACGCAATTCATCATTACCATATATTCATATTGGATTTGTGCAAAAATCAAAATCCAAACTCGCCTAACCTTGCTAACATAACTCTGTATATATATAGTAGTGAAAACGGATTGTGACTGTAAAACCAGACTGGTTGCGGGTGAAAGCGCCTCAGTGGGAGCGCGTCGGGAACGTTAAAGAAATTTTGCGGGATTTAGCGCTCAATACGGTTTGTGAGGAAGCGTCCTGTCCGAATATTGGTGAGTGTTTTCAAGCTGGAACCGCTACGTTTTTGATTATGGGGCCAGCTTGTACCCGTGCCTGTCCCTACTGCGATATAGATTTTGAGAAAAAGCCCAAGCCATTAGACCCCACAGAACCGGAACGATTGGCAGAAGCTGTTCGTCGTTTGAAACTAAATCATGTGGTGATTACCTCTGTAAACCGAGATGATTTACCAGATGGTGGTGCGTCTCAATTTGTAGATTGTATCGCCGCAGTACGCGCTGTCTCACCGAATACTACCATTGAAGTTTTAATTCCTGACTTGTGCGGCAATTGGAATGCTTTGGAGATCATTATCCAAGCTGCACCGGAGGTATTAAACCACAATACAGAAACCATCCCCCGCTTGTATCGTCGGGTGCGTCCCCAAGGTAACTACGATCGCACAATGGAATTACTCAAGCGATCGCGGCAAATTGCACCTTGGATCTACACCAAATCTGGGATCATGGTGGGACTCGGTGAAACTGATACCGAAGTTCGTCAAGTTATGCAAGACTTACGCGCCGTAGATTGTGATATCTTGACCATTGGGCAATATCTCCAACCTAGTCAAAAACACTTGAAAGTTGATAACTTTATCACCCCAGAACAATTTGCTGCTTGGCAAAGCTACGGCGAAGAACTGGGATTTCTGCAAGTAGTTTCTTCACCCTTAACCAGAAGTTCCTATCACGCAGAACAAGTGCGCCAACTCATGGAACTTTACCCCCGTAGTCGGGGATAAGGGAGATTAGGGGACAAGGGAGACAAGGGGGACAAGGGAGACAAGGGGGACAAGGAAGAAAAATGCTCCTTGACAACTGACAACTGACAACTGACAACTGACCAATGACTAATGACAAATGACAAAACCGTAGCAATTTTAGGCGCAGGTGCTTGGGGTCAAGCACTAGCAAATTTGGCTGCGGCGAATGGTCATCAGGTGCGTCTATGGTCGCGGTGGGGAACCCTAAGTTTAGAAGCAGTGCTACAAGATGCTGATATCATCCTATCTGCCATATCCATGAAAGGTGTCAGAGAAGTGGTGATACAAGTCCAGTCTTTCCCCATTTCCCCAAATGCAATTTTTGTGACGGCGACAAAAGGCTTAGAGCCAGAAACTACCTGTACGCCGTCGCAAATTTGGCAAACAGCTTTCCCCGATCATCCAGTAGTTGTCCTTTCCGGGCCGAATTTATCAAAAGAAATTGAAATGGAATTACCTGCTGCAACAGCTGTCGCTAGTACCATACCGACGGCGGCGGAAGCTGTGCAGCTGGTGTTTTCTTCTAATCGGTTTCGCGTCTATACCAATCCCGATCCTGTGGGAGTAGAATTAGGGGGAACGCTAAAAAATGTCATTGCGATCGCAGCTGGTGTCTGCGACGGTTTACAACTAGGAACCAATGCTAAAGCAGGCTTAGTTACCCGTGGACTCACAGAAATAGTACGCATCGGTACATTTTGGGGTGCGAAGCCAGAAACATTCTATGGTTTATCCGGTTTAGGAGATTTACTCGCTACCTGCAACAGTCCTTTAAGTCGCAATTATCAAGTTGGTTATCAATTAGCAGCTGGTAAAACATTAACGGAAATTCTTACCCACCTACAAGGAACTGCTGAAGGGGTTAACACCTGTCGGGTGTTAATTCAACGAGCTAGACAGCAAAATATTCCCGTTCCCATTACCGAGCAAGTTTATCGCTTACTTCAGGGTGAAGTCACACCCCAACAAGCTCTTGATGAATTAATGTTGCGAGATATTAAGCCAGAGTATCACTAAAAAATGTTGACGGTTGACTGTTGACGGTTGACTGTTGACGGTTGACTGGTAACTCCTACTCGCTCAAGCTATTGTCGTCTTCACAACTAACAACTGACAACTGACAACTAACAACTAACAACCAATATTTGTATTTTGAAGGATGGGCGCATTTGGCTACTGGTGCAAATTTAGCGCTATTTCCCAGTACCCGATCCCTAGCTGCTAATCCTCAACCTCTAAGAAAATTCAGCATTCTAGACCAAGAGCAGGAATAGTAACGCCATACTTGGGTATT
Source organism: Calothrix brevissima NIES-22 (assembly GCF_002367995.1). GTDB lineage: Bacteria > Cyanobacteriota > Cyanobacteriia > Cyanobacteriales > Nostocaceae > Aulosira > Aulosira brevissima. The sequence continues at coordinate 4,806,047 of NZ_AP018207.1, forward strand.
AGCACTTCAGCGTTACTACTAGCGCACTGACCAAGACAATTACTTTTTCTGCTTACCAAATATTCCTTAGAGAAAAATTCGCAAATTGTCAGGATAGTACTTCTATCCCCGTGTAGATATGACTATAGCGATTATGAACATGATTTTTACTGAAATATGTTTATACCACGTTACATTTGTAACAGTCAAGTCCCATCAAATTTGCAATGTTAAATAGCTGTTTTTAAGCTTAAAAGTTAGCTGTAGATATGAATAGCTATTGGTTCAATGAAAGAGCTACAGCCGCCGATCGCATCGGTAATTATGTATAAAACATTACTATACTAGTTTTTTTTAAGATTTTTTTAAAAAAAACCGTAATGTCACCCTGAATCGTGTTAGTTAAGCCCGAATCACGGGAACAATAGCAACAGTTAATTAGCTGACCGTAATTTTTAGCTGACCGTAATCTATTGTTACCTGGAGCCATTGAGACGATCTATGCCAGCAACATCTTTTTACGCAGATGCCCCCTACAACACCCCCAAATCCCAGCAAATCTTGGATCGAGATCTCACGGTTGACGACAATGAGTTAGCTGTAGATGATTTGCAGGATTTAGAGTTGGCTTCTGTTGATCCTGCTCATTTCGCTGCTAACACCAACCGTAGAAGTACAGATTTAGTCCGCTTATATCTTCAGGAAATTGGCCGGGTTCGGTTGTTAGGCCGGGATGAAGAAGTTTCCGAAGCACAAAAAGTCCAGCGTTACTTGCGGATGCGGATAGTGCTTGCTAATGCTGCAAAACAAGGAGATGCAGTACTTGAGCCTTATTTACGCTTAATTGAAGTTCAAGAACGTTTAGCATCAGAATTGGGACATCGCCCTTCTTTAGAAAGATGGGCTAATACAGCTGGTGTGAATGTTTCTGATTTGAAGCCGATTTTGTCTGACGGTAAGCGTCGTTGGGCAGAAATTGCCAAAATGACAGTGGAAGAACTGGAGCAAATTCAATCTCAAGGACTCCAGTCTAAAGAACACATGATCAAAGCCAATCTGCGCTTGGTTGTGTCTGTTGCTAAGAAGTATCAAAATCGCGGTTTGGAATTGTTGGATCTAGTCCAAGAAGGTACATTAGGCTTGGAGCGTGCTGTCGAGAAATTTGACCCAACTAAGGGTTATCGCTTCAGTACCTATGCTTACTGGTGGATTCGTCAAGGTATTACTAGAGCGATCGCTACTTCTAGCCGCACAATTCGCCTTCCTGTCCACATTACTGAAAAACTCAACAAAATCAAAAAAGCTCAACGCAAAATTGCTCAAGAAAAAGGTCGTACTCCTACCTTAGAAGATTTGGCAGTTGAGTTAGAAATGACTCCCACCCAAGTTAGAGAAGTTTTGTTACGAGTACCTCGCTCTGTTTCCTTGGAAACTAAAGTTGGTAAAGATAAAGATACAGAATTAGGCGAATTACTGGAAACTGATAGCGTTACGCCTGAAGAATTGTTAATGCGAGAATCTTTACAAAGAGACTTGCAACATCTGTTATCTGATTTAACTAGCCGCGAACGGGATGTGATTCTGATGCGGTTTGGTTTGGCAGATGGTCATCCTTACTCTTTAGCAGAAATTGGTCGCGCTTTAGATTTATCTCGCGAACGAGTACGCCAAATTGAATCTAAGGCTTTACAAAAACTGCGCCAACCCAAGCGCCGTAACTTAATCCGCGACTACTTGGAGTCTCTTAGCTAGTAGTATCTGTCATTAATCCGCTAGAAAGATAAGTTCGTAGTCAGCACTATACAGTTTAATCATCTAGGACTTCAGCCCTAACTACGAACTCACTAATAATTAGCGTGCTTGATCCCCGTTGCCAAAATCTCCCTTGAGTTTATGGCAAATAATTTTCACTTGGGTAGACAACAATTTTGCTGACTCTACTTTCAAGATGCTTTGATAGCGGGGATCGTCTATCTATTTTGGGTTTGTTGGGATTTTATGATTCTTCTTCCGGCTTTAATAATTATTCTCAATAAGCTGCGGTTGTTGCAAACTGCTCAAAATATTTGCTATATTCTCAACTATTAGGCTTTGTTGAGAAAAATTAGTATGACTGTTTACACATCTAGTTCACTCAAAGCAGAGTTAAACGATCGCGGCTGGCGTTTAACTCCCCAACGAGAAACAATTCTACACATTTTCCAAGAACTTCCGCAAGGCGAACACCTCAGTGCCGAAGATCTTTATCATCGACTAGAGACTGATGGTGAGGGAATAAGTCTATCAACGATTTATCGGACTTTAAAGTTGATGGCTAGAATGGGGATTTTGCGGGAATTGGAACTGGGAGAAGGTCATAAGCATTACGAACTTAATCAACCTTACCCCCATCACCACCATCACCTCATTTGTGTCAGATGTAACAATACCATTGAGTTTAAAAACGACTCAATTCTCAAGATTGGTGCGAAAACTGCTCAAAAAGAAGGCTTCCATCTTCTGGATTGTCAGCTAACTATCCATGCTGTTTGCCCGAAGTGCCAAAGAGCACTTATGCCTGTGTAGTATCAGGGTACGATACTACAGGATAGTCTCAAAATCACCGATCTCAAAGTCACAAAAGATGGCATTTTGAGCAGTTGATTAGACGCTGTTACCGGAGGTAGCAACTAGTTGGGGAAATCTTACGTGATTGTATGAGCGGATGTTAAAAGCGTCCGCTCCGAATATCCTTGAGACTGATCCCGTAAAACTCTTGAGCTTGTTTAATGGCTTTTTTGGTATCTTCAGCCATTACACCGTTAAGTTCGCCTTTGTAAAAACCTTTTTCTTGTAATCGCCGTTGAATTTCCAAAACGCTGAACTCACTCTTGGGAGTATTAGTTACTAAACTATATAACTTAGCTCTGGTAGTTGGGCCAGCAACCCCACTAGCGGCTAAATAATTGGCTGCTTGAAATCGGCGGACAGCATCTGCGGTATTAGGGCCATAGTAGCCGTTTGGCTCTCCTTGTAAGTAGCCGGCTTTAATCAAATGTGATTGCAGAACCCGAACTGCTTCGCCGCGATCGCCTATTCGCAATTTATCGCGTTCGACTACTGCTTTGGGACTATCATCACCATCACCAACACCTATAGGCGGTAGTTTTCTTAAGGTTACGGGGCCGACAACACCATCAGCATCTAAGTTATAAGCTTCTTGGAATCGCTTGACTGCCGTTTCTGTAATGGGGCCAAATATCCCTGTGGCGTTACCGTAGTAAAAGCCAGCTACACGCAATCGTTCTTGGAGAACTCTCACGCTTTCACCTTCATCACCGCGTGTCAGGTAATTGGGATTACTGCGTTTGTTAGTTGCGACAGCAGCAACAGTAGTTTTTTTTGCTGTTGTATTTGCAGTATTAGGCTTGGTGGTTTGTGTCCTCACCACAGTTGCTTGTGGCGCTTGGTTATTAGTTTTTCTGGGCTGTGTAGTCGTTGCATTTACAGCCTTGGGACGCCAGGTTTGGATTTTTTGTAGCGTTGTGGTTCCGACAATACCATCTACTGGTAAGCCGGCTGCTTTTTGAAATCGCCGTACAGCATCTTCTGTGGGGAAGTCGTAAATTTGGGTAATTGGAGCTTGATAAAAGCCGATGTTTTGCAACTTTTGTTGGAGATTCCTGACAGAAGGGCCTTGATCGCCGCGTTCCAAAGCCATGACGCTACTAACAGCACTGAGAATAGATAAACTCAGTGCTAGAGGTAACATATACCGCCAAGCCTTACTAGACAGCCGTTTCCAATCTGGTGTGGCGGCTGTGTTTAACAGCACACTCAGGGAAACCAATTCACCAGGTTCGCTGTCTTCGTAAGCAAAAGCTGAATGAAAATACGCTAGGTTGTCCATATAATATAAGTTCCTACACCACTTATTTTTCTTCTATCGCTGCTTCAGCTTGATGTACAAGGTTGCGCAAAGTTTCTAATGTTTGTATATTTACATCCTGCCATAAACCGCGCTTGTATGATTCTAATAATCTCTCAGCGATATCACGCAAGGCCCAAGGATTTTTTTGGTAAATAAATTCTGACACAATGGGATCGACTAAATAAGCTTGGAATATACCCTGATACATATAGTCTTCCACACATTGAGCTGTGGCATCATAGGCAAATAAAAAGTCCATTGTCGCCGCCATTTCAAAGGCTCCTTTATAACCATGACGCATCATCCCATCAATCCATTTCGGATTAATGACACGAGAGCGATATACTCTAGCAATTTCTTCTTTGAGCAGGCGGACTTTTGGTTGAGCAGTTATCGAATTATCGCCAAAATAAGTTTGGGGATTTTTTCCTTGGAGCGATCGCACTGCGGCTGTTAAACCCCCCTGAAATTGGTAATAATCATCAGAATCGAGCAAGTCATGTTCGCGGTTATCTTGGTTGTGTAAAACAACTTGTGTTTGCATTAAGCGTTGCTTGAAGGCTTCTGGCGCAGCAATGGGAGCAGCAGAAGAATAAGCGTAAGAACTCCAGTTAATATAAGCGCGTGCTAAGTCGGTTTCATCTGTCCAATTTTGCGATTCAATTAAGCCTTGTAATCCTGCACCGTAAGCACCTGGTTGAGAACCAAAAATGCGATAACGCGATCGCAAAAATGCTTCCTCTGAAGTTAAACCTTGTGCTGTCCAAAAATCAGTATCTTGGCGAACTTGATTGGCGAGGGGGTTTTCTTCTGGTGCTTCATTTAATGCAGCTACTGCTTGCACAGCTGAGTCAAATAAATCAATCAAATTGGGAAAAGCATCGCGGAAAAATCCCGAAATTCTTAAGGTGACATCTACACGGGGTCTGCCTAAAACTGACAGTGGTAAAATTTCAAAATCTACTACGCGCCTAGCTGCGCCATCCCAGACAGGTTGCACGCCTAATAATGCTAAAGCTTCGGCAATATCATCGCCTCCTGTACGCATGGTAGAAGTACCCCACACAGATAAAGCTAGTGTTTTTGGATACTCACCATTATCTTGGGTGTAGTGCTCAATTAGAGTCTCTGCGGCTCTCCTGCCTATATCCCAGGCTGTCTCCGTGGGTAGGGCACGAATATCAACCGAGTAAAAGTTTTTACCTGTGGGTAATACTTCCGGGCGACCGCGTGTAGGTGCACCAGATGCAGCGCTTTGCACATATTTACCATCGAGTCCCCGTAGCAAGTTACTAATTTCTTGCTGTGTTTGTTGCAAAGCAGGTAGGAGTTTGGCGGATATCCAGTTGAGAACTTTGTTGAGTTCTGAGTTACTCGTGGTGATTGTTGAGTGATTGTTTATAATTTCTTCGACTAAAAAAGCAGCTTGTTCTTCTAGAACTTCTACAACATCGCCAAAAGTGTAACATTTTTTACCATTGACGATTGACTGTTGACTATTGACTATTGACAAATCTGCTGTCAGGGGATCGAAATCTAAACCCCAATCTTGAGCTAAGGCGCGAGTGATACCGATGGAATAACGATTAGGAATGCGTGCGATCGCGACTATTAAATCGCGTAACTGTCGCCCTTGGGGACATTGCCCAAAAATGTGCAAGCCGTCGCGAATTTGCGCTTCTTTGAGTTCGCACAGATAACCGTTAATGGTGTTTAAAATTAAATTTTCTAAATTTAAGATATCTTGCTCACTGTTAATTCCTAAATCTTGATGTAAATTTTCTTCAAGCATGAGTTCGCGGATGCGATCGCGAATCATGGGTAATCGCACCGGATCTAAACTTTCCGCTTCGTAATATTCATCAATTAAATTCTCTAATTTTTGCAGCGAACCATAAAGTTCTGCACGGGTCATTGGTGGTGTTAAATGGTCAATAATCACCGCTTGCGATCGCCGTTTTGCTTGGGAACCTTCCCCCGGATCGTTGACAATAAACGGGTATAAATGCGGCATTGCCCCTAAAGCAACTTCTGGATAGCAATTACTGGATAAAGCGAGACTTTTACCGGGAAGCCATTCAAGATTGCCGTGTTTTCCCACATGAACTACAGCATCCGCCGCAAAAGATTCTCGCACCCAATAATAAAAAGCTAAATAAGCATGGGTAGGTTCTAAATCTGGCGCATGATAACTCAAACTCGGATCGAGATCGTAACCTCGCGCTGGCTGAATGCCTACAAAGATGTTACCAAGTTGGATGCCGGGAATTGGGCATTGGGCATGGGGCATGGGGCATTGGGCATAGATATTTCCCCCTTGTCCTCCTTGTCCTCCTTGTCCTCCTTGTCCCCCTTGTCCTCCTTGTCCCCCTTGTCCCCCTTGTCCCCCTTCCCCCCAGCGTTGGGAAATGCCTTGTTGTATTGGCTGTGGTAATGTGGCGAAATAATTTTGATACTCTTCTCCAGAAAGACTTTGAGCGACTGCACGCCAGTCTCTACCTTCTGGATCGTTGGTGACGCCAGAGGTGAGACGTTGAATTAATTCATCGCTGTCAGCAGGTAAATTTTCAACATGATAGCCAGCTAACTTTAAAGCTTGGAGAATTTCGATACAACTAGCGGGAGTATCTAAGCCGACACCATTAGCAAGGCGTCCGTCACGGTTGGGATAATTGGCGATAATTAGAGCAATGCGGCGTTCTTGGGGTGGTTTGCAACGGAGACGTACCCAATTAGCGGCGAGTTGACAGACAAATTCAATGCGATCGCTTACTGGTTCATAAACTACTACATCTGTTTCTAAATCTTGATTTCGCGTTTGTATAGTTTTAAAAGACACAGCGCGACTAATTATCCGCCCATCTACTTCCGGTAGCGCCACATTCATCGCAATATCGCGAGGAGAAAGTCCTGATAACTGTGATTCCCACTGCTCAATCGAGCCGCCACTGAGGATAACTTGTAATACGGGTACATCTAATTGTTCCCATAGTTCAATTTGGGGTGTTTCTGTTTCCAAGCGCGCCAAAGAGAAACTAGTAGTATTTAACAGCACTGCAATTTGTTCTGAGTCTTTGGGCTGGAAAAACTCGCTTAACTCAACTTGAATATCTGGTTCGCGTAACGAAGATACAAAAACTGGTACAGGGTGTAAATTTTTCTGTACTAATGTTTCACATAAAGCATCAATTACTTTGGTATTTCCTGCCAAATAATGAGCGCGATAGAAGAGAATGCCGACTTTGGGCATTGGGCATGGGGCATTGGGCATGGGGCATTGGGCATTGCTATTCTCTCCTTGTCCTCCTTCCCTTTGTCCCCTTTGCCATTCATACAACCCAACACGGGGCACTAACTGCGGTGCTGGTGGATGAAATGAAGTTGATAAACAATTATCGGCAATAAACTTGAGAGCATTGACAAAATTATCAACACCACCTTGGTTAAAGTATTGCCATACTTGGTTAACAATATCTAAAGGCACGTTAGACTGAGAAATTAATAGGGGATCAAAAGCATCGTCCCCTGGCATTACAATGAAGGTTATATTATTACGTTGAACAATTTCTTGTACTACTTCTAAGCCGTAAGTCCAATAAGAACGTCCTCCTAATAGGCGTACAATTATCACCTGGGCAAGTTCTAAAACTTGCTCGCCGTAAGTGTCAATACTAATTTGTTGCTGTAATTGCAATAAGTTGGCGACTCTTAAAGCCGGGAATGTTGCAGGTAGTTTAGGAACCGCAGCTGCCAGAGTTTGAATGTCGGTATCAGCAGCCGTAATAAATACAAAGGGAGCTGGAGTTTGTTCTATAAAAATCAAGTCTTCTGACTGATTCCAACCGCCGGGTGTGGCACTTACACGATGCATAATTCTCTATTTACCGTCTTAAACTGTTGATTACAATACAAGAAAACCTTTTAGCCCAGCAGCCAGCCCCTCACTAAACCGTTCAAAATGCCTAGTTCTCCTGATTTGAGCTTCTCCCAAACCTTAACCATAGATACTTTTAATCAGCTTGGGGAATTACTACAGCAGATGGCTCAAGCAGTAAAAGGCGAGGCTTTGTTGGTAACAGAAGCTGTGTTGGCGAGGGTGCGCGTACCTGCTGATTGGCAGGAACAACAGTTTACATTACTGGTTTCGGAGCAGTTTAGCGCGCTGTTGGTTGGGTATTACGTTCAGACAGACAAAGCAAATAACTCCTCAACATCAGTTTCGACAATAGGGGAAAATCCTACAGAGGATTTACCAAATTCGGAAAAATCTCAGCAGATGGCTTCTACGTGGAACTTTAGAAGTGTCTACAGTCAACAGGATAGAGTAGAACTAACTACTAGCTTGACATTTAATTCCCAGGCGATCGCAGATTTTTTGACGAAATTGCGAGATTTATTTGCAGCAGATTCCCATACTTACCAAAATCTGACACGCTACAGTCAAATTCCGCCTATTAATAATAGTACGCTTCAAAGTCAATTTAGCCTGTTGCTATTAGAATCTCTCATGCCGCAAATTAAACAGGTGGTAGAGGTAGCAACGACTCCCGATTATTCCAGTCTGTTAATTTGTCAGCCTGTAGAAGATGCCCTAAAAAAACAGATTGCGCAAGAACGATTGTTAAATCAGGTGACAAACCAAATCCGCCGCAGTTTGGATTTATCAGTCATCATGGCAACAGCTGTTACCCAAGTGCGAGAATTTCTCGAATTAGACAGATTAGTAATTTATAAATTTGAGGATTCTCGAAATACGGTACAAAATCCATTCGATTGTGCAGTGTTGAATGAGGCGAACCAGGATACAAAATTTGTGACTCAACGTGCAGATCCCCTTGATTCAGTGAATGGGCAATACCTACCCGCTAACTCAGTCAATCCCCAACCCCCAGAAACAGATTATCCACAGCATGGGGGTTGTATTGTTTATGAAGTGAGAGCTACAGATACAATTCCCTCTGTGTTGAATTACAGAGAAGAAATGTGCTTTTTACGTAATTCTCGTTGTTGGGAAAAGTATCGTCAAGGCTTTACTTTGGCAGTGGATGATGTAGAAAAAACTTATGCTCTAGAAGAGTGTTTGTTACATTTTTTACGGGAAGTGAAAGTAAGAGCCAAATTAGCTGCCCCAATTATGTTTGAAGAGAAACTTTGGGGGTTGCTAATTGCCCATCAATGTTATAGTCCCAGAGAATGGACAGATAGTGAAACAAAATTATTAACTTCCATTGCCGAACAATTAGCGATCGCAATTCATCAATCAGAATTAATGCGATCGCTGACTCAAGAAAAACATACGTTAGAACAGCGCGTAGTTGAGCGTACCGTCGCGCTAAGAGATGCTTTACTCGCCGCCGAAGCTGCTAGCCGCCTGAGAAATGAATTTCTCGCCACTATTAGCCATGAATTACTCACGCCTTTAACTTATGTGATCGGCATGTCCTCAACGCTGTTACGCTGGCCGATAGGCGAATTAAGCCAGCGTCAACGGGATTATTTACAAACTATCCATGACAGTGGCGAACATTTATTAGAAATGATTAATGACATCCTCGATCTATCACAAATTGAGGCAGGGAAAACAGTTTTAAATATTACAGAATTTTCCTTAAAGGATATTGCAGAGAATATCCTCAAGGGATTGGAAGATAAAGCGACAACTGAACAGCTACATCTTACCTTAGATTTACAAATTGACCCAAGACGCGATCGCTTCACTGCCGACGCGACAAGAATCGAGCAAATTATCTGCAATTTACTCACCAATGCGATTAAATTTACACCTAAAGGTGGCAACGTCACCTTGCGGCTTTGGGTAGAAGAAGATACTGCTATTTTTCAAGTCGAAGATACCGGTATTGGTATTCCTGAAGAACAATTGCCCCTACTCTTTGAAAAATTTCAGCAACTCGATACACCCTATCGTCGCCGCTACGAAGGCACAGGATTAGGTTTAGCTTTAACTAAACAACTTGTAGAGCTGCATCGCGGACGAATTGAAGTAGAATCCACCGTAGGCATCGGTTCAATTTTTACCGTCTGGATACCTGCACAGCCGATGAAGGTGTTGAAGTCTTGAGGGGCTAGGGGGCAGGGAGCAGGGGGGACAAGGAGGACAAGGAGGACAAGGAGGACAAGGAGGACAAGGGGGACAAATAATTCAAAATTCAAAATTCAAAATTCAAAATTAAGAATTCTATTTGACTTTTGACCATTGACCATTGACTTTTGACTCTTGCCCAATGCCCAATGCCCCATGCCCCATGCCCAATACCCCAAAAGGATTAATCGTTTCCTGTCAAGCCCCTGTTGATTCTCCATTGCATCAACCGCTAGTTATTGCCGCAATGGCACAAGCTGCGATCAATAATGGCGCAGTTGGTGTACGCATAGATACACCAACTCACATTAGCTCTGTGCGTGCAGTTCTGAAAGCACCTATTATTGGACTATGGAAGCAAGTTATCGCTGGCTACGATGTGTATATTACGCCACAGTTTCACCATGCTGTAGCTGTGGCAGAAGCTGGTGCTGATATTATTGCCATTGATGCCACAATCAGAACTCGCCCTGGTGGGGAACAACTAGCAACAGTAATTTCCCGAATTCATCAGGAATTAAATAAGCCAGTTATGGCAGATGTCGATACAATTGAGGCGGCAAAAGCAGCAGTAGATGCTGGAGCAGATATTGTGGGAACTACTCTTTTTGGTTACACAGCCACAACCAAACATTTGACGCCTCCTGGTTGGGAACTCCTTAGCCAGATGGTAGAACAGCTAAATATTCCCGTGATTTGTGAAGGTGGTATCGCCTCACCCCAAATGGCTCGTCAAGCCTTAGATTTAGGGGCTGATGCTGTTGTTGTTGGCACTGCTATTACTGGGATTGATATGCAAGTCAGAGCCTATCAATCAGCGCTGAATTGGGAAAAATTATGAAAATACTTGTATTAAATGCCGGATCTAGTAGTCAAAAAAGTTGTCTATATGACATTACTGCTGAGACTTTACCCCAAGAAGCACCTCAACCACTTTGGGAAGGTAAAGTTAACTGGATGCAAGACAAAGGAGTTGCAGAAATTGAAGTAAAAACTGCTACAGGCGAAATACTGCAAGAATCAATCTATGCAGATTCTCGACAAGCCCATGTAGCCTATATGCTTTATACTCTAACTCGCGGTGCGACTAAGGTAATCGAGCAACTGTCAGAAATCGATGTTGTTGGTCATCGTGTAGTGCATGGGGGGCAAGATTACCGTAATAGTACGGTAATTACTCATGATGTTAAAAATGCGATCGCGCAATTAGCTACCCTAGCTCCAGCCCACAATCCCGCCGCCTTGGAAGGCATAGAAGCCATCGAACAAAGTTTAGGGGAAGTAAAACAGGTGGCAGTATTTGATACCGGATTTCATGCCACAATCCCTGATGCCGCAGCTATCTATCCCGGCCCCTATGAATGGGTAGAACAAGGTATTCGTCGCTATGGTTTTCATGGTATTAGCCATCAATACTGCGCTCAACGGGCGGCTGATATCTTGGGTAAAGATTTAGCATCCTTGCGATTAATCAATTGTCATTTAGGTAACGGCTGTTCTTTAGCCGCCATTAAAGACGGTCACAGTATTGATACTACAATGGGCTTCACACCCTTAGATGGACTAATGATGGGTAGTCGTTCCGGTTCCGTTGATCCAGGGATACTCATTCACCTGCTACGACAATCTAATTGTTCGGCTGAAAGCCTCGATTATGTTTTAAATAAAGCTTCTGGCTTACGTGGTATCTCTGGGGTATCTAGCGATTTACGAGAAGTCATAACTGCGATCGCTCAAGGTAACTACCGCGCCCAACTCGCCTGGGATATTTACGTACATCGCTTGTGTTCTGGCATTGGTTCCATGTTACCCGGTTTAGGGGGATTAGATGTGTTAGTCTTTACCGCCGGTGTCGGTGAAAAGTCTCCCGGAATTCGTCAAGCTGTCTCCGACGCTTTGGGATTTTTAGGTGTAAACATCGATCCAGAAAAAAATCAAAAAAACCCTGTAGACATTGATATTGCTACCCCAGAATCAAAAGTACGAGTATTAGTTATCCATACTCAAGAAGATTGGGCGATCGCGCAACAATGTTGGCAAATTTTAAATAATTCGTAATTTAAGACTGGGCATGGGGCATGGGGCATTGGGCATTGGGCAAGTCAAATAGAATTCTTACTTTTGAATTGTTTGTCTCCCTTGTCCTCCTTGTCTTCTTTGTCTCCCTTGTCCTCCTTGTCTTTCACACATGGTAATGAAAAAATTTTTATTCAGGCTGCCTTCTATTATCAGCAAATCCTCCCTTGGCTGTGAATTTTTGCTGTGCTGTAATTATCAATACACAACAATAATTTGCAGCAACAAAGGTCAGTCAAGCATTATGTTAGCATCATACCGTCATACCATTACTAAATCTTTAACAGTTTGTATGTGTATGTTAGGAGTTGGCTTAATGCAATATCCTCAACTCCAAAAACTATTAAATAGCCAACAAACTGCTTCTGTAGAAACTATAGAAGCAGAACTAAAATCAGAAAAAACTCAACTTAATTTACTCAAGCAAACTCCCAATTTTGGCTATGGTAACTTAATTGCCAACTGGGTATATATCAACTTTTTAGAATACTTTGGTGACGATGAAGCACGTGAGAAAACTGGCTACAGTTTTAGCCCAGAATATTTTGAGGTAATTCTTGCACAAGATCCTAAATTTTTAGCTGCTTATTTAGGTTTATCTACAAGTACTTCTATGTATGCAGGATTGCCGGAACGCTCTATAGAATTGATGGACAAGGGTTTAAAATCTTTAGCTCCTAAAGTGCCGGAAAAATCTTATTATGTATGGCGTTATAAAGGCATAGATGAATTATTATTTTTAGGCAATTCACAAAAATCTGCAAAATCTTTTAGTACAAGTGCTGATTGGGCTAGCCAATTAACCGATGAAGAAAGTAAATTTATCGCTAATATTTCTCGCAGAACTGCTAAATTCCTCAAACGTAATCCTGATAGTAAAATCGCGAGAATAAATACATGGATTATGGTATTAAATAACGATGTAGACGAAAAAACTCGTAAACGAGCAATTAAAGAAATTGAAGCTTTAGGCGGTAAGGTAATTGCCACTCCCGAAGGTAACAAAATTATTATGCCGAAAAAAGATTAAAATTGGGCATGGGGCATGGGGCATGGGGCATTGGGCATTGTGTAAGAGTCAAAAGTCAATGGTCAATGGTCAATGGTCAAAAGGCAAATAGAATTCTTAATTTTGAATTTTGAATTTTGAATTATTTGTCCTCCTTGTCTCCCTTGTCCTCCTTGTCCCCCTTGTCCATTAATCTAGGTAAATGTGATTTATTGGTACGACGGTAAATTAATCGAGTCCCAATCCCTAGAATTAAATATTAACGATCCGGGATTGCTGTATGGGGCAACAATTTTTACAACCATGCGGGTTTATGAGAATTCGCTTGATAGCAACTTGACTCACTGGAGATTACATTGCGATCGCTTGCTGTTTTCCATTAAAACTTTTAATTGGCAAGAACCAGATTGGCACAGGGTACGTCAAGGTGCGGAAATGTTACTTAAACATTTTCCGATTCTCAGAATTACCCTGTTCCCAGACGGGAGGGAGTGGATTATAGGGAGATTGTTACCAGCAGATTTAACAGCAAAGCAAAGCGATGGGGTAGTATGTGCCGTTGCTAGTATAGAACTAGCTCGTAGTCTTCCTGCTCATAAAACAGGTAACTACTTGAGTGCCTGGTTAGCCAAGACTAACAGCCAGCAATTAGCCGCCCAAGAAGCGATTTTAGTGGATGGGGCGGGAAATTGGCTAGAAACCAGCACAGGTAACCTGTGGGGATGGCGAGACGGTTGTTGGTGGACACCGCCTTTAGCAGTGGGAATTTTACCAGGAATTATGAGAGCGCAGCTAATTAAATGGCTGCAATACCAGCAGCAAGCAGTGAAAGAGGAACCTTGGACAATGGATTTAGTGAAAGGATTTAAAGCGATCGCTTATAGCAACAGCGTCGTGGAAACCGTCCCGATCCATACCGTTCACCAGCCTCAAGGATCGTTAGAATATGATCCACACCATCAAAGTTTGGAAATTCTCCGGAGTTTTTTTAGCATGACAACGTCACCATTTTGGTATACGTTAAGATAAGTTAACATAATTCTTAAAAATGCCCTCTCTGTTAGAGACGTTACGCGATCGCACCAAAAATATTAGGAGGATTTACCTCAGTGAATAAAAGATGGAGAAATGCAGGGCTGTATGCGCTGCTGTTTATAGTTGTAATTGCCTTAGGTACAGCATTTTTTGACAAGCAACCACAAAGCAGAGAGCCATTACGCTACAGCCAGTTTATTCAAGAAGTTGAAAAAGGCACAATAGATAAAGTCAGTTTAAGTGCAGACCGTTCTACCGCGTTGGTCACATCCAGAGACGGTAACAAAAAAGTCGTCACACTAGTTAATGACCCTGACTTAATTAATACTCTTACTGCAAAAGGCGTTGATATTTCTGTATTGCCCCAAACCGACGAAGGATTTTGGTTTAAGGCACTCAGTAGCTTATTTTTCCCAGTATTGCTTTTAGTTGGCTTATTCTTCCTGCTCCGTCGTGCCCAAAGCGGCCCCGGTAGCCAAGCGATGAACTTTGGTAAATCCAGAGCCAGAGTGCAAATGGAACCCCAAACCCAAGTCACATTTGGTGATGTTGCGGGTATTGACCAAGCCAAACTGGAATTAAATGAAGTTGTAGACTTTCTCAAAAACGCCGATCGCTTTACCGCAGTTGGTGCCAAAATTCCTAAAGGTGTATTGCTAGTAGGCCCTCCTGGTACAGGTAAAACCCTCCTAGCTCGTGCCGTAGCTGGTGAAGCTGGTGTCCCATTCTTCTCCATCTCCGGCTCTGAGTTCGTGGAAATGTTCGTCGGTGTGGGTGCTTCCCGCGTCCGTGACTTATTCGAGCAAGCTAAATCTAACGCTCCTTGTATCGTCTTCATCGATGAAATTGACGCAGTTGGTCGTCAACGGGGTGCAGGTTTAGGCGGTGGTAACGACGAACGGGAACAAACCCTCAACCAGCTACTCACTGAAATGGATGGTTTTGAAGGTAACACTGGTATCATCATCATTGCTGCTACCAACCGTCCCGACGTACTAGACGCAGCTTTATTGCGTCCCGGTCGTTTTGACCGTCAAGTCGTCGTAGACCGTCCCGACTACGCTGGACGTAGCGAAATCCTCAAAGTCCACGCTCGCGGTAAGACCTTAGCCAAAGACGTAGACTTAGATAGAATTGCTCGCCGTACCCCTGGTTTCACCGGTGCAGATTTATCCAACCTGTTAAACGAAGCCGCTATTTTAGCTGCACGGCGCAATTTAACCGAAATCTCGATGGATGAAATCAACGACGCCATCGACCGCGTATTAGCTGGCCCAGAGAAGAAAGACCGAGTAATGAGCGAAAAGCGCAAAACCTTGGTTGCATATCACGAAGCCGGTCACGCCTTAGTTGGTGCTCTAATGCCCGACTATGACCCAGTACAAAAGATTAGCATTATTCCTCGCGGTCGTGCTGGTGGTTTAACTTGGTTTACTCCAAGCGAAGACCGGATGGATACTGGCTTATACAGCCGCGCTTATCTAGAAAATCAGATGGCGGTAGCTTTAGGCGGTCGGATTGCGGAAGAATTAATCTTTGGTGAAGAAGAAGTTACCACCGGTGCTTCCAACGACCTCCAACAAGTAGCCAGAGTTGCGCGTCAAATGGTGACACGCTTCGGGATGAGCGACAAACTCGGCCCCGTAGCCCTTGGTCGCCAACAAGGTAACATGTTCCTCGGTCGCGATATCATGTCCGAGCGTGATTTCTCCGAAGAAACTGCCGCCGCAATTGACGAAGAAGTTCGCAAACTGGTAGATATAGCTTACACTCGTGCTAAAGAAGTGTTAGTTAACAACCGTCACATCCTCGATGAAATCGCGCAAATGCTGGTTGATAAAGAAACAGTAGATGCCGATGAATTGCAAGAAATTCTCGCAAATAACGATGTGAAAACTGCTGCTTTTGCATAAGCAGTTTTGGTGAAAATTTAAGATTTTCTAAAATTTAAAATAGGGGTAATTCTGGAAGTGCCAGATTTACCCCTATTTTTTACAATTTACCCTGAATCTCAAAAACTCTTTTCTCTCTGTGCCACGCCAGTCGGCTACAACGGGGGGAACCCCCGCAACGCGCTGGCTCCTCTGCGTCTCTGCGGTTCAAAAATAATTACTAATACCAAACTGCAATCTAAAACATAACATTGAAACCCATACAAGGGCGGGGAAACCCCGCCCCTACCAAAATCTTAATACGTAATTCTTCCTTGGCGTCCTTGGCGTCTTGGCGGTTTATTTATTATTAATTTCAATTTTCATAACATTATAAATGTAGGGTGTGTTGTCGCGTAGCGCAACGCACCAATATAAGATAAAAATGGAAGGTGCGTTAGCCTCCGGCATAACACACCCTACACAACTAGCAAAACGCCAACTTGCTAAATTCTTATTTAGATAAAACTTTAATCGATAAAACTCGATAACCAGCACCTTGAAGCATACATTGTCCATCAGCATCTAAAGGACAAGCAACTTCACTCGATGCTGGACGAGTTCCAGCTTGATAAATTGCGGTGATTTCAACTAATTGCCCATGCAAAGATTGTAGTTGCTCGCGAGAAACTTTTTCTGTAGGACGCAAAACTAAGCGATTTTTAGATTGTGAATTTGTCATCAGAAAAAACTCTTCTCCTAGATAAGCTTGCACCGACATTACAGGAGGAATTTTTTCATAAATTAATTTTCCGCGAAAAGTTTCTATTTTTGATGTCATTAAATTTTCAGTTGATGTTGGCAAATTTGAAGTTACAGAAGATTTAGTAATACAGCTATTAGCAGTTTCAATTCTCATCAAAAAACTACTAAATATAGCCGCCATCAACAAAATTTTGGGGATTTTTTTCAAAAATAGAATAAACATAACTAGTTAATTTAGCATGAGTGGCGGTTGTAGCTATCTATAAAGTATTCCCAATAATCAAGCTAAATCAACTAGGTGAGAAAACCCAGATATATAGGTAAATTGGTGAAATACACATAATTTTAAGGGCATAGCACTGCTATGCCCCTATGAAATAAGTCGTAATTTTAGAGATGAAGCGATCGCTTATTTTGTCATTCTAGCAATCTGCGCGATCGCAATTTATCACCTAGATCGCTATGCGGATATTTTTACAGGCTCAATTCACCTAACTCAGAAAAACTGGGAACCTCGGTGTTAGACTCGATTGAGGTGACGGGAACTGGGGCTGGCGTACTTTTTTTACTGGTGACTGCCAAAATCATTGCTAGCAGCTTGGGAAATGCAAGGCAGGCAACAGCGTTGATGAGTGTTAATAAAATACAATCTATGAAACTCATAGATTACCCCCCTCGTAAATGAACAATTTGTGAGTCTATTTCTTATTATTAATCAAAATCCGTACTTTTGACTACATTGGAAATTTTGATTTTCTTCTCATCTATATAAGCTATACAAATAAATTAAATATTAACTTTTGTAAATATATTGAAATTTCTGGATTTAAGGCTGTATCCGAGTGTTGTAAATGAAAAATTTCGGACATAACCCAGGAGAAAGCAACAGCAGTAAAGTGTTCTGCTGTGGGAATCTGACAACATTTTTGATAATTTTTGTCTACTTAATTGAGATTATATTTTTCAATCTAAATCATTGAGAAAATACAATAAATATTGCAAATAAAAATAACTGCTGCAAAATTTCAATTATTTCTGAATAAATAAACCATTGCTAAGATTTTTCAGGCTGATTTAAGTTAGATGACATTTTTCATCTTGGCTCAAAGTGGTATGAATGCACCTGCGGATTACGAACAATATCCAAAACCTTACGTCAATATATCTGGGCAGTATAAATACTGCTAAATACCTAATTAATTGGGAGTACAGCGATCGCAAAAATGAGGACGGAATTTACAGAATGGGCTGCCTGTTATGGTGTGAGCGGTACAATAAGGAAAAGTGGTTATTGCTACTCTAGTTGTTTGTGGACTGGAAGCATGGGTTGATGGTTCAGTCGGTTTACCTTTAGATGAAAGCACGATTGAGAGCAGCTTGGGAAACCCCAAACAAGCAACAGTATTGATGATTGTCAGTAATGCAGCGTGTTTTAAAACCACAGGTAATCACCCCCTTGTATAATAGGTGGTCGCTATTTTTAGCTTTCACGACAATGTCTGCAATTGCATTAAATACAATTACATCCATTGCTTTAAAACTATATAAATTAATTTTATCATAAATTTTTATTAATGGAAGCGCGCGGTTTCCGAAAATGCTATCTCAGGAAGCATTGTGTATATTAAAGAGATTTATTGTTGAAGAATAGTAAAATCCTCAGAAAAACAGTTCATTTAGTAATTAGGTGATGTGTTATGAGTCAAGCCAAATCTGCGGCGATTTATTTAGCGAATATTACTGAGCGAGAACGCTTATTATTAAAGCGTTTGGTCGATTATACAAATTTAAATGCAATTCCGGAAATTTGGCCTATTGCAGCTAAGGCTTTTGGCAATACGGTGGCCTTAAAAGATCCGCACAGCAAACCAGCAGTGGTAATTAATTACACCCAATTGGCAGAGAAGATTCAACAATTTGCGGCTGGGTTACAGGCTTTGGGAGTAAAAGCAGGCGATCGCATTTCTTTAATTGCTGATAATAGTCCCAGATGGTTTATTGCCGATCAAGGAATTATGACGGCTGGGGGAGTGGATGCGGTACGCAGTTCCCAAGCAGAAAAGGAAGAATTGCTGTTTATTATCACCAATAGTGGCAGCACAGTGGTAGTAGTTGAAGACTTAAAGACCCTGAAGCGACTACAAGATAGACTCAACGATTTACCCATTCAACTGGTAATTTTACTTACCGACGAAACCTTAGAAACCCACGAAGGTTTTAAAATACTCAATTTCTCTCAGCTTATAGAATTGGGTAGCAATCATGCTCTAGAACCAGTTGAGCAAAATTACGATACCCTGGCAACACTGATTTATACTTCTGGTACTACAGGCAAACCTAAAGGTGTGATGCTCACTCATGGGAATTTATTACACCAAATCAATACTTTTGGCACGGTATTACAACCAGATGTGGGTGACATCGCTTTAAGTATCCTGCCAACTTGGCACAGCTACGAAAGAACTGCCGAATATTACTTACTCTCTCAAGGCTGTACGCAAGTTTATACTAACCTGCGTTCGGTGAAAAAAGATTTAAAAGACTTTAAACCTCAGTATATGGTGGCTGTACCTCGCCTGTGGGAATCAATTTATGAAGGCGTGCAAAAGCAGTTTCGCGAACAGCCAGAGAAAAAACAACGTTTAATTAACTTTTTATTGAGCAACAGCGATCGCTATATTAAAGCCAAGCGGATTGCTGACGGGTTAAGTTTAGAGCATCTTCAAGCTTCCGCAATTGAGCGATTATCAGCCAAAATTCAAGCCTTGAGTTTGTCCCCGCTCCATACCTTAGGCGAAAAACTAGTGTATGCTAAAGTCCGAGAAGCAACCGGAGGACAAATTAAGTATGTAATTAGCGGTGGTGGCGCACTTCCCAAGCATATAGATAATTTCTTTGAAATCATTGATATCCGGATTTTGCAAGGCTACGGCTTAACAGAAACCTCCCCAGTAACTAATGTGCGTCGTCCTTGGCATAATGTGCGTGGTTCATCAGGCCCCACACTCCCCGCTACGGAAGTTAAAATTGTCGATCCAGAGACTCGCAAACCTTTGGCAATTGGCGAACGAGGCTTGGTACTGTTGAGAGGGCCGCAAATTATGCAAGGCTATTACCAAAATCCCGAAGCGACAGCAAAAGCCATCGATGCTGAAGGTTGGTTTGATAGCGGCGATTTGGGGTGGTTAACGCCGGCAAATGATTTGGTGCTGACAGGCAGGGCAAAAGATACGATTGTTTTAACTAATGGGGAAAATATCGAGCCACAGCCCATAGAAGATGCTTGTTTGCGATCGCCCTATATCGATCAAATTATGCTGATTGGTCAAGACCAACGCAGCCTGGGTGCGTTAATTGTACCGAATATAGAAGCCTTAGAAAAATGGGCAGAAAGCCAAAACCTCGACTTAAGTAGCAAAAGTGATAATATTACCGCCTCACCCAGTCAAAAAATAGACCTGGAGAGTAAAATAATCCAGGAATTATATCGTAAGGAATTGAGCCGAGAAGTGCAAAATCGTCCAGGCTATCGAGCCGATGATCGTATTGGCCCCTTTAAACTCATTCCTGAGCCGTTTTCTATTGAAAATGGCTTAATGACTCAAACACTCAAAATCCGGCGTCATGTTGTCGCAGAACGCTATCGCGATCTTATTAACGCCCTGTTTGCCTAATAATTCCACTGAAACAATAAATTATAGAGTGAACGTGAAACTGTATGGATGTCTCCAAACCTCAACAAATGCTTTTGAAACGTGTCGTTAATGTCAAAGTTATTGTGACTCCTCTATGGAAAGAGGAAGTACAACAGCAATTACAAGCGCAAATCAATCAAACCGATCAGCAATTGCAACAACTAGACATTGAAGGACAAAGAGCAATTACCGCTATTCAAAAGCAAAGTTTGCAACCCCCAGGGCCTCAAACTCTCCAACAGATTGACAATATCCAACTCCAAGTCAATCAAAAGAAAAGCGAACTTCTAGAGCAAAAAAATCAATTCCTGCAAAACCTCCAGCAAGTACAATATCTGGAGTTAGATCAGGAAGTTAACCAATTTCAAATGGAAGGTTTTTTCCGTATCGAACCCGGCGATAACCTGATCAGCAAAACCCAAGTCGAAATTGTGCTTCGAGATGGGATTGTTGAAGAAATTCGTGGCGATATCTAAAAATAGTCATTTGTCAATAGTCATTGGTCATTTGTTGTGTATGCTTTCCTCGCTCTTAATCATCATCAACAACTAACTAATGACTTATTTACCATTCATGCATCACAATCCATGCCACTGGCGATAATTAAGAAAAATCTATGTGGCGTGGATTTTTCTCATTAGCAAACTTAGTAACGCTATTTTGGCAGTCAACAGTCAACAGTTAACAATCAACAGTCAACAGTCCTTTGTATTTGCCGATCGCATAAGATTGCTATCGTTAAAAAGAATCCCCAGCTTTATACTCCCCTGTTTTGGGTTGACAGCTGAGGATTAAATTTTTTTGGGGGCGCTTTGCTGGTTTACACTGCACTTTCGAGCCAGCCCAGACGATTTCCCACACAGGTGGCGAACTCACTAAAAGCGATCGCCCAAAAGTATTCATTTCTACGCGATATTGAACTTCTCTAACTGGATTATTGCTGGGTTGAACTTGGGTAATCGTCACTAAAGCTTGATTTCTTTGGGGATAAGCTACCTCGACTTTCCGCGTACCAACTTCTGTGACAGTTTCTTCAAAAATATTTAATGCTAATGTAGTCGGATTACTACCTTGAAGATTAGAGTTGAGACTGGCAAGAGGTATGGCTTTATATTGGGTACGCTCTGGATAAATAACAGGATTGTGGGAGATTTGAGTTGCAGCTATTTCCTGGGTTTTTCCTTCGTTAGTTTCTAGGGTGTGCGCTATAGGCTGGTGTTGAGAAAAATAAAATCCCGCACCCGCAGTAGCGAACATGCTTATTATCACAATCAAAAACAATTTCCACTTTACTGACATAAAAATTAAACAAGAATTTCAATTTCAAACAAGTAAATTATCAACTTTAAATTTTAGATGGAAGGTGAATCGCTGAACTTCTACCTTCTGGTTATAAGCAGCCTTGATTTTCACTTGAGTAATTATGCGAAAGGTAAACTGAGAAAATAAACTCATTTGATTGATAAAATACTTGCTGTGGCTGTTGGTTGTAAATACTCAGCGATCGCAATTTAATTGCTATCTATATTAGACATTGATTTGGCGTTTTGGTTCCAGATGGTGAACCCGCCTACAGCCATACCTCCGCTATGGATCTCGAAATAAAAACATTTATTTCGTTTCATAACGGAGTTGGGGGCTGAGTAGCAGCACTTTTTGTTGATGAGTGCCTTTTTAGTTTTTACTTTTGCCTTGTTTGATCATTGGTAAGGTGAGGGTGAAGGCTGTTTGTCCTGGAGATGTGCTATTGACAGTCAAATCGCCATGATGGGCGCGGGCGATTTCTCTAGCGAGGCTGAGTCCGAGTCCGATTCCTTCTACTTGGCGGGTACGTGCTGGATCGCCACGATAAAAGCGGTCGAATAGGCGATCGCGATCGCTCATTGCAATATCTTTTGATGCATTTGCAATGGTGATGTGCAGCTGATTTTGCTGTTTTTGGGCAAAAATCTCAATCCAGCCGTCGTCAGCGACATTGTATTTGATGGCGTTACTCAAAAGATTTTGCAGTACTTGCATGAGTAAATCGCGATCGCCTTGTACTTTAAGTCCAGAAGGAATGTGATTTTTAACAGTTAAATGAGGGGCTAATAATTCGACATCTTCCAGCATTTCTATTAGCAACTCCGACATATCCACCCCTACTAAATACAAACTCATTTGTCCCGCATCAGCTAGGGATAACAGCAAGAGTTTGCGCATAATTCCACTCAGACGGCGGACTTCATCTAATAAATTGCTGAGGCGTTGTTGGACTTCACTGCCGGGGTCAACTTGCTGTAGAGTTCTTTCTAATTCCCCTTGTAAAATAGTTAAGGGCGTTTTCAATTCATGGGCTGCATCAGCACTAAAGCGGGAAGCTTGGGTAAAACTGCGTTCTAGGCGTGAGAGCATTTGATTAAACACCTGAATCAGTTCGACAAATTCTACATCCGTTGTCCCGATGGGGATACGCTGATCTAGTCCTTTGACTGTCACTTGTTGAATTACACCTGTTAATTGAGCGATGGGACGTAACGCACCGCCAGAAATTAACCATGCTCCCACAGCTACCAGTAGCAAAGCAATGGGAATAGAAACTAAGAAAATATTGCTAATACTCGCCATTTCTTGATTAACAGCTTGCAAACTAACTGCGATCGCAACTTGACTGTGGGGAGATTTCATTACACCGATTCGCCAGTGAGCGTTTGCTGTTTTTTCCGTGACAAATGGCGGCGGAACTGGACGAAATGGTCGAAAATCTCGTCTTTCTCGCGGTGGGGGTGGAATTGCAGGCGTTAATTGCAGACGTTTAACTAATAAGCCCTGTACCTCCGTATCTTCAGGGAGGGAGTTAAATTCAGTTAATTTGTTGTTATTGGTATCAACTAGCAAAGCGGCGACGGGAATTGTCCTGTGGTTACCCCAATCAAAGGATAATAATTCTGGACGAGGATGCAATTGCTCTTCATCTGGGGGACGACTAGCCCGCATTAACTGATTTAATAATTCTGCATCCAGGCGGCTGATTTTAGCATTGTAAATCTGAAACCAGGAGACAACCGCAAACCCAACTAAGGTACTACCCGCCAAAGCCGCAGATAATAGCGCCATCCGTAAGCGAAACGAGCGCAGTTGTTTCACGATGGTTCTGGTTTGCGAAACCGATAACCAACACCGCGAATACTTTCAATCCAACTTGGTTCGTCACTGGGGTCAATTTTTTTGCGAATGCGTTGAATACAGACATCCACCACATTGGTATTGGGGTTAAAGTCGTAACCCCAAATATGTTCGAGGATTTGGGTACGGGTGAAAACTCTTCCAGGCGATCGCATAAGATATTCTAAAAGATTAAATTCCCGACTGGTAAGTTCAATTGCTTTTTGATTGCAAGTGACTTCGCGAGCAATGCGATCGAGTTTAATCGGCCCGACTGTGAGTATATTTTGGCGATCGCCCACACTGCGACGTACCACCGCATGAATCCGCGCGGCTAACTCTTCGACAAAGAAAGGTTTAGCAATATAATCATCGGCTCCCAAGTTCAAACCTTGCAAGCGATCGTCTAATTCATTCCGCGCCGTCAACAAAATTACGGGAGCATTACGTCCTTCTCGGCGCAATTGTTTGAGAATTGATAGTCCATCTTTTCCCGGAACCATGATATCAAGAATAATCGCATCATATTCGTTATCTAATGCCCGGAGATAGCCATCATCGCCATTGTCGCAGTAATCTACGACAAATCCTTGCTCCTTCAGTCCAGCCCGGACGAAGTTAGCAATTTTTGCTTCATCTTCGACAAACAGAACATTCACAAGCTTTTATCAGTTGATCTATAGGTTCTATTTTAGATGTATTAATCTTTAGCTGAAATTACAAAAATGTAATTTAAAAACTAGAGAAGCTGTCATTTTGAGGTGGATTAATCATCAATGTAAGCAACATTGAATTGCGAGGTTAATTGTTATGAAGATTCGTCAATTATTAGCTGTAGTCGCTGTTCCTTTTGTCATTGCAAGTTTTGGTTTTGCTGCATCCAGTCAAGCAAATGCAGAAGTTTCTCCCCATGAAAATCAGCAAATTGCACAACAACAGCCACAGCCGCAACAACAAGCTAGACCACAAATAAAGCATCGCCAACCCCGTCCACAACAGAAGAAGCGCGTTCCTCAGCCTCATTCGCAGCAAGTAGAGCGTAACCAAGTCAGACAAGATAATCGTTAAGTGTAATTTTCTGATTAAAGAAGAAAAGAAGAAATGAACCGCCAAGACGCCAAGTACGCCAAGAAAGAAGAGAGAAAGAGAATTTAGGGCTAATTGACAGAAAATATCTCAGAAAACTCTTCAATCTCTGATTCCTCTGTGTTCTCTGCGGTTCAATACTTTCTTTTAGCTGTGTCATGAAGAATATCTAAATAGACACTATGACCAATAAAAACCGCTCATTGGGTATAATTTTAACCCGAAGAGAAGCGCTGACTTTATTTAGAGCCGCCACCACTGCCATATTTGTGGTGGGATGCATACCGAAAAAATCTGCATCTGCTCCATTATCTGCGGTCAAATCGACTACAAAACCTGCATGTATCGTCAGTCCGCAGCAAACTGAAGGGCCGTATTTTGTAGACGAAAAACTTAACCGTTCTGATATTCGCGCCGATCCTGCTGATGGTTCGGTGAAACAAGGCGTACCATTGCAACTCACTCTGCATATTTCTCACGTTGGTAGTAATGGTTGTACGCCTTTAGCCGGTGCGATCGTCGATGTTTGGCACTGTGACGCATTAGGTGTTTATTCCGACGTAACAGACCGTAATTTTTCTACTGTAGGTAAAAAGTTTCTGCGCGGCTATCAAGTAACTGATGCAGGGGGAAATGTCCAATTTACAACCATTTACCCTGGTTGGTACCCAGGGAGAACCGTACATATTCATTTTAAAGTGCGTACAGGCACATCAGGACAAGGTTACGAATTTACCTCACAGTTGTACTTTGATGATGCGATGAGCGATCGCATCTACAGTCAAGCACCTTACAACAGCCAGAGACAACGCAGGCTGAAAAATGCCGATGACGGAATTTTTCAAGATGGTGGCGAACAAATGTTACTCAAGCTTACCCAAAACGGGCAAGGCTATGCAGCCACCTTTGATGTGGGATTACAAATCGCCTAGAAAAATTACAAAAATGTAATCCACAAGCAAGGCGAACTGTAATTTTGAGTCGATTAAATCATAAATATCAACACACAACACAAGTCACACGGGGAAAGATTATGAAGGTTAATAAAACAGTTGTCGTAGCAGCTATTTCTCTTCTCGCAGGTACATTTAGTTTAATTTCTTTTAATCAAGTCAATGCTGCTAAACCATCTCACCGCATTGCCCAAGGTTCACAACAGCCTAATCAACAACAACAAGACGGACAACGGCGTCCACCTCGCCCTGATTTTAAAGCCGCAGCCGCCAAGCTGGGTGTAACTGAACAGCAATTAAAAGATGCCTTAGGCGTTCCCGCTAATCCTCCGGCTCAAGGTGACAGAAATCAAAGACCACCCCGTCCCGATTTTAAAGCAGCAGCTGCCAAGTTAGGCGTGACTGAACAAAAATTAAAGGATGCTTTGGGCGTTCCTGCTAATCCTCCCGGTGAAGGTGACGGAAATCAAAGACCACCCCGTCCCGATTTTAAAGCAGCAGCTGCCAAGTTAGGCGTAACTGAACAAAAATTAAAAGATGCTTTAGGGGTTCCTGCTAATCCTCCCAGTGAAGGCCAGCGCCCACCCCGCCCCGATTTTAAAGCCGCAGCCGCCAAGCTAGGTGTAACTGAACAGCAATTAAAAGATGCTTTAGGCGTTCCTCCCCATCCTCCCGGCGAAGGCGATCGCCCAGAGTCTTCCCAAAGCAGATAGTTTACGTCAGCAAATGGAAACTAGCGGGTAGGGTTTTAACACTCTTGTCAGGGACTCTACCCCATTTATATGGAGCTATTATGAATCGCTTTTTTCGCAGATATCATCGTTGGTTAGCAATTGTCTGTGCTTTACCGTTAATGTTAACAGTCATCACTGGTATGACTTTTCCCATCGCTAAAGCTTTGCATCAACGCGAATTAGCAGGTTTCCTGATTCACCTGCACACCCTAGAAACTTTTGGACTAGATGGGATTTTCCCCATAGTTAACGGACTTGGTTTATTAGGCTTATTAGTTAGCGGAATTTATATGACCAGTTTATTTCGCGATCGCCGTTTACCTGGCAATAGACTTGATGTTTAATATTCGCGACACATCAATACATTCTAGAGGTCGAGGCAGTGCCTAGCCCCTACTATATTAAAAAATGTAAATAAAATTGCCACCCTTACCAATGACGCCACTTGCTTCAAGCCGGGGAACCCGTCCAACGCAGTGGCTCACAAATGACAAATAACTATTCAATTTAGCTGATATATTTCATTTTCATGCTCCAGGGTTTGACAATCACCGTCAAGCCTTTTCTTTTTAATCGCAACACTCCAATGCCCCATGCCCATTATCCCACAGGTAACGTAAACCAAAATGTCGCACCGGCTGATAATGCGCTAGTAACACCAATTTCCCCACCATGCGCTTGGATGATTTGCTTACACAGATATAACCCTAATCCCAAGCTGACAGAATTGCGGGTGTTTGTACCTCGATAATAAAGGTCAAATAAGCGTTCGCTTTGCTGTTGACTGATTCCCACACCGTTATCATTGACAGTGCAATAAATTTTGTCTCCGGCAACGGTAGCGTTAATGGTTAAGATTAAACCAGGGGGATTATGTTTAATCGCATTGGCAATCAGGTTAGAAAAAACTCGCCATAGTTGCGTCGGATCGGCGTTAATGTATGGTAAATCTGCGCTAACTAAATTGGTGAGGGTGGCTTGATTTTCCCCTAGCATCGGTTCTAAATCTGCGATCGCGGCTTCGACGACTGTATGTAATTGTACTGTTTTTAATTGTAATATTACGCCTTGAACTGCACTGATATGAGCTTCGAGTAAGGAATTAATTAAATTGAGTTGGCGATCGCTACTTTTCACCATTCGTTCTAAAATTGACCGAGAAATAGTGATTTTACTCTCTGGGTTAGCTAGCAAGTTTTTCAACACCATTAAAGTCCCTAATACGGGGTTGCGTAAGTCGTGGGAAACCGCATGAAAAAATACTCGCACTGCTTCCTCTGCTTGCTTGCGCTTGGTGATATCTTCTGTCATTCCCTCGTAGTAAAGCAGTTTTCCTTGTTCGTTACGCACTGCGTAGGCTTTTTCGGAAATCCACACAATGCTTCCGTCTTGGCGATAAATTTGCGATTCAAATTCCGAAAGACTACCTTTTTTTTCAATTAAGCGGACAAACTCGGCGCGACGCTTAGGGTCAACATATAATTGATGTTCAATATCTGTTAATTTGGCTGTGACTTCTTGGGGCGATGCATAGCCGTAAATCTTCGCTAAAGCGGGATTAACTGTAATATACCTCCCATCAGGACTGCTTTGGAAAATCCCTTCGATGGCATTTTCTACGATACTGCGATATTTAGCTTCTGCAACTTGCAGTTTTTGATAAGCTAATTCTAGTTCTTGATGGGCGTAAAAATCAGAGCGTTGTAGGCGATCGTAAAGATAAACGCCAATGTCACAGATAGCACATAGCCAAAAAACATATAAGATCAGAGTTACATCATAAAGTTCTGGATGTTCGGGTAAGAATGTTTTCAGCCCTAAGACTTGATTCACACCAAAATAGTAAATTAGCAAACCCACCTGTGAAGTTAAATGCAAATGCCAACACACAGGTATAAATGTAGCTTGACTGACAAATAGCAATGACCAAGATAAAGGATCGCGTAAGGCAAAACCTTGAATTGTCGCGAAAAACTGCGTTCCTAGACTAATTGACCAAGAAGACCCCAATAATAGCATTCCCGGATAACGTTTACCAAACCGGGTTTTATGCACAATAAAACAAACCAGTAGAATCAAGAACATAGCAAAATTAATACATAATGCTTGCGTTCTCAATGGCTGGGGTATTTGGTCTAACTCTTTTAAGGGAAAATAAACATCGTAGATACTACGCAAAGTAAAAGTCAATAAACAGACTAATCCTACTGATAACCATAACTGCAATCTTTGCCATAAAAAGCCTCTTCTAGCATTCAGCCATTGTTCATCGCGAACAGCATTTATCCCAACATCCGCCGTTATTTTTGATGTTGAGGCTGGAAAGGCTTTTTTCCCCCACCTTTGCAGTGTTTTCCAGAAGGTAGCCATCAGCTTTTACCAAGTTTGCTTATATGTTATCGAAAACTTGGGTCTAAAACCCCGTCCTTCGCTTGACGGCTTTTGGTAAAATAAGTACAAGCGGAAAATCAGATGTGTAGTCGTGGCACGCGAACTGACCGTTGCATAAAAGCTAGTGTCAATGCCACAGATGGTAGGGGCATGGCAGTGCCATGTCCTCTAGAATATATTGATGTACATGGTGATTTTAAGTGCGGACTGTGGAATATGGGGTAGCGAGGGGTAATGTAAACCAAAATGTTAAACCGCGCTGGCGATGACTAATGATTCCAATTTCCCCACCATGCGCTTGGATAACTTGGCGACTCAAATACATTTTTAAAGCAATACTGCTAGAACAACAAGCTTGTGGTTCAGGGATGTATAAATCAAATAAGCGATCGCACTCTAGTTTACTCAGAGTAATGCCATTATCTTGAATCTCCGTGCGAATGATACCACCTTCAACTTTGGTTTTTAGGGTAAAGGTGAGTCCTGGTGGGTTGTTCTGCAAACTATATGTGAATATATTGGCGAGGACTTTTTGCAACCGCGTCGGATCGGCCATGACTAAGGGTAAATCGTCAGGGACTGAATTATTCAATATGGCTTGATTGTGGTTGAGTAGTGGTTGCAAATCTTTGATAATTGAGTCTAGTAGGGTGTTATAATGTACTAGCTCTCGACGCAGATTAATTCCTTGAGCTTCACAACCATGAATTTCTAGCAATGAGTCGAGCATTGCTAGTTGGCGATCGTTACCTTGAATCATGCGTTCAATCACCGAACGGGATACAGGAATAAAGGATTGAGAATTGGCGAGGCGATGTGGGATTGCTTCTTTAGCTAGTTCCCATTCACTAGTTCCTAAACTTTGAGTTTTGAGTAAATTCTTCAATACCATTAAGTTACCCATAACCGCAGTCCGCAAATCGTGGGCTACAGTATGTAAAACTACATTTTTCACCCGTTGCATTTCTTCTAGTTCCTGCATTTTCTGCTGGAGTTGGGCGGTGCGTTCTTCTACTTGACGTTCTAAATTAGAATTAAGTGCAGCCAATTCTTGATATAATTGAGCTTGTTGAATCGCGATCGCTAATTGCTCTGACATTTGCTGCAATAAATCAATTTCTATAGTTTGCCATTGCCGAGGCCCAGAACATTGATTAGCTACTAACGCCCCAAATAACTGCTGATTGAGCATAATCGGTACAGCTAAGGTAGCCCTTGTCTGAAATTGTTGATAATGCGTTCTAATTTTGGGAGAAACAACAGTTTTATTTACATCTTCCACTAACCGCACGCTATTAGTGATCAGGAGATTTTTTAATTCCTGGAGATAACTTTCATCGTCAGTAGTCCAACCTAAGACTGCGGGATATTGGGGATTGACTGATTCGGCGACAGTTTTCGCTTTCCCTTGACAATCGCTAATCCCAATAAATACGCGATCTGCTTGCAAAAATTGCCGAACTTCGGTGACTGTAGTTTGGAGAATTTGCTCTAGATTGAGGGAAGAACGAATTCGTGCTAATGTTTCGGTTAATAAGCGATCGCGCTGTACAGTCAGGTGTAATTGTGCTTCTACTTGCTTGCGTTCGGTGATATCATGAATTACAGCCAGTATGCAGGGAATATTTTCTAATTCGATGATTTCGGCTGATACTAGCGTTGTAATGATTTTCCCCGATTTGACGCGGAAGTTGAGTTCTAAGTTACGGGCAAAGCCTTCCATTTGCAATTGTTGCAATAACGCCATGCGATCGCGCTTATCTAGCCAAATATTTAATTCAAAAGCTGTACGTCCAATCACTTCCTGTTGCTGATACTCAGAAAGCCTGACAAAACTTTCGTTAACTTCTAAGAAACGTCCTTCTTCCAAAGTGCTGAGGAGAATCGGATCGGGACTGCAACGAAAAGCTTTAGCATATTTTTGGACGCAACTTTGTAAGTTAGTTTCTCCTTGTTTGCGTTCTGTAATATCCCGCACAATGGCTAAAACTTCATCGGCACCACTGACTACCAAGCGTGCTTCATAATCGCGAACGCCTACAGGTGTTGCTAATTGATATTCACAAATTTGTAAATTCTGCGAATCCAAAGTTTTAGCGATCGCTTCTTGGCTAATTGCGGCAACATCAGAAGGTAACAAGTCTGCTACTTTTTTCCCTAAAATCTCTTCTTTGAGTAATAGCAAACTTGTAGAATCTTCTTTTAAATCTAAATATTCACCTTCCCGGCTGAGGCGAAACATCAAATCGGGAATTGCATCTAAAATTGCCTTATAGCGCCTCTCACTGTGACGCAATTGTTCTTCTACCTGCTTGCGGTCTGTAATATCCATTACCAAACCCTCCCATAGCCAATCACCGTTAGCTTGTCTTTCCAATTGGGAAGCACCCTGAATCCACTTGATTTTGCCACTTGGTGTAATGATGCGACCTTCCCAACGCCAAGGTGATAATGTAGCTTTCGCAACTTCTACAGATTTTGCTAACGATTGCACATCTTCTGGATGAACTAGTCGATCTAAAACCTGCAAATTTGCTTGGATAACTTCTGGTTCTAACTCATATAATTCGCGACAACCAGAACTTACATATATCACCAATTCGGAACCATCCTGACGTTGCAGGACTTGGAAAATCATTCCCGGTAAATTAGCAGCAACTTTTTCCAACAAAGTGTGATTCCCCTGTGGAAAATCTGGTTTATGCAGTAATTTTACAATTTCATCCACTTTTTGTGCCTTAATAAAACCAGCAAATAATCTGATTGTGACAATTTCTGCCAGACTGACAACTTTGACGCTGCATAAATCATTATTGTCAGCAGCAAAAATGCCTCTTATTTCAGAGTAATTCTGGATGCGGCGATCGCATTCACCCAATCGGGTTATTTATTATTGCTCAATAGTCAGTTGTTAGAGACGCGATGAATCGCGTCTGTACAACAGTCAACAGTCAACAGTCAATAGTCAACAGTCAACAGTCAACAGTCAACAGTCAACAGTCAACAGTCAACAGTCAACAGCTAATAGGTAAACTAATATTTACGGTTGTTTCTTGTTTGTAAACGCTGCTAATTGAGAATTGCCCACCACAACGGTTGACGATTTTTTTAACTAAATTTAAGCCCATACCTAAGCCTTGCTGTTCATAGGTTTTGCGCTCAAATTGCAT
The DNA here is from genome assembly GCF_002367995.1 of Calothrix brevissima NIES-22. GTDB lineage: Bacteria > Cyanobacteriota > Cyanobacteriia > Cyanobacteriales > Nostocaceae > Aulosira > Aulosira brevissima. The sequence continues at coordinate 4,837,965 of NZ_AP018207.1, forward strand.
AAAAGCCCCAATTTTAGCAATCTGTTCTGCTGTCATTCCCCGTCCCCAATCGTGAACATAGACATGAAGCATTCCTGAATCTACTTGACTGGTAATCTCAATTGCTGTCCCCGGTTGGGAGAATTTGAGGGCATTATCAACTAATTCATAGAGGATAATTGCTAGATATTCAGCTGATATTGACACTTCTGCTTCGGCGATCGCAAACATTAGATCGTCATGGCGATTTAACCTTTGAGCCAGAGATTGCAAAGGTGCAGCGATCGCGACTTGAGAAAATTTAGTTGACTGCGGTTTGCTAATCGACTTTTTTGGCGGTGATAGTTCAAATTCTAAATAAATCAAGAGTTTTTGCGTGAGTTTTTCTAGACGCTGGGCGGATTCATCTGCCCAGCCTAGTAATTCCCGAATCTCTTCTGTATCCATTTGTTCTAGATCGGCGAGTAACAGATTGAGAGTACCGACGATACCATGTAGCGGTGTATTCAATTCATGAGGTAAAGTCGCAGCTAAATTACCGCGCAGTTCATTAAGGGTATTATCTAAAAAATTAATTGTATTAGCTTGAATATTCGCTAAATTTTGGATTTTATCGTACTGTTGCTTAATTCTCAACATAGACTGCACTCTTGCCCGTAATTCTACTGGATTTACAGGTTTGCTAATAAAGTCTTCTGCACCTGTCTCTAGGCAGCGAGCTAGGTCTTCTTTAGCTGTGAGCGCTGTTACCATGATGATGGGAACTGGTTGCCATTGCGGTATAGCTTTAATCTCTCGGCAAACTTCGATACCATCCATACCTGGCATCATGACATCGAGCAAAATCACATCTGGCTGAAATAAGTTGAGAGAGGCGATCGCTTGTTGACCGCTAGGAGCGTAATGTAATAAATAATTTTGCTCGCTTAATAGCGTTTCAATCACATCAAAGTTATCTGGATCATCATCAATGACTAAAATAGAAGGCATATGAATACAATTCAAAATTCAAAATTCAAAATTCAAAATTCAAGATTTCCCAGCCAAAATATCCCCGCAGCGATTGTTGACTACTGACTACTGACTACTGACTACTGACTACTGACTACTGACTATTAACCAATTTATTCATGATGGGTTAACAACTGCTGAATGGTGGTAGCTAATTGCTTGAGCTTGACAGGTTTACTGAGGTAATCGTTAGCTCCTGCTTCGAGACAGCGATCGCGATCGCCTGCCATTGTTAAGGCGGTGAGTGCGACAATCGGAGTCTCAAGCAATTGGGGATCTTGGCGGATTTTGGCGATCGCTTCTAAACCATCCATTCCTGGCATTTGGATATCCATTAAAATCAAGTCTGGTTGATGCATTTTAGCTTGATCGATGGCTTCTTGTCCGTTATATGCCAAAATAATACAGTAACCTTTGGCACTGAGATAGCTAGAAACGGTACTGATATTAGCTTCGTTATCTTCTACTAGCAAGATGGTGGGCGCAAGGCTCAGGTCGGGATCGGCTGTTGCACTATCGAGTTCTAAAGTAGTGGCTGGTTGAAGATTTGCTGAGAAACAAGAAGCAGGATTATAGGGAAGTTCGATAGTAAAGCAACTACCTACACCTAATTGGCTGGTTAATCCTACCCTACCACCATGAAGTTCGACAATTCGCTTCACTAATGCTAGTCCTAAACCTGTACCGACATATTGACGATTCAAGGCGGTATCGATTTGGATAAAGGGCTTAAATAATTTGTTCATATCTGCTGCTGAGATACCAATACCTGTATCCCTCACTGTAATTTGCAGGAAGTTTTCTTCTGTGTTGCTAGCAGCGATTTCGGAAGTGAGTTTGTTAACTTCTAGGGTAATTTGTCCGCCTGTTGGGGTGAATTTAACTGCATTGTTGAGCAAGTTAATTAACACCTGACGAATACGTCGTTCATCTACGAGTAATTCTGGTAATTTGGGCTGAAGTTTAATTTCCAGATGAATCCGTTTTTGCAATGCCTGCTGTTTAATAAATGCCAAACTAGATTGGCAAAGACTGGCTACAGAAACTGAGGTGCAATCTAGTTCAATTTGTCCGGCTTCGATTTTAGCAACATCGAGGATATCGTTGATTAACTCTAGCAAATGAGAGCCACTACGCTCGATGGTTTGCAAGGCTTTGCGTTGTTGTGCGTTAATTGTGCCAAAAACTGCGTCTTGTAGCCCTTCTGTCATCCCCAGAATGGCGTTTAGGGGAGTACGGAGTTCGTGACTCATATTTGCCAGGAATTCATCTTTAAGGCGGGTAGCGCGGGCGAGTTCTTGATTGGAAAATGCTAGCTGTTGATTAGCTTGAGTCAGCTTGGTTTCGGCTTGTTGGCGTTCTGCGAGTTCTTGCTGTAATTGTTCAAACAGACTAGCTTGTTGAATAGCGATCGCTAATTGGTTGGCAATTTGTTGTAGCAGTTGAGCTTCTGAGTCTTTCCAAATACGTTTTTCTTGACAAGCATGAACTACTAAAATTCCCCAAAGCTTGTTGTTTGAAAACGGCGCAACCCAGCGATGATTTTGGTTGCGGACTTCTTGCAGAATTGGGGCGACAATTTTTGACTGAATTTGACCTTCACGCGCATATTCTACTAAGCAATGCGTCCACATATCTTGCATCACATCAGCAACAATGCGGGGCTTGCCTTGCCAATAAAAATTCAGGATTTCGGGCGACCAAACTTCGTGATCCCAATGCAGGTTTTTCAAGCTGGGAAACTCAGCAGATACGGCTTCTTCGGCAATGTGACTTTTACCATCAGCAAACAGCCGAAATACAATGACGCGATCGCACTGCATTACGTCTTTTACCTGCTGAGTCACTGTTGCTAATATCTCATGAATATCGAGGGATTGACGAATAGTTTGGGTAATATTCCAGAGTAACTGTTTGTGTCTTGCTTGTTGTTGCAGTCGCTTCTCGGCTTTTTCTCGTTCTTGCAGTGCCGCTTTCTGCTTGCTTATATCTACTACTACACAAATAGTTTGATTATCTGAACCTGGGAGGATTGCGGCTCCTATCAATACAGGAATTCGACTGCCATCTTTGCGGTAATATTCTTTTTCCCAAGGATCGATTTCGCTATATTGCTTGAGATGCTCCATTGCGGCAAAATCTGCGGGTACATGTTCGGGTGGAGTCATTGCGTGCCAATTCATCACCCCTGCATTGAGTTCTTCCCTGGTGTAGCCTACCATTTCTAAAAAATGATCGTTGGTATCGATCACTCTGCCTTCAAAATCGGCAAAGATCATCCCGACTACATGGGAATCAAAAATTCGCCGGAAACGAATTTCACTACTTTGTAAAGCTAGTTCGGCGTGTTTGCGTTGCGTAGCTTGCCGATAGGCATCGCTAATATCAAAGTGAACGCCAATCATTTTCTGGGGATTTCCTTGTTCATCTCGCACTACTACCCCAGTGGCTTTAATATAATGGATACTATCATCAAAATGTACAACTCGAAACTCAGTATCGTATTCTGCCTGTCCTAAGACTGCTTGCTGTAAAAGGTTTTCTGTGGAATTACGGTCATATGGGTGTAGTCTATTTGCCCAAACTTCATAGGTTAAACAAGAATCAGGTTGTGGTGCAATACCATAGAGTTCGTGCATCCGCTCATCCCAAAGGATGGTGTTTTCGGCAATGTCCCATTCCCAACAGCCAATCGCTCCAGATTTTAGCGCCAAACTCAGGCGCTCAGAAATTCTCCGCAGTTCGGCTTTACGGGCTTTTATTTCTTGGGTGCGTTGTTCTACCCTGATTTCCAAATCCTGATTGAGCCGATGTAGGGCATCGATTGCTGCTTGGCGTTGTAATTCTGCTGCTGCTCTGGCTGCAAATACTCGGAGAATGGCGATCGCTTGGGTGCGTTTAGTCGGCGGTAAAGGTTGTTGATCGAGAATACACAGGCTACCAATCGCATTGCCAATATCATCTTTTAAGGCAATGCCCAAATAGCTATCCGCTTGCATTCTCACCAATTCTGAATCGTCAGGAAAAAGTTTTTGAATTTGGTTAGCGCAGTAAAATTCTCCGTATTTCAGACTATATTCGCAAGGAATGCAATCAGGATGGATGGAAATATCTGTTTGTAAGGCTCCATTGTCCCAGAAGGCTAGGGTTTGGAGTTTGCCATCTACCAGTTCGTTGACCAGAGCATAAGGAACATCTAATGCTTCGGCAATATGGCGGACTAAGGCGGGGAAAAATTCGTCTCCGGTAACTGCGGCTGTACCGTTGACTAGTTTTTGCAGTGTTAATTCAGCTTGCTGGCGATCGCGCAGTTCTTCCTGCAATTTTTGGTGGGTGGTGGCTTGGTGTAGAGCAATTTCTAGATGCACTGATAATGCTTCTACCAATTCAATTTCTGACTGTTGCCATTCACGGGGTTCGTGGCTTTCGGTGACATTGAGTAAGCCCCACAGTTGATTGTCACAGAGCAGAGGTACTAAAATTTTGGCACGAATTTGCAGATTCTGGAGCATTTCTCGATGGCATTCAGCCATTTCTATCTGATATATATCGGAAACAACGCGAATCCGCCCCTGACGATAAAGCTCTTGGTAGTCTTGCTGAAAGCAGGTGTCTTCGACTCGTTCGCCCAAAATAGATCCAGCAAAATTGGTAGATTCTGCAACGACTATCGCTTCGCCATCAGCTTCTAAGCGTATAATCATGACGCGATCGCAGTTCAACAATTGCTGCACTTGGGCTACTGTGGTATTCAGAATTGTTTGCAAACTCAAAGATGAGCGAATTTGCATGGCAATATCAGATACCAGTTGCGCCTGTTCGACTTTCCGCTTGAGGGCGTTTGTTCGGGCTGCAACTTGCTGCTCTAATTCCATGTTACGCGCTTCTAGCAGTTGCACTTTCTCTGTTTCTAGCTGCACGACTTTCTTCTCTAACACTTCTGCTAGTTTGTATAGTTCTAAAGGGTTGAGGACTTGTAGCAAACTGCTTTGAGTCACAATTCCTAATAATTCTCCCTGAGATCCTGTCACTACCAACCGTCGAATCAAGCGCTGCTCAACAATCTGCTGTATAGTCCACAAAGAATCATCAGGTTTGACGGTAAAGATGGGACTACTCATTACCGTTTGTGCTTTATGGGTAGCTAAGTTCAATCCTAAAGACTGAAATTGCACAATATCTCTCTCAGTGACAATTCCCACAGGGATATTGAGGGTTTTGTCTGGATGAGCACCAGGTTCAACAATAATGACAGAACTGACGCGGTTGGCTGTCATCAATTGCGCGATCGCTAACAGAGAACTATCTGGTGCAGCACAAATTACTTCCCGCGTCATTACCTCACAAGCCAAGCGCAAGCGCAAGATGTTGGTAAAGCTAGAATACTGACGCAAACTTTCATTCGTCAGCAATCCCACTACCTGTCCTTGTTCATCTAAAATCGGCAGGTGACGTATGTGATACTGCTGGAGCAAATTTACCGCAAAAAAGAAATCGCTAAATTCAGACTCTTCCAAGGCGATGACTGGATGTATCATCACATCCCCTATCCTTAAATTTTCTAGACGACGTTGTTGTGCGCATAAGCGGACTACGTCTCGTTCTGTGAGGATACCTATCAATCGCCCATTGTCAACAACTAACACACAACTCGAGCGAGCATCGAGATGGAGTTCATCGATTTTTGTGAGATCGCATACCGCCCGAACGCTACTCATTTGAGCGATCGCGTCTATAACCAGAGTATCTAATTTAACTATTATGGGATCGCGGACGATTGCCGATTTCAGTTCTAATGGAATCAGAGAATTTGTGCTGTTAAACATTCATGTTAAAAGGGTTTATGCTTTATGATTCCCGTGAATAATATTCAAGTTTCATAAACCATAAAGTGATTAAATATTGAGTTTGCTGGCATTATAGGTCAGTCTACATACTTTTACAGATGATGAAATCATATCTGTAATTGTCAAGAATTCTTCAAAGGTATTAACTGTCAGATGATTGCTGATTTATGGGGCACAATTAAGGCAAATTTGATAAATCAAAGATGATGTATCTATAAAAAGGGATTATTAATTTCCTATTTACATCTAATCTGGTCGTTCAATACCTCCTTTAAATTCATATTATAGACAATTTGTAATTTTAAGCACCAAACATTTCTCTAGGAGTAAGCAAATGACTCAAACACCAGAAATCCTCTGCTTGACCCCTAAAACCTTTAACCATGCTTTGACGGTTTTAGCTAATGATGACCGAGATTTTGCCGAGATTATCGCCAAATTTGGTCAGCCACCGCTTTGGGAACGCCCTACAGGTTTTGCGACATTATTGCAAATTATTCTTGAACAGCAAGTTTCCTTAGCGGCGGCAAAGGCTGTATTTAACCGTTTATGTAATCTGCTTTCGCCGCTAACACCAGAAAATTTTTTGCTATTAACAGATATGCAATTAAGAAATATTGGATTTAGCCGCCAGAAAATACTTTATTGTCGTGAATTAGCCCAAGCCATTGTCAAAGGTCAGCTGAATTTAACTAAGCTAGAAACAATGGAGGAAATGACAATTAGAAGCGAATTAAAGCAGATCAAAGGTATTGGTGATTGGACAGTAGATATTTATTTATTAATGGCGCTACTACGCCCTGATGTCATGCCCAAAGGCGATTTAGGAATTGCGATCGCCATCCAAAAGCTCAAAAGTTTGACAAGCCGTCCTACACCCACACAAATCGCAGCGATCGCCCAACAATGGCGACCTTGGCGGGCAGTAGCGACGAGAATACTTTGGCACTATTATCTCAGTGCTATTACGGTTAAAGCAAAAGTAAATCAAGTATAGCAGATAGATACAGGTAAGCTATTGTGCTTTTAAGTTGCACAATCCATCGTGAGGGCTTTTGACAGTCATAAGAAGCAGGGGAGCAGGGAGCAGGGGGCAAGGGGGAAGACTTGCAACGGAAGCTCAGACTCCGCCCCAGTAAGAGCGAACAAAGAAGGGCGGGGCTTGATACCCGTGTTCCGCTCCGCTCCACGGCTGCAGGACAGGGGACTGCTCCCCCTGCCCCCTGCCCCTCCGCCTCTTTGGTCAACAGTCAACCGTCAACGTTATCTTAACAAGATAGAAGACCCCAGGTTGCGCTTCGCTTCGCCTGGGGATGAATAACGGTCAAAAACTAGACTAATTTCGTGTAACGAAATTAGTCTAGGAGGGTAGTTGAGTTTTTGACAATATTTTGGTATTATTCTTGATAGAAATCAAGTAAAAACATGATAGTCTACGAAGCAAAAGCAGAAGCAACAGAAGAGCAGTTTATCAAAGTAAATGAAGCTTTGAGGACTGCTCTTTTTGTCCGTAACTCTTGCTTGCGCTATTGGATAGATGGTCATGCAAAGACTGGTTACGATTTAAATAAATATACAAAATTTCTGTCAGATAATCCTGAATTTCCTTGGGTGTCAAAGTTAAACTCAACGGCAAGACAGGCAATGGCAGAACGTACCTGGGCAGCAATTACACGATTTTTTGATAACTGTAAGAATAAGGTTCCTCTTAAGAAGGGTTTTCCTCGTTTTCGCCAACTCCAAACTAGAGCATCTGTTGAATATAAGCAAAGTGGTTGGTCACTTTCAGAGTGTCGCAACTACATAACATTCACAGATAAGTTTGGCATTGGAACAATGAAATTGATGGGAACTCGTGATTTGAATTACTATCAAGTAAAACAGATTAAACGAGTCAGAATAGTCCGTCGTTCAGATGGAATATATGTTCAATTCTGTATCGACCATGAACGTAAAGAGCAACTAGAACCCACAGGCAAATCTCTTGCTCTAGACTTGGGACTTAACCATTTCTATACCGATAGTGATGGTAAAAAAGTCGAGAATCCCCGGTTCTTACGCAAATCTGAGAAGGCACTAAAAAAGGCACAACGTAGATTATCTCGTTGTACCAAAGCTTCTAACAATCGTGCTAAAGCACGAAATAGATTAGGTAGAAAACACCTGAAATTACAACGCCAACGTAAAGATTGGTGCGTCAAAAAAGCACTAAGCGTAATTAAGTCGGCAGACTTAGTGGTGTTTGAAAAGTTGCAGGTGCGGAATATGTTGAAGAATCACAAATTGGCGAAAAGCATTTCTGATGCCAGTTGGAGTATCTTCACTCAGTGGTTGGAGTATTTCGGTAAGGTGTATGGACGAGTAGTGGTTGCCGTGTCACCTGCGTACACAAGTATTGATTGCTCAAATTGTGGGCATCAGGTTTACAAAACCCTTAGTACCAGAACTCACAGTTGCCCTAATTGCTCATACACCGCTTGCCGTGATTTCAATGCTAGTCGCAATATCCTCACTAAAGGATTAGAACTGTTTAAAAATACCGATGGACAGTCGGGAATTCAGTACGCCTCTGGAGAGATTGATCTCTGCTTGGAGAAGGCAACTTCTAAGAGTAAGTCAACTCCGCGAAAGAGGAAAGTCCAAGAGTGATCTTGGAATCCCCGCACAAAACGTAGTGGCGTGCGGGGGAGGATGTCAAAACTTACCTGTAAACACTCTCTCAGCCGGGCCAGTCATGTAAACCCGTTGGTCAATTTCTGACCATTCAATTTCCAAGGGGCCGCCAGGGAGTTCTACAGTTGCGGTGCGATCGCATTTTCCAGTTAATACACCAGCAACCAAGGAAGCACAAGCACCAGTACCACAAGCTAAGGTAATACCTGCACCTCGTTCCCAAACGCGCATTTTTAGGTAATTGCGGTTGACAACTTGTATAAATTCCGTATTTGTCCGTTGAGGGAAAACGGGATGATGTTCAAACTGCGGCCCGATACTTTCTAAGGGAATAGCGGCCACATCATCCACAAAAGTAATACAGTGAGGATTCCCCATACTGACACAGGTAACTTCCCAAGTTTTTCCCCCTACCTCTAGCGGTTGATTAATTACCTTGCTATCCCCAGCACTCAAAGTAGTAGGAATTTCTGCGGCTAGTAATTTAGGTAAACCCATATCTACCTTAACTTGACCATCCGCCATCAGTTGAGGTGTAATCACGCCAGCTAAAGTATGAATGTGATATAAGTCTTTAGTTCGTGATTCACCTTCTAAATCGGCTAAAAACACCCCTAAACAGCGAATTCCATTGCCGCACATTTCTGGCTCTGAACCATCAGAATTAAAAATCCGCATGGTGTAGTCAGTACCGTTCTCTCCCGGCAGAGCAAAAATAACACCATCAGCACCGATCCCAAAATGGCGATCACACAATTTAATAGCTTGCTCTGGAGTGATTACCGGCACTGATGAAGAGCGATTGTCAATGAGAATAAAATCATTCCCCAAACCGTGATACTTAGTAAATTCGATTGCCATTTATCCCAGGATGAATTATCAAAGATTAGTTACTGTTGAATGTCAGTTGTCAGAGACGCGATGAATCGCGTCTGTACAATTGTCTCCCTTGTCTCCCTTNTCCCCCTTGGTCCCCCTTGTCCCCCTTGTCCCCCTTGTCCCCCTTGTCCTCCTTCCCTAACCCCTAGCCCCTAACCCCTAGCCCCTACTATTACACCATTTTCCCCTATGCATCCATCACCAGCCAAAATGCCTACGGATTTCGATACTTCTCTACCGAGTATTCGCCAAGTCCAAAATTTGATTAAAAATACAACTCACGTAGATTTGAAACTGATGACAGGCGATTTACTTACAGGGAGAATCATCTGGCAAGATCCCAACTGTGTATGTATTTTAGATGAACACAGCGAGCAAACTACTATTTGGAAGCACGCGATCGCTTATATTAAACCCAAAAACTAGCCCTGACTTCATGTTTCTCAAAATTAGCGGCATATACTCGCAGAATTGCGGGTAAATTCGACAACCGAAATTCTGCATATGTCTGCCGCGATCGCTCTCCATAATCGTTAAAATATTAATTAATGTAAAGATATTTATGAAAAATCAATGGCATTATTTGGATTTGGCAAGAAAACAGTAATCCCCACTCCTGAGCAAGCTTTACCAGGAAGAACAGAACAAATGCGCGTACCTGCGGCTCACTATGTCAATGGTAATCCGCTAAAACCACCTTTTCCCGATGGATTAGAAACAGCCATATTTGGTTTAGGCTGTTTTTGGGGTGCAGAGCGCAAATTCTGGCAAGTAAAAGGTGTTTATTCTACCGCAGTTGGTTATGCTGCTGGCTACACACCAAACCCCACCTATGAAGAGGTATGTACTGGATTAACCGGTCATAATGAGGTGGTATTGGTAGTGTTTGATCCTGCAGTGGTGAGTTATTCCCAATTGTTAAAGGTTTTTTGGGAAAGCCACAACCCCACCCAAGGAATGCGTCAAGGTAATGATGTGGGAACTCAATACCGTTCGGGAATTTACGTTGATTCTGAAACCCAAAATCAGCAAGCAGAAGCATCAAAGGCAGCTTATCAACAAGCCCTAACAGATGCAGGCTATGGAAACATTACCACAGAAATTTTACCTGCACCTGAGTTTTACTACGCTGAGGAATACCATCAACAGTATTTAGCTAAAAACCCGAATGGCTATTGCGGTTTAGGCGGAACCAATGTTTCCTGTCCCGTAGGAATTGCTGAATCCCAACTCAGTAGTTAAGCCAATAACTATATGGTAACTACGCTCCCTTCAAGTTCTCTTAGGGCGGAATGTAGGTTAACAAATGTGCGTAGTTACAACTATTTTCAGGTAAATAGACCAAACTGTAGGGGCGGAGTTTACCCCATTGGTGTCAACTTAAGTTCTCTGGCTTACCCAACAAATCGCCCACAGGCTGTAAGCCTGGGGCTAACGCTACAAAGCCCACAAAGGTGGGCTAAGAAAATTTAGCCCACCTTTGTGGGCTTTGTTCAATTAGCCGCACCCTTACAGGGTGACGGCGGTTTATTGGGTAAGTGAGGGGTTGGGGATGAGGATAAAACTTTGTCAACCAAAAGGGTTTCACGTTAAGTTGACACCAATGGGTTTCCCCACCCTTACCCATTTTTTAGACAGCACATTTCAGATAAATGAAGTAAGCAGACAGGGGCATAGCACTGCCATGCCCTTAAAATCAAAGATATCTGTACCTCACAAACTAGCAATTTGCTGTACGTCGCTGAATTACTGATGTGAGACAGCTACCTTTTCATCAGCTACCTGCGCATGTTCAGCAACAATTTGGCGGAATAGTTCGCCTTCAATTGTCTCTTGGTCGGATAACAAATCTACCAAGCGTTCTAAAGCGACGCGGTTTTGTTCCAATATTGATTTTGCAGTTTGGTAAGAACTACTGATAATTTCCCGAACTTGGGCATCAATTTTAGCAGCAATTTCTTCTGAATAATCTGATTTATTCATCCAATCACGCCCTAAAAAGACTTCACCGCTTTGATTTTCTAAAGATAAGGGGCCTAAGGTAGACATCCCAAATCGGGTAACCATTTGACGGGCTAAATTGGTGACTTTCTGCAAGTCATCACCAGCACCGGTGGTAACTTCTGGCTTACCAAATACAACTTCCTCGGCGGCGCGACCGCCTAAAATGGAAGTAATTCTGGCTTTGAGTTGAGAACGGGAAATTAAACCCTGTTCTTCATTGGGGGTGAACCAAGTTAAACCTAGTGCTTGTCCGCGCGGAATCAGGGTAACTTTCTGTACGGGGTCATGATCTTTAATTAAGGTTCCGACTAAGGCATGTCCCACTTCGTGGTAAGCAATTAACCGTTTAGCCTTACTATCTACTAGGGCAGTTCTTTCCATCCCTGCAACTACCCGATCGACAGCATCATCAATTTCCAAGATGGTAATGGCTTCTTTTCTGCGTCTGGCGGTGAGAATTGCAGCTTCGTTGAGTAAGTTAGCTAAATCTGCACCTGTAAATCCTGGGGTGCGGCGCGCGATCGCATCTAGAGATACACTAGGATCGATTTTCTTATTTCGAGCATGAACTTTTAAAATATCCAAGCGCCCTTTTAAATCTGGTGAATCAACAATCACCTGTCTATCAAAGCGTCCGGGACGTAATAACGCTGCATCAAGGACATCGGGACGGTTAGTGGCAGCAATTATAATGATGCCCGTGTTACCTTCAAAACCATCCATCTCCGTGAGCAATTGATTTAGAGTTTGCTCTCTTTCGTCGTTACCGCCACCGATACCCGCACCCCGTTGTCTACCAACAGCGTCAATTTCATCGATAAATATCAAACAGGGGGCATTTTCTTTGGCTTTTTTAAATAAATCGCGGACGCGGGATGCACCCACACCGACAAACATTTCCACAAATTCTGAGCCAGAAATGCTAAAAAAGGGAACGCCCGCTTCTCCTGCGATCGCTTTTGCGAGTAAAGTTTTACCTGTACCCGGAGGGCCAATTAACAGCACGCCTTTGGGAATCTTAGCGCCGACAGCCGTAAATCTTTCTGGCTGTTTCAAAAATGTAACGACTTCTTGCAGTTCTTCTTTGGCTTCTTCTACCCCTGCCACATCGTCAAATTTTACTCCCGTTTTCGCCTCCATTTGAAAGCGCGCTCGTGATTTGCCGAAATTCATCGCTTGGCTAGAAGCATTTGTAGAGCGGCGCAAAAACAAGAGCATTAAAGCCACCAGTGGTAAAATCCACATCAGGTTAATCAATAACCCCACAGCAGCTCTACTGTTGGCGGAAGAAACTTCCCCAAACTCCACATTTTTATCTTTGAGTTTATTAATTAACTCTGTGTTTTGGTCTAAAAGTTTCACTTGAATAGGCGTATCTTTTTGCCCAACTAAGTAAACTTTGGCAATATTTTCCGCCTCATCCAGTTCGACTTTTGCCACTTCCCCCTTTTCTGTTTTTTTAATCAAGTCCCCATAACTTAAGGAATTGCGCTCTGCTTTTTGCGCTAAGGCTGGATTTCCAGCTACAATCCCTGGTAATAATATCAAACTGGCAGCTAATGCTCCAGCCCAAGGAACACGCTTTGCCGATGGCTGTTTGTACAATTCTTTTTTACCTAAAACTTTCATAACAATTACCTTTCTCGTGGTGGCAAAAGCTGCGCGCTGTTTTTATGCCTATTCTTCTAGCCAAAATTGAAATAACGGGAAATAAATGTTTTCTCATCTAGTTTAGCTTCCACACAAAACCATTTCCCAGAGTTTTTTCATGAGGTTTTCAGAATACAGTCCCTGAAATCAGAGAATGAAAATCAACCCGACTTGGAGCCTAGCAAATTGGTCGGTGGCTATATGCCTTGTCATTACCAACATCTTTTAAAGTGACTGGGTGATAAAATTGGCAGTCCAACACATATCCTGTAATCTTAACCAACCTCGCCATAAGATCTGCCAACCAGGCTAACAATCGGATTTGCAGCCAAGAAAACCACCACTAAGCGCGATCGCTAAAAAGAATTTACCCATAGTCAACTCGCAATTTGTCAACCTAAGACAAGCAACATCGATATGCAGCGCGAATTTCATTCCCGCCTTGGATCATATTTGCTAAACTCGCTTGCGGATTCGCAGCTATGGCTACATCGATAGCGCTGCGGTATAGCTTCCCTTAGGGCGTAGCATCTCGCAAAGAAGCCCAGGCAATCTACTACCTGGAAAATACTATAAGCAAAACTTATCAAAGTATTAAGTAAATTTTTTGAGAAACTTCTTTACAATCCGTTACAAAGTCTTTAAGATAAAAACATCATAAGTAATTATTCCTGCGTACAACAACGCAAGTCGCAATCATAAAACCATGACAGCAACTCTACAACAGCGCTCAAGCGCCAACGTATGGGATCGCTTCTGCGAATGGATCACCAGCACCAACAACCGCCTATACATCGGTTGGTTCGGCGTCCTGATGATCCCCACCCTCCTAGCCGCAACCGCTTGCTTCGTAATCGCCTTCATCGCTGCACCTCCAGTAGACATCGATGGTATCCGCGAACCAGTAGCAGGTTCCTTGATTTACGGAAACAACATCATCTCTGGTGCAGTTGTTCCTTCCTCCAACGCCATCGGTTTACACTTCTACCCCATTTGGGAAGCAGCTTCCTTAGATGAGTGGTTGTACAACGGTGGCCCTTACCAATTGGTAATTTTCCACTTCTTGACCGGCGTATTCTGCTACTTAGGTCGTGAGTGGGAATTGTCTTACCGCTTGGGTATGCGTCCTTGGATCTGCCTAGCATTCTCTGCACCAGTAGCAGCAGCAACCGCAGTATTCTTGATCTACCCAATTGGTCAAGGTTCATTCTCCGATGGTATGCCCTTGGGTATCTCTGGAACCTTCAACTTCATGATTGTGTTCCAAGCAGAGCACAACATCCTCATGCACCCCTTCCACATGTTAGGTGTAGCTGGTGTATTTGGTGGTTCCTTGTTCTCCGCAATGCACGGTTCCTTGGTAACTTCTTCCTTAGTTCGTGAAACCACCGAGAACGAATCTCAAAACTACGGTTACAAGTTCGGTCAAGAGGAAGAAACCTATAACATCGTTGCAGCACACGGTTACTTCGGTCGCCTAATCTTCCAATACGCATCATTCAACAACAGCCGTTCTTTACACTTCTTCTTGGCTGCATGGCCTGTAGTAGGTATCTGGTTCACCGCACTGGGCGTAAGCACAATGGCGTTCAACCTCAACGGTTTCAACTTCAACCAATCAGTGATTGACTCTCAAGGTCGTGTAGTTAACACCTGGGCTGACATCATCAACCGCGCTAACTTGGGTATGGAAGTCATGCACGAGCGTAACGCTCACAACTTCCCTCTCGACTTGGCTGCTGGTGAAGTTGCTCCTGTTGCTCTAACCGCTCCTGCTATCAATGGCTAATTGTCTGAAGATAACAATAGCTTCTCTGTGAATTGAAAAGCGCTCTCCCAAACAGGAGGGCGCTTTTTTATTGTTTATATGATATGATTTGTAATTCTTAGTTACAGGTACAAATCAAGTTGATTAGATCTAGGTTGAAAATAGGGGCTAGGAAAGAGAAATTTTCATATTTGGTTGTGAGATTTTCTCATGATTGACTAACTTGAAAATAGCCTTGACTATTGACTATTGACTCTTTAGAGAAACTTTCATATTTGGTTGTGAGATTTTCTCGTAATTGATTAGCTTGAATTTCTGGATAGGTTAGAGTCCAGTTTTGTTTATCGTTAATTTGCCAATATAAACCTTGAAGCATGAGCCGCAGTGCAGTCCGAGTTCTGATGTAGTCTCTGACTAAATGTGTACCAGGTTTGGCAGAGATATCATCATATTTTTGACCATAACCAAAAGGTTTAGAACATTCATGACCAAATCCTTTCACAGTTAATACAAACAATGGTGCTTGTTTATATTGATCGGGAACCATGAATATACCATATACATTATGTTCGCCGAGCCAAGGTTTGACAACAACTTTGGTAGCTTGTACTTGAAATTTCTGAATATTTGATGCGAGGAAAGCTTCTGAATTACATTGAGAATCATTTACAGGCCACAACAAAGTTACAGTACTTAGTGAAAAAAGGAAAACTAAGACATAGATAAGTTGACGGTGCATAAAGTCAACCATGAATATTTATGAAATGTGCCAGTAGATGAAGCTGATAATAGGAAAATAATTAGTAATTTGAGCCACAATTTACTAATCTAAGGCTCTCACTACAATCATTTTTGGAGCAAATTTGTATTTTTAAAATAAGTGATTATCAACTAAATTTTTGTGGCATTCAACACTGATTAGTCATTAGTCATTGGTCATTGGTCATTGGTGAACCAGTGTGGTCTTGGGGGTTTCCCCCATGAACAACTGGTGAACCCGAAGGGTCATTTGTTATTTGTTATTTATCTTCCCCTTTTCCCCTTGTCTTCCTTGTCCTTCTTCCCTAGTCTTGGGTCTGCTGCTAAGATTTTTTACAAGATGGATAGTAAAAGGCACGAATATCAGTTATATTCCCCTAAGCGTGGGAAATAAAGATGTTAATGGGAAGAATTCGGGAAAGTTTCCAAACTATTACAGGTTGGTTTTGTGTATTGGCGATCGCTCAAATTTTGGGGGTAAATAACTCTGCAAAAGCTGCTGATACGGTTGTGGTACGATTTGGTCTGTTTGCAGAATCGATTGCGGTTGCAGATCTGCAAACGGCTGCGGAGACTGGAAAATTCCCCAGAGATTTGGAATCTTTTACCAATAAGCTATCAGAACAAGACCGGAATTCAATCTTGGGAGCGCTGAGAACTAAGCTACCACTCAATGTGGTGACTATTAGTCGATTGCTGAATACCCAGATAGGGACAACGATTCTCAACGATTTAGCAACGGCTTTAGTGAGAAAAGACCAAGCCGGCGCACAAGCACTCAGAGCAGGATTTGTTTTAGGCTCTACTGCACCTCAAGGTCTTTCGGTACTTTCGTTTATTAAAGCTTATCCTAGTCAACGCTTAGAAATTAATTTATCCCAAGCATTTGCAGTCGCCAGTAATTTAAACTCTGGCTTTTGGCTGACGCAACAGTTTATGCTGGCGATCGCACCGCAATTTAACCCCACTACATCCCAATTATCCTTTCCCTTCGATCCCAGTTTGCGCGGAAACGAGCAATTTCAGGTTTTGAGTTTGCAGTTAAATGACCAAAAACGTAACCGCAAAATCCCCACCGATATTTATTGGTCAAATGCTTCTAGCACAGAAAAACCTACGATCGTCTTGAGTCACGGTTTTAGTTCGGTGCGTACAGATATGCGCTACCTTGCAGAACATTTAGCATCCCACGGTTATATAGTGGTGGCATTAGAACATCCGGGAAGTAATGCCACACATACTGAATTAGCAATTAAAAATAATACTAGACTGCTCCAACCTCAAGAGTTTTTAGAACGTCCCAAAGATATTAGCTTTGTCCTTGATGAACTGGAAAAACTCAACCAAAAACCAAATCAGCCATTAAAAGGTAAGATTGCGGCTGATAACGCGATGGTAATTGGTTATTCTTTTGGGGGCGGTACTGCTTTAGCTATTGCTGGCGCTGAGTTACAACTAGGAAATCTCAAACAACGTTGTCAAAAAAATGTCACTGTCTTGAGTCTTGGGGAAACATTACAATGTGTGGCGCAAGAATTACCAGCCGATAGATATCAATTAGGGGATAGCAGAATTAAAAGAGCGATCGCTCTCAGTCCCACAACATCTTTAATATTTGGTAAAAATGGTCTGAGTAAGTTGCAAGTACCTACTTTAATCTGGGCTGGTTCTGCAGATAAAACTGTTCCCGCTTTACCAGAACAGTTTATCGGATTTACACACATGCCATCTCCTAAATGGTTAGTTGGTATCCTGGGAGGTACGCATTTAAGTGTTAAAGACCCCAGTACAACCTTAGATCAAGAGCAAAAACTCAATACTCCTTTATCTGGTGGTGAGGTAGTTGGTGAGAAAGCTGCTGATATTCGTAAATATCTGCAAGCGATCGCTTTATCTTTCGCCGCACAACTAACTCCTGAAGCTGAAAAATACGCGGTTTTTCTCACACCAGATTATGCGCAGTTTGCTTCAACCCAAGCCTTCCCTATTCGTCTAGTGACAAAAATTCCGCCACAAGCAATGTTTATACTCAGAGAGTACACAGGTAAATAAAAGCTCTCTGGTAATAGCTTCTGCTGCACATCAATATATTCTAGAGGGCATGGCAGTGCCATGCTCCTACAATCTGTCGCATTCTTTTTTCAAATTGGTATTACATTGCTTAATATTAACGTCAAGATGCTACAAACTATTACCATTGACCATTGACTATTGACAAGCATCGCTAGTTATCTTTAATTCCAACGTCCTGCTTATATTTTCCTTGGTTAGAGATTTTTAGCGCTCAAATTTTAAGTATATTCACGAATGGAAAATGTATTTTCTAGCCTGTGTAATGGATTTATCAACAAACAGGTAAAATCTTTATGTCAGACCAATTTACATTTACCGTTACCAATCAAACCGACCTCGCTATTACAGAACTGTGGGCATCACCAGATGATGAAGATTGGTCTCAATTTACCCTAGATGACGAAGGTATTCCCCCAAGTGAAACAGTAACAATTGCTTGGGCTGAATATACAAATGATTCAGCCTGTGAATGGTATATATCTGCTGTTTTTGAAGATGACTCAGAAACAGATTCAGCCTTATTTAACTTCTGTGAAGAACCAAATTTAGTATTTGGATAATTTGTTTGTCTTCAAAGGGGGTAGATGCGATCGCCCCCTAAATGATTCTTTTTTATTAAAAATTGTTTTGATAAAATAACTTTTGTCATTCTAACAATCTGATTAGCTTTCGCTACAAACAGCTAAATTTCTTTCTTTAAAAAATATCTTTGATGTCCAGGTGGGAAATTATCGAGAACGCCAAATATTTGATAACCCAGGCGTTGGTAAAAACCCAAAGATTGAAAACTAAATGTATCTAGGTAAGCGTAACTACAACCCCGTTGTTTAGCTGCGCTTTCCGCTTGCAGCATGAGTTCTTTTCCATAACCTTGACTGCGCAATGCTTCCGCCACCCATAGGTGAGAAATAAATAACCATCCCCACTGAATTTTACCAACTAAACCCCCGACAATTTCCTGGTGTGGATCGCGGATAAAAACGGCTAAAGGTTGGTATACATCTTTTTCTATCTGTTGAGCGTTATTGAATTCAATAAGTTGATTGATGACAGTACGAATATCCTCTGGCTGGGGATCGTCATCAACTGTAAATTTTAAGTCTGTCATATTTAGTTCCCTGATCCAATTAGCGCTACAATGTCACCACATTGAACTTTTGGTTTTGTACCATTATTCCTTGGGTGATTTGACACCTGAACTTTTATGTGCCTTTTCTGCACTGGATTTCGTTAGCTAAGAGAAAAAGTAACAGCAAACTTTTGTATCGGATTGAACTAGCAGAATACAGACATTTTGTAGCAAAGTTGACAAAATAGTACAGCAAGAGTCTGTATCTAAAAGAACTTGTAGCATCTCAACGCTTGTAAGATTTTTATGACTTCCCCGATTCGCTTTTTGATGTGCGCTCCTGACCACTACGATGTGGACTATGTAATTAATCCCTGGATGGAAGGGAATATCCACAAATCATCGCGCGATCGCGCTGTGGAACAGTGGCAAAAACTCTACCACGTAATTAAAGAACACGCCATTGTCGATTTAGTCCCGCCGGAAAAAGGCTGGCCTGACATGGTATTTACCGCCAACGCTGGCTTAGTGTTGGGTGATAATGTTGTTTTGAGTCGTTTTTTACACAAAGAACGTCAGGGAGAAGAGCCTTATTTCCAAAAATGGTTTGAAGCCAATGGTTACACAGTTCATGTCCTCCCCAAAGATTTACCTTTTGAAGGTGCGGGAGACGCACTGCTAGATCGAGAAGGACGCTGGTTATGGGCGGGTTATGGCTTTCGTTCGGAATTGGATTCTCACCCTTTCTTGGCGAAGTGGCTAGATATTGAAGTCCTATCCCTACGGCTAATTGATGAGCGTTTTTATCATTTAGATACCTGCTTCTGTCCTTTAGCTAACGGTTATTTACTTTATTATCCCGGTGCGTTTGATTCCTACTCTAACCGCTTAATTGAAATGCGGGTAGCAGCAGAAAAACGCATTGCGATAGAAGAAGCTGATGCGGTGAATTTCGCCTGTAATGCGGTGAATGTAGAGAGCATCGTGATTATGAATAAGGCGAGTGATAGTTTAAAATCTCGCTTAAAAAATGTCGGGTTCCAAATTATTGAAACGCCGCTAACAGAATTCCTCAAAGCAGGTGGTGCGGCTAAATGTCTGACTCTGCGGGTAACTGAACCAGTCAGAGAAGAAGTTCATGCAAATGTGTCTGTGGAAAGCCGGATTATCCGCTTAGAAGGGCATTTGCTTGATTCTGGCTTGATTAACCGCGCTCTAGACTTGATTGTCGATACAGGTGGTAGTTTCCAAGTTCTGAATTTTGACTTGGGAGAACAGCGCCAAAGTACCTCAGCAGCTGAAGTTAAGGTATCAGCACCATCTCATGAGGTGATGGAAGAAATTATCTCGCAGTTAATCGATTTGGGTGCGGTAGACTTGCCCCAAGATGAGCGAGATGCAAAGCTAGAACCTGTGATTCAAGCTGGTGTCGCCCCAGATGATTTTTATGTGAGTACAATTTATCCCACAGAAGTGCGGATTCATGGTGAGTGGGTAAAGGTGCAGAATCAGCGTATGGATGGCGCGATCGCGATTACTCAATCTGCTGATGGTTACGTTGCTAAGTGTAAAATCTTACGCGATTTAGAAGTTGGTGAACAGGTAATTGTTGATGTCCAAGGTATCCGCACCATCCGCAAAACCGAATCGCGGGAACAGCGCAACGCCCAAGAATTCAGCTTTATGTCTGCTGGGGTTTCCAGCGAGCGCCGGGTAGAATTAGTCGTAGAACAAGTCGCTTGGGAACTACGTAAAATTCGTGATGCTGGCGGTAAAGTAGTTGTCACAGCCGGGCCTGTGGTGATTCACACTGGTGGCGGCGAACATCTTTCACGGTTGATTCGCGAGGGATATGTCCAAGCTTTATTAGGCGGAAATGCGATCGCTGTTCATGACATCGAGCAAAATATGATGGGAACATCCCTCGGTGTGGATATGAAGCGGGGTGTGGCTGTGCGTGGCGGACATCGCCATCACCTGAAGGTAATTAATACCATTCGCCGTCATGGCAGTATTGCCAAAGCCGTGGAAGCTGGCATAATTAAGAGTGGGGTAATGTATGAATGCGTACAAAATCATGTCCCCTTTGTCCTCGCCGGCTCGATTCGCGATGACGGGCCTTTACCCGATACGCAAATGGACTTACTCAAAGCACAGCAGGAATACGCCGAAAACCTAGCAGGTGCGGAGATGATTTTGATGCTGTCGAGTATGCTGCACTCTATTGGCGTGGGGAATATGACTCCGGCTGGGGTGAAAATGGTATGTGTGGATATTAATCCGGCTGTGGTTACCAAATTAAGCGATCGCGGTTCAATTGAATCGGTGGGTGTGGTGACAGATGTGGGATTATTCCTCAGTCTGTTAACCCAGCAGCTTGATAAGTTGACAAGTCCTTATCGGGCAGTGGTACGTTAAGAAAAGTATCACGCAAAGGCGCAAAGGCGCAAAGAAAGGGAGTTATGAGAGTAGCTTTCAAACGAGAGTTGCAAATTAATTGGGTAAGTGCGATCGCTGATTTTCTGCTAGCGGGTATGGTAATAGGCCCGCTAGCCGCTCCCTTTCTTGCTGCTTCTGGATCGTGGCTATTGGGAGTAATTGCTAATATCATTTATTTTATGGGCGTTCATGTCTGTCCCCAACCCGATATGGGCTTAGATTTAGCGCCACCACATATCATGGCTGTATGTATGCGTTGTTACGGGACTGTCAGTGGTTTGTTGATAACGCGGCTGTTATATGGGGTAACTGGGGGGAAAGGTGTTTATTGGTTAAGTCAGTATGGCTGGAATGGTGTCGCCTTAGCCATTGTCTTAATGATGGCTTATCCCGTGGAATTAGCCGCCCAGGTTCTTGGCTGGTGGGATTTTAATAATTATTTGGTTACACCATTTGGATTAATTACAGGTTTAGCATGGGGATTATTTACCATGCCTATTTTGCACGGGCAAAGCGATCGCAATTGAGTAAATTGATAATGAAGTTTATTTTTCCGTTGTTTTTTGCGTCAGGAACTTGCAAATAAAAAAACATCCCAATGATTAACTTACCAAGCCCCCATCGTAAACTAGTTATTTCTCAAGTAAAAGTTGAGTCTAAGGAAAATCTAAAACCACTTTAGTCAACTATACAAAATAGCTCAATGGTAAAGCAATTTACCGCAAGTACTCAAACTTCTACCAAGAAAAATTGATTTTCTCAATGGCATTAAAGTTTCCCTAAAATTATTAGTTTTCTGGGAAAATTTGAACTTTGCCATCAGGACTAAGTACAGCTCGCATTCGCAGGTTTTGCCCAGATTTATTAGCTGAAACAAAAGGCGCTCCAATATTAGGCATTCCAGTGTTATTCACAAATTCTCTGGCTGCTTTATTTAAAGGAAAAATGCGTTCAATGGTACCGTCAACATTTACCATCAAACTATACTCTAATGTTTGTCGCAATCCCGAAGGTGGTTGCCAGCGTTTTTGCAGATATTGTCTAGCTTCTGATATCTGAGGTGTATCAAATAATGTGCTATCGCTGCTTGGCTGGTTAGATGAAGCTGTTTGGCGTTGATTCCGCAATCTCTCAACTAAGGGATTGGTACTACCTGTAACTGTAGAGGTAGTAGAGGCAGGATTATAATCTCCATCAACCTTGGCGGAACTGGCTATTTCATTGGGGACGGTGGGAAGTGGTGGCGCTGTTGTGACAACATTTGGGCTAACACCGCCTCTGTTAGGAGCTAAACTAGCTGGTAATTCCCGCTTTTTAGGTAGAGCCAATTCTGCTGGGTTAGTTATACCTGGACGGGTGGCTGTGGGATTTGGTTGAATAGCGATTCGCTGTCCGCCAGTAGAGGCTTTAAAGGGCGAATTAGCAGTCAGATTTGGATTAGTGTTAGTTGGTTCAGGTATACCAAATATACTAGAAGCCGCAGATGGTTGATTGCTCTTAGGCAATTTGGAATTAGCTGTTGTTTGAGCCGTCGGGAAGCTAGAATTCGGTAATGTCGTGGATGGATTGCTAAGGGTAGAACTAGGCGCTGTTGGCAATGCAGTAGGTACTACAGGTAATGGTTGAGTAGAACCTATTGGTGGTACTGGTGGTAAATTGTCTGGGGGTAAAAGGCTAGCTTCTGGATTCAGGGATGGCGAGGGTTGCAGAGCAATTTCCGTTGATTGTGTAGTAGTTTTTGTAGCTACTTGCTGTTTTGACTTGGTATTATTCACATATTGCCAGGTAATAGGTAATAAACCTACACCTAATACTAATACTGCTGCTGCCGGTGCCCAAGTAGGGAAACGCACAGTTGAACTCCGAGTATTTTCGAGACTTGGCAACGCCATAATATCTGCTGAGTATTCATCTAAGGCAGTTGCTAAATCAAATAGTTGCAGCAGACTGAGCTGAATTACTGGCCCGGATGTCTGGTTAGCTAGGGAACCAAGGAACAGATTATGAGTTAAATAGCTGCTTGGCTCTAAATATATTTTTGTTGGTGGTAGGTAAGTAGGAAAAGATTTGATTGATTTAGTAGTAGCTGGGACAGAAGAAGCGGAAAAATCTGTTAATTGTGGATTATCAGCTACTTTACTAGAGTCTTGCGGCCCGGTGAAACTGAGCCAAAAACTTTCTGGAGATTGGTGCAGAAATTGCTGTACGTAACTAGTGACAGCATCACATAAAGCTTCAAGTTGATCGCGATCGCCCCGAATTGGGAATCTGCTTTCTTCTGGCAGTCGCGGATCGTCAAAACGCAGCTCAAAGCTTAACTGCTTGAGGACAGTTTTGCCCATCCACCGAGACAAAGCTGAGTCTTGCGCGAAGACTTCTAGCGTACAAGTGGGGGGTGTGTAGCGACGAATGACAGAATTTGATAGAGGCATGGCAGAAACTGCGAAGGAGATGATTGGTGATTTTGGATTTGGGATTTTGGAGGAGCAATCGAAAATCGAAAATCTAAAATTGCGTCGAACGATCTATAAGTGCTAACCACAAACGGCGATGCCCACCGGGGGCGCTGTAAAACAGTAAATCTACCAGCAGTTTGAGTGCTAAATGGGTGAGTAAATCAGTGGAAATTTTATCGTCCTCTTCCATTCGCTCTTGGTAAGTGTTGCAAAAAGCATCAATATAATCGCCAAGTAAAGCGGTTTGGTGAGGTTCCTGGTGATTTTCCGCCATTTGTTCTAATAAACCAACAGCACGACGAATTAATTCTTGGTGCTGTTTGGCAAGGTAGCAAATGATGAGAACCAGCGATCGCGCTTCTTCTACATCAAGTTTTTTGCGTCCTCCTTGTCCTTTGCGTAGCGGATTTGACTGGCGCAATCGCCATAAAGCCACGCGATCCGGCACTCTTGACTCCAAATTCAGCTCGATTGCGGCCGAGAGCATCGCCTCGGAACCAATGCCAGTCAATGTTTCGAGCGCCAACAGCACTAAGTCCAATTGGGTTTTAATGTTATCCCACTGAACCGTGTTCGGGGCTGGGAGTTTAATTAAATCCTCCCACTGGGAATTTGGAGTGGCTGAATTAGTGGCCGAGTGCATAACTTTTAGCATAGGTGATCGGGCTAATAAGGACGGTTGCTGTTACCTATTTTGAAACAGACTCTCAAGCCTTGAGGTTAGTTTCCTCTCGCTATATCAGTCAGAACCTAAGGCTTGCTTTGGTCGCTTTGGTAATCAGCATGTATCTCTGTCTTACTGTGAAGTACCCCAACCTGCTTCTCTGCGAGAGGCTGCGCCAACACTGAGGTTGGGGCTTCCAACTCTTAGATCAACTCAGGGACGGTCTTATTCGTCATGCAGAGTTTCCCACTTCATCGGCAGTTGCCATGTTAGGTATATCGGCAGGATATCCGACACTAAAGTCGGTGATGGTCTTACACTCCCTCAGTAGGCAGTCGCCCGTCTTCCACAGGCGATAAATTTTCTTTGTGCCGTTTGGTTTTTACGGACTATGGATGGAGTGCCATCCAAGGTAATACCACATGGTATCTTGCACTCTTGTTTTTTGGATGCATGATAGCAAACGGTGAGCGAGTTCATCAACGTGCAAGGACTACTTCTGTAAACACCTGGCTAACAGTCAACAGCCCATGCCTTACCATGTAGACCTATGTTAGTTGTTTTAATGATAGCATAAATGTATCACTACTATGGATACATTTATGAAGGAAAAATCTATCAGAATTAGACTATCCCAAAGAAGATACGACAAACTCAGGCTTTATGCAGAAACTAAAGAAAAAACAGTTACTCAATTGGTTGAGGATTGGATTGACAGATTATCAATCCCAAGGATTGACGACTCCGACGCTCGCGGACTTGCTAACGCTCCGCTATCAAGCATCCCACTCCCTAATCAACCTGACGGTTGATTAGGGGGAGTGGGATGCCTTCGTCGTCCAAGCGTCACTACCCCACCCTACTACGCCCGTAGGTGGGGACTTCCGCGTTACATTAAATCTGCCTTTCTTTGGTCAATCCATATAGGCAACGGTAACACCGCTACCACCATCTACTTGTTCTGCTGCTTCGTATTTGCTGACTCTGGGGTGCTGTTGTAAATAGGTATGCACGCCTTGCCGTAGTTTCCCTGTACCGTGTCCGTGAATAATCCATATCGGGCCTATTGCTTCGGAAATTGCCTTATCTAACAATAATTCAGCGTCAGCTACCCGTTTTCCGCGCAAATCTACTGTATTTTTAGAAGTCCGAATTGCTAAGGCTGGTGGAGCGGCTGGGATAACTGGTGCGGGTGCTGGTTTAGATTTGACAGTTGGTTCAGCTTTTTGACCATCTAAAGATTCAATGTCTTCCAGTTTGACGGTCATTTTCATCATGCCAAAACGCACGGTCAAATCTCCATCTTCATCAGGAGCAACTAATACTTCTGCTGTTTGCCCAAACTGAGACAGCCGGATGCGATCGCCTACTTTGGGCATAAATCCCGCTTTGGGTTTGGCTGGCGCTGCTGGCTGGAATTTCTGCGCTATTTGATTGAGGGCGTTAGTGGCTTGCTGGGCATCTTGGGCGGTGGGCGTACCTTGCTGCAACCGCCGGATGACTTGGGCAATTTCACCTTTGGCTTGGGCGATCGCTTGTTGTACTGCTGCTTCTTGAGAAGCTTTTAATGTCCGTTCCCTTTCTTCTAAATTGGCAGCTTTGCTGGATACTTCCTTATATAACCGTTCTGCTTGCTGCAACAATTTTTGAGCTTCGGCTGCTTTGGTTTCTTGGCGGCGGCGTTGCGCTTCTAACCCAGCAATTACTTGGTTAACTTCGTCGGTTGCTCCTCCCAAGTGAGTTTTCGCCTGTTCGACAACTTCTAGTTTTAAACCTAAGCGCCGAGCAATTGTCAAGGCATTGGAACGTCCAGGAATGCCCCACAACAAGCGATAAGTTGGTGATAGGGTACTTTCGTCAAATTCGACTGAGGCGTTTTCAAAGCGCTCATCTTCGTATTTCAGCGCTTTCAGTTCGCCAAAGTGAGTTGTAGCTACTGTTAGTCGGGCGTGGTTAGCTAAATGCTGCAAAAGGGCGATCGCTAAAGCACTACCTTCTGCTGGATCGGTTCCTGCGCCTACTTCATCTAGTAATACTAGGGATTGGGCACTTATACTGAGCGAAGTCGTTCGCGGAGCGTCTCGAAGAGAAGTATTGGCCATTGATGATTCTTCTTTGTCCGCAGTCCCTGGTTCCCCATTGCCCAAAGCATCTAAAATCCGACTAATCCGGCGTATATGACCGGAAAATGTCGATAAGCTTTGCTGTAATGATTGTTCATCTCCTATATCGGCTAATACTTGGTCAAACCAAGGTATTTCTACAGGTTCGCGGGCGGGAATAAATAAACCCACCTTCGCCATTAAGGCTGCCAAAGCTAAAGTTTTTAAGGTAACAGTTTTACCGCCAGTATTTGGCCCGGTAATGGTCACTACCCGAATTATCGGATTAATCAGCAAATCTACGGGCACTACTGGTGAGCTTTGCTCGTGTTGATGCTGCCACACTAACAACGGGTGACGCAGTTGGCGTAAGGTAATACTTTCTTGCTGTTCCCAGCTAATAAATCTGGGTGGATTCGCACCTAACCAAAAACTGTAACGCGCCCTAGCTGTAGCTAGATCCAAGGTAGTGACAATTGCTAATAACCTTTCTAAATCGTGTTTAACTGCGGCTACTTGTTCTGTTAAAGCGCGACGAATAACTTCTTCTTCTGTTTGCTCTCTTCTAATGGCTTGGCGTAATTGGTTACCTACAGGGACGATGCTGTTCGGTTCTACATACAGGGTAGCGCCACTGGTAGAGGTATCGTGGACAATACCGGGGATAACGTCTTTATGTGTCGCTTTTACCGGGATGACATAGCGATCGCCTCTTTGGGTAATTAATTGTTCCTGAACTGCGCTAGATTTTGCTTGTAAAATATTTTGCAGCTTTTGGGTAATTTGACTGCGTAATCTCCGCAAGTCAGTGCGAATTTCCCCTAATTTTTGGCTAGCGCGATCGGTTACCTGTCCCCGTTCGTCAATACAACGGTGAATTTCCTGCTCAAGTTCGGGATAAGTGCGTAAATCGGCAACCAACTCCGTCAAGATAGGTAAATCTTCTTGGTTGTCAATTATCCGCCGTAAATTCCTACTGCCAGCTAATGTAGTAGCGATCGCTAACAGTTCATCTCCAGCTAAAATTCCTTGTAGTTCTGCTCGTTCCAGAGAATCCCCAATATCTTGAATTCCCTCAAACGATAAACTGGGAGAGAGACGGCTTTCTAGTTGGTAAACTTCCTTTGTTTGCTCCAACAACTGCGTACTTTCCTCTTGAGAGTCGGGAATTTTTAGCTGACGCGACGCGATCGCCCCTAACTTAGTTGCCGCAAAAGTCGCAAGATGCTGGCAGAGGCGATTCCATTCTAATAGTTCTAAGGTTTCAGCTTGGATCAAGGCTTCATTATCTAATCTCAATCTATGGTAACAATTCTGGCTGCCAGATAGCTGAACCTTGTTGCAGTTAATGGCGATCGGACAAATCTGTGATACCGCCATCTATCAATTACGGGTTAAGTTGTGACGCGCCAAGATCAAATATCTTCGCTGGCTGTTCAGGATCAAGAGTCAAAAGTCTAAGCTGGCTTTTGACCCTGGACTCTGGACTTTTGACAACCTTAGTGCGAAATATAAAGTTTAAATGCATCACAGCTTAGAAACCACAGGAATCTAATACCCGTGTCACTGCATCAATAAATTTTTCACCCCAAATGCTTGATAATAAACCGCATGATATAACCAGCAATGATGCAATACTGACTTGCAAGAGATTCCAATCTATGGAAGATCCATAGAAGATCGGGATGATGACCACAAATAGACCAAGGGCTGCACCTCCCAAAAATCGGTAAAGGCGCTGAGGAAAAGAATATTCTTTCATACCATTATTCTCAAGTTTCATCAATTACTCTTCACAATTATTAACAATCCAGTATCTACGTATTCTAGACAAAGTTGAGCCGATAGGTGAGTGGAGTTTTTTATTTTTGCGTTGTTGGTGCAATGCTGGGCACAGAAGGTTGTTGCTGAGTTTGATAACTTGTGAAACTCAAGTATCCCCAGAAAACTAACACCCCCAACAAAGCGACAATCTGAATAGATTGTTCGATTGTGATGAAAGTGCGTATAAAGTTATTCATCGGTATTCTCCTGGCTGGATTGCGATCGCGTAGCCCGTCGTAGACATCGGGTTGTTAATTTACTTCAATACCTTTAATTATATTTTCGTGAAATTAACACAAAAAAAGTCATTAATTAACCTCTGTTTCACAAACAGGGATGAAAAAAGGAGAATTTGTCTTCCCAAGGTCAGGGTTCAGATATAATTGTGGTTCTTAGACGGTTGCTTTTAAGCCAGAGCTAAAGTTTTTGTTCCTAAAAAATGACAGCAAACCCTTTTGGTAACTAGCGGGTGTCATAGGAGTTCTGGCAGTTGATTTCCTGGCTTATGTCTTTCCTGGTAATAACTGACACATCAAACTAATTATGCCGCAATTAATTGCCCTAACAGTCATCTGCAAATAAGATCGCACAGAAACTAATTAACAAATTTCCGTGATATTTGTCCCTGTGGATAGTGACAGTAACTTGAAAAAAAATTGCACCAACTTTGCCCACAATTTGATACCCTAGCTTAAACAAAGATTTGGGAAAAGTTACAGCGTGGACATTCAACTTGGGCGGGGCAAAACAGCTCGGAGAGCTTACGGAATTGATGAGATTGCACTAGTACCTGGTAATAGAACACTCGATCCGAGTTTGGCAGATACCAGGTGGCGGATTGGTAACATTGAGCGCGAAATCCCCATCATTGCTAGTGCGATGGATGGTGTAGTAGATGTGCGGATGGCTGTAAAGTTATCCCAACTAGGAGCATTAGGAGTTCTCAATTTAGAAGGTATCCAAACTCGCTATGCTGACCCAGATCCAATTTTAGATAAAATTGCGGCTGTGGGCAAAGATGAATTTGTTCATCTCATGCAAGAACTATATGCTGAACCAGTAAAGCCGGAATTAATTGAAAAGCGTATTCAGGAAATTAAACAACAAGGTGGAATAGCCGCAGTCAGTGCTACACCAGCTGGAGCCAGTAAATATGGCGAAGTCGTAGCCAAAGCTGGAGCCGATTTATTTTTTGTACAAGCTACAGTAGTTTCTACAGCCCACCTCTCACCAGAGTCGATTGTACCCTTAGATTTGGCAGAATTCTGTCGGACAATGCCCATTCCCGTAATTTTGGGCAATTGCGTTACTTACGAAGTGACATTAAATCTTTTAAAAGCTGGGGCGGCTGGCATACTCGTAGGAATTGGCCCTGGTGCGGCTTGTACCTCCCGTGGCGTGTTGGGCGTAGGCGTACCTCAAGCAACTGCGATCGCCGATTGTGCCGCCGCACGGGATGATTACTATCAAGAAACTGGTAACTACATTCCTGTAATTGCAGATGGTGGTTTAATCACTGGCGGAGACATTTGCAAATGCATTGCTTGCGGTGCTGATGGCGTGATGATTGGTTCCCCCTTTGCTAGAGCCGCCGAAGCTCCGGGACGGGGTTATCATTGGGGAATGGCTACTCCTAGCCCTGTCTTACCTCGTGGTACCCGGATTCGCGTTGCTACTACTGGTAGTCTAGAGCAAATCCTCATCGGCCCCGCCGGATTAGATGATGGTACTCATAATCTTTTAGGAGCCTTAAAAACCAGTATGGGTACTTTAGGAGCTAAAAATATCAAAGAAATGCAACAAGTTGAAGTTGTGATTGCTCCTTCCCTACTCACTGAAGGCAAAGTCTACCAAAAAGCCCAACAACTAGGTATGGGTAAATAAAGGGGCTAGGGGCTAGGGACTAGGGACTAGGGGCTAGGGATATGGAAAAAATCACTGTTGACAAACAACCATTGACCATTGACCATTGACTCTTGACTCTTGACTCTTAATTCTTAAAAAAGTCCAAACTTAATATCTAAATTCTTCAAGAAATTTTTCCAGCATTTTCAACAATTGCTGGAAAAATTACATATGTCGCCTACAATAGAGATAGCGGAGACGCATGTTTCCGTTCACTCCTCACACCACACTCCGCCCGGACTATGTTCGGGCGGTTCCTTATGTTTTTATAAATAAAATTCCATAGCTTCTTTGCAAATGTACATCCTTCGCTTTTAAGCAGCTGTTTTTGCTATGGTAGAATTTTCACGAAACTCAGAAATATAATTGGCAAAGGTTTTTAGGCATGTCAGCAGCCGCACAAGTCACAGATTCTACTTTTAAGCAAGAAGTACTCGACAGTTCCGTGCCTGTTTTAGTTGATTTTTGGGCACCTTGGTGTGGTCCATGCAGGATGGTAGCTCCTGTTGTGGATGAAATTGCCCAGCAGTACGCAGGTAAGATAAAAGTCGTTAAAGTCAACACTGACGAAAATCCTAATGTTGCTAGTCAGTATGGCATCCGCAGCATTCCCACATTAATGATTTTCAAAGAGGGGCAAAAAGTTGATATGGTCGTTGGTGCTGTTCCTAAAAGTACATTAGCTACCACATTGGAAAAGTATCTTGGTTCTTCTTCTTCTTCTTGAATCTCAATTGGTAGTAAAATCCTGTTAATTTTTCCATTGGTTCTAATTTTTAGGTCAATTTTTGTAAACCAGTTTGCGAGGCGCGAAATTTCGCGTCTCTATCAAACTGTTTAAACAGATGATTCAGTGACCATAATTACTGCTGTTGTTGAACATATCCTGAGCAGAACTGGCGGAAAAATTAATGCCTCCTGCGATAGGCTAGCTACCATTGAAAAGATGATGAAACGCCTACCTAGCTTGGAAATAGGGGCTAGGAGTTAGGGGCTAGGAGCTAGGAAAGAGAGATTTTCATATTTAGTTGTGAGATTTTCTCATAATTGACTAGCTGGAAAATAGGGGCGCTTAGGCTAGGGGCTAGGAAAGTTTGAAAAAGCAGGGGATCGAGGGGGATTAATGAATTTTTTATGTGTTCTGGTGTACGCAGTTCATAAAGCTACTTAACCAGCGTTTTAATTGTTTATGTTGCTGAAAGTCCCTGGCGAGATTTCTACAATCAAAATTTGCCCAGACAAATTTTGATTTTGGCGATCGCAAAGCATCTCATAGAGAAGCGTTACTAGCGCCTTGGTTAATCCTTAACCACAGGTGCTTTTTAATGCGGTATATCAAAACTGTTATTCATCAACAAACATAGCAACAGTTGATACATAGCGCTCCAAAATTAGATAAAATATAGTACCATTGTGGCAGCAGTTATCATGGCTTCATCTGCGTCGTTTGATACATTAGAGTCTCTCCAAGCGGACATCGCTGAATTAATCGATCGGTTACCGACGTTAAAAAATCAGCAACTCATCAAACAGGCACTTGCTACCATAGTGCGTCTAGCTGATAGTGATATTGAGCGTCTGGATTGGAAAATATTGTCGGCTGCTTTAGCAGACATGGAACGGGGTTTTCAACTCTTTTATGCCTACCGACACATCCGTAAAGTAACTATTTTTGGTTCGGCTCGCCTAGCGCCAGAAACCCCAGAATATCACATGGCTATGCAGTTTGCGCAGGCTGTTACCAAGCTGGGATTTATGGTCATGACAGGCGGTGGCGGCGGTATTATGCAAGCAGGCCATGAAGGTGCAGGACGAGAAAATTCCTTTGGCTTAAATATTCAATTACCTTTTGAGCAGCAAGCAAATCCTTTTATTGAAGGCGATTCTAAGCTGATTCACTTTAAATATTTTTTCACGCGCAAATTATTTCTATTAAAAGAAAGCGATGCTGTAGCCTTATTTCCTGGCGGTTTTGGCACTCAAGACGAAGCTTTTGAATGCATGACATTAAGCCAAACAGGTAAATTTGGCCCTGTTCCTCTTGTGTTAATAGATCATCCTGGTGGCGATTACTGGCGTTCTTGGAGTGAATATATCGATCAACAGCTAGTACAAAAAGGTCTAGTCAGTCCTGAAGACCCCAGTCTTTACACAATTACAGACAGTGTAGATGTAGCTTGCGATGCAATTACCCGATTTTACCAGGTTTATCACTCTAGCCGCTATGTAGGCGATCAGTTGGTAATTCGCCTAACAACAGATTTATCTGAAGTTGAAGTAGAAAAACTCAATGCTAACTTTAGTGACATTCTCGTGAAAGGTAAAATTGAGAAAAGTCAGGCATTATCCCAAGAAGGACAGGATGAAACATTAGGATTACCTCGTCTTGTTCTTTACTTCAATCAACGGGATTTAGGACGCTTATATCAGATGATAGCCGTAATTAACCAGATGGGCGTGCATACAGTCGGAGAAACAGGTCATCCAGAACGTAAGTAAAGCATAGGGGGTGGGTTTACCACCCTTTTAATTTAACTAGTACATGAATAGCACCAAAATTTATCAGTATTGATGCGGATAATTTTTACTTTTATCTATATTTCTCCACATAAAAATTTAGTATAATTACGTACCC
Source organism: Calothrix brevissima NIES-22 (assembly GCF_002367995.1). GTDB lineage: Bacteria > Cyanobacteriota > Cyanobacteriia > Cyanobacteriales > Nostocaceae > Aulosira > Aulosira brevissima. The sequence continues at coordinate 4,870,702 of NZ_AP018207.1, forward strand.
TAAGAACAAGCCAGAAATCTATTTTTAGCTGTATGATAAGCAGCAAATAGATGTCCTAAAACAGGTAATATTTCATCCTCAACAGGTGGACAATTACCTAAAATGAGGACTAAACTAACTGTTGCAGATTCAGCCTTCTGCCTAAAGATAGAAATTCGACCTTATTTTAAAGATTTTATGTGTCAACCTTGTAGCTTTACTCATAAAATCAAAAATAAGGCGATGTTTTGCATAAACATACTAGCCTAAATAAATTAAATGAGTTCCTTAACAAATCAGGGTGGAAAATTTATCACTAAATTAAAAATGGCAGATCGAATAAACGATATCGCTTGGCAAGCACACCAAGGTAGCGTTGCGGCGATCATTCAAATATTGAACGAAAAACTAGTTGCTTCTGGCGTGCGAACCAGAGCTATTTTCTCAGATGGGGTCTTACAACTGCTGTGTGAGGCTCAAACAGTCGATCAACTAGAACAATCTACTGTAGTGCAAAAAATTCGGCAAATTCTTGAGTCTATTGCACCGCGTAATATCCGCCGGGTGAATATCAATAGTCGGATTGTCAGAGAACAACAATTACTTTGGTTAACGGAAATTTATCGCGATCGCGATGGTCAATTGCTTTGGTCAGAGGAAATTACTTTACCACAACCTGGTCTAATTCAGCAACTAATTAATGATTTTCAAACTCTCAAAGAGACTAAGAGTGAACTAGCTCAAGTTAGCTTACCGAAGCCAAATTCTTTGCGATTTGTCATCTTTAAAAGAAGACATCGCCGCAGAACCCAAAATAAGTTTCTGAGTAAAAATATACCAAAGCGCTCTTTGCCAATTGAGGTATTAAAAGTCTCTGGCTTATGCTTACCGCTACTGTTGCTAGTTTGGGGTGCTTACAGTTGGTTAGAAGGAAAACAGGAAAGTTCTATTTCTGCACAAACTTCTCAACCCTCATCTGTCAATCTCCAAGGTACAACTGTTTCCAATCCCCAAAATGCTACTCTTTCTGCAAAAGACCCCTTCAAAGACGCAGTGCGGATTGCTAATCAAGCTTCTGCATTAGGGAAAACAGCCGCAACTTCACAGCAGCATACAGAATTAGCTAGTAAGTGGCGAGAAGCTTCTAATTTAATGAATCAGGTGTCACCTAGCCACAGTCGCTATCAAGAAGCACAAACCCGCGTTCAGCTATATAAAAAATATGCAGATGCTTCTCAAAACATAGCGAATAAAAAAGCAGCGCCAGCAGCAAATTCAAATGTCAGCAAAACTGTTACCATTCCCGCAGACGATCCATTTGCAGTCGCAGTGCGGATTGCTAATCAAGCTTCTGCATCTGGGAAAACAGCGACAACTCCCGAACAATGGTCAGCTTTAGCTACACAATGGCAACAAGCTTCGGATTTAATGAGTAAGGTGTCATCAAGCCATAGTCGTTATCCAGAAGCGCAAAGCCGTGTTAAGTTATACCAGCAATTTAGTGAGGCGGCTCAATCGAAAGCGCAAAAAGGTCAGTAATGGAATTATCTCAAGATGGGGAAATTTACCTCCCCATCTTTTAAAATTGCACCGCAGAGGACGCAGAGGCGCAGAGAAAAGATAGAGTTAGTAATTAATTTGAGATGGCTGTGGAGAGATAAATAAAGTAGAAAAAATGGCGATGAAAAATATTAATTTTCATAGGGTGTGTTATGCCGTAGGCTAACGCACCTTAAATTGTTTTCGGTGCGTTGCGCTGCGCGACAACACACCCTACATTACAGCAGTTTTCACCTATTTGAACCACATCTGTCGTCGGGGCACGGCATAGACAATCTTTTGGTACATACAATAATTTTACTGGTGCCGTGCCCCTACAGCATGGTCTATTTACCTGAAAATAGCTGTAAGCTAAATAATTGTCAAAAATCCTATGACTTCAGAACCAATTTTTTTACCATGAGGTAGATGTCCTTTAACAGCATTTATACTAAAATTAAGTTGCTCGTATGATAAGGGAACATCATTTCTGCGCCAACCTACATTTTCACTAAATTTTTCCCAAATTTCGTGTTGGTAATTTTGGGTTCCTCCCAAACTTCGATAAATTTCTTTTTGTACAGTGAAACCGAATAAATTGCGGCTATATTCTCGCCAAATTTTATCAATAATTAATAAATGTTCGCGGGGGAAGTTGGAAATATCAGTTGGTCGAAAATATCTATCATTTTCTCTACCAGAAATTTTTAGCATTGCATATAATGTTAATTCATCAGCTTCTTGCCAATAGCCTTCTTGAAGTAAATTTTGTAGTATTCGATAATCAAATTTATCCGTGATTAAAGCTTGTTCTTGCTCTGCTTTACGCTGCTCTTCTTCTTGTTGTTTTAATTGAGAATTAAATTTAGTAAGAATACTGTTCTGCTTGCTAATTAACTCTTGGTAATATTGAAGTTCTGCTTCATGTTGTTTCACTTGAGAATTAAATTTATTAAGAATGTCGTTCTGCTTACTAATTAATTTTTGATATTTTTCACGTTGTGGATCTTGTAGCCTCCATGTAAAAAATTCCAATAAATCAAGTATTGGTTTCACTTCTTTAGACTCCTCAAAACCTGTTTTACACCAGCTTGCAAAGTGTTCACAGTTATTAAAAAATAGATTCCATTCGCATTCTCCTAACCTACTTTCTGCACGTAGTATGACAATTTCTGGATAATCACAATAATCGTAGTGTTGTTTATAAATCTTTTTACCTTGGCTAAACTTTTGTATTGAAACTCTCCTAATACAACCGTCTGAGTAATGAATTACAGTGCCATCACCACAATCAATGCCGTGATGCGTATATGGAAGAATACCAATGACATCGCATTCAATATAAATATGGTCTGCCCTTGCCATAGATGGGTGTGTTATTTGCCGCATTATCTTTGTTACTATGATTCCCATCTTGAGGAGAGTTTTAACAATGAGTTACAGAAAATACAGTAGTTTAGTTTAAACTAATAGAAATTTAAATAATGTTTTCGGTACATCAATATACTTTAGAGGGCATGGCAATGCCATGCCCCTACTGTCGCATTCTTTTTTCAAATTGGTATAAACACAAGAATGATGCTTATAATCCAACTATTTTCAAGCAAAAAAATACAGCAGATTGCCAGTTGGTGAGGTACAGATTATCGTTTATTGTAGGGGCACTGGCACTGCCATGCCCCGAAGCGCGTACCTCATTTACCGGAAATATGCTGTATGTAGAGACAATAGAATTATGCCTCTACATAATATAAAAACTTAATTGATGAATTTACCTAAACGCTCATTTCTAACATCCGTTGCATTGGACGCAAAGCTGCTAATCTAATATCTTCAGACATGGTGATTTCCGGAGTACGATTTTTCATCGCCCAATACACCTTTTCTAAAGTATTTAACCGCATAAACGGACATTCATTGCAATTACAATTATTCATTGGTGGCGCAGGAATAAACCGCTTTTGGGGAGCGAGTTTTTGCATTTGGTGAATGATACCTGGCTCTGTAGCCACGATAAATTCCTGTGCGGGGCTGTTTTGACAATAGGTGAGTAAAGCTGCTGTAGAGCCAATATAGTTGGCGTGGCGCAAAATGCTAGTTTCGCATTCTGGGTGTGCGATCGCTTCTGCTTCGGGATGTGCTATTTTTAACTGGACAATTTTCTTTTCTGAGAAGGTTTCATGGACAATGCAGCTACCATCCCATAGCAGCATATCCCGTCCGGTTTGCTCCATCACATAGCGCCCCAAATTGCGATCGGGAGCAAAAATAATCGGCTGATCTTTGGGAATTTGCTGGACAATTTTCACAGCATTGGAACTGGTGCAGATAATATCGCTCATGGCTTTAATATCCGCAGAGCAGTTAATATAAGAAACCACTAGGTGATCGGGATGGGCGGCTTTAAAGGCTGCAAAGGCTTCCGCCGGACAACTATCGGCTAAAGAACAACCAGCATTTAAGTCTGGTAGCAATACCAATTTATCGGGATTGAGTATTTTTGCTGTTTCTGCCATGAAGTGAACGCCAGCAAAAACGATCGCATCTGCATTAGTATTAGCTGCGGCTTTAGCTAGTTGTAATGAATCCCCAATAAAATCTGCAATATCCTGGATATCTGGCTCTTGATAGTAATGGGCTAATATCACTGCGTTGAGTTCTTTTTTGAGGCTTTCAATCGCCGCAAATAAATCCAGTGGTAGTACACCCGGATGGGTTGTTTCTCGTTCGACAAGTGCAGTTTTAAACACAGTTAGGGGTTACTTAAGGTTGCAAGTATTTGTGCTGTGGATTAATTATAGTAGTTTTTACCAAAAAATATAGTGGTTTTCACCAAAAATCCTAGAAGCTTTATGGAAGCGGTGGAGAACTTTATCTTTACTTGGGGAAAGGGAGATAGTTGCTCCGCCGCTTTGGGCATGGGGCATAGGGGATAGGGCATTGGTGTAAACTGAAAATACAACTCTTATTCCACGTTCTGCCTATGCTCATTTCTAGTAGGAGGCAATAAACGAGATTTTCCAAGGCTTTTAGCTTAATTTAATAACTAGGGGCATAGTAAATAAGCTACCAATGCCCCATGCCCCATGCCCCAATATGTGTGCAAATTCTGCTGAGTTGCCTATCCTAAAAGTAGACGGCAAGGACAGTGGCATGACCAGTGAGATAACAAAATCAACAAACCTGAAAATAGCTGTAGTTGGCGACGTTCACGACCAATGGGAAGAAGACGATGGAATTGCACTCAAGCATTTGGGTGTGGACTTAGTGCTGTTTGTCGGGGATTTTGGTAATGAGTCGGTAGAAGTGGTGAGAGCGATCGCTTCTATTGATATTCCCAAAGCTGCCGTAATGGGCAACCACGATGCATGGTACACTGCCACAGAATGGGGACGGAAAAAATGTCCCTACGACCGCACCAAGGAAGACTGGGTTCAAGAACAGCTCGATTTATTAGGTTCCGCCCATGTCGGTTATGGGAAGTTGGATTTTCCCCAATGGAATTTAACTGTAGTTGGCGGTCGTCCTTTTACTTGGGGCGGGCCAGAATGGAGATATGCTGACATCTGCAAAGAACGTTACGGTGTAACGGATTTAGAAGAATCAGCAAATAAAATTGTGGCTGCGGTCAAAAGTGCTGCCTACGATACGATTATTTTTCTGGGACACAACGGGCCTAGTGGCTTAGGCGATCGCCCAGAAGATCCCTGTGGTAAAGACTGGCTCCCGCTTGGCGGCGATTTTGGCGATCCAGATTTGGGCGAAGCAATTTCCCAGACTCTCAACGCTGGTAAAACCATTCCTCTGGTGACATTTGGACACATGCACCATAATCTGCGGCACACGAAAAAGGAGTTACGCAAGCCTTTGCTAAAAAGTCCAGAAGGAACAATTTACTTAAATGCGGCTAGCGTACCCAGGATAGTAGAAATTCAAGGCAAAAAGCGGCGGAATTTCTCTTTAGTTACCCTAGAGGCGGGTGTGGTGTCCCAAGCCTCCCTAGTTTGGGTAGGCGACGATTACCAGATAGTGTCCGAGGAAATTTTTTACGAGCGATCGCGTCCAGTAGTGCAATCTGTGTAGATGATGAGATATAGTATTATCTGTCAGCTTTTGTGCTAACTTAGGAAAGCGTTTGCATACCAGCTACGCAACAAGCTAGACAGTTTACTGGAGAGGTGGCAGAGTGGTCGATTGCGTCCGACTTGAAATCGGATGAGGCTAAAACCTCCGGGAGTTCGAATCTCCCCCTCTCCGTTGAGGAACTAAAAATTGAGAAGAATAAGGTTAGGCAGTTCAATCGTGCGCTTACTGATAAAATATGCTTTTATTTGAGCAGCTTGTGCTTCTTTTACCTTAGCTCCAATCCATGTTCCTGACCTTAACAACTGTTGAGCAAGAGTTCGTGCTACTCCTGGTTTGTCATCTAAAAACTGGCATAATTTGACTATGCGAACTGAAAAAGTAAAAGTGCGATCGCACTTTTACTTTTTCACAGTTATAAGTTAACTACATTTTGTATAATTTTTCTGCTTTTAGCTGTCTTCCCAACTTCTATTGAATGTTTAGTTTTTATTTGGTAACAGCAAAGTATCCTCAATTTCTTGCCTAACTTCCTGGCTTACATAACAATCACTATTTAGACAGTCCATTAGCAACTTATTGGCATAGTAATACTGTTCTAATAGCGTCTTTTGTGCTTCGTTTAACTGCCAGTCATGCCCAATATTGCAATGCTCAATCATAACAGATCTAAGCTGTTCATTCCAAACTTTACCATTAGTTATCCACCAGTGCTTAAACTCTTCAATATCGTTTATTACAGGTGATAGATCTTTTATTATAGGGGATAATTGACTTTTGAGGTTGTCAAGCTCAATCTGTAACTCAGTGCTAGGATTATGTTTTAGAGCAAAATCAGCATTAAAATTAAAGCCATTAGGATAGATAGTGTTTGAGCTTTGTCTAGATGTACAAATTTTCTTGCTTTCAAAATATATCTCAACTAAAAAACTCAAGCTTGGAATACATATACTAAAAATTGCAGGATCGCAGGCTTTATAAAAACCGTTGTCTGAAGTACCAGTAAGAGCAAGATCAAAGGCTAAAATTCGAGGAAAACCTGTAAAGTCGGAATATTTACACTGAATAAGATTATTCATCAAATCTAAGTAGACACCTCTGATTTCTGCTGGTGGATATGGCACAGTAGCTAAAGAAGATTTTTTAGTTATCCATCTCATCAAATTTTGTAATTGTTCATCCGTGCTGATTAATCTATCAATTTTATGCTTCATTAACTCTATGAAATCATCCGCCTTACGCATCATTCCTGCTGTGAGCAAAAAAACTTCGCGCCAACGTTTCTCTGTGATATGGTCTAGCAAAGTTTCCCAGGCAGAGTTGGCAACTATTTCTCTTGCGGCAAAATACTCGTGAAACGTTAAGTGAGAAAAGGAATAGATGCCCTTTGCTCGTTCTACTAATAGCCCATGTTGTGCTTCAACAGACTTTAAAACGGCTTCACTATCGAGTTTCAATACTTCTGGATCTGTGTCAGCATTGCGTAAGTTGCGAATAAAATCGGCAATGTATGTTTCGGCAGTTTTCTGTTTAAAGAAATAGTCTTTCTGTTCAAACGTAGTTAAGCCTATTTGACTCAGCAAGTCTTCCTTACGCTGTAAAGACAGGTTTTTATAGACCTGCTCTCTCTCAATGTTGCGTTTGGCATCCCATTTTTTCAGTAATACATCTAATCCTTCTTGATAAAGTTCAGAACGGTTTGCTGGGAAATCTCCACTATCTCCAAATACCAGACACAGTAATGTCAACAGTAAAGGACTACTTGCTAGTTCTTGGATTGGTTTATTTTCCTTCAGTTTTTGAATAAATCTTTTACCTTTAACTGGATCAGTTAACTGGAACCAATTTTGAGCAAAAATGGCTATTTGTTTTTCGTCAAAATCTGCCATTTCTACTTCTGTGAAACTTTGATAGGTGTATTCTTTGGCAGCAATACGACAGGTAATTACAAACTGATTGGTATGAAACAAGTCAGAGAATTCCCGAATTTGTCGTAAAACACGCTTGGTGTCTTCCTCTCGTACTTCATCTAACCCATCCAGCAATACCAGTGCCTTACCCTGTTTCAACAGTTTCTCTACTGCTGTAATCGCATGATTTACCCCACAGCTTGATAATAGTTGAACAATAAATTTCAAAATATCTGGTTTTTTGGGTGCTTCTGCAAAATCTTTTAATGTGATAAACAAGGGAACTCTGTTTGCTTGAAATCTCCCTTCAATACACTGCATTGCTAGATATTTTAAAAAAGTGGTTTTTCCCGCTCCTGGTTTACCTAAAACCATCAGCTTACTATAACGCTGTACAACTTCTAATCCTGAGACTCGTTTCTGTTTTACTCGGCTAAGTCCAAGTCGCTCAAAGTTATCATGATCACAGCTTTGCATTAGTTCCGCGACTTTTAGTCGTCTTCGTCCTGTTATTGCCTCCAGAATATTGACATTTGTGTAAATACCTTGTTTTCCTGTTAACTCAATTGGCTTAGGCATATCTAATACCCGCATGGTTCCGCACTTTTCTTTGATGTAGGGTTTGATTTGTTTGCGGATTTCTTGCACTAAATTATCAATCGAATCATCTACGTCATCTGTAGTTAAATGCCCAGAGGGTTTTTGTTGTGCATACCTTTTGCTCAAATACTCCCGTAAGCGGCTTTCTTTAACAGGGCCATTACAAGTGATGCAAAATTTTTTGTAAATGCCTGTAAGACAAGTGCCGAGGTTACTTTCAGAAATGTTTAATTTTTGAGCTACGTTGACTCGACTCTTACTAAGACCGAATATTTCCACAAAGACTTCTTTCTCTCGGTGCGACAATTCACTGTATTGCTCTAGTTGCTTAAGAAAGTCCTCTGGTATAGACATTGATCACTCCCACAAATACTTATAAGCCAGTGTAGCCAAAGTTTTTATCAAAATGTGGAGTTAAATCAGTGTAAGTCAGGCTAAGTCAAGGTAAGTCAGATAAATAACTACAAAAGAAAATTGCGACATTCAACTCAGTCAAGCTACTGAGGCAATCGCAATGCTAGAAACACTAATCCCTTTGGTTGTAAATAAGTCTGTTGAAGTTGTTGTTGGAATACTGCTGGAAAAGTTTTGTAAATGGGTACTGAGTGATGCCAATATCAAAAGTGCTAATAACTTTCTGAAAATGCAGATTCTTGTACTTTATCTTGATTGGGTTTTACGAAAAACACCACTAAAATCCCTAGCAGAAGAATCAAAAGAGAGATAGTAGAGAGAATAAAGCGATCGCATAGGTACACTCAATGCGATCTCCTCCTCTCTCCTCTCATTAACATCCTGCTAATATTGACAATCAATACTTTAGAATACATTTTTGTAAAACCGAAAAGTTAAACAAAATTAGCGGTTATTACCTATAGTCTTATACTGTCCCAACTGAGCAAAGCGAATTTCAATCCGCCGACGCTTGGGATTATCGCTTCTATCTGGTGGTGCAAATCCTTTATCGTCTGGTAATAGCAATTGCGCCGCAGAATAGGCTCGAAATTTTAGCTGCTTGAAAAGTCCTGATTTTTGTTGACGTTGTACATTTTGCAGTTCTTTAACTACTGCTAAGGCGCGCATTAAGCCTAAATCAGCATTAGAACCTGGACATAAAATCGAAACATCTCGATTACGAGTAGCAACTTCTTCTAATTTGGTATCTAAATTCCCACCGTTTTGATTACTACATTTTAAATAACCAACTTCTTCACCATCTGTATGACCGATAACTTCAATAACATCAACTTTTTTATTACTATTTTCAATTTGCTTAATATTATTTTCAATCTCTTTTAAGATAAGACCATTTTGACCAATATCGGTTTTTAAATTACGTGGTAAAACTGCGCTACCAGAAGGAAATTCATATTTTGCTGATGGTAGTTCAATAATTGTTGGCTTTTCATCTGCACCAGTTCCTATCTGAACATCATTATTTTTTGAATTTCTTGCTATTACTAATAATAACAGTAGCGTCATAATCATAAAAGCATTAGACATTAAATCTGTAAAAGAAGTCCAGATACTAAAAGTATCATTCATCGGTACAGTTCTTGTTCTTCTTGGCATATTATTTTCACCGTTGAGGTTTAACTCAAGATTATTGTAATCTTGCTAATGCAGTTACTAAATTAGTCATATTAGTTTGAATTTGCTGCATAGCTTGATTGTTTTGCTCAAATTTTTCAGTAATCTTTTGTAATTGATTAATTTGATTATTTAACAGCGATGCATTTTGATTTAATGCTGAGACTAATTGCGTTGTATTCGTCTGAGAAGATTGTGTCGTATTTTCAATAACTCCCACCAAACTTTGCAAGCGATTATTGTGTGTACCAACTTCGCCAGTGTGGTGCGTTAAAGATGTTGTTAGCTGGGATACATTAGTGTTGAAAAATTGGCTGCTTGTTGACAGTGTATTGGCATTTTGCACCAGGCGATCGCTTACTTGCGTGAGGTTTTGTTGATTAGTTTGAATTAAGTTTTGGATTTGTAAGGAATTATTAACCAAAGTCTGACCAATAGCTTCTAGATTATCTGCATAGTCTTGTAATTTATCTATGGCATTATCAAAAGAATTTGTTGAGTTACGTAGAGAATTTGTGATATCAGAGAAAGTGGTAGTTAGCTTTGCTAAGTTGTTAGTTGCACTACTTAAAACATTAGCGCCTGTTTGCATCGATTGCGAAGATTGATTCGCTACAGATTGGAAATTATTCGCAGATGTATTAAGTGTATTTGATGCTGCTGTGACAGCATTTTGAAAATCTTGAGTGCTTTTTGGTAAAGTGGTGATAAAACTATTTAAGCTTTGAGAATATTTATCGATAGATTTGATTAAAGCTTCTATTTTTTCTACTACAGTTGGCTGATTTTGGGATAATAAAAAATCATTATCTAGGTAATCTTCTAAAGAAATCAGCAGCTTATCTTTTTCTAAATCTAAATCATAAGTCGGATGAAATTTCGTCAAAAACACGCTTCCTGCTAAAGCTGCAAGACTACTCACAAAAGCGATCGCCATTGAACCGATAATATCTGGTAAGGCTTGTTGTAATTGCAGTTCGCCGCCAGTATTTCTCCCGATTAAGAATAAATTCATTGTAATTCCCAAGAATGTCCCTAGTAAACCGAGAGCTAAAAGGGAGTTAGGAAGTAACTGATAGGAACGCTTATGTCTTTCCCAAATTTTTAATTCTGGGTTTTCACTACATCTTTTTTCTATTAATGCTAATTTATTAATCTTCTCTAATTGGTACTTGCTAATACCTTGAACTTTCTGGACTAATTCAGCTTGAATTTTTTGTTCGATTGTATCTACTTGTTGAAGTAAATTTTTCTTCAGTCTGACACCATCAATCGTAGATTTAATAGTTAAAGTCACAAAACCCAAAACTATTAAATAAGGAAACCAAGGTATAGATGAAGGCTTGATTAAGTAAAGTAATAATAAAACTGCACCAATTATTAATACACCAGAACGTATTGAAAGTTGATTCATAATTTCGCAACTTTAAAAGTATATTAGTAGATGACCTATATGTAATAAAACTTCTCAGTGTGTAAAATTCATCATAACATGTATTTTGTAGTATAAAATATGTTACATACTTGACTCAATGCTTGTATCACTAGACTTTTAGCCATGCTAAACATAGATCGTTAGGGTGCAGTAGTGAAATATATTTGCTGATACGGCAAACAAAGTAAGTATTTTTTTAATGGAATTACTAGGGACAATCTCTGCTAGGGTACTGTCAGATGAATACAGGGATATCTAAAATTATCGGTGGACGTTATGAGATTGTTACATTACTTGGGGAAGGTGGTTTTAGCAAAACTTACCTAGCGAATGACTTGTTACAATCTGGAATGCATTATGCAGTTAAGCATTTTACGTTTTCTAGCACTAAAGCAAGTGCGGTTACTACAGCTAAAAATCTCTTTCAACGAGAAGTAAATATTCTGCAAAAATTAAACGGACACCCTAATATACCGAGTTTTTTTGAATATGTAGAAGAAAATCAAGAAGTTTATTTAATTCAACAATATATCCAGGGAAATACTTTAAGTGAAAAAATCCAATCTCGACAAAATTTAGAAGAAGCTGAAGTTATCCAAATTATCGATAAATTAATTAATATTCTTGAATTTGTTCATGATAATAATATTATTCATCGAGATATTAAGCCGGATAATATAATTATAGATAAAGATGATAATTTATTTTTAATTGACTTTGGGGCTGTCAAAGAATTTATTGTACAAAATACTCAGCTACAAAAGCCAGGAACGCAAATATATACCCAAGGCTATGCACCAATAGAACAAATGCGAGGATATCCCCAATTCAATAGTGATATTTACGCGCTAGGAATGACTGCAATTGAAGCACTCACAGGTTTAGAACCTCAAGCTTTAACCTTGGATATTTACGGAGAAATTGTCTGGAGAGATAAAGCAGAAGTTAGCGATTGGTTAGCAAATATATTATCAAAAATGGTTCGCTATGAATTTACTACTAGATATCAAACAGTTATTGAGATAAAACGAGATTTAAATCCAAATCAATCTGTAACAAACCTAGTACCCACACAAGCGATCGCACCATCGATGAATATATATCAAACCAGCAATGAATCAACAAGTAATATGATTCTTTATACAATCATGGGTGTGTTATCAATTGTCGCTATTCTTTATGCTGCTGGATTACTTCCAGGAACAAGAAATACTCAGCCGAAGAGACAACAAGCTTTATTGCTAGAAACAGCTTTAATTTCTAATGTTTAGATATAGCAATACAGTGCTAAATTAAATCATGCTATTATTACCAAATAAATCCCTTGGCAAGGTCGAATAATGGCTATCTTAAATCTTCTACATATACCCGATGATTTATATGAACGATTGCAAGAGTTAGCTCAATCTGAACATCGCTCAATTGATGCTCAAGTTATTACAATATTACAGAATGCTTTAGCAACAAAAACACAGCAAACAGAAGAAGAAAGACGAAAAAATGTCCTGAAACTTTTAGAGGAAAGTAGTAGTCGTCGTCGCTTAAATCCAGCAGACTTTGGATTACCTGATAGTACTGAACTGATTCGAGAAGACCGCGACAGATGACAAATACTCTCAGATGCGTGGTAGATACTAGTGTGTGCATCAAGTATTTTATTGCTGACCCACTAACTGCTAAAGTTAATCAACTTTTTGGACATCTCGCTAATCCACAGACTGAAATCTATGTCCCAGACCTATTTTACATCGAGTGTGCCAACGCTTTGTGGAAATATGTCCGTGCTAAGATGTATACTGCTAGTGAGGTACAAGCAGATTTAGCTACTCTTAAAGCTTTCCCGTTACATGTTGTCTCCACAGCTGATTTGATGGCAGATGCAGTTACTATTGCTTTAAATTATGGCATTTCAGCCTATGATGCTTGTTATGTTGCACTTTCACAACAAGTAGGTGCTACTTTGCTGACTCAGGACGGTAAACTAGTCAGAGCATTAAGTACTTCATCTTTCGATATTTGCTTGTTTAATGATTTTGAGGTACCACCCTTACCTTAATATTAGGCTCATTTCAGCATAAATTATTCTTGCACGACCTCAACTAATTCCTCAATCATTACGTCAAAAGTGCGTGCTAACTTTTGAATTGCGGTAAAATCTACAGTTGCTAGTCCAGGCGATCGCGCGTAGGTTCTGAGAGTACTATACACCACACCAGAACGGTCAGATACCTCTTTCAGCGTCCAACCCCTATCCGCAGCAAATTCTCTAATCTTTAACCGAACCATTCCCATAATTTACTTGACAAATGACTTATATGAGTCGTTTAATAATTATAGCTTAAATAATAACAATCGCCCTCTGGCCTGGAAAACTAAAGGGCGATTGCGTTGAAGTTGATCGCGTACATTCCGTTTACAGAGATGTTCTCTGTGAGAACGGTACGCATTTCCTTTAAACAGAAGGCATTCCCTTTAAGCAGAAATCCCATTCTTTTTAAACAGAAATTTAGTCTTATGTTATCATCCCTCAAGCCCAAAGCGCTTGTCATCCGTGAATCAAAAATTATTCATAAATCAGCGATCGTTCATCCATTAGCGCGATTTGTCACCGAAGAAGCTATTTGTTTAAGATTCCAAATTAATCGTGAAGATATATATACAGTGGAATGCTGGCGTTACATAATTTACGTTCATGGTAAAGGCGTGAGTAAATTTGTGAGCTATGCTGATTTTCCGCCAATTTTGGGTGTAAAAGCACCAACTCAAAGCGATGTTGTAAAATGGCGTAGACGGTGGCGCAAGCAATATGAACCCCATCGCCATAAGCAAGCGCCTCATTGGTGGGGAGAATTTTTTATTGATGAATTCTCTCAAGCACACTCAGAGGCTATGTTACATAGTTGGGTAGAACTAGTTGAATCGATTCAATTTGCTTTTAATCCAGAAAAGTTAGCAGAACTGAGAAATAGCTATCAACAAGAAAAATTGCTTTTGCGGAGCTAAAATACTGACAGAGCAAATGGACTCAGTCCTTAGCTAATCCTTGGTCGTGTTCCGATCAGCAAGCTTCCTTTTCTGTTGTGATAAACTGACTAAGATTCTTTGTTCTGCTATCAAGATGGTTAGCTTACCGCATCCAATCCAGTATCAGGGTAGTAAAAGAAATCTTGCCTCAGATATTCTCAAGTTTTTTCCTCATAAGCTAGACAGGTTGGTAGAGCCTTTTACTGGAACTGCAGCTATTAGTATTGCTACTGCTGCTAAACGCATTTCTCAAAACTTTTGGCTTAATGACCTAAACAAGCCATTGATTGAGCTATTGGAGCTAATTATAGAAAAACTACATGAAATAGTGAACGCTTATACAAATATATGGAATGAGCAGCATCATGATTCTATAAATCACTACTTTGAGGTTAGAGAGAATTTTAATAAAACCAATGATCCAAAACTTTTTTTGTATTTATTAGCTCGATGTGTAAAAGGGGCTGTTCGCTATAACTCTGACGGATACTTCAATCAAAGTCCTGATAAAAGGCGTAAGGGTACTCAACCTGAGAAGATGAAGAAAAATATAGAAGGAGTTTCTACTCTTTTGAAAGGTAAATGTAAATTTACATGCCTGGATTACAGAGAAGTGTTAGCCGAGGTAAAAAGTAGTGATTTTGTTTATATAGACCCTCCCTATCAAGGTGTATGCGGAAATAGAGATTCAAGATATTTCTCTGGAATTCATTTTGATGATTTTGTCCTAGCCCTTGAACAGTTAAATCGCAGAGGAGTAGCGTTTGCAATCAGTTATGATGGCAGACGAGGCAATAAAGTCTTTGGTAATACATTACCTTGGGAATTGGGACTCAGAAAGATTGAAATCGAAGTAGGGAGATCATCACAAGCAACTTTGCTGGGTAAAGATGAAATAACAGTAGAATCTTTATATTTATCGCCAAATTTAGCAGATGGGCAGTTGTCAGATTTTGCCAGCTATATTAGCAAGTCACCAAACCAACTGACCTCAATGGAAAAGCATTGTTGAGATATATGAAAGGTTAAAACAACGGGCGATCAGTCTAGAAAAAGAAATACCTGAATTTGTTAAGGAAATAATCGAACGGGACATAAATCTAAACAGTGACGGCTAAGAAACCCAGTGCGACGGACTAAAGAATCTGTAAGTAAATTTCTGTAATAACTTATCTAATAAAAAGACGCTTTCTTGCTGTAAAAGGAATTAGCAAGGAAAGCGTCTCAAAAATGAAAATCAATTGTGTGATGAATAAAAGCAGCTATTGGTCAGCTTTTTGATTAGCACGATTCGCACGCGCTTCAGCTGAAGCCATCACTTCATCCATATTCTCTAAAACTTCACCGGGGAAATTCTCTAAAACTCTGGTAGAAAGTGCAACTCTTCCCTTACCTTCATCTAAGTCAATAATCACAGCTTTAATTGGCTGACCAATTTGAAATACTTTATCTAGAGACTCAATAAACTTTTGGCTGACTTGCTTAATATGCAATAAAGCACTGACACCATCTAAATCGATAAATACGCCAAAAGGTTTAATACCTGTGACTTTACCTTCGACTAATTGACCGAGTTCTAATAAGCTAAAGCTACTCGAACGAGTTGCTAGACGCTGGGACAGGATCAGCTTTTTGTTATTGCGGTCTACTTCTAAGAAACCAGCTGTGAGAGTTTGACCTTTGAGTGCTTCTAAATTATCACGCTCAATCAAGTGCGATCGCGGAATAAATCCCCGCAAAGATTGAATATCGACAGTCACACCACCTTTATTTACCCCAGTCACCCGCACTGGTACAGTCTGGGAATTTTCCTGCATTTGCGCCAATCTTTCCCAGATATGCTGAATTTCTAACTGTTTCCGTGACAGGGTTACTTGTCCTTCTGCATCCTGCTCGCGGATAATTAAAAACTCTAGTTCTTCTTGCAGTGGTAAAACTTCAGATAAATCGGTAACTGCTCTCAAAGAAGCCTCATCACGGGGAATAAAAGCTGACGATTTACCACCAATATCAACATAAGCGCCATCATGGTCAAACTGGAACACTTTACCATGTACTATCTGCCCTTTTTGAAACTGGTAATCGTGTTTTTCCAGCGCTTTGGCAAAATCGTCCATTGTAAATGGCGAGTTGGCTGTTTGAGAACGTTTCGATTCGGAATTCATGACGTTTGAAGATAAATTAATATTTGTCAGTTGTCAGTTGTCAGTTGTCAGTTGTCGGTTAGTTTGGTTTTTTGGTTTCCAAAATTCACAACTAGAGAACCTTCTGGATCTGTTGTTTTGGGCTAACTGCTGACTATTGATGGCTGACAACTGATGGCGGAGGTTTTTAGGCCAGTTGACCAAAGAGTTGTTTTACCTGCTCCCAAGCTTCGGCTGCAACTTTAGGATTATAGCTGGCGCGACGGTCACAGAAAAATCCGTGATCAGCTCCATCGTAGCGAAAGACACGGTGCGCAATTTTGTATTTTTCTAACGCTCCTGCAATTTCGTCTACCTGTTCCGCAGGAATACTAGCATCTTCCATACCAAATAAGACATAAAGTGTACCTTGAATATCTTGAGTACGGGTTACAGTGGGGTCACCACCCCCTGGTGTACGGGTAGTAATTCCTGCACCATAAAAGGAAGCAGTGGCTTTGATATCTGGTAGGGTAGCAGCAAGATATGCTACATGACCACCAAAACAGAAGCCAATACAGCCAAAGCTATCTTGTTTAACATTTGGCAGGGTTTTGAGGTGATCGATTGCCGCTTGAATATCGCCCAATAACTCAGAGGCTTTAGTTTGCATGGCATAGCCTCTACCAATTTCGATATCTTCAGAAGTATAGCCAGTTTCAAAGCCCGGTGCTTGGCGTTGGAACAGTGCAGGAGCGATCGCCACATAACCCTCCTTGGCGATCCGTTCTGTGACATCGCGAATATGCTCGTTCACCCCAAAAATCTCCTGTAACACGACAATTGCTGGGTAAGAACCTGATGCCTGTGGTTGTGCTAAGTAAGCTACTATTGAAAGATTATCTTGAGAAATTTGAACTGTTGTGGTGTCGATTGCTTGCTCTGTCATAATAGTTTTTACCAGGGTTGCACGAACATTTGATATAAATATGCCAGTATCTCGAAGCTTTCTGCCATCAGATTATCAACTAACAAAAGTCAGTATACGAGAGATTTTCCTTAGAGAAATTCCAAGTAGCAGATGCAGCTGGTAACATGCCGCTATTAGCACTTAAGAGGTTTGGTGATGATTCAGTTCCGTATTCAGCCAGACAGTGAAATTCCCGCATCCACCCAGCTGTTTAATCAAATCCGGTTTGCGATCGCTTCCCGGCAATATCCACCTGGGTATAAACTACCAAGCACGCGGGCACTGGCAATGCAAACAGGTTTACACCGCAATACAATTAGTAAAGTTTATCGTCAGTTAGAAGAAGACGGATTTGTCGAAAGTCTAGCTGGTTCGGGAATTTATGTCCGCGCCCAAGGCCATGAGGGTGGTAGCAAATTGCAATCACCCATCCTCAAACAACATCCCGAAGCAGATAAAATTGTCCAGCAAGCACTTGATGAACTACTTTCTCAAGGCTGTTCGCTATCGGAAGCGCGAGAATTATTTTTAGCAGAAATAGATTGGCGCTTGCGTTGTAGCGCCCAAGTGCTTGTAGCTGTACCTACTTACGACATCGGTGCAGGGGAGTTAATGGTTTATGAATTAGAAAAAGACTTGCGCATACCGATCCAGTTGATCCGAATGGAAGAATTATCATCTGTTCTAGATAAAACTTCCTCGGCTACAGTCGTCACTAGTCGGTATTTTATTAGCGAGGTAGAAAGCATCGCCGCGCCAAAAGCGGTGAGGGTAATTCCTCTAGATATCTACGACTATTCTAAAGAACTAAACCTACTGAAAACCTTACCTAAAGAAAATTGCGTCGGCATAGTTAGCCTGAGTTCTGGAATCGCCCGCGCGGCTGAAGTGATTCTTCACGGGTTGCGGGGAGATGAACTACTGGTGATGACTACCCAACCAAAAGACGCTTACAAACTGCAAGCGATTGTCAAGCGGGCTGAGGTAATTATCAGCGATCAACCAAGTTTTGCCCTAGTGCAAGCAGCAGTACAAGCTGCTGCGGAAGATATTATTCGTCCGCCCAAGTTGATTAAGGTTGATAATTATATTGGTGCTAAGTCGATTAATTTATTAAAACGGGAATTGGGTTTAGGTTAATTTTTATCTCTGTGTCCTTTGTGGTTATTTTTGCTCGCCCAAAGGCGCAGCGAAAAGTCTGAGCGGAGGCTTCCTCCGATCAGAACTTTTCAAGACAGAGGCGCAGAGAAAAGAAATTAGGAGAGCGATCGCATTCCCCAACCAAGAACGCCTCATCTCTCCCACCTTCTCAAACTTGGATTTAACTGCTGCACAAATTCTGGCAGGACGATAAAATAATTCGTAATTTGTAATTCGTAATTTAAAATTGAGTATTCTGAATTGGCGATCGCTATTTAAATTTTAGTAATTAAATAATATTTTGACGCCCTCAATAAATTAGCTATTTTTTAAATTATTAATTTCTCAAAAAACAGTAAACCTTATGCAATTTATCCAAAAATTACGAATTACGAATTAGTAATTATTCAAGGTTGTAATCATGGCTTCACCATTTCCGGGGATGAACCCCTATTTAGAGAATCCCTTATTTTGGTCAGAAATCCACAATCTGCTCATAGCTGCTATTTTCCGCAAATTGAATCCCCAATTGCGTCCTAAATATAAAGTTGCCATTGAAAAGCGAATCTACCAAACAGTTGATGAAGATTCTTTACTAGTGGGTGTTGCTGATGTCGCAGTGCAGAATACGCAACAAAAATCATCGCCAGAACCAGCTAATATCGCTGTCGCATCACCATCTATCGCAGCTGTAACAGTTGATGTTACTATGCCAGAAACCGTCAAAGAGACTTACTTAGAAGTGAGAGATGTAGCTACCCAAGAAGTCGTCACTATAATCGAAATTCTCTCGCCAAAAAACAAACGTCCAGGTGAAGGACGAAATGCATATACAAAAAAGCGGTTACAAGTTTTAGGAAGTTATACCAATTTAGTAGAAATTGATTTGCTGCGAGATGGAAAGCCAATACAGCAACTACAAAATAATTTGCAAACTGACTATAGAATTTTGGTAAGTAGTGCCACTAAACGTCCTAAAGCCGATTTATATCCATTTAATTTACCAGATCCTATACCTTCTTTTCTGTTACCTTTACGTGAAGGTGATACAGAACCTTTAGTAGATATTCAAACCTTAATTAGTGAACTCTACGACGAAGGTAATTATGATTTAGTGATTGATTATAGTCAAGAACCTGCACCTGGGATTTCACCAGAAAATTTAGCTTGGTTAGATGATGTTTTAAAAGAGAAAGGATTGAGAAATTAATAAATAAAAATTACGTAAGTGTCACAAAAGATTCTTTTTTTGTAGTAAGGGATTCAGCCCTTATTATGCAGAAAACAAGGGAGCATCCCAATTTTGACGCAATACCCTTCTAGGGTATTGCTATACCAACAAAGCCTGCCTTCGCAGGCTAAAAATTTGATAGCCTGCGAAGGCAGGCTTCGTATTTCTAGCCCCACCCTTATAGGGTGAGGGCGTTTTTCCACATTTGGGATGCTCCCGAAAACAACAATTTTGATTTTCTAACCTTGGTTTCAATGCCTAATAGGAATTAGTTGAAATTTCCACAGTTTTTGATGTTGCTGGGACTTGGCAAAATCTGTTTCAATCCCTAATAGGGATTATTTGAAATTTCAACTCTAGGCTTGCGATCGCCACCCCAAGTCGGTCTTGGCTTACGTTTCAATCCCTAATAGGGAGTAAATGAAATTTCAACGTTGGAGGCAACGCTAATATAGGAGGAAAGATGTTTCAATCCCTAATAGGGAGTAAATGAAATTTCAACGTATATCGTTTTGTTCGCCAGTATTCTCGTAAATGTTTCAATCCCTAATAGGGAGTAAATGAAATTTCAACAGAAAACAAAGCATTACTGATTGACAGGTAATCTCCGTTTCAATCCCTAATAGGGAGTAAATGAAATTTCAACATGACTGATCAGGAGTTGATTGATAAAGGTTTTAGTTTCAATCCCTAATAGGGAGTAAATGAAATTTCAACCAAGGGCGTAGTTAAGATTCCTCAAAATCCAAAGGTTTCAATCCCTAATAGGGAGTAAATGAAATTTCAACTGATTGTTTGGGGGGTTGTTCCTACTTCTTTTCAAAGTTTCAATCCCTAATAGGGAGTAAATGAAATTTCAACAAATAAATAATAAGGAAACTAAGAAATGAAATGTTTCAATCCCTAATAGGGAGTAAATGAAATTTCAACTGATGACACATTAGAATCTTATAAATTTGCGAATTATAGTTTCAATCCCTAATAGGGAGTAAATGAAATTTCAACGACAGTCTTTGCCTAGCGTCAAGTTTAGATTGGGTTTCAATCCCTAATAGGGAGTAAATGAAATTTCAACCCTGGTGCGATGGCGACACACAAGTTTTTTACAAAGAAGTTTCAATCCCTAATAGGGAGTAAATGAAATTTCAACCTAAGTATCTCGTCTTTAGCAGGTTTATGTGACTTATGTTTCAATCCCTAATAGGGAGTAAATGAAATTTCAACTCTAAGCCTAGAGAAGTAGAGATTAAGTAGAGAATAGTTAGTTTCAATCCCTAATAGGGAGTAAATGAAATTTCAACTTGACTGATGCCATTGAGTCGGCCTTAAGCCGATGTTTCAATCCCTAATAGGGAGTAAATGAAATTTCAACAAAATGTCAAGCGTTACTGGCGCGATGAAATTCCGTTTCAATCCCTAATAGGGAGTAAATGAAATTTCAACGCGCGATATGATCGTAATTCCTTATGCCCAACCAGTTTCAATCCCTAATAGGGAGTAAATGAAATTTCAACCCCCAAGTATAAGCCCGTGCTTTTATCCTAGTTAAATCAAGTTTCAATCCCTAATAGGGAGTAAATGAAATTTCAACGGCAGGGTTGACTCTGGCAAACATCAACCCTGATTTGTTTCAATCCCTAATAGGGAGTAAATGAAATTTCAACTATGAGGATGAAATTAGCATCCTTCAGCAACAATTAAGCCGTTTCAATCCCTAATAGGGAGTAAATGAAATTTCAACTAGTGCAACATTATCAGGAAAATTTACTATTGCAGCTGTTTCAATCCCTAATAGGGAGTAAATGAAATTTCAACTATATAAAGGGCAGCGAGGTACTTCTGTAAGAGTCGTTTCAATCCCTAATAGGGAGTAAATGAAATTTCAACGAAAGTGCGATCGCGGATGGGCAAACACCCGGCGAAATTCAAGTTTCAATCCCTAATAGGGAGTAAATGAAATTTCAACCTTGGATGAATCCACAGCCAAAATTTAATAGGGTGTTTCAATCCCTAATAGGGAGTAAATGAAATTTCAACTTTACGCTTGTTATGCGCTTCTAAAACTGAAGGTTTCAATCCCTAATAGGGAGTAAATGAAATTTCAACTGACAAACACAGGGATAGAAGCGTCTTGGCACTGCCTGTTTCAATCCCTAATAGGGAGTAAATGAAATTTCAACTTGCTTGATCCGACAAAGTACCCGTCCGGGTAATTGTTTCAATCCCTAATAGGGAGTAAATGAAATTTCAACCAGTGGAGAGACATTTACTTCGTACTTGCAGCAATTGTTTCAATCCCTAATAGGGAGTAAATGAAATTTCAACTTGTAGTCGCATATATCTCATTTTGATGCCTCTAGTTGTTTCAATCCCTAATAGGGAGTAAATGAAATTTCAACGAAAGTGCGATCGCATCTGGTAAATCGCCGGGGGAGATTAGTTTCAATCCCTAATAGGGAGTAAATGAAATTTCAACAGTACAGCTTGCATTTCAAAGTGCGATCGCCTCTGGGTTTCAATCCCTAATAGGGAGTAAATGAAATTTCAACCCAATCCTTGGAAGAATGCCAAGCCAGTTGCGGGTTTCAATCCCTAATAGGGAGTAAATGAAATTTCAACACATAGAAGTTCGTTGGGTTGGTCACGCGGAAGTTAGGTTTCAATCCCTAATAGGGAGTAAATGAAATTTCAACTTAAACTAGTTCCCGCTCACACTCAAGTTGAAGTGTGGTTTCAATCCCTAATAGGGAGTAAATGAAATTTCAACGGAATCTATCCCCAGACACCATAGTCGGGTACAGAGAGTTTCAATCCCTAATAGGGAGTAAATGAAATTTCAACTGACCTTAAGCTTGATTCCTTATGGGAGCTAGCAAGTTTCAATCCCTAATAGGGAGTAAATGAAATTTCAACCACGAGAGTCAAGGGGTTATTTACCTCCATTAAGGTTTCAATCCCTAATAGGGAGTAAATGAAATTTCAACGAACAGGTACGATTTATGGGGAAATTGTAACGGCAATGGTTTCAATCCCTAATAGGGAGTAAATGAAATTTCAACCCTTTTCGCAAATTTCTTGACTGTACGACCATAGTTTCAATCCCTAATAGGGAGTAAATGAAATTTCAACGAGTAGCAGCGTTGACGCATTCCGCACTCCCTACGTTTCAATCCCTAATAGGGAGTAAATGAAATTTCAACGTTTTTCTCTCAGATGCTCAGGCTTTTATCCTTGGTTTCAATCCCTAATAGGGAGTAAATGAAATTTCAACGTTAGACGGCCAGATTTCATTGTCTGACTACTGCGTTTCAATCCCTAATAGGGAGTAAATGAAATTTCAACCTCAGCCTTTTAGCTTTGATTTTTTAGATTTATTTGTTTCAATCCCTAATAGGGAGTAAATGAAATTTCAACAAAATTATCAAATGTACCTGAACGCATCGCCCGTTGTTTCAATCCCTAATAGGGAGTAAATGAAATTTCAACCCAGCTTTATTACGCTCCTTTTTTAGGATGAATAAGTTTCAATCCCTAATAGGGAGTAAATGAAATTTCAACGGCGGAAGCCTGAAAGTTAAGCAATATGAGGTTTTCAAGGTTCTGGTGCGCGGATGAGTAAATCATAACACAAGCAATAGAGAACAAGCAAACCCAAAATCGCTGAAAGCCTTTCTGTGTAAGGTGCGCGGGCGATAGATAAGTAATTAATCTGTGAAAGTCTTACAGATAAGGAGTTTCAGCTATGTGTACCAAAATCCTATTTTCCACACCTACCCATCCGCGCATTCTACAGAGAAAATCGTCATTTCCTTAATTAACTGCTACGGGAATTTGCAAAAAATCCCCTACAATTCGCAGGTAAGTAGAAGCATCTTCTAACATCGGAAAATGCGCTGTATCGGGAATCATCGCAAACTCAACATTATCACTCATCGCCGCAGCTTGTCGTCCCATTGCAGCCGGAATAATCTTGTCATACTCCCCCGCAACTAACAGTACTGGTACTGTCAATTTAGCAAACTCCTGGGGCATGACTTCCGATTGGGCTTTACTCACAGAAGTAAAAATTGTCCCTAAAGCCGCATCATAATCAGCTTCGAGAAAATCTTGTAAAAAAGCTTGGCGTTCGGCTTTGGGTATGGAGCGATGCAGAAACCTCGCCATAAACATTCTGTCAACAAAGGGTATTTTTCCTAACCACTGAGGACGAAATTTAACTACATAGCCGCCAAATTTATGAAAAGCTGCAAAGGCTTTTTCGTCATATTCAAAAATTCCGCTACAAGTCAAAATTCCCCGTTCAACTTTCTGGGGATAGCGGTTAAAAAACAAAGCTGCAACTGATGCGCCCATCGAGTGAGCGTTAATATAAACAGGCTGAAGCTGCAATTGTTCTAACAATGCAGCCAAATCATCAGCATATTCTTCTAATTCATAAGTTAATTCTTGAATTGCTGCTGCTTCTTCAGCAAGCGATCGCGATTCCGCCACAGATTCGCTAGCTTGGACTATACTTGGTTTACCACGAGAACGCCCAAAGCCTCGTAAATCATACAGCAAACAATCAAATTGATCTACTAAAGCATTAGCTGTACTGCCCCAGTACCTAGCCGAACCAGCCCAACCGTGGATGAAAACCATCACTGGCTTTACCCAGGAATTAGATGGTTTTCTCACCCACTCATAATAATGCTCAACACCACGAACATTAATGTAAGGCATTGGTCATTTGTCCTTTGTCATTAGTCATTTGTTTTTTTATTATTGATTATTTTTTGGTGCTAAAAACTATTGACTGTTGACTATTGACTGTTGACTCTTATGCTGATTCTGGCTTGGGTAGGGAAGAGGGATGTACTAAAAGTTCGGCTGTGGAACGCTTCTCTACCATTTCTCGCGTCACTGTACAGCGAGTTACGTCTTTACGAGATGGTAACTCATACATGACATCTAACATCAGTTCCTCGACAATGCCCCGTAATGCTCTCGCACCGGTTTTGCGGCGATATGCTTCTTGAGCGATCGCTCGCAAGGCTTCTGGTTTAAAGTCTAATTGGACATTATCCATCTTCAGCAGTTTTTGGTACTGCTTGACTAAGGCGCTGCGTGGTTGGGTGAGAATCGCCATCAAAGCTTCTTCATCTAACGGATCTACCACAGCTACCATTGGTATCCGTCCGATAAATTCTGGAATCATACCGAATTTGACCAAATCATCCGGTTCTAGATACCTTAGGGTATCTGCTGCCCGTTTTTCTTTGGTTTGCCCTTCGCCAGGTTGTACAAAGCCAATTGACTTTTTACCCACTCTCTGATCTACGACCTTCTCTAAACCAACGAAGGCTCCACCACAGATAAACAGGATGTTGCTGGTGTCAATCTGGATGCAATCTTGATAGGGATGTTTCCGGCCGCCTTGGGGTGGTACATTAGCGATCGTGCCTTCCAGCATTTTCAGCAAAGCTTGCTGTACGCCTTCACCAGAGACATCGCGGGTAATTGAAGGGTTCTCACTCTTGCGGGCAATTTTATCAATTTCGTCGATGTAGATAATTCCCCGTTGGGCTTCTTCCACATCCAAATCTGCCACTTGTAACAGTCGGAGCAAGATGTTTTCTACGTCTTCGCCCACATAGCCTGCTTCTGTTAAAGTTGTGGCATCAGCAACCGCAAAGGGGACATCAAGAATTTTTGCTAGGGTTTGCGCTAAGAGTGTTTTGCCACAGCCAGTAGGGCCGATTAACAAAATATTCGACTTTTGCAGTTCTACAGCGTCTTCTGTCCCTGGTTTACCACTCGCTTTCGACTGAACTATTGCCAGCCGCTTATAGTGATTGTAAACCGCTACTGACAGGACTTTTTTAGCTTCGTCTTGACCAATAACATGTTCGTCTAGATACTTTTTAATCTCTCTAGGCTTAGGTATTTGGTTAAACGAAAGACTGGAAGAGCGGGTACGGCGTTTTTGCGGAGGCTCGGACTTAGGTGCTGGTTGGGACGCGGCCGCACCATTAGTATCGAGTAATTCCTCATCAAGTATTTCATTACACAAGTCAACGCATTCATCGCAGATGTAGACTCCCGGCCCTGCGATCAATTTACGCACCTGCTCTTGAGACTTGCCACAAAACGAACATTTTAAATGGGAGTCGTACTTAGACATACCAGCCTCTTATTTCAGAATGGTGACGTTTTCCCCTGGTGTGGGAATATTTTGTCTGGAAATGACTTGGTCAATCAAACCGTAGGTTTTCGCTTCTTCTGCCGACATAAAAAAGTCGCGTTCTGTATCTGCTTCAATTCTTTCTAAGGGTTGACCAGTATGCTCAGACAGTAACTGATTTAATTTACCCTTAATGTAAAGAATTTCTCTGGCTTGAATTTCGATGTCAATGGCTTGCCCTTGCGCACCACCAAGCGGTTGGTGAATCATAATCCGAGAGTCGGGTAAAGACATGCGCTTACCCTTAGTCCCTGCTGTGAGCAAAAAAGCCCCCATGCTAGCGGCTAATCCAAAACAGATAGTTACAACATCGGGACGGATTTGTTGTATTGTATCATAGATTGCCATGCCTGCGTAGACCGAACCACCAGGAGAATTTATGTATAGCTGAATGTCTTTTTCAGAGTCTTCAGCATCCAGGAATAATAATTGAGCAACAATCGAATTGGCAACAGCATCATCGATTGGTGTTCCCAAAAAGATAATCCGCTCTCTAAGCAGGCGGGAGTAGATATCAAATGCCCTTTCTCCCATACCCGATTGTTCTACCACCATCGGTACAATGTTGTTTGGGCCGCTCAAGTGAGAATTGATATTGATTCGACTTAAGCTGTTAATTGGGTAATTTCCCGACTGCGATAAAAGCATAAAAAAACATTTGACAACTAAGTGGGACAAACATCGAAGCAGCAATACACTGCCTCTTTCACTAATTTAGATTTTTATTGGGGCTATGTGTTAACCATTATGCCTTATCTAAATTTTTCTCGTGTAACCCAGTATCTCGCGAAGATAGCACTAGATGTGGTGATTTCTTTAACATTTGTTAACCATTCTAGCGGGAAAATTGGGATGTGGGGCATGGGGCATTGGGCATGGGGCATTGGCTAGAGACGCGATTAATCGCGTCTCTACAATTGTCTCCCTAATGCCTATTCTCCTTCAGTTGCAGCCGCTTCGCTAGTTTCTGCTGTGCTTTCTGATTCTGCTTGTGCTTCTACTTCCTCGTCTGGGGTAGTTAAAGAACCTTCAGGAACAAGTTCAACTGTTGAGTGTTCTAAAAGCCAGTCCATGATTTTATCGGTGGCTAGTTCGTTTTCCACGATTGAACGCAGTCTATCTTCGTCTACTTCTTCGTCTGGGTACTCCTGAATTAACTCTGTGACTCTAGCTTGAATTTCTGCGTCTGTCACCTCGAGAGATTCGCGTTTGCTGATTTCCCGTAAGGCGAGGGAACGTTGCAGGCGTTCAATGGCTTCATCGCGCGATCGCGCCCGTAACTGGGAAATAATATCTTGGGTGAATAATTTCCGCACATCCAATCCTTGCTGTGACAGCCTGATAGCTGTTTGTGTCAGCATGGCATCGACTTCTTGCTCAATTAAAGTTCCGGGTAAGTCAACTTTAACCTGCTTCAGTAGTTCTGCTAATAAAGCTTCTTGCTGATTGGTTTTGGTTTTCTGTTCTGCTTCTTTTTGATAGCGCTCTTCTAAAGAAGCTCGTAATTCCGCTAAGGTATCAAAGTCACTGACTTCTTGGGCAAAGTCATCATCTAATTCTGGTAATTCTTTTTCCTTAATTTCCTTCAGCGTCACGGTAAACACAGCTGGTTTACCTGCTAACTCTTCATTGGCATAAGGATCGGGGAATTGAGCAGAAATTTCTTTGGTTTCCCCTGGATTCATGCCCACAATCCCAGAGACAAATCCGGGAATAAACCGATCCTCGTATAATTCCACCTGAAAATCCGATGCTTCGCCGCCGGGAATCGGGGTAGGTTCGGCGGATTCGTCTTCACCCTCAGCTTTAGCCAATACGCCTTTAAAATCTAAAACTGCAGTATCGCCAATTTGGGCTGCACGCCCTTCCACAGGAATTAAAGTGCCGAGTTTTTGGCGTTCTTGATCGAGAACTTCATCAACGCGAGCTGGATCGTATTTAATTTCCTCAGCTTTGGCTTGTAAGCCTGTGTATTTCTCTAGCTCGATTTCTGGTTCTACATCCACAGCCGCAGAAAAAATTAGCGGTTGCCCTGGTTGATAATTTTTAATTAATTCTTCAAAGTCAGAGCGTAACTGAGGTTGCCCAATAGCTTTAATGTCTTCTTGTTTAACAGCTTTTTCTATGCCATCTTGAATTAATTCTTCTAGGGCAGCGGCTTTAATCCGAGTGGTACCTAGTTGCTGTAGCAATATTTGCCGAGGCACTTTGCCTTTGCGAAACCCAGGAATATTGGCGGTACTGGCTAGGTTTTTAATTACCTGTTCGTAGGTTTGTTTGGTAATCTCTGGTGTAATCTCTATTTCCAGCCCTATTTGACTGGCGGGAAGTTTTTCCTGGGTGACTTTCATGCTTTGTCTCTGAATTTCTGGTATTTTTAACTCCGAGTACAGACAAGCACGCGATCGCTCGCTGCTGTTCGTTGCTATCTCTTGGCTGGATCGGGGATGATGAGAATCCTACTCTCAATCTCTGCCCGGCAGCAGAGATCCAGTGTACTGCTAATGGCAAATGACTGAACACTTTAGTGCAATAAGTTTACCCATCGCCTCCATCCTCAAGACTGTTGCCCGATCCCCAACCATAAAGTTAAGCTGATACGCACCTAAATCAAATATTCTGGCGTTATGACTGTCAAGGGTCAATAGTCCAGGGTCAAAGGCTAGCTTGGACTTTGGACTCTTGACTTTTGACAACCTGAGTGCGAAATATACAATTTGAATGCGTAACAGCTTATCTACTGATATTGGGGGTTGCACACTCCATATCTAAGCACATAAGTGGATTTATGATTCAGAGGGCTAACAGCGTGATATCCTGGTCTTCAAGTAGGAATTTGCATTTCCAGTTGGGATTTATTGGCACTGATGGCACTACTGCATCGCTCAGTTAATTGTTTTGCTGGTTTTCGTTCACTTGGATCATAGTACATCCATCATCTAGGCAGCACAATTTCTCAGACAAAATTGTTGACTGAACTGGAAAATTATGAAACCCCAACAATAATTAATTACAGAATTTTAATTCTTTGATCGCTAATAAATTCGTTGTATAATAATATAACTTAAAATAAAAGTAACAAAATATGAATGTCAGCAAAAGAAAGTAAATAAGCGAAAAGCAAAGCGTTACTAAATTTATTAAAATCAAAAAATCTTAAACAATGTCCATCGGCAAAGCCTTTGGAAGCATAAAAAAGTAATAAAAATATTAAAAATATATTTAATGTTAATCTTTTTTACTACTACGATTCCTTAAGGAAATAAGTTTTGTATTTTTTGCATCTGTTCAATAAATCATAAAATAACCTCTTAAAGGAGGAAGTAAGGTTGTCTAAATCCTATAATGTAGCTATTTTGGGCGCAACTGGTGCCGTGGGTACGGAGTTGTTGGAATTACTGGAAAGTCGGAATTTTCCGGTAGCAAATTTAAAATTGTTAGCCTCCGAGAGGAGTGTAGGGCGCACAATCTCCTTTAAAGGAGAAAGTTTAGCAATAGAGGCGGTAAGCGATCGCGCCTTTGAAGGTATAGATATAGTCCTCGCCAGTGCTGGCGGTTCCACATCTAAAACTTGGGCACCAAAAGCCGTAGAACAAGGCGCAGTTGTCATCGATAACTCCAGTGCCTTCCGGATGCAAGAATCTGTACCTTTAATTGTTCCAGAGGTAAATCCCCAAGCCGCAGAGGCGCATCA
This sequence comes from Calothrix brevissima NIES-22, assembly GCF_002367995.1. Taxonomy (GTDB): domain Bacteria; phylum Cyanobacteriota; class Cyanobacteriia; order Cyanobacteriales; family Nostocaceae; genus Aulosira; species Aulosira brevissima. The sequence goes on from NZ_AP018207.1 coordinate 4,900,243, forward strand.
AGGCATCATTGCCAACCCTAACTGCACGACAATTTTAATGGCAGTGGCAATCTGGCCGTTACACCAAATTCAACCAATCAAAAGGCTGGTAGTAGCTACCTATCAATCTGCCAGTGGTGCCGGTGCTAAAGCAATGGCAGAAGTGCAAACCCAATCCCAGGCAATATTAGACGGCAAAACCCCAGTTGCCGAAGTATTACCTTATCCGTTAGCATTTAATCTCTTTCCCCACAATTCTCCCTTAACCGATTGGGGCTATTGTGAAGAAGAAATGAAAATGGTTAACGAAACCCGCAAAATCTTTGGTAACCAACAAATAAGAATTACTGCCACTTGTGTGCGGGTTCCCGTACTGCGCGCTCACTCAGAAGCAGTTAATATAGAATTCGAGACCCCCTTTAGCCCAGAGTCAGCTAGAGAAATTTTAAGCCACTCTCCTGGAGTTAAGTTGGTAGAAGATTGGCAGGCAAATCACTTCCCCATGCCAATTGAAGCTACTGGTCGAGATGAAGTTTTAGTAGGCAGAATTCGTCAAGACATTTCTCATCCTTGTGGCTTAGAACTATGGCTATGTGGCGATCAAATCCGTAAAGGTGCAGCATTAAACGCAGTGCAAATTGCTGAGTTATTAGTAGAGAAAAATCTACTAAAACCATTAGCTATTAGTCATTAGTCATTGGTTATTAGTCATTAGTCAATTGTCATTAGTCAATTGTCATTGGATTTAGACAAATGTACAGACAAGGGTTATCGCGTCTCTGACAAATGACAATTATGAAATAAAACCACCAAGTGACAAACAATAAGAAGGATAATCAGGAGTAGAAAAAGGGTGGGAGATTTTGGTAAAGTTTTAACCGCTATGATTACGCCGTTTAAAGCAGACGGCAGCGTCAACTATGATGTAGCGGCAGAACTAGCAGCACATCTAGCGAATAACGGTACAGATACATTGGTGGTATGTGGTACAACAGGTGAATCTCCTACCCTAACTTGGGATGAGGAGTATCAGCTGTTTGTGGAAGTGTTGCAGGCGGTAGCCGGAAAAGCCAAAGTCATCGCCGGCTGTGGTTCTAATTCCACTAAAGAAGCGATCGCCGCCACCCAAAAGGCAGCTAAAATAGGAGTACATGGGACTTTACAAGTCGTGCCCTATTATAATAAACCGCCCCAAGCTGGACTTTACCAGCACTTTCAGGCGGTAGCGCAAGCCTGTCCCGACTTACCTATCCTGTTGTATAACATTCCCGGTCGTACTGGACAAAACCTCAGTTCAGAAACAGTTGCCCGGTTAGCGGAGATTAATAATATTGTTGGTATAAAAGAAGCTAGTGGGAGTTTAGACCAAGCCAGTGAAATTCGTCGCTTGACACCAAAAGAATTTCAGATTTACGCTGGAGATGATTCTTTAACTTTGCCTTTGTTAGCGATCGGTGCTAAAGGTGTGGTGAGCGTAGCTTCGCATCTGGTAGGAAACCAACTACAGCAGATGATCCAAGCCTTTGGTGTCGGAAAAATTGAGGTGGCGACTGAAATACATCTGCAACTTTTTCCACTGTTTAAAGCTTTATTTTTAACGACAAATCCCATTCCCGTAAAAACAGCATTAAAAATCCAAGGTTGGGAGGTTGGTTCAACTCGGCTACCGTTATGTGAAGCTGAACCAGAAATTAGTCACAAGTTAGAGGTGGTTCTCAAAGAACTTAGTTTAATCTAAGTACCAGCTTGTTACTTACTAGCAAGTTCAGTGTTACTACAGATACATAAGAAACAAGGAAAATACATAATTTTTACCAGGTACAGTAGCAAGGCCTGTGTTACGACTGAATAGCTATAATATGAATCCTTCAGCGTAAAATCCATTTTTATTGAACAAACAATAGAAAAATCTGATTTAAACTAGGCTGCTTTGGGAATGTCCGGATAAGACAGCTAATGTTGTCTTTGATACAAGATGCTAACTTTATTAACTTAAATTAACCACAAACAACAATTCAAGGAGCAAATGGCTAAAAACGATACAAGCTCCGCCCTAAAAATTATTCCTTTGGGCGGATTACATGAGATTGGTAAAAATACCTGTGTTTTTGAGTACGACGACGAAATTATTTTATTAGATGCAGGTTTAGCCTTTCCCACAGAGGCAATGCATGGTGTAAATATTGTCCTGCCAGATACCACCTATCTCCGGGAAAATCGCCATAAAATTAAAGGCATGATTGTTACCCACGGTCATGAAGACCACATAGGCGGGATTGCATTTCACCTGAAACAATTTGAAATACCTGTAATCTATGGCCCCAGACTAGCAATGGCGATGCTAGAAGGGAAATTAGAAGAAGCTGGAGTACGCGATCGCACAGAGTTAAGATCTGTTTTACCCCGAGATGTCGTCAGAATTGGCAAATCCTTCTTTGTCGAATATATTCGCAACACCCATTCTATTGCTGATAGCTTTACCGTAGCGATTCATACACCCATAGGTATAGTTATCCACACCGGAGATTTTAAAATCGACCACACCCCAGTGGATGGGGAAAGATTTGACTTACAACGATTAGCAGAACATGGCGAAAAAGGCGTGCTTTGTTTGTTGAGCGATTCAACAAACTCAGAAGTACCCGGATTTACCCCTTCAGAACGTTCTGTTTACCCCAATCTTGACCGGGTATTCGCGCAAACCCCAGGACGATTATTTGTCACTACCTTTGCTTCTAGCGTCCATCGCATCAACATGATTTTGGAACTGGCGCAGAAGTACAACCGCACAGTCACAGTTGTTGGTCGTTCAATGTTGAATTTGATTGCCCATGCGCGTAATCTAGGCTACATCAAATGTCCCGACCATCTGTTGCAACCGCTACATACTGTCCGCAGTCTACCTGATGAAAATGTGTTGATTCTCACGACAGGTTCTCAGGGCGAACCAATGTCAGCAATGACGCGGATTGCGAATAAAGAGCATCCCCATATTAAAATTCGCCCAGGGGATACGGTAGTATTTTCCGCTAACCCAATTCCCGGAAATACCATCGCTGTGGTTAACACCATAGATAAACTGATGCTCCAAGGTGCAAACGTTGTCTATGGACGGGAGAAAGGAATTCACGTTTCAGGACACGGTTGTCAAGAAGACCAAAAACTGATGATTGCTTTAACCAAACCGAAGTTTTTCGTACCATTTCACGGCGAACATCGGATGTTAGTGAAGCACGCGCAAACAGCGCAAAGTATGGGTATTCCCGAAGAAAATATGGTGATTCTCCAGAATGGCGATATTGTGGAGTTGACAGAAGACGCAATTCGTGTATCTGGTAAAGTGCCCTCAGGAATTGAATTGGTAGATACTACTAGTTCTGGTATGGTTAGCGCTAAGGTATTACAAGAACGTCAGCGCATGGCTTCAGAAGGTATTGTCACCATCGCCGCAGCTATTGATTGGAGTGGTAAATTATTAGCCAAGCCAGAAATTCACCTCAGAGGTGTGGTAACCAGTATAGAGCGATCGCTCCTGCAAAAATGGGTACAACAGCGAATTGAAGAAATTTTGAGCGTTCGTTGGTTAGAATTTACACAACCCGGTGAAGGAGAGCAAACGGAAGTCGATTGGGGTGCTTTGCAAGGGATGTTAGAAAGAGAATTGCAACGCTCCATCCGTCGGGAATTGCAATGTCAACCTACAGTAACATTATTAATGCAGATTCCTGATGAGCCACCTGTCAAAGTCAGCGATGGAAGAAGACGCCGGCCTAGGACTGCTGCTCAGGTAGCATCGTAAAGAATTTAAGATAAGAAATCTCACGCATTCGACGAAGTCGTTCCCGTAGGGTAGGCGCAAAGACGCAAAGTTTTTCTGAGTGTCTTTGCGTTTTGGTGTGAGAAAAATGGCTTAATTTTGGTGCGGAAAATTTGTTTTTTCTCTGCGCCTCTGTGTCCTCTGCGGTTGAAAATCATCTTTGATTACTTAATGAATCCAAAGATAAGTCCAAATTAAAGTACATAATGTTAACGGTACACCAAAGCGTAAATGCTCGATAAATGTTAACTTATAGCCTACATTTGTAGCAGCTTCGACAACTATTAAGTTAGCGACTGAGCCAAATAAGGTGAGATTACCTGCTAATGTAGATCCGGCTGCTAGCAATAGCCAATATTGGGTATTATCCTTGGGGATCAAAGGATGCAATAAGAGTACAGCCGGAACATTGGAAATTAGATTAGATAAAATAACAGTTACACTCAAAAAACTTGCAGAAGTATTGACTGCATGAGTAAATAATTGCAATAAATTTAATTTTTCTGTAACTCGCGTCAAAATAAACAAGCCGGAAAACATCACTAGCAAATTCCAATCGATTCTTTGGAGAATGCGCTGTGGTTTGATTCGTCGTGTAATCAACAAGAGACTAGCAGCAACTAAAGCCGACTCCGCTAGCGGTAAACCAACAGCAAAGGCGATAAGTAATCCTGTGGTGATGACTAATGTTTTATTAAATAAAGGTTTGTAAATCCGATGGTTTCCATCTGCTAATTGCTGACAAGGTTGGATAGAACGAACATCAGGATAAAGTAACAATAGCAAGCCTATCTGAATTACTAAGCCAATTAAGGCGACTGGAGCGAGTGCGCGAAGGAAATCTAGGTAGGGAATGCCTGAGAAAGAACCTATTAAAATGTTTTGAGGATTACCACTCAAAGTGGCTACAGAACCTATATTAGTTGCACCTGCGATCGCTAATAAATAGGGTATGGGATTTAAACTCAAGGCTTGAGTTAAGCCCAAAACTAAGGGTGTAAAAATTAATGCTATAGTATCGTTAAGAAATACGGCAGAGAGGATACCGCTACCAAAGGTTAGAGCAATTAATAAGCCAAGAGGACTGCGGGTAATGCTCAATAATATAGAGAGCGATCGCCCAAAAAATCCGGCGTAAGTTAGACTAGCATTGACTACCATCATACTCAGCAAAAATACGATGGTATTAGCATCAATAGCTTGCCATGCTTCTGTTAAATTGACAGCACCCAGCGCAATTAAAAAAGCAGAACCCACTAGAGCAATTGTGGCACGATTCATGCGTAATCCAGGGATGTAGCCCAACGCTAACCCCAGGTAAGTCAACCCTAGTACGCCATAGATTGCAAATTGTCGGATAATCACTCGCGTTACTTAGTGATGGAGGAGACAGGGACTGGAAAGTAGGAGAAAGAGTAAAAGAAATTTCTTTCTAATGGTTGACATATATAACAGCACATGGTAGAAAACTGCTGTTCAGTTAATAACAGTTCTCCAAAATCTTGCTATATCATTCACCCCATCTTTACTTGCCTATAACCTTGTATCTGTTTAATTGTTACAGACAGGCAGCGCAATAGGATTCTGCATCAGCTGTGAGATTTGTATAGAATCTAGCAGTTAGTATTTTTACTCAGTGTTATACTATCTAATAAAGTTTTGTAACAAAAATTGCAAAATCAATCCAAAGATAGATGTCTTCACTAAAATCTTAACTATGTCAAGTTATGAACAAGATCGGAAGATCACACTTCCGCTTCCGGGAAAATTGCGTTTAACTTGACGTAGCTATAAATTAGTTCCGATTTAAGTGGCTACGGATAACATCAGATTGCATCTAGTAGAAACAAGATTTTTCCGGGAACAGTCTAAGCCACTATGTATATGTTCATCGTAAAGGTGAATACCCTCCATCAAATAGAGGAGTAAGCATGAAGGTATTCGATAATACCACAAAAAGAATTTTCTTGGCAAGCTGGGTATCTATTAACCAAGCAGAAGCTACTAATACCCCAGTAAACCAGCTGCCACATCCTGCTACTAAGTCTTCTGGCGATATCCTCCAGCCCCTACGACAAAAAGTAGACAGCATTCAAGTACGCGATCGCAAATTAGCGCACCGCTTGTGTCAGTTAATCCCGGCTCAGTGTCCTTTTGAGCGTGATGTCAAGTTATTTGGCAAGACTTTATTTCATATTCCGCCAATGTGTAAGCTGAATCCTTTATATGAAGAAGTAGTTGGCTTACGTTTCCGGGCGTTATGCTATCTAGCTGATGAATGTGGAGAGGATATTTCTCAGTACTGTTAGGGGCTAGGGACTAGGAGCTAGAGAAGAGAGATTTTCTGGTGATTAGTTGATTTGTAAGTTGCAAGTTATTATTTCTCAAATCTGAGTCAATAAATTAAACAAGAGTCCAGAATTCAAGCAAGCTGCTAGTTAATTCTGGACTCTTGAGCAATTTGATACCAATTTGAAAACAGAATGCGACAGATGGTAGGGGCATGGCACATTGGTGTCAACTTAAGCTAAAAGCTATATACGGCGCGTGTTGTACAAAAACTTTCGCCCTCATCCCCTAACCCCTTCTCCCCCAGGAGAAGGGGAATTAAATCTCTTACTCCCCTCTCCCGGTGGGAGAGGGGTTGGGGGTGAGGGCAAAAACCTTGCTACAAAGAGGGTTTCACGTTAAGTTGACACGTAGGGGCATGGCAATGCCCCTACGTGTCAACTTGATCTAGAAATAGCTTTACTCTAAGCTTCCTAATCCGCCTGAGAATTCATTCTCAGGCTAATAGCCCAAGTCTACTGAAGTAGACTCAAGATTTTGAGGATATTTAGTCATCTTCAGATGACTTTGGCTATTAGCAAGGAACTTCAGTTCCTTGCTGTAAGCGGCTTTAGTGTTAAGTTGACACCAATGGGCATTGCCATGCCCTCTAGAATATATTAATTGCCGCTCAGACTAATTTTTGATCCGCCTTACTTGCCATTTTTGAATAGCTTCTTGCGCATCTTCATAAGCAGATGTCATCTCTGGGATTAAAGCCGCAGTTTCAATTGCTGCATTCAGTTCCCCTTTGACAGCACGATTTTTTGCCAAATCCAAAATTTTCTCGCTCCATTGATTGATGGATTTTTGCGCAACATCGAAGCCTGGTTGTCCTGGCGGAACTTTCTTGGCTACTTCAATAGCACGATTATATGTAGATGCTTGTCCTGGTCTAATTAAAGCATTAGCGGCATCTAAGACAGTTTTATTACTGACATACTGCTTGGCTTCTAGTCGCCATTGGTTAATCAGTGCTTGGGCTTTGGGATACAGTTCTTCTTCTTTAGTAATTAATTGTGCCGCAGCGATCGCATTTGCATACTGTTTTTGTTGGGCGCGACCTTCTGCTAAATCTAAAATCATCCGACTCCAGATTTTAATGTCTTCTTGGGCTTGTTCGTAAAGCGGTTCCCCTGATTGTATTTTCCGCGCAGTAGCGATCGCTAAACTTAAATCGCTGGCTTGAGTTTCCCGCAAAGACATTTTCGCCAAGTCCAATACAGCTTTATTGCGCTGTTGCGATTCGGAATTCGCAACTGTGGCTGTAGATTTAGCTGTGGGTGATGGTTTTGGCGATTGAGTTGGTGGTGTTGGGTTAGTAGAATTCGAGACTGCGGTAGTATTGGGCAAATTAGTTAGGTCTTTCGCCTCATTAGTCGCCGTATTAGCCGATGTGGTCAATACTTGAGACGTTTTCAATCTGGTTTGATTGCGGAGAAAAACTACTGCAACTAAACCTAAGATTAATAAACTTCCTCCTAGCCACCACAAAAGCTGGCTCCAAAATGATTTTTTTACCTGAGTCCCAGGTGCTTGAGAAATAAAACCTGAGGAAGAAGCGGGAAGAGACTGTTCCTCATTACTCGTCGGTGACGCAGCTGGGAGTACCTGGGATTGCTTTTGTGTCACTGATTGGGAAGCTACATTCCCCCCAAACCCTTGGGCTGCTTGATTTGGAGATTTCTGGCTGACGGCTGTAAATTGTGGCGGCTTTCCTGGGGGAGATTTGGGACTGATAGTAGTTTCTAACCCAGAAATTGCTTGATTATTGCTCGTTGTTTGAACTTTTGTGGCAGTTTTGGCAGAATTCGCAGTGAGAGAAGGTGCTGCACGGGCTACCGCAAAAGATTCTTCAGGAAAAATCACGTTTCCTACATCGCTTCTAGCTGGTGTAATTTTGCTGCGCAATGGCGGTAAAATTACTTGCTGCGGCGATGGTACAACCGCAACGGGGTTTTGTGCTGGTCGCCAATGATGCTGACATAATTCTGGGGTGAGTATGCTCAGTTGATTGACTAAATTCCCCAGGTTACTACCATGTCCAGAAGCTAAAGCTTGTAATAATGCTGCGGTGAAGAATCCATTACCTAGTTCTCGGCTTTCGTGGGAAAATTGCTCTGGTTGGCAAGAAAGAATTGTTGCTAATTGTAGCTCTTGAGCCAGTTCGAGAGTTTCTTGACCAACGGGAGCATCAGCTTGGGTACCAAAAGCGCGGTTGATATCCAGGATGAGCATTACATTTAACTCAGTTAGCTGCAAACTCTGTAAGAGCGATCGCAATTCTATGCCAGTTTCCTGAACTAAATCGGGATTTCCCTCGACCGGCATTAAATAATCTTGTCCCTTGTAGTTAATGGCATAGCCGCTAAAGAATAACCAAAGATAGTCCTGTGGTTGCCAATAATTTGCGGCTAAATCCTCTAATAACAGCAGGATATTCTCGCGCGTCGGATAAGTAGATTTGTCTCTCATTATCGGTGGCGAGGTATCCGTCATCAGTAGGCAGTTTTGCGGTAAAAAACCTGCCTCTGTAGCCAAAAAGTCTTTCAGCGCTTCGGCATCGGCTTGAGCGCAACTTAAAGGTTGAAATAAATGATATTGATTGATGCCAATAGTAATCGCCCAGTAATTTACCATCCCCTCTGTGTCGCTTCTTGTTTGCTTGAAATTGCTGTTGGCTTTGCCCAAAAAACAAAGTTAACCTATGTCTTATAGTCTAGGAGATTCTTATCGTCACCCTGATATTATGTGATTTTTATTACATAAAATAGCCGGAAATTACTTTCACTCAATTTAAATTAAAGATTCTGTAGACAGGAGCGAAAAAATCATGAGTAGAAGTGTTGCTCATCAACTATCATCGATCATTTCCTTTTCAGTTATTAGCCAAATTGCCAGAAAAATCCGGATAGTTCAGTTAGGAGTTTTGCTATTTTCGGCGGTTCCGGTGTGGTTTGCTTATGAGGCGATCGCCCCGCAGATGGTAAGAGCTTACACAGCCAGAGTTGACTTGGCAATCGATCGACTACCAGAGGAAAATTACGAAACCATACTCAGAAGGGCAGAAGCAGTAGCCAGAGCCGCAGCTCAAAGGAGCTTCGACCAAGATATTTTAGTTACAGATGTATCCGTAATTGTCTCCGTACAAAGTCTAGGAGCGATCGCCCCAGTTTTAGCCTTAGAAGTAACTCGTCAACAATGGCGTACTCGTCCCGATGCGCAACGTTGGGCAACTTATTTTAAAACAGCGCGATCGCTTCTGTTATTTGACCCCAAGCCCACAGAGAAAAAGTAGGGAAGAGAGACAAAGGGGACAAGGAGGACAAGGGGGACAAGGAGGACAAGGGAGACAAGGGGGACAAGGAATTTTAGATTTTAAATTTGCAATTGTGGATTCCAATCTAAAATCCGTCTTGAAAAGTTTGCTCAACGGGGGGAACCCCCGCACGCAACTTTTCGCAAAATCCAAAATTGTTTCAATGCCCCATGCCCCATGCCCTATGCCCAATTCCCATTTTTATGTTGCCAGTGTCAATTGATGGCTTAGAATAAAAAGGTTGTCAAGAATTGCGATATCCGCTATCATGGCTGTTCCAAAGAAGAAAACATCTAAGTCTAAAAGAGATAAACGCCGAGCTAACTGGAGACATAAAGCTGCTGTTGAAGCGCAAAAAGCTCTTTCACTAGGTAAGTCGATTTTGACTGGACGCTCTACATTTGTCTACCCAACTGCTGAAGAAGAAGAAGAAGCAGAAGACTAATAATAATGTCGATAGTTAAGAAAGGCACGAACAGCGCTGTTAAGTTGGCGCTTTTTCGTTGCTTTTCTCATGGCATTATCCATACATAGTTATAGTTAATTGGACAATCTCCATTAACTATTGCCTATGGGTGATGAGCAAATAATTTATCGAAATTAAGCTATCTGTAGTTTCTGGATTTTTAGTATTCTGCGCAATTGATATTTTTTATCCTTTTTGAGTAGCGCAGATGCTCAAATCCTTAGAAAATTATCTCAAGAAAACCAATTATCTTGAAAAATTAATTTTTCTGAGATTATGTTAGGAAAATTTTTTCAGAAACCAGAGCAAGAAGATAACGAACGGGTTCCGCCTGGTCAATATTTGGCTAAAGGCTTTCCCGTTTTAACTTATGGTGCAACACCAAAGATAAATATAGAAGAATGGGAATTTAAAGTTTGGGGTTTAGCCAAACCTGCTACTTTTACTTGGGCAGATTTTATGGCTTTACCTCAATCTGAATTCACCGCAGATTTTCACTGTGTGACGCGCTGGTCTAAACTTGATGTTAAATGGACTGGAATTAAAGTTACAGACTTTATGAGTTTGTTAGAGGTTGATCCCCAAGCAGTTCATGTAATGGAACATTGCTATGGTGGCTACACTACTAACATCTCAATGGCAGATTTTGTCCGGGAAGAAAATTTCTTTGCTTTTCAACTATTTGGTGAACCTTTACCAGCAGAACATGGCGGGCCGATGCGCTCAGTTGTTCCCCATCTTTATGCTTGGAAAAGTGCTAAGTGGATTAATGGGTTAGAGTTTCTCAAGAGTGAAGAACTGGGTTTTTGGGAACGTAATGGTTATCACCAACGGGGTGAACCTTGGGCGGAAGAAAGGTATAGTTACTAATTCGTAATTCGTAATTCGTAATTAATAAGAATTGCTGAGAAATAGTCTAAAAAAACACTACCGAGCATGTCAATTTTTTGGCTGGGTAGTATCTTTGTATTTGCGAAAATTTATGACATTAATATTGTTTTCATCCGCTTTGTAGGTACGCACTCTGAATACGATAACGTAGATGCGGCAACAATTTGAGGTAATGTGTATGCTCGAACTCCGACCAATCCGAAATGAAGCTGATTATCGTGCTGCACTTGATGAAATAGAAAGATTATTCGATGCAGAACCTAATACAATAGAGTGCGAAAAGCCCTTCGGGCATGGCTTCGCTTACCGCTTAGAAATTTTAACAACGCTAGTAGAAGCATACGAACAACAACACTATCCAATTGCAGCACCAGAACCAATAGAAGCTATTTTGTACTATCTTGAATCTCGTGGTTTATCTACTCACGATTTAGAACCTATTATTGGAAGTCTGGAAGAGGTTGCAGCAATTTTAAATCGCCAGCAACCACTAACATTAGAGATGATTCGGCGTTTAAATCAACAATTGGGAATTCCTGCTGATGTGTTGATTCAACCATACTCTCTCATGAAAAATTCAGCTTAATGCAAAATGTGAATTAATTAACCCAGGAATCGCTTGAGGAAAGCTAACTTTCCTTGATAGGGAGCGTAACGCCAATTTAAATCAAATAAAAACGAGTTTTGCAAGACGCTTTTGCGGTGGGAAAAGGTGTCAAAACTAGCTTTCCCGTGATAACTACCAATACCACTATCACCCACACCGCCAAATGGTAAAGATGAAACACCATATTGCATGATTGTATCGTTAAGACAAACCCCACCGGATGTTGTTTCCTGCAAAATACGCTGTTGGAGATTTTTGTTTTGCGAAAATAAGTATAAAGCTAGGGGTTTGGGTCGAGAGTTAATTAGGGCGATCGCTTCTTTGATGTCATCATATTCAATAATGGGTAAAATCGGCCCAAAAATCTCTTCCTGCATAATTGCATTATCTAAAGAAACGTTCTCAAGCAGCGTGGGAGCTATGTAACGTTCTGCCGGGTTCGTTTCTCCACCAATGATAACTTCACCATTGTTTAGAAGATTTACTAATCTATCAAAGTGTTTTGCAGAGATAATACGAGCATAATCAGGACTAGTTTCTGGGTTATCTCCATAAAATTCTTTGATAGTTTTCTTTAGCCCATCTACTAAATTTGTTTTAATTTTTTTATCAACTAAAATATAGTCAGGGGCGATACAAGTTTGTCCAGCATTTACAAATTTACCCCAAATAATCCGCTTGATGGTGTGTTCTAAATTAATTTCCGTATCTACAATACAAGGGCTTTTACCGCCTAATTCTAAAGTAACTGGTGTAAGGTGTTTTGCTGCTGCTTCCATGACAATTCTGCCGACATTTGTACCACCAGTAAAAAAGATATAATCAAATTTTTCTGCTAACAGATTTTGGCTGGTTTCTACACCACCTTCTATCAGTGCAATATATGCTGGATCAAAATATTTAGCAATTATCCCAGCCAGCAAACTAGAGGTATGAGGCGCAAGTTCTGAAGGTTTGAGAATTGTACAATTTCCCGCCGCGATCGCACCAACTAAAGGCCCAATCATTAAATTAAATGGATAGTTCCAAGGGCCGATAATTAAAACTACTCCTAAAGGATCTGGATAAATTTTAGCTGAGTATTGCAAAAATTCTAGAGGAACTGCGGCTTTTTGCGGCTTAGTCCAAGTTTTGATATGCTTAATTGCGTAATCAATTTCTTTATATACTAAAATTTCTGTAGCATAAGCTTCAAATTCTGGTTTATTTAAATCGGCTTTTAATGCTTGAATTATTGCTTGTTCATTTTCCAGAACTGCTTGTTTCAAAATTTTAAGTTGTTCAATCCGAAAAGCAACATCTTTAGTTTTACCAGTTTGAAAAAATTCGCGTTGTTTACGAATAATATCGTTGATAGAAATTGATGATTCAGTAATCATGTTTTTTAAAGAGGCTAGGCAAGGGAAGGAGGACAAGAGAGATAATTATACAGACAAGGGTTCATCGCGTCTCTAACAAATGACAAATGACAAATGACTCATATTTTTATAGGTAGCATAACAATAAATACACTACCTTTACCCAACTCAGATTTAACTAAAATATTGCCTTGATGAGCTTCAACAATTCGCCGGGAAAGATACAGTCCTAAGCCACTACCAGAACTCTTGTGACTTCCTTGACGAAAACGCTCAAATAATGTAGTTTTTTCTTCAGGTGAAATACCGGGGCCTGTGTCTTCTACTTCAACAATTAGGAATTCACTAAAAGCGGAATTTTCCACAGCATTTAAATACGACTTTTTGCTGCTTTGGGTTGTTGCACCAAGATGAATATTTACTGAGCCAGAATCGGTAAATTTTATGGCATTACCAATTAAGTTAGTAAATAAACGATGTAATTCTAAGCGATCGCCCATGACTGAATTGACGGTTAACTCTTGAGCAATTTCTAAATTCATCGACAGTGATTTTGCTTCAGCTAAAGGTGTTAATTCCCCGACTACCTCCTCTAATAACTGGCGGAGGTTCACTGGTTGAAACGCCAAGGTTTTGCGACCAGCTTCAAAGCGATAAACTTCCAATAAGGTATTAACCATCGAAAGCAAGTTGGTATTGCTGCGCGCCATGATGGTGATTACTTCATGCATTTGGGGAGATAAGGCTCCCAACGCACCCTGCTGAAACAGCATGAGTACGCGATCGGCGGCTACTAGGGGGGTGCGTAAGTCGTGGGTGAGACGGGAAACAAAATCTTCGCGCTGGCGAGCAATTTCATCCCGTTCATCGATACTGTGTTTTAAGCGTAAGAGCGATCGCACCCTTGCTAATAATTCATCCACCGTCACAGGCTTGCGGATAAAATCATCAGCACCTAAATCTAATCCCTTAGCAACATTTGGCGCATCGTGAGCAGTAATCAGCAGTATGGGAATATATTGCTGCATAGCAGTATTTCCACGTATACGCCGAGTAACTTCGTAACCATCCATTCCCGGCATCATTAAATCCAGCAATACCAAATCACAAGGAGATGCTTCTAATTGTGATAAAGCCGACGCACCATTTTCTGCTGTGCTAACGGTGTAGCCTTCTTCCTCCAAAATAGTTTTGATTAAAAACACATTATCTGGAGAATCATCTACAACCAAAATTTTGTCAGAGCGAGAATTTTGTGAGTTCATGTAGCGGGTCTCGGTAAAATTTCCGGTTTGTAATATTAGATATATTTATATCAATTTTAGTTAACCTTCTCTGGAATAAAGATTATTTACTTAAAAGCTGCAATAGATTTTTTTATTTTATCTTATATAAAATTTACTAGTTTTTCATAGGTAAATAATTACTTGCTAATTTAACTATTTTGGGTTAAATTTTCAAACTAAATGGGTAGCTAGTTGATATATCGTAAACATTTTGACATTTGAACATAGACACAGGTTTAGCTGCGAAAGTAAGCCTTGAGCCTGTGCCATATTCTCCTTATTTGAGACTAATCATTAATTTCTGAATGACTCTCTTGTATGGATTCAGGTAGATATTTTATAGGTTTTTTGAGCAAAACCCAATTGAGATACAGTGCTAGAACCTGCATTTTCAGGAATTGGTTCAGGCGTTGATAGTTATTATCCTTCAAAACCCAAGCCCAGAATTTTTCCAGCAGTAAGATTATCTAGGGTTTGCTGAAATTCGTCTGTGGAAGGAATTGCGTAGACGCAAAGCGGCTTGTCGTTCGCGCAGCGTCTCGAAGAGAAGACATCGCACTCTCACCACAAAACAGGCGATCGCCACTTTACTATTAAATTAATTATCACTTTCTTGGCGTGGATCTTCTTGGGGAGGATGCCAACCAACTTGCACTCAAAGCCGACGAGATTTTTGAATGAACCCGTTACTATGACGTTGATCGTTCATATCAAGTCGATTACAGGTGGCTCGACCTGTTGGGGTTATTCCTACGATTTTTGTTCCATCTACAGTCCAGATAAAATGTTCTGACCACTGTTGTGTACGAGGATTAAATAGAGGTATTTCTTTTTGAGTTTGCGGGTCAATTCCTGATGTAAAATTATAGCGACGTTCATTGCAACGACGGCAACATAAAGCTAGATTTTCCAGTTCATCCGAGCCACCTAAAGACTGTGGAATGAGATGATCGACAGTGAAGCGGTCAGTATTTACAAATTCTGGGGAGTGGCAATATTCGCAGAGGTATTTTGCTCTGTCAGCGATGATTTCTCGGATGGATTGGGGAACCATTTTGATTCAGCAGCTAAAACAGAATTAGCGTAGGTAAAAATCTGCGCTAACTCAGATATACCATCTAATTCCGCTTTTTCTTCATCTGTGATTAATCCAGATTTGCTCCGTTCTAGGAGATCATCTGAACGTGCTTGCAGTTCATCGGTAAACTTAAAAAAATTAAGATTATTAACTTTTTCTAGTTTGATTCCTGTTCCCAACCAATATGAAGGTTCAATCATCAATTTCGGAGTCATCATAAATTGAACATGGAATGCTGCACTTTGATTTTAGCTTTTAAAAAGTGCTAATGCTGATGCCCTCAAGAAAAGCGATCGCACTCTCACCACAAAATAGGCGATCGCTTATTCTCCAGTAGTGAGATTATCTAAGAGTTGCTGAAATTCTGATGTTGAAGGAATTGCGATCGCTCTTTTATGAAGTGTCTTTAATACCGATGGTTCTTCTATGCCATTGATAGCTTCCACAATAGCATTTGGCACTTCTCCAAACCGCGTTTCTAAAACTTCAATCACGCTTTCTCTAGCATTTTCGACAATACCTTCTTCTTTTGCTAGACGTTCAATACTAGTTACGTACCGCATTCTATTTGTCTCCTCGTAATTTCTCACTACTGTTTTGAAACTACTTGCCAATTCTTTTGGCAAAACCATCACCCAGTCGATAAACCGAAATAATTCTTGAATATCTTGTCGGCTATATCCCCTTTCAAAAAGACTTCTGACTAGGCTTAGTTTCCACTGTAGCCGACTTTCTGGGTTTCGTTGCGTCGCTTTGGTTTTGAGATGCGCCATCACAATTATCCCAAAGGGATTGGTGGTTTGCTCTAGGGTTTCCCAAGCTTGTTCATAGTCCAATAACTTCGCGACGGGAAACTCTAAGCTGACACGACATCCCGCCAGTTCATAGCTGTAGCTGGAAGGTCGCCAATTTGCTTGTTCATCGGCTAATACAGCCAAGCTGATGACTCGCTGTTTATGGCGGTCAAACAAGCGGTAATTGTAGGTGTACATTCGTTCAGCAAATTGGCTGTCATATTGTCCTTGGACTTCTACGTGAACTAATACCCAAGCTTCTTCCCCGTCAAGTAACCAAACTTTGGCGACTTTATCAACATAACGCCGCCCAATTTCTGCATCAGGTTCTAGCTGTTGCAGTTCTGTGTCCAGAAATTCATAAGGTCGCGTCCAGTCGATCGCGTCGTAAGCTAGGGTGAAAAAGAATTCCAAAAAGCGGGGAAAATATAGCTCAATGATTTCTTTCCAAGGACTATCGTAATCAGTAGATTGCTCGGTCATGGATTAAAACAAAAAGTATCTTTGCGCCATTGGTAAAATTGTCGCAGGTTCACAAATCAACAATTCGCCATCAGCCCTGACTTCATAGGTTTCTGGATCTACTTCTATATGGGGTAGCGCATCATTTAGTTTCAAATCCCGCTTAGTTATTTGGCGTGTCCCGGAAACTGCTACCGCCGATTTTTGTAAACCTAATTGACTGGGAATCTCCCTTTCTAACGCGGCCTGAGAAACAAAAGTTAATGATGTGGCGTGACGCGCACCTGCAAAACTGCCAAACATCGGCCGCATGTGTACTGGTTGCGGTGTGGGAATGCTGGCGTTAGCGTCGCCCATTTGCGACCATGCAATCATTCCGCCTTTAATGACTATTTCTGGCTTCACACCAAAAAAGGCTGGTCGCCACAAACATAAATCTGCAAGTTTACCCTCTTCCACTGACCCCACATACTGGGCTATTCCGTGGGTAATGGCTGGGTTAATGGTGTATTTAGCAACATATCTTTTTGCTCGAAAATTGTCTGCTCTTTGCTCCTCTCCTTGCAGGTTAAGGATTCCCCGTTGCAGCTTCATTTTATGAGATGTCTGCCAGGTGCGAATTATGACTTCACCTACCCGCCCCATTGCTTGGGAGTCGGAAGAAATCATGCTAAACGCGCCTAAGTCGTGCAAAATATCTTCGGCGGCGATGGTTTCCCGACGGATACGAGACTCAGCAAAAGCGACATCTTCCGCGATCGCCGGATCGAGGTGATGACATACCATCAACATATCCAGGTGTTCGTCTAAAGTGTTGAGAGTGTAAGGGCGTGTGGGGTTAGTGGAAGATGGGAGAACATTCGCCTCGCCACAAACTTTGATAATATCTGGTGCGTGTCCACCGCCAGCGCCTTCGGTGTGGTAGGTGTGGATAGCACGATTTTTGAAAGCTGCGATGGTATCTTCGACAAATCCGGCTTCGTTGAGGGTGTCGGTGTGAATTGCCACTTGTACATCATACTCATCAGCGACGCTAAGACAAGTGTCAATAGTTGCGGGTGTGGTTCCCCAGTCTTCATGCAGCTTTAACCCCATTGCACCAGCTTGTACTTGTTCCACAAGTCCTTGGGGTTGACTGGCGTTACCTTTACCTAAAAACCCTAAATTGACAGGGAACGCATCAGCAGCTTGCAACATCCGATACATATTCCAAGGGCCTGGGGTGCAGGTGGTGGCGTTTGTACCTGTAGCGGGGCCTGTACCACCACCAATCATCGTGGTAATTCCGGAGGCGATCGCCACTTCTATCTGCTGCGGACAAATAAAATGAATATGGCTATCGATACCCCCAGCAGTGAGAATCATTCCTTCCCCAGCTAAGGCTTCGGTTCCGGGGCCAATAATAATATCGACATTATTTTGAATATAAGGATTTCCCGCTTTACCGATTTTAAATATTTTGCCGTCTTTAATGCCAATATCGGCTTTAACTACACCCCACCAGTCAAGAATTAAAGCATTTGTAATTACTAAATCTACAGCACCATCAGCGTTAGAAATGGGGGATTGTCCCATCCCATCGCGGATGACTTTACCGCCGCCAAATTTCACTTCATCGCCGTAGGTAGTGAAATCTTGTTCTACTTCAATAAATAATTCTGTATCCGCAAGTCGGACGCAATCGCCTACTGTGGGGCCATAGGTTTCTGTATAAGCACGGCGAGACATTTTGTAAGGCATAATACATTCCTTGAAACTGAGGTTAGAATCGAGTTTAAACGCAAAGGGGCGCAAAGGTAAGCGCAGAGGTACGCGGAGTATGGATGAGAATGATTTGAGTGGGACAATTATTGGTTGTGGAATGCGAGTACATACGGCATTGGGGCCGGGGTTGTTGGAGTCAGCTTATGAGGAGTGTTTGTATTATGAATTGAAGAAGAGGGGATTTAATGTTGGTAAGCAAGTTCCAATACCTCTTGTGTATGAAAAAGTGCAATTAGATTGTGTTTATCGATTAGATTTAATAGTAGAAAATAAAGTAATTATTGAAGTGAAATCTGTAGAATCTATTCACCCAATTCACTCCGTACAACTTTTAACTTACCTTAAACTCACAAATTGCAAACTGGGTATGCTGCTCAACTTTAACGTTCTCCACCTTAAAGAAGGCATTAAACGTGTGGCAAACAAACTCTAACTCCGCGTACCTCCGCGTTTCCCTCAGCGCCCCTCTGCGTTAAAAATAATTGGGTTTATGCTATAAATAAGCGTTCTTGGAGGCGTTAACATCATGACCATAGCAGAGGTAATTTCCATAGTCCGCAAGCTTTCTCCATCAGAAAAACTCAAGCTAATTCGCATCCTTCTCAAAGATTTAGATACAGTCGAGGATATTTCTCCGTTGGAACCATTCAAAACCTATGATTTACCTACTCTGTATAATAGCTTCGGGGCTGGTACAGTCTTGATGAAAGCACTCCAAAAAAAGGATTCCCGTAATTAAGCTGTATGCGCTTCAAGAACCTTTTTAAACAGCAGAGTAACTCGGATATTTTTAGATGCTTCCGTTAATTTTGGCGTTAAATCCGTAGACTTGACGAGTACCAACCAAGGGAACTAAGGTTACTTCTTTTTCATCCCCTGGTTCAAAGCGAACTGCTGTACCTGCGGGAATATCGAGGCGCATTCCTCGCGCTTGTTCTCTATCAAAATTCAAGGCTGAGTTAACTTCAAAAAAGTGAAAATGTGAACCAACTTGTATCGGGCGATCGCCTGTATTTCCTACTAGTAATTTAATAGTTTCACGACCAGCATTTAATTCAATTTCTCCATCTGGCGTAATAATTTCCCCTGGAATCATACCTTACTCCCTTACAAATTAACGAATCGGATTATGCACAGTTACTAACTTTGTCCCATCAGGAAAAGTTGCTTCTACTTGCACTTCATGCACCATTTCCGGCACACCTTCCATCACATCATCTCGCGTTAACAAAGTTGTCCCATAACTCATTAATTCCGCAACAGTTTGTCCATCTCTTGCACCTTCTAAAATCGCAGCAGAAATATAAGCAACTGCTTCGGGATAATTTAATTTCAAACCTCTATTTTTACGTCTTTCTGCCACTAAAGCAGCAGTAAAAATTAACAACTTATCTTTTTCCTGCGGCGTAAGTTGCATTTCTCCCTCCTCTGCGTTCTCTGCGCCTCTGCGGTTCCTTCAAACCTGCCAAACTCTAGGTACACAGCTACCACGACTCAAAAAATTAACCCGTAGCATCTGCCAAACAGACGTAAACCAGTTTCGCACCTCAGACGACGAAGCACCGCGATATCTACATAAAAGTCCATGTTGTAGTCGCGACACCCCCACCTCTCCTGCACCATCCCATAAATTGCGGGCTTTTGCCACTATTTCTGAGTCAACTGGATTACCCACCCAGACTAGACTACCTACAATTGGTTGTCCAGCCAAGCCGTGGGGACTGTGGAAAACTTCTTCGTTACCAGGTAAATATTGCCGATCGATCCATAAGGGTACACCTTGCTGCCAAATTTCGGTATGCGATCGCCATTCTCCTTGCAAGAATTTCTCTCCTCTAGCACTGCGCCCTAATCGCGTAATTTCCCAGCCTAACCAACTGGCTTCGGTTGCTAATTCTACCCGTAAATCTTGCCGATAAATCGCACTGTTAAACAAAATTGTTGCTTGGGGTAACCACTCCAAACAAGCGCCAGCATCGACTTTGATGTCGATAATTTGTCTAGCTTGCAGTCCATTACTGCGGTAGATTTTACTAGCTGCTGCTGTAGTGATTAATGCTTGGGCGTGGGGTTGGAGATGGAAATTGAGAGAAAGGCGATCGCCTCCCACAACTCCCCCAGCCGTATGTAAAATGACGCTATGGCAAACCTTTTCACCTTCTGGATAAAACGGACGCTGTACCTTTAGCGGTGCTTGCTGATGGTTGTAAATTAGCTGGGTGGCATTTTTGCGATCGGCGTAGACTAAATTAAGTTTGCCATGCCAAGTATTAGCAACTTCTTTTTCGAGAATTTCACTCATTAATTTTGTGTAGTAGCAGGGGTAATAATCTCACGCAAAGGCGCAAAGGCGCAAAGTTTTTTCTGAATGTTTTTGTACAGAGCGAAAAATTAAGGAAGATTATCCTTGTGGTAGTCAAAATGTCAACTTGTGCGATCAAGCATGTAAACAGAACCACTTTTTAATGAACCGCAAAGACGCAGAGGACACAAAGATAATTTGCATGTCTGAACATTGAAACTGTTACTTTCGCTGAGTTTCTGGGAAATCTATAAATGTAGACCCTAAAATCTATAAATGTAGACCCTAAAATTTTTCAGTCAATCATAAATTATGACAGCTAAAGTGATTAGTATTTGCAACCTCAAGGGCGGAGTTGGCAAAACTACCATCGTCATGGCATTAGCGGAATATTTGGCAGGCGATACCATGTACAAAAAGCGTGTACTTGCTATTGACCTTGATCCTCAAAGTAATTTGACTAGTGCTTTAATGTCTGAAGATGTTTGGGAAAAAGAATTTGAAAGTAAAAAATTGACACTGCCTTATTTATTTAAAGATCCTGAATATTTTTTAGAAAATATTAAAAATGAAAATTTTATAGTTAAACAAAATATTTCAAATGTTAGAAACAGAAATTCTTTTGCTCATTTACATCTGATACCTAGTAGCCCAAGGTTATTTGAAATTCAGGAACAATTGCCATCAGGCTATTATTCTTTTAACTTTAAACCCGTTGAGCTTATTCGTACAATCCTCAAACCTTTGTTGAATAATTATGACTATATTTTAATAGACTGTGCCCCAAATATTAACACAGTAGTTAAAAGTGCCTTTCTAGCTAGTAGTGCTTGTATAATACCCTGTGTACCAAACCGAATGTCAATTCATGGATTAGATTTATTACTTGAACATATTGAAAAGTTTAATAGAGATTATGTACATAACTTAAAACCACTAGGAACATTAATTTCTCGTTACAACCGAACTATAGCCCAAAGTGAAAATTTAAACTCTATTATTGTTAATCCTTTCTATCCACCAGTTTTTGAAACGAAAATTTTAGAAAGAGCAAAAATTGCAGAAGGTTTAGAATTGAGTAATTATTTGACATATAAACAAAAATATGATGATTCTCACGATTCTATGGTGAAGTTAGCTAAAGAAGTGATTCAGAGAGTAGGTAAATAATGGAAGCATCACAAATTGCCAATTTATTAAGAGCCATTGCAGAACTTGTAGAATCCGATCCACAAGTCGCCAAGGCTGTAGACAAATGTCTAGCTAAGAGTTTAAATTCTCATAAAAGTAAAGATTCATCCAAGACAACACAAAAGCAGCCAAATCCTAGTAAGACTCTAGAAAATGGCGATGTTATTCTTGCTGAATGTCGGCAAATTTTACGCGAACAGGGTGAAGAACAACTAAGGCTTTACTTAACTGATTTAGGGGAGCAGGTTAGAGAATTATTGAAACACGGACAACTTGACCGAAATCGCTCTATACGTCGCCGGAAAGATTTAAGTAGTATTATTGAGCATATTATTCAGGAATTGCAAGCTCAAGATAAAAGTGGAAAATTACTTGCAGCATCAATTTCTAAAACATGACACATATTTAAAAATAAACCGTTTTTATTACTCCTAATTCTGGTGTTCTAACCAAGCTACCAAATCAGTAACTACAGAAAAATCGAGCAATTCTTCTCCCAAATCTTCTAACTGTTCAGCAGATAAATTCCGAACTTGCTCAAGCAATGATGCATCCAAATCACCAAAACGCCGTTTAAGCTGACGGCTAATCAATTTCAATGCTTCTTTTTGAACGATATCTTGATAAATTACAGATTCTTTCATAATATCCTCCCGTAAAAATTGCTGAACTAAATCTTTCTCAAACCGCAACCCTGCCAAAATTTCTATACAACCTGCTATATTTTGTCGCTGCTCTCTATTAGAAATTGTAGCGACTCGTTCGGCAACTTGGGCAAGCAGTCCTTGAGGTGAGTCGGTTCTGGTTAATGTTGCTAGAGGTAACAGTGCAGGATTTGCCAAAAATGCTGCTGAATCTTGCTCCCATAATCTAACTACTCGATATTGATGAATTGTTGTGTCATCTCGATATTCTTCAGTAAAAGCCATTTCGTTAGTAGTTTCCTGCAAAAAGATGATTACTTGGGTTACAGGACATCGATATTGACGCTTCAACCTCACAGAATAATCAAGCATTCGGAAGTTAAGCGGCGGATCGGATATCGCTAATGTTTGAAATTCAATATGTAAAATTTTGTTAGCTGCTTGCAGAAATGTCACAGAATCTGCACGAATTGGTTCTAGTGTCAGTTCAGTTTTTAAGATTTCAATTTGTGGCGTGTCTACTCCTAGCAACCAACGGACAAAATCTGCTGGGTACTGTTCGGCTAAATATTTACAAGCGTTGTCGTAACTCAAGTTATTTGGGTGTTACACGATATTAATTTATTTACTATAATTCTGCGATTTGATAATACAAAAAAACAGCCGCCTCCTTTAAGGAAGCAGCTGTTTTGACAAATAGGGGGCTAGAAAGTATTAGTAATCGAAGTCGCCGCCACCCATACCGCCGCCACCAGCAGGTGCAGCATCTTTGGGTTCAGGCTTGTCAACTACGATGCATTCGGTTGTCAACACCATACCAGCGATGGAAGCTGCGTTTTGCAGTGCAGAACGAGTTACCTTAGCAGGGTCAACAATACCAGCATCAAACAAATCAACGAATTCGTTGGTAGCAGCGTTGTAGCCAACGTTGAATTCTTTTTCTTTCACACGTTCAGCAATTACAGCGCCGTTTTGACCTGCGTTTTCAGCAATTCTCTTTAAAGGCGCAGGTAAAGCACGAGCAACAATCAACGCACCGGTTAATTCTTCACCAGAGAGGTTGCTGTTAGCCCATTCTTCCAATTGAGGAGTTAAGTGAGCCAGGGTTGTACCACCACCAGGAACGATACCTTCTTCTACAGCAGCCTTGGTAGCGTTGATAGCGTCTTCTAAGCGCAGCTTCTTGTCCTTCATTTCGGTTTCGGTAGCTGCACCCACCTTAACAACTGCGACACCACCAGCTAACTTAGCTAGGCGTTCTTGCAGTTTTTCTTTGTCGTAAGAAGATTCGGTTTCTTCAATTTGACGACGGATTTGGTCAATCCGAGCCTTAACAGCAGCTTCGTTACCTTCAGCAACAATTGTGGTGTTGTCTTTGGTAATGGTGATGCGGCGGGCTTTACCTAAGCTATCTAGCTTGGTGTTATCCAATTTCAAGCCAGCATCTTCGGTGATTAGTTGACCACCAGTGAGGATAGCGATATCTTCCAGCATAGCTTTGCGGCGATCGCCAAATCCAGGAGCTTTCACCGCAGCAACGTTAAGTACACCACGCAGGCGGTTAACTACCAAAGTTGCCAAAGCTTCTTTTTCAATATCTTCAGCAATAATTACTAAAGGACGACCAGCACGCGCTACTTGCTCAAGTACGGGTACGAGGTCTTGTACCAAAGCGATTTTCTTATCGGTTAACAGGAGGAAAGGCTCATCGAAAACAGCTTCCATCCGTTCTGCATCGGTTGCAAAGTAAGGAGAGATATAGCCTTTGTCAAAGCGCATCCCTTCGGTGATTTCCAATTCGGTGGTCATGGATTTCCCTTCTTCTAGGGAAATTACGCCTTCCTTACCTACCTTATCCATTGCTTGGGCAATCATCTGACCGACTTCTTCGTCGTTACCGGCGGAGATGGAACCTACTTGAGCAATAGCTTTGGAATCTTCTACAGGACGAGCGTGTTCGGCAATTTTGTCTACTAAGAAGTTAGTAGCTTTGTCAATACCGCGCTTCAACAAAATAGCATTTGCGCCAGCAGCAACGTTGCGTAAGCCTTCTTTAACGATCGCGTGGGCTAAAACGGTAGCTGTGGTGGTACCATCACCTGCAGCGTCGTTAGTCTTAGAAGCAGCTTGGCGAATTAAAGATACGCCAGTGTTTTCAACGTGGTCTTCTAATTCAATTTCTTTGGCAATGGTGACACCATCATTGACGATTTGGGGTGCGCCAAATTTCTTTTCTAGCACGACGTTACGACCTTTAGGGCCAAGGGTAACTGCCACAGCTTCTGCTAGAATGTCCATGCCTCGCTCAAGGGCGCGACGGGCGTTTTCGTTATAGATAATGCGCTTTGCCATAGGTGTCTAATTGAGGGAGTAAATCAAGTAAATCAAGTTTGTCTGTAAATTTTGGTAATAGATTGCTGGACATTGGGCACGATCGCCATGCCACAGGCTCCAAGACCTAATTAGCTCACAACTGCTAAAATATCTTTTTCAGAAAGCAGGACGTACTCTTCAGTACCTAGCTTGACATCAGTGCCAGCATACTTAGAGTAAAGAACTTTGTCACCGACTTTGATTTCGAGTTCTTGACGAGAACCGTCATCATTGCGCTTGCCAGGGCCAAGGGCGACTACTTCACCTACTTGGGGCTTTTCCTTAGCGGTATCGGGCAAATATAGACCACCTGCGGTCTTTTCTTCGGAGGCGCTCACTTTCACGAAAACGCGATCGCCTAATGGTTTAACTGTAGAAACGCTTAAAGATATTGCTGCCATATTAATTTCTCCAGAGTTAGCACTCTCAACTCCTGAGTGCTAATTTACCGAAGACAAGCGTACAATGGCAACATTTCCTTGTGTACGGGTTCCCGAACTAGGGGCAGAGGGTATGGGGTAGGGAGCAGGGAGAAGGAGGCAGGGGGCAGAGGGACAAGGAGGACAAGGGAGCAAGAGTAAATAACAAATCTCTATGCTCCATCACAAATGACAAATGACAAATGACAAATGACTAAATGACTAAATGACAAATGACAAATGACTAAATGACAAATTATCCAATGCCCAATGCCCCATGACGGCAGTTGCTTCAAGTCGGCAAAGCCGCCCAACGCACTGCCTCCCCCATGCCCAATACCCACTTATCGATACTCTTCAAACATATACTTAAGTATAAATACTTATTTATTGTAAAACTTCAGGTTCTGTTTCTGAAGTTACGAATATTTTTATATCCACAAATTTATTTGCAAAGCTAGGAAATTGTTATAGAACTGTAATCAGGGAGCCGCTCGATGAGTGACAATACAGTGATCCAGTGCAGCCATAAAATCCCCAAAACCACTCAATTTCTAGACAATAAAGCTTGGCGTAATTGTGTAGAAACTGTAGGACTTGCAAAGATTCAAAGACATATTTCCCTTTGTCCTGAACAGACAGTTAGCCACTGCTGCTCAAAACAAGCTAGTCTGGAATCCGGGGAATACTTAAAAAAGCGATTGCCCAAGCCCAAGCGCTATCAGTCGCTAAACAGTAATCCCACTTGTACCTTTACCTTGAAAACTCAAGTCAATAGCTTGCGGGTTTCTGGTTCTAGACCGATAATGGTGGTTTACCCGGATGGTGTCTGGTATCGTCAAGCAACCCAGGAAGCGATCGAGCGGATCGCCCAAACACTTGATAGGCAATAAGGTGGTGGAAGAATATGCATTTTTAACCCATCGGTTGCCAGAAACTGCTCTGGTTGCTTGTGAATATCTGAGCAAGGCTTAACATCCGAAGGATTTCGTAATTAAGTAGTAAGCGCTCTGAAGCGGTGGTTGGTTTTGAGCTAGGGTCATCTTCAGCCAATACTGATCTTGTGAATCGGAAGGATTATTATTTAATCAGCATTTTTTCACCCGCCACTTTCAAAGCGATATATAATAACGCATTATAATTACTACTGCTCTACGTATCCTTACTGGACTATCGCCTATAAGTTAGTAGTTTCCTAAACAGTGGTTTTCACTGGTAAAACTTCCGACCAGCATTAGGCAAGTTAAGTGGGAAAGACAACATCTCAAATAATCCACCATAGAGGATAAATATACAAGACCTTGATGGACCGAAGCGCGACAAGTGCCACTGCTATGAAAGAGCCCAGCATGAAAGATCACAAACGACTTCTACTGATTGATGATGACCCTAACCTCATCTTGCTGGTGAAGGATTACTTGGAATTCCGGGGATATGAAGTCATCACCGCCGAAAACGGAAGGGAAGCTCTAGAAATTTTAGAGCATGATGTTCCAGATATGATTATCTGCGACGTGATGATGCCGGAAATGGACGGATACACTTTTGTAGAACAAGTCCGGCAAAATGAACGTACTAGCTGGATTCCCGTTCTATTCCTTTCAGCTAAGGGACAAAGCGCAGACCGAGTGAAAGGTCTCAATAAAGGTGCTGACGTTTATATGGTCAAGCCCTTTGAACCAGAAGAACTCGTAGCGCAAGTAGAATCTTCTCTGAAGCAAACTATCCGTTGGAAAGAACACCAAGCAAAAGGAGGGGAAAATGGTTCCCGTATCCAGGTTCCCTTCGACGTACAGCTAACTCCTACTGAACTGAAAGTAGTACAGTTTGTGGCTAGGGGTTTAGCTAACCGCGAAATTGCTGAAGAATTAAATGTTAGTCAGCGTACCGTTGAAAGCCATGTGTCCAACATGTTGGGCAAAACCAATCTCCATAACCGCACTGAATTGGCGCGGTGGGCGATTGAAAATCAAATGGCGTAAATAGCTATCAGCATTCAGCCGTCAGTTTTTAACTGTATATTTGACTGCTGATAGCTGATAGTTTACCTTGGTATCCTTCTGCTCACAAGATGAATTAGCGACAAAATTTCAACCCAATTTGTACAATTTTGGCATCTAATTCCCAGACCGATAACTTATGAATTGTGAAGCATGAGATTAAATTTCCTAATTGCTACTTCATAATTCATAACTCACAATTGAGTCCCGGCTCCCTAATTCTGGCGACTCTAGCATTTTGATAAAGTACAAATGCGGAATCTTCACCCGCACTTGCAATTTTTGGGTAAAATTGGTGATTTTGCCTGTGGATTATGAGTATTTTCTGGCTCACAAGTTGATAATTCTCTCTGTTTTCATGAATTCACGGCCTTTGAGTGAGGGCAAACTTGATAGATGATGTAAATTTGCCCCATCTTGGCTGAGATGATGGAGAGATATGACTATTATCGATAGGTAGCACTCGCTTGTTTATCTCTGAGTCAAGGTCAGCATCGCCTCATTGTGTTGCACCATGAAAATGAACTAATCACCCCTACTTTGTTGAGGGGTGATTTTCTATTTACAGCAGTAGTTAGATAGATTAGGACATTAAGCTAAGACAAAATCCTCACAATAAAAGGTTTTTAGGTCTGTCAACAGTCAACAGTCAACAGTCAACAGTCAACAGTCAACAGTCAACAGCTATGTCTCACGCAGAGGCGCAAAGACAAGCTAGTGCGTTGGGCGGCTTTGCCGACTTGTAGACACCCGAAGGGTGGCTTCCCGGAGGGTAGCAACTGGCGTGCAGAGAGAAGAGGGAGTTTTTGTATTCTCTTGCTTTACGCCTTTGTGGTTTGGAGTCAGTTAAAACTCAGCATTTTGTGGGGTACGAGGGAAGGGTATGACATCCCGAATATTTCCCATACCTGTCATGAATTGCACGAGTCTTTCAAAACCTAAACCAAAACCTGCATGGGGAACTGTACCGTAACGGCGCAAATCGAGATACCACCACAAATCTTCTGGTTTCATTCCTTGGGCTATAATGCGGCGTTCGAGAA
This sequence comes from Calothrix brevissima NIES-22, assembly GCF_002367995.1. GTDB lineage: Bacteria > Cyanobacteriota > Cyanobacteriia > Cyanobacteriales > Nostocaceae > Aulosira > Aulosira brevissima. The sequence goes on from NZ_AP018207.1 coordinate 4,928,364, forward strand.
CATCTAAGCGTTCTTCCCGTTGAGAGCCGCCGATGATTTCGCCGATTTTTGGCGCGAGAATATCCATTGCGCGCACGGTTTTTTCATCATCGCTGAGGCGCATATAAAAAGCTTTGATTTGCGCTGGGTAATCGGTGACGATGACAGGCTTTTTAAATAGTTGTTCGGCTAAATATCTTTCGTGTTCTGATTGTAAATCTAAGCCCCAACTGACAGGATAATCAAACTTCACATCGGCTTTTTCTAACAGTTTGATGGCATCTGTGTAAGTCAGGCGTTCAAATTGATTGTTAATAATATTTTCTGCCGTTGCTAACACAGAATTATCAATTCTTTGATTGAAAAATTCCATATCTTCCGGGCATTTTGCTAAGACATATTCAAATATATATTTGAGAAACGCCTCAGCTAAATCCATATCACCTTCTAAATCGCAAAAAGCCATTTCTGGCTCAACCATCCAAAATTCAGCTAAGTGGCGGGAAGTATTAGAATTTTCGGCGCGGAAGGTGGGGCCAAAGGTGTAGACGTTACCAAACGCCATCGCCATAACTTCGGCTTCTAACTGTCCGCTAACGGTTAAATATGTGGGTTTACCAAAAAAGTCTTGGCTGTAATCTATGGCTTGGTTTTCTGTGCGGGGAATATTTTTTAAATCCAAGCTGGTGACGTTAAAAAGTTCACCTGCGCCCTCGCAATCGCTAGCGGTGATGATGGGCGTATGTACCCACAAAAAGCCTCTTTCTTGGAAAAATTGGTGAATTGCGGCGGAACAAGCGTTACGAACGCGAAAAACTGCACCAAAAGAATTAGTACGCGATCGCAAATGTCCAATAGTGCGCAAAAATTCAAAGGAGTGGCGTTTCTTTTGCAATGGGTATGTTTCGGGATCAGCTTCTCCGTAAAGTTTCAGCTTTTCGGCTTTGAGTTCAATTCGCTGTCCTTTACCTTGAGAAGCGACTAAAACCCCAGCGACTTCTACCGCCGCACCTGTATTTAAATTTTTGATAGTAGTTTCATATTCTGGTACATCCTCGTTAATCACAACTTGTAAATTAGCTAAGGATGAACCATCGTTAATTTCAATAAAAGCAAATCCCTTCAACTCGCGTTTTGTCCGCACCCAGCCTTGAACTAAGAGAGACTCATCAGGTTGACCACTACGTAATATTTCTGCAATGCGTCGGTTCAGCATCTTATACAACTTATTTTTAGCAACGTCAAGAATACGGATATTAGAGAATCTTAACAATTATCCCCAGTGAAAATCCAAAATTTCCCATAGGTTCAAGGGAGACAAGGAGGACAAGGAGGACAAGGGAGACAAGGAAGAAAATGGATTATTGACCATTGACCATTGACTATTGACCATTGACCAATGTTTTATCTCACCCAGGACTTTAATATCCAGCCTATGATAACGCCCATTCCCCCAAAGCGGACGGCTTGCCAGAAAGGTTTCTTGAAAGTACGCCAAGAAAATAACTGGCTTTCTAGATTTATTTCTAGCACTTCCAATTGCTGTTTAATCTGCCGTAACTCGGCTTTGATTTCTGAGGTGGGGTTTTTAGATTGCTGTAAGTCTTGACGACGCTGTTGTAGTTGTGCTTTATGTTCCTTGTCGCTTTGTACTTGATTGTAACGTTCTTTTAAGGAGACAAGCGATCGCTCTACTTCTTGCAATTCCTGTGCAAATTCTGAGTCTGAATCGCCCTCTGGCGAAGAATGCGAAAACTGTTGAGGCGGCTTCATTTTGCAATAGTAAACTATGATTAAATGTGAGTCTGCCAATAGTCAATAGCCTAAATTTAGACTATCGATTTACTCAGCACTTAGCACTCAGCATTTAGTACTCAGCACTTAGAGTCATGTCTCAACCTACCCAGCTGCCCAAAACCAGTCAACTGAATGAATTTAGCACTTTGGAACTAGCCCAAGCCCTCATGGAGAGGTTAAGCATTTCCCCTAATGATTGGCATCGCCTCAAGTCTAACCGCAATTCTCGCGCGCGGGAACAAGCCGCAGCTGCAATTGTCTTTCTTTTAAAAGATCAGCCACAAGAAGCACTGGCTAGATTAGAGCAAGCTACTGGTTGGTTAAATCGTTCTATTTCTGCACCCCCCTGTCCGAGTCATGGGGAGAAGAAGTCAGCCGAGTGATTTGAGAGGACAAGGAAGACAAGGGGGACAAGGAGGACAAGGGGGACAAGGAGGACAGGGAAGCAACTAACCAATGCCCAATACCCTAACTTTAACGCCGCAGAGATAGCCGAGGTCGAGTTTCTAGCTGTTTGCAAAGTCTCAATTCTGTGCCTTTGCGGTTCCACTCTACCTGATCGAAAATCTGGTGGAGAAGACAAAGGCCTCGACCACTTTCAGCTTCGTCTGGCGGTAGATAGTCTACTGGATCGGTATCACAATCAGCATCGGCAACGGGTGCAAAGCCTCTGCCTTGGTCTGATATAACCCACCAATATTGATTATCTATTAACGAAAAGCGAACTACAACGGTTTTACTAGGATCGAGATTATTGCCATGTTTGGCTGCGTTTACTAAGGCTTCTTGTAGCCCTAGGCGCAGTTCTGCTTGTAGTTGTTCGGGAATTTCTGCCAAGAGTAGATCTAAGATTGGACACAGATAAAGGGTTGAGGCAAAACTAATAGTGCCCCAATAACGTCCAACTGGACGGAGCGAGATGGTAATCACAAGAGAAACCCCATAGCTTTCAGTTAGCTAGACATCAGTTTGCTAATCAGGCACCCTGATAAAAGTTGAGGTGGTCATGTTGCCTTCAAACTTGCGTCTTTAAAACTAAATATTGAAAATGCTAGGGAGCATTGACTCCACTTATGAATGCTGATTGCTAAATATTTAAATCGGTTTAGAGAAAACTCTAAATACAGTCAGTAACTAAAAAATGCTGGGTTTTATAAATAGCATTTTATGTTATGTCTGTGGGCCGATTCACAGTTAAAACAATCTGTTTCATAATTTTTAGAGTCGATGCAACGTCAGTTTTTTTAAAGATATTCAAACTTATTTTTAGCTTAATTCAATTTTAGCATTTTTACTATGCAATAGACTACAAATTTAAAATTTGTGTTTTTTGTCAAGGTGGTAGTACCCCTGTTTTAATGTGATAACACAAGAAAAGCAGCCGCTTCCACATGAGAAGTTTGGGGGAAAAAATCTGCTGGCTGTACTCGTTTGAGCGTATAAAGTCCATCTTGACAAAGTAATTGCAAGTCACGAGCTAGGGTAGATACTTTACAGCTGACGTAAACAATTCGGGATGGTTTCACCTGTCGTAAAGTTTCGATGACAATGCGATCGCATCCTTTGCGCGGCGGATCAAGTAATACCACATCTGGGACATTTTCCATCTGTGGCAGCAATTTTTCTACTGCTCCAGTTTGGAAGCTGACATTATTAATTCCATTGCATTGCGCATTCAAAATTGCTTGTTGTACCGCCTCTGGCTGTACTTCTAGCCCGGTTGCTAGACGGACTTGTTTCGCCAAGGGCAAAGTTAAAGTCCCAATTCCACAGTAGGCATCCACCAACACCTCATACCCTTGAAGATTCAGCTCTGACTGAATTACTTGCAACAGTGCCTCTGCTGTTTCAGTATAAACCTGAAAAAACGTATCGGGTAGTATTTGGAATTCCAAATCAGCAAATTTTTCTCGCAAATATGGCATACCCGCAATACAGCGAGTCTCCCGTCCAAAAATCGCATTTGTGCGAGCTGGGTTGCGATTTAAGGACACTCCTACCAATTTGGGGTAGCGTTTTAGCCATTCTTGGGCTTGGGCTTCTATACCAGGTAAATTCCAGTCTTTAACTACCAAAGTTAACAAGATTTCCCCGGTGCGGCGTCCAATACGTAAACCGAGATGGCGAATTTGCCCTTGATGGCGTTGTTCGTGATAAATTTGCCAACCTCGATTTTGAATATCCTGCTTAACTTCAGCCAAGATGGGATTTAATCGCGAATCTTGGACGGGACATTGATTTAAGTTAATTAGATGGTGGCTAGCTTTTTGGTAGTAACCTGCTTGTACCTGTCCTGTAGCTGATTTATCTAGGGGATATGTAGCTTTGTTGCGATATCCCAAATCGGAATTAGGGACAAGTACGGGATCTACAGGTGGTTGTTTAAAACCGCCAATGCGTTCCAAGGCTTGAATAACTTGATTGCGCTTGGCCGCTAATTGAAACTCATAATTAATATGTTGCCATTGGCAGCCGCCACATTTATCAGCCACAATGCAACTAGGCCTTTGACGGTGGGGCGATGGTTGCAATAACTTTTGCAACTTACCATGAGCATATTTCGGTTTAACATGTACCAATCGAACGATCGCGCGATCGCCTGGTACAGTATCGGGAATAAAAACTACGCGATCGTCATATCTGCCGACACCATCACCAGTGTCGCTCAAATCCGCGATCGTCACTTCAATTAATTCACCCTGTTGCCAAATTTTGTTAGTCATTAGTCATTAGTCAATGGTCAATGGTCATTTGTCATTTGTCATTGTTTCTCCTTGTCCCCCTTGTCTTCCTTGTCTCCCTTGTCCCCCTCAATCCCCAATCCACATTGTCAATCGTGTAATTTCAATACATACCGGCTTTTAGCCCTTCACTTGTGTACCTCAGAGTCGTTAAACTAGCAAATAATATTTCGCGTGATTGCAATAATCATGACTGTAATTAGCCAAGTTATTCTCCAAGCCGACGACGAACTGCGTTATCCCAGCAGTGGTGAACTAAAAAGCATCCAAGCTTTTATGCAAACCGGTGTAAAACGCACCAGGATTGCTAGCACTCTAGCTGAGAACGAAAAAAAGATTGTTCAGGAAGCAACCAAACAATTATGGCAGAAGCGTCCTGACTTTATTTCTCCTGGTGGCAACGCTTACGGCGAACGTCAGCGTTCTCTGTGTATTCGTGACTTTGGCTGGTATTTACGCCTGATTACCTATGGCGTACTTGCTGGTGACAAAGAGCCAATTGAAAAAATCGGTTTGATTGGCGTGCGGGAAATGTACAATTCTCTGGGCGTTCCCGTACCTGGGATGGTAGAAGCGATCGCTTCTCTCAAAAAAGCCTCCCTTGACTTACTTAGTGCAGAAGATGCTGCAGAAGCAGCACCATACTTTGATTACATTATTCAGGCAATGTCTTGATACAAAGTGTGCGCACTTTCAAGTAGTAGATTTTTTTTCTACTGAGCGTGAGTGCTAAATCTCAGTACTCAAATTCGATAACATTCCTAATTTGATCATACTATCCCCACAACAGGTTGTGGCTGTGGCAAGTTCTCTGTCAAGTTATCAACCATTTGTGGGGAAATTTTATGGTTGGTCATCAGTCAACAGTCAACGGTCAACGGTCAACGGTCAACGGTCAACTGACAACTGACCAAACAACAAAAAACCGACAGTCTTCGATAAAAGACTGTCGGCAAATATTGTGTTCCCTATTAATGACTCGGCTAGAGTTCAGTTATAAGGAAGTATTGCAGCTTGCTCATAATTGAGAGACGATCTTAATCATGAGTGCTTGTGATTGTTATCACTAGATGGTCACAGCCCGTCTGTATCTGTTTAAGCAATTGCTTGCGATTCCAAGGAAAAAGCACATCGCGGTAATAGGAACTGTAATTTAAGTCACACAGTCTTACATTATGTAAACATCGATTTAGATTCAGGAATATGCATCTTTACTCTAAAAATATCCTGATTGGCGCAATCCTCTTAACATCATCTTTGGGTTGTGCAGCACCAATCAATAACCAACTGTCCTCAGATGCTAGTGCTACACCTACACCTACTGGGATTCAAACCAGTTATAACTCAGCCAGCAATCGACCAGCCACTAAAACTGCCACTATTAGTGTAGAAGGGGAAAAAGTTCCCGTTACGCTCAAACTGTATGACCAATACAGCGATTTATTTACCACTTACTTTCCCGATAAAGAATTTATCGCTGAAGGTTTGAGTTCTGGTGAAGGTACAGGAGTCAGGTTTATTGCTAATTTTGGCGGTAGCAGAAATGATAATGCTTATGTCCACATTGCTTTTTTAAATGATGTCAAAACTCTGGGTCAATTAAAAAGCTTTGTGAATGGTAAAAATGGTTTAATTGCAGCGAATAAATGGCGGGTTGTTAACCGCAATCAAAAGGTTGCTTATTCTTGGGCAAAAGAAAAGATTGTTTTCAGTTACAGTAAAAATATAGTAGGAAGTCTGTACCTTGGGCAGCAAAACGGTAAGGTTTTCTATGCGATCGCGCAATTTCCTGTAGAATATGGTGATGGCTTTCCACCTAGAGCAGATTTAATTTTACAGAATCTGCAAGCTACTGGTGTGAAATAAATTATGCTGCCAATGAGGAAGTTATCTCTAATATTACCTGTGCCCACTTCAAATAATATTGGAGGTAAATCAATGGATTTCCTAACAGCACAAAATGGTTATGTATCTACCCATCTATAGGATGATTTTTTAACCTAGTATAACTTTAAGTAGTAGATTTATCATCCATATTCCTTTAAAATTTGCTTGATTTAATCCGGAGTTGGTGAAGAGAGATTAACTGGCAATAGAGATGATGAATCAACTAAAAGCTTGCACCTTAACGTTTTTACTGGCTGGATTTGTTTTTCCCCAACAGAGTCTTGCTGCTAATGTACCACCGCTTTCAAACCAGCTAAAACAAGTAATCCAGTGGTTTACGGGAAAATTTGATAATTCTCAAAATGTAGCCAGCAATCCAGGAATACCATTGATTAATATGCGGAATTGTTCAGTGCAATTAGCTGGTGGTGGGACTGATGGTACAGAAAGTGTTTATTTGGAACAGCAAAGTCCTGTATTTAACCGAGTCCGCTTTTATTCCTTTGGCTTAGGCAGTGGTACGATTAACCTGGGTATTCGTAGCTTTATCAATCCCAACAGTTTGAGTGGAATTTGCGATCGCCCTGCATCCGAAAGAATTATTAGCCAGGATAATCTCGCAGCTGCTGTATGTAGTCTCAATCTCACCTATGAACCAAATCGCTATGTGGGAAATAATGCACCAAACGGTTGTCCGACAATCACTGGCGGTAAGGTAGTATCTGATGTTTCTATCCAAGCCAACAGTATCAACTCATTAGACCAAATTTTTGACAGCAGTGGTAAGTTGTTGGCTGGTTCGCGTATAAATTTTCAGCGCATAGCTACGGTTCCTGAATCTTCACCTTTAGCCGGATTTGCGATCGCTGGTGCTGGCTTAATATTTCTAAATAAGAGAAAGCAAGCGGGTAACAGGGTTAAATCCGTTAAATAATCATAAAAATCAAGGGTGCTGATGCACCCTGTTATCTTTGTAAAGTTGTAAGACTTCTGTTAAAGTCAGATAGCGCATTATGCTAGCCGCTTGTAAAGTTCAGCATTTTTATTGAGTACGTATTCCATCGCCTCAGAAAATGATGTTTCTGGTTGATTAAGTAATTCTTCAACACTCATTAACACTAATTCTTCTACTGATATACCAAGACGAGTAGCTTTTTGTTGCAACTTCAGCAAATGATCATCGGGAACGTTGATTGTAATGGTATTCATGGTTTGATCTGAGGCTTGAAAATACCATTACTGTAGCACTGTAACTTATATCCCAAAAGCGCGATCGCACTTTTGGAAGTTTAGTTATGAGAAAGCGATCGCATCGAAATTATTGATAACTGCCAAATATTTCAGCAATTAATTTTACCATTGCCTTTAACTTTGGCAATCATACATTCATGTTCATGATTTTTGATTTTGTGACTTAAATCTACCTGCAATAAACTCTCGCTTATTTAAATGTTTAGTCTTACGTTTGGTAACTCGCTTTCGCCACATATAGAAACTAGATTCTTTCATTTGCTGCCGCATTAAGACAATTACCTGTTTCTCTTTTAGCCCAAACTGAGTTTCAATAACATCAAAAGGTGTTCTATCTTCCCATGCCATTTCAATGATGCGATCAATGGTTTGCTGATCAAAATTTGGTAACTTCATGATGAGAGCTTGTCAGGTCAATTCGAGCTATATCTATTTTACTTGAGGCGGCAGAGGGAGTAAGTAAAAATTTGAATAAGGGTGTCTGCCGAGATATCCACAAAATAGGACAGGTTATAAACTGTGGTGACAGAAAACTTCGGTTTCTTAAGGATGGAACATAAATGATAAAACTCAAACTTGCTATTATTGCGATGGTAATCGTCATATTCTCTGTTCCCGCCTACTATTCTAAGTCGGTTCTCGATTGGGCAGCAGAAGCAGGTGGATTTGGTTCTTGCTCTTGGTGTTCCCAAACCCACCCTTTCTACATAGCAACAAACCAGGAAATAGCTGACTTTTTTACTCTTTGTTGTCTTACCGGAGGACTAATAATTTCCATCTGGGTTATGCTGCTCAATTTTGAAAAGAATAATTGAGTAAGGGACAGCTGAGTCAGCGTCTTGGCGCTACTCGCGAACTTCTCGGTTTAACCCAAGAGCAATTTATTGAGCAGTTACCTGCATTTGCATCATTTAAACCGATAGAATAATGCTCTGTCCTTTTGGTGCATTATTTCCATGACCGCCAAATCCTCTGCTCCCTTTTCACCCAAAGAAATCGCCGCCGAAGGTTTGAAACCAGAAGAATACGAGGAAATTGTCCGACGGTTAGGGCGACACCCTAACAAAGCTGAACTCGGCATGTTTGGGGTGATGTGGTCAGAGCATTGTTGTTATAAAAACTCCCGCCCTTTACTCAAACAGTTTCCCACAACAGGCCCCCGCATTTTGGTTGGGCCTGGTGAAAATGCTGGTGTTGTAGATTTAGGCGACGGATTGCAACTTGCGTTTAAAATTGAATCCCATAACCACCCCTCAGCAGTTGAACCCTTCCAAGGTGCGGCAACGGGAGTCGGAGGTATCCTCAGAGATATCTTTACAATGGGTGCGCGTCCCATCGCTTTATTAAATTCCCTGCGCTTTGGTTCCCTAGAAGATGTGAAAACTCAAAGGTTGTTCCAAGGTGTTGTGGCTGGGATCAGTCACTATGGTAATTGTGTTGGAGTTCCCACTGTCGGCGGTGAAGTTTACTTTGACCCCGCTTATTCTGGAAATCCCTTGGTAAATGTCATGGCTTTGGGATTGATGGAAACGCCAGAAATCGTTAAATCTGGTGCTTCTGGAATTGGTAACCCCGTCCTATATGTCGGTTCCACCACAGGACGCGATGGTATGGGTGGCGCAAGTTTTGCTAGTGCAGAATTAAGTGATGAATCCATCGATGACCGTCCGGCTGTGCAAGTAGGCGATCCATTTTTGGAAAAGTCGTTAATTGAAGCTTGTTTAGAAGCCTTTAAAACAGGTGCGGTTGTCGCCGCTCAAGATATGGGTGCTGCGGGTATTACCTGTTCGACATCAGAAATGGCGGCTAAAGGTGGCGTCGGAATTGAACTGGATTTAGATAAAATTCCGGTGCGGGAATTGGGGATGGTTCCCTATGAATATCTGCTTTCGGAATCCCAAGAAAGAATGCTGTTTGTCGCCCATACAGGACGAGAACAGGAGTTAATTGATATTTTTCACCGTTGGGGACTTCAGGCGGTTGTCGCGGGTACAGTGATTGCAGAACCGATTGTGCGGATTCTGTTTGAGGGGGGAATTGCAGCCGAAATTCCGGCGGATGCTTTGGCAGAAAATACTCCCCTATATCATAGGGAATTGTTGGCGGAACCTCCCGAATATGCGCGTCAAGCATGGGAATGGAAAGCTGATTCTTTACCTACCTGCAATAATGCGGGGATTGAAATTGATGGAAGTCTGCAAAGTTGGAGTGATATTTTGTTAACTTTGCTGGATACTCCTACCATTGCTTCTAAAAGCTGGGTTTATCGCCAGTATGACCATCAAGTGCAGAATAATACGGTGATTTTCCCTGGTGGTGCTGATGCGGCTGTGGTGCGCTTACGTCCTTTAGAACCTCCCGGAAAGCTAGGGGCTAAAACAGGTGTTGCTGCAACGGTAGATTGCAATCCACGCTATGTTTATCTTGACCCTTATGAAGGTGCTAAGGCGGTGGTGGCTGAAGCTGCGCGCAATCTTAGCTGTGTGGGTGCTGAACCTTTGGCGGTGACGGATAATTTGAATTTTGGTAGCCCAGAAAAACCAATTGGTTACTGGCAATTAGCAGAATCTTGTCGCGGTTTAGCTGAAGGTTGTCAGGAATTGGCTACGCCTGTAACTGGTGGAAATGTTTCTCTTTATAACGAAACTCTGGATTCCCAAGGCAATCCCCAGCCGATTTATCCTACTCCAGTTGTGGGTATGGTGGGATTAATCCCGGATATCAGCAAAATTTGCGGTCAAGCTTGGCAAAGTGTTGGCGATGGAATTTATCTTTTAGGTGTGCTGCCTACATCTGATGATAATTTGGGCGCTTCTGAATATTTAGCCGCAATTCATAAAACTATTGCTGGGAAACCTGTAAAGGTGGATTTTGAGTCGGAACGCCGGATACAAAAAGTTTGTCGTGAGGGGATTCGTGCAGGATGGATACGTTCAGCCCATGATTGCGCTGAGGGTGGATTAGCTGTGGCTTTAGCGGAATCTTGTATTGCTGCTAATTTAGGCGCACAAATTACTCTAGATATCTCAGCTAATCAATCAATCAGGTTAGATACTTTGCTATTTGGCGAAGGTGGGGGACAAATTTTAGTATCTGTAAGTTCAGAACAACAAGAAATTTGGGAATCCTACTTACAGGAACATCTCGATCAACAATGGCAAAAACTAGGCACTGTGGTTAATTCAGAGATGGGTTTGGGGGTCTTAACCTCTGATAACCAAACCTTAATAACCGCTAGTATCAACGATATGAGCGATCGCTTTTCTGATGCGATCGCTCGACGGTTAGCAGTTCAAATAACTACCCCTAGTTAATTCGTAAAATCCCCCCTATCCGAATTACTAACCTCAATTAGCATAATTACGGTACTGTTTTAATGGAGAGTTAAAGTTTTGTTAAGAAAACTGCGGCTCTCCAATCGCATCAATTTTGGATTGCGAATTTTAGAGACTGATACAAATTTTCTCAAATTTCTCAAATCTCTAAGACTGCCAATTTTGATATCGCCTAATCCCAGTGACTTGACACCACCACCAGGAGCAAAGCTAGCATGATTCCCCACGATTCCAATATGGATGACTACCCCCAACAATCAAGCAACCAAATTAATCAAGAAGATCGTCCCGATAAGCAAGAAGAAGCTTGTGGTGTTTTTGGTATCTACGCACCAGGAGAAGATGTTGCTAAATTAACTTACTTTGGATTGTATGCACTCCAACACCGGGGTCAAGAATCAGCTGGTATCGCTACATTTGAAGGTACAACCGTCCACCTCCATAAGGATATGGGGTTGGTGTCTCAAGTCTTTAATGAATCGGTTCTGCAAGAGTTACCAGGTAACTTGGCTGTGGGACACACCCGTTACTCAACTACAGGTTCTAGCCGCAAAGTTAACGCCCAACCTGCTGTAGTTGACAGTCGCTTAGGAAAATTAGCATTAGCACATAATGGTAATTTAGTCAATACTGTACAGTTGCGGGAAGAATTGCTGCAAAGCCAATGCAACCTAGTAACCACAACAGACTCAGAAATGGTTGCATTTGCGATCGCGGAAGAAGTCAATGCTGGTGCTAATTGGGTAGATGGTTGTATCCAAGCTTGTCGCCGTTGTCAAGGTGCTTTTAGTTTAGTAATTGGGACTCCTGATGGGGTAATGGGAGTACGCGATCCTAATGGGATTCGTCCCTTAGTTATTGGGATATTAACAGGCGAACCAGAGCGTTATGTCTTAGCTTCGGAAACTTGCGGCTTAGATATCATTGGTGCAGAATACCTGCGGGATGTCCTACCAGGAGAGTTAGTTTGGATCAATGAAGAAGGTTTAACTTCTATTCAATGGCAGCAACAATCCCAGCGCAAGTTGTGTATCTTTGAAATGATTTACTTTGCGCGTCCTGATAGCCTGATGCATGAGGAAACTTTGTACAGTTACCGGATGCGTTTAGGACGAAGACTTGCAGCAGAATCGGCGGTTGAGGCTGACTTAGTCTTTGGCGTTCCTGATTCAGGGATACCTGCGGCTATTGGCTTTTCTCAAGCTTCTGGTGTCGCCTATGGTGAAGGATTGATTAAAAATCGTTACGTGGGACGCACCTTTATTCAGCCAACTCAAACCATGCGCGAATCTGGTTTGCGGATGAAACTCAACCCGCTTAAAGATGTGCTAGCCGGTAAGCGAGTGGTGATTGTGGATGATTCCATTGTCCGAGGAACCACCAGCCGCAAACTTGTCAAGACTTTGCGCGAAGCCGGTGCTGTGGAAGTACACATGCGAATTTCTTCGCCACCAGTCACTCATCCTTGCTTTTATGGGATTGATACCGATACCCAGGATCAGTTAATTGCGGCGACTAAATCAGTAGCCGAAATCGCCAAGCAATTGGAAGTTGATAGCCTCGCTTATTTAAGCTGGGAAGGAATGCTAGAAGCAACCAGAGAAGATACTAATAGTTTCTGTTCTGCTTGTTTTACAGGCGATTACCCTGTGGCGATTCCTGAGCAGGTGAAGCGTTCTAAGTTGATTTTAGAGAAGGCGACAGTTTAGGAAGGTAAGGGAAGGAGGACAAGGGGGACAAGGGGGACAAGGAGGACAAGGGGGATAAAAATCAATCCCCCATGCCCCATGCCCTATGCCCAAGCTAAAATAGGTAAATACCCCAGAGAAATATCTCATGAACCAGCAGATAAGTGAGAGAGTGCGCTGGACTAACGCTGATTTAAAGTTGTTTCCAGATAACGGAAACCGCTATGAAATTATTGATGGGGAATTATTGGTGACGAGAGCGCCTCACTGGAAACATCAAAAAACTTGTGTCAGAATTAGCGGGGTTTTGGATAACTGGTCACAAGTTAGTGGCTTGGGAGAAGTTGTAATAGCTCCAGGGATAATTTTTGACGACAATGATAGTGTAATTCCTGATGTTGTCTGGGCTAGCAACGATAAACTAGCTACTGTGTTAGACGAAGCGGGACATTTGACTGCTGCTCCAGAATTGGTGATAGAGGTGCTATCTGCGGGGATGGAGAATGAAAAGCGCGATAGAGAACTTAAACTGAAGCTTTATTCATCGCGGGGTGTCAGGGAATATTGGATTGTGGATTGGCGCAAACAGCAGATAGAAGTCTATCGCAGAGAACAAGGAATTTTAAAGTTAGCCGCAACTTTGTTTGAGGATGATGAGTTAACATCACCGTTATTGCCTGATTTTAATTGCGCGATCGCTCTTGTGTTTAAATGACAAATTTAACAAGCGATCGCGTAACATCAAACTTAAGCCTCTGGTTCTATACCTAAAGCTCTTAACTGTTCGGCTAATCTGTCTGCGCGTTGGCGTTCCTGTTCAGCCCTTTCATGTTCTAGTTCAGCACGCTGGCGTTCTTGTTCAAAGCGTTGAGAAATTTCCTGATAAGTTAAAAAACGTTCGCCATCAGGACGGTAGAGTTGTAAACCTTCAGGTGGAAGCGTAAATTTAATTTTTAATCGAGGACTCACCCAATCAGCCATTTGCGGGATGGTATCTAATCCATCTTCTCCCCTTAGCCAACCTTGCAAATTATGGCTATCCGGATCGTAAATGTAATACTCTTCTACGCCGTAGCGGTCAAAGAAAAGTAATTTCTTGTCCATTTCAACTGCTGTGTTGCTAGGAGAGAGAATTTCAAACACTACTTGAGGTGCTATTCCTGATTCTTTCCATTGTAGGTAAGACAAGCGATCGCCTTTTGGTCTACCTAATACCACCATCACATCTGGCGCGACAGCAATTGTATTTCGTCCTTCTACCGGATACCAGAACAAATCCCCAGCTATAAATACATTAGGATCGTCAGCAAATAGCCAATCTAAATTCTGTTGAATTTCTACAATCCAGCGAAATTGTATCGTATTATTTGCCACTGGCTGTCCATCATTATCCGGGTAGATGACTTCTGACTGGGTTGGTGATGGGATACGGTAAACCACCATATATATAACCTCAGCAGGATTTTTGGTAAATATGCTTTCAAATTAGCAGATCCTGAGCTTATGCAGCATTGCTGAATCAGGATTTGCCAAGAAAAACAGTACGATTGTTCTATTATAGACGCAGTAAAGATAGTATTATTAAGGACTGTTTCACGCCTTCCTCACAATCAGCTTGCCGATATGTCAGATCAAAAGCTAGCCGAATCCTTAAATGGACATCTTCCGCACAAGAGCCACCTCAACCAGAATACTATCCGGATTCGGGGTGCTAGGCAGCATAATCTGAAAAATATTGATTTAGAATTACCACGCGATCGCCTAATCGTGTTTACTGGCGTTTCTGGTTCGGGTAAGTCTTCTTTAGCCTTTGATACCATCTTCGCTGAAGGACAACGCCGTTATGTAGAATCCCTCAGCGCCTACGCAAGACAATTTTTGGGACAATTGGATAAGCCTGATGTCGAAGCGATTGAAGGCTTAAGTCCGGCGATTTCCATCGATCAAAAGTCTACTTCCCATAACCCCCGTTCGACAGTCGGGACGGTAACAGAAATTTACGATTATTTGCGCTTGTTGTTTGGGCGCGCAGGTGAACCCCATTGTCCGATATGCGATCGCTGTATTTCGCCGCAAACCATTGATGAAATGGTAGATCGGATTATGGATTTAGGCGATCGCACTCGCTTTCAAATTCTCGCCCCTGTAGTCAGAGGTAAAAAAGGCACACACCGCAAACTATTATCTAGTTTGGCGTCTCAGGGTTTTGTCCGGGTGCGCGTTGATGGCGAAGTTAGAGAATTATCCGATTCCATTGAATTAGACAAAAATTTTATTCACACAATTGAAGTAGTTATTGACCGTTTAATTAAAAAAGATGGCATTCAAGAACGTTTAGTTGATTCACTTTCTACCTGTCTCAAACTATCAGGTGGAATTGCCAATATTGTCATCGGTCATGCTCAAGAACAAACCACCAATGACCCAGAAGAAGAATTAGTATTTTCTGAGAATTTTGCTTGTCCAGAACATGGGGCGGTAATGGAAGAATTATCGCCGCGATTGTTCTCTTTTAACTCTCCTTATGGGGCATGTCCTCATTGTCATGGCTTAGGCAGTTTAAAACGATTTTCACCTGATTTAATCGTACCAGATATTGAAGCGCCAGTTTATGCCGCCATTGCTCCTTGGTCAGAAAAAGATAATTCTTATTATTTAGAATTACTTTATGCTTTAGGGCAAGCTCACGGTTTTGAATTACAAGTACAATGGGGTAAATTAACTCCCGAACAACAACAAATTATTTTGTATGGAGAAGAAGCAAATACCGCAGCCGAACGGAAACAGAATTTTAAAGGCGTAGTTCCTATTCTGCAAAGACAATATGAAGGTGGTTCCGAGTTAATTAAGCAAAAATTAGAAGATTATTTAATCGATCAACCCTGCGAAGTTTGTCACGGAAAGCGATTAAAACCAGAAGCTTTAGCAGTTCGTTTAGGACAGTATAAAATCTTAGATTTAACTGGCGTTTCCATTCGCGATTGTCGCCAGAGAATTGAACAATTAAAATTGAGCGATCGCCAATTTCAAATAGCTGATTTAGTCCTGCGCGAAATTAAAGCCAGATTGCAATTTTTACTCGATGTTGGCTTAGATTATCTCACCCTCGATCGTCCCGCCATGACTTTGTCTGGTGGCGAAGCTCAACGTATTCGTCTCGCCACACAAATCGGTTCTGGCTTAACAGGAGTTCTTTACGTTTTAGACGAACCAAGCATAGGTTTGCATCAGAGAGATAACAGCAGATTACTCAACACTTTAACCAAATTACGCGATTTAGGTAATACCTTAATCGTCGTAGAACACGATGAAGAAACCATTCGCGCAGCTAACTATATAGTTGATATTGGCCCTGGTGCAGGAATTCATGGCGGTCATATTGTCGCCCAAGGTGATTTACAAACTTTGCTCACAGCAGAAGCTTCCTTAACAGGTGCTTATTTATCAGGAAGAAAAGTAATTCATACCCCAGCAGAACGCCGCGAAGGAAACGGACGCAGTTTAATAATTAAAAATGCCCATCGGAATAATTTAAAAAATATCGATGTGGAAATTCCTTTAGGTAAACTCGTCGCCGTTACTGGTGTTTCTGGTTCAGGAAAATCTACATTAATTAACGAATTACTTTACCCCGCATTACAACATCATTTAACAAAGAGAGTTCCCTTACCTAAAGAATTAGAAGAAATCAAAGGCTTAAATTCTATTGATAAAGCCATAGTCATAGATCAATCACCAATCGGAAGAACACCACGTTCTAACCCTGCAACTTATACAGGTGTTTTTGATGTAATTCGGGATGTATTTTCCCAAACAGTAGAAGCCAAAGCCAGAGGTTATAAACCCGGACAATTTTCGTTTAACGTTAAAGGTGGACGTTGCGAAGCATGTAGCGGACAGGGTGTAAACGTCATTGAAATGAACTTTTTACCCGACGTTTACGTCCAATGTGAAATTTGTAAAGGTGCAAGATATAACCGCGAAACTTTGCAAGTGAAATACAAAGATAAAAACATTTCTGACGTTCTCAACATGACAGTTGAAGAAAGTTTAGATTTCTTCCAAAACATTCCCAAAGCTGTAAATCGCTTACAAACCTTACTTGATGTTGGCTTAGGTTATATTCAATTAGGTCAACCAGCAACCACCTTATCTGGTGGCGAAGCACAACGGGTAAAATTAGCCACAGAATTATCACGCCGTGCGACAGGTAAAACACTTTATTTAATCGATGAACCAACAACAGGATTATCTTTTTATGATGTCCACAAATTACTAGATGTAGTCCAACGTTTAGTAGATAAAGGTAATTCAATTTTAGTAATTGAACATAATTTAGATGTAATTCGTTGTGCCGATTGGGTGATAGATTTAGGCCCAGATGGCGGTGATAAAGGCGGAGAAGTAATTGCAGCCGGGACACCTGAAGAAGTAGCGAATAATCCTAAATCTTACACTGGAGAATATTTACGTCAGGTTTTAAAGCAGTATCCACCACAGCAATTACAGCCTGTTTCCAAAAAATAAATTATCTAGTTATGGGCACATATATTATGTCCATAACTAGATAATTATTTCTAATAATAATTATCTATAAACTTGCACTAAGTTATTACCTCTCTCTTTCTTGGCGTACTTGGCGTACTTGGTGAAGCAGTCCGTTCTTGGGGGTTTCCCCCATGAGGAACTGCTGAACCCGAAGGGCGGTTCATTTATAAATATTAAGTGCATCGTCACAGAGAAATAGTATAGATTAGTGAGATTAATTTACAAAAATAACACAACATAGGGGTAGGGGCAAGGCAGTGCCTTGCCCTTAATAATTAATGCTGCTCCAATACTATTTAAATCAGTATTAATCTATTGTGAATACTGAACTTTGAATACAATAAGACCAATCAATACAACCAGACCTAAACCTCTGCGAAAATAATTAACACCGTCAAATAATTCCAGCCACGCCCAAGTAAACAAAGAGCCAGTTGCAATTACATCTAACACTGTATGGACTGTACCACTTGTAAAAACGAGAGACAGTAAACTACTAACTATCCAAACAATCAGTGGTGGATTTGGTGCTTGAGCTATAACAATATTGCCCTCGCGATCGCGGAAAGTTTTATCAACTAATGTATTGTCCATAATTTCAAATTTAATCGCAAACCTTCTCATCAGATTAAACCATTTATACAAATGCCATTTCATCTATCTAATTGCTGAGATGATAGATGCAAACCCTACTGATATATGCATATATTAAAAGGCATAGCAGACAAAATGAGCTATAGTTGCTTGCTGAATAAAAACATATTTATAGCTGTTGGCTGTTGACTGTTGACTGTTGACTGTTGACTGTTGACAGATGTGAAAGGCTTTTATTTTCTAGATTTTATTTTAGCTTGATGACCTAATATATCTGGCTACTGCTATAAATTTAAGTTTTTTCTTGAGCGCCTAACATTTGTAAAATCTTATCTCCCCGATCCAAATCGCCAACTAAGCGGCGAATGGGATGGGGCCAGACTTTCACTAGAGTAGGGGTAGCAGTTACTTGATCGATTTCTGCTTGTTCGGGATTAGTTAAAACATCAACAACTTTGAGCGTATAAGGTTGAGCGAGCGATCGCTCTAATAATTCGTGTAAATTATGTAAAATCTTTTCTGTGGCTGCACTATGTCCCGCAACAAACAAGCGCAACACGTAAGCTTGAGTTTTTAAGGGGAGATTTTGTACCTTTTTCGCTACCCGTTCACTCTGAAAAGTCGGTTCAGCAATATCTAATTGCACAATCAAATCGTGGTCTTCCCAAAGCTGGGGAAATGAAGCGCGGTAAGTTGACAATACCATGCGATCGCACAATCCATCAGGCCAGGGTGCTGCTTGCCATACTAAATCCCCTGTACCAAAAATCGCATTCAATACAGCCTGATGTTTTAACACTGCTGGATAAGCTTCCGCAAAAGTTCTGACTTGTTGCGTGCGCGGATCTAACCAATGATCCACAGTCGCAGTATAACAAGGCACTAAAAAATGAGGCGGTTCTACTAAGTCTAAAATTTCCTGTAAAGCAGCGCACAAATGCAAATGCCATCGACCTTGTTTACTAGGGTCGATGGTATAAATCAAATCTCCACCGGGTGTAAATAGAGCAATACCTTTAAATAGCTGATTGTGGGATAGTTTGCCTTGATTCAACGTCTTTCAGAAAAATAGAGAAATGAATTATGGGCATTGGGCATTGGGCATGGGGCATTGGGCATTGGGCATGGGGCATTGGGCATGGGGCATAGTTCACAATTCTCTTTGTCTCCCTTGTCTCCCTTGTCTCCCTTGTCTCCCTTGTCTCCCTTGTCCTCCTTGTCCTCCTTGTCCCTCTCCTTCTGCCCTCTGCCTTCTGCCTTCTGCCTTTTTAATTAAACTCTGCCTCGGAGGAATTGCGCCATTTCGTTAGGAGTTGGTGACATTTCCAAAGCGGTTTCTTCAGTGATTCGCCCGTCTTGGTAGAGGTTGTATAACGACTGATTCATCGTAATCATGCCATCAAAGCTGGCTTGTTTCATCAGTTCGCTAATTTCATCGTACTTACCGTCTTTGATCCACTCCTTAATTGCCTCAGTGTTAATTAGGATATCGTGGAATGCTGCCCGCTTACCATCTGTGGTGCGGCACAAACCTTGGGCAATTACAGACACTAGAGACTCAGAAATTGCCACCCGCATGGCTTCCTGTTCGTCCCCAGAGTAAAGATTTAATATCCGCTCAATGGTTTTGACTGCGCTATTAGTGTGCAGGGTTCCCATAACTAAGTGACCTGTCTGAGCGGCTTTTAAGGCGGTATTTACTGTTTCTTTATCCCGCATTTCCCCTACCAGAATCAAATCTGGATCTTCCCGCAAAGCTGCTTTTAAGGCGTTATCAAATTTGCGGGTGTGCATTCCCACTTCGCGCTGTTTAATTAAGGATCTTTGGCTTCTGTGCACAAATTCAATCGGGTCTTCGATGGTAATGATGTGCTTCGGCATTTCTTTATTGATATAGTCAATCATTGCCGCCATCGTTGTAGATTTACCAGAACCAGTAGGCCCGGTTACCAAAATCAACCCTTTATGAACGTGACAGATATCTCGAAATATTGGAGGTAAGCGCAACTGATCGATGGTTAAGATTTTTAGCGGAATTAACCGCAATACCATTGCATAGCCTTTGAGGGAGTCAAAAATATTAATCCGCACGCGAGCAAATTCATACTGAGTTGCGCCGTCAAACTCTAAATGCTCTTGAAATCGCTGAATTTCCCCTTCTGTTAATACTTCCCGCATCCAACTGATAAAGGTTTCTTTATCAGTTTCGGGATAACTTGTCGGTTCAATTTCCCCTCGGTTGCGAAAGCGGGGTACTTCACCTACACCCAAGTGAATGTCAGAAAATCCTTTATCGTAAGCTTCCTTAATGATGAATTCTAAAGTCACACTGGGAGTGCTGTTTTGTTTGGGTGCAGCATTAGGGATTGGTGGTGGAGTTCCCGGCCGATGAGTCGTTCCTGGGTTAGGAGTTGGTATCGGCGGTGGCGGTGCAGCACTCATTCCCGGAGTGTTTGACAGATCTAATGTTTGTGTCGCTTGACGTTGGGTGCTTAAGGTTGGGGGTGCTGGTGGCGGTGGCGGTGGTGGTGGTGGTGCTGGTGGCGCTGGACGTGTAGCAGCTGAATTAGGACTTGGTGGACGCTGTAAGTCTGTCATATTTCTTTACAATGAAGAGAACAAAACATAAATTAGTCAGAAGTCACCGTAAATCGGCTGAAGGTGCTTCTGCGTTGAATCGTCTGTGTTTGTGAGTCAATTCCTGTGGAGCGCTAGCGTCAGTATTTTTTATTACTTTCTTTTTGGCATCGATATATTCCAATTAATTTTTATATATTATCTATACACCTGTTTAACATACTTAAACCCTGCATAAACATCAGGGATATTACATATAAATATATGTATTTAAATTAACTTTTGTTTTTGTTCGATATTTGCGGCTGTTTAAATGAGAAAGTTCATCTCAGATTTAGACAAAAGTGGATAGCAATTAACAGCACAAAACATTAGCAGATATTTTATTCACACACATCTGAGAATTATGAGAATAGTAGTCTGTTAATATAAGAAATGTTAAGCGCTATCGTCCTTAAAGAGCGATCGCACATCTTTCCAGCAGAGTTCGTTGAGCTTCTATACCGGAAGATAGATGTTGATACCAAGCATTTTCTCTATATGTAAACTGGGCTTTACATTCATAATTACAAAAAATTAACTGTAAAGTTTAGTAAAGAAATGCTCATTTAACGAATAGGTTTTTATATACTTAACTTCTAATTAATAGTTTCAGTTTCTTCGGAAACCGAAAAAATTGCAGTTCAGTTTTTGCTCTGTATTTGGGAGGAAAAGTCATGGTTTCGGCAGATAGCTCTAATCTCAATAAGACCTACTCCTTGTTAACGATCAAAAGTTTTTTGATCTGGACTTTCACATTGGCAGTATGTTTGTTAGTTGTCGGATTTCCATTAGTTGTTTTGATGGCTACGGTCGGGTGTCTGTTGTCGATTGTGTTGCAATCTGTGATGCCTGTTAGTGCAGTTTTGTTAGTAGCAGGCGGCTTAATTTTATTTAATGTTATGGCAGTCGTATTTGCGGCTGGAATACTAACTGCGAAAGGAGTTCATCCAAAAGAAATTAAATGGTTAAGTTGGTTGCATGGAGAAGCAGAACAAATTCAAACTACAGTCTATGCTTCTTGCCCATTAACTTGTGAAATCAAAATGTAATTAATAAATTCGACAAACAGTACATCTGCCCGGTTCAGCCGGGTTTTTTCATGTTTAATTGTCAAGAGTCAAGAGTCAATAGTCAA